>NZ_JBKDZH010000057.1:0-71046 GCF_047971185.1 Kluyvera sp.
GTTTCCAGTAGTTATCCCCCTCCATCGGGCAGTTTCCCAGACATTACTCACCCGTCCGCCACTCGTCAGCGAAGCAGCAAGCTGCTTCCTGTTACCGTTCGACTTGCATGTGTTAGGCCTGCCGCCAGCGTTCAATCTGAGCCATGATCAAACTCTTCAATATAAGTTTGATGCTCGTGAATTAAACTTCGTAAGGAATTACGTGTTCACTCAGAGACTTGGTATTCATTTATTGTCCGACGACATTAAGAATCCATGTCACTATGAGTGCCCACACAGATTGTCTGATAAATTGTTAAAGAGCGGTGCCGCTTCGCTTTTTCTCAGCGGCGCGGGGTGTGAATATTACGCCACCCTGCTACGAAGTCAAGCGTTTAATTTGCTTTCTTCGCCGAAGTTCTCAGGAGAACCTCGCTGACCCGGCGGCTTGCTTGCCGTTGTTCCGTGTCAGTGGAGGCGCATTATAGGGAGAAAATGAGAAGCCGCAAGCATAAAATAGAAAAAACTTTTCGTTCGCCTATTTTTCATCCAACCCTCTTATTTTTGCCTGGTTTTTAAACAAAAACGAGCCCCGAGGGGCTCGTTTTCTTCTTTTTGTGACTTACTGCACTGCCACAATCTGGTCGTCTTTCACTTCCAGGCGGATAGTTTTGCCCGGCAGCAGTTCGCCTGACAAGATTTGCTGCGCCAGCGGGTTTTCAATCTGCTGCTGGATAGCACGTTTCAGCGGACGCGCCCCGTACACCGGATCGTAACCATTTTTACTTAGCAGCTGCAGCGCCTCATCGGAAATAGTGGTTTCATAGCCACGTTCTTCCAGACGCTGATACAGTCGTTGCAGCTGAATCTGGGCAATCGACGCGATATGTGTTTCGCCCAACGGATGGAACACAACAACTTCATCGATACGGTTAATGAACTCTGGACGGAAGCTGTGGCTCACCACGCCCAGCACCAGATCTTTCATATGGCCGTAATCCAGCTCGCCAAAACGCTCCTGAATCAGATCCGAACCGAGGTTCGAAGTCATGATCACCACCGTGTTACGGAAATCGACCGTTCTCCCCTGCCCGTCGGTCAGACGACCGTCGTCCAGCACCTGCAACAGAATGTTGAAGACATCCGGATGCGCTTTCTCCACCTCATCCAGCAGAATCACGGAGTAAGGGCGACGACGTACCGCTTCTGTCAGATAGCCGCCTTCTTCATAGCCAACGTATCCCGGAGGCGCACCGACCAGGCGAGACACGGAGTGTTTCTCCATAAACTCGGACATATCGATACGCACCATCGCGTCGTCGCTGTCGAACATAAAGTTAGCCAGCGCTTTACACAGTTCGGTTTTACCTACCCCGGTTGGCCCCAGGAACAGGAATGAACCGATTGGGCGATTCGGGTCAGACAGCCCGGCACGGCTACGGCGAATCGCGTTCGATACCGCTTCTACCGCTTCGTTCTGGCCAATCACGCGGCTGTGCAGATCCTGCTCCATACGCAGCAGCTTCTCACGCTCACCTTCCAGCATGCGGGCCACCGGAATACCGGTCCAGCGCGCCAGCACTTCGGCAATTTCCGCATCCGTCACTTTATTACGCAACAGACGCATGGTTTTGCCTTCCGACTGGGTCGCAGCTTCCAGCTGTTTTTCCAGCTCAGGGATTTTGCCGTACTGCAGCTCGGACATCCGCGCCAGGTCGCCAACGCGACGCGCCTGCTCAATGGCGATCTTCGCCTGCTCCAGCTCGGCCTTAATTGTCTGCGTACCGGAGAGCGACGCTTTTTCCGCTTTCCACTCTTCTTCTAGCTCAGAGTACTGACGTTCTTTGTCGTTCAGCTCATCGTTCAGCATATCGAGACGTTTTTTACTCGCCTCGTCAGACTCTTTCATCAGCGCCTGCTGTTCCAGCTTCAGCTGGATAATACGGCGGTCAAGTCGGTCCAGCTCTTCCGGCTTGGAGTCAATCTGCATACGAATGCTGGACGCCGCTTCATCGATCAGGTCGATGGCTTTATCCGGCAGCTGACGGTCAGCAATATAGCGGTGAGACAGCGTCGCTGCCGCGACAATTGCCGGGTCGGTGATCTGCACATGGTGGTGCAGCTCATAGCGCTCTTTCAGGCCACGCAGAATAGCGATGGTATCTTCCACCGAAGGCTCTACGACGAACACTTTCTGGAATCGACGTTCCAGCGCGGCATCTTTTTCAATGTACTGACGATATTCATCCAGCGTGGTCGCCCCTACGCAGTGCAGCTCCCCACGCGCCAGCGCCGGTTTCAGCATGTTGCCGGCATCCATTGCGCCGTCGGCTTTACCCGCGCCAACCATGGTGTGCAGCTCGTCGATAAACAGGATGACGTTGCCTTCCTGTTTGGCCAGATCGTTCAGCACGCCTTTCAGGCGCTCTTCAAACTCACCGCGGTATTTCGCCCCGGCCACCAGCGCGCCCATATCCAGCGCCAGCACGCGACGGCCTTTCAGGCCTTCCGGTACTTCACCGTTAATAATGCGCTGCGCCAGCCCTTCGACGATGGCGGTTTTACCGACTCCCGGCTCACCGATCAATACCGGGTTGTTTTTGGTACGACGTTGCAGTACCTGAATGGTACGGCGAATTTCTTCATCACGGCCGATAACCGGGTCGAGCTTGCCCTGCTCGGCACGCTCGGTCAGATCGACAGTGTATTTTTTCAATGCCTGACGTTGGTCTTCGGCACCCTGGTCGTTCACGCTTTCACCTCCGCGCATCTGTTCAATGGCCTGAGTGATATTGGCGGTAGTTGCGCCTGCAGTTTTCAGCAGGTCGGTCAGAGTGCCACGAGACTCAAGCGCCGCCAGAACGAACAGTTCCGACGAAATAAAGTTATCGCCGCGTTTTTGCGCCAGCTTGTCGCACAGATTCAGCACGCGCATCAGATCCTGAGACGGCTGCACGTCTCCCCCGGTGCCTTCCACCTGAGGTAAACGGCTCAGCGCCTGATCGATAGCCGTGCGTAGCTGGCCGGCGTTAATGCCCGCGGACGTTAATAAAGGACGTACCGAGCCCCCTTCCTGATTCAGCAAGGCGCTCATTAAATGAAGAGGTTCGATAAATTGGTTGTCGTGCCCCAGTGCGAGTGACTGAGCATCGGCAAGAGCAAGCTGGAATTTATTGGTAAGACGATCCAGACGCATGACTCCTCCCATATATAGGTCAATTTTGCTACAGGAGATTAAATGAGGTCATCCCTCAATTATTCAAGGTTAAATGACCTGGTCTATGAGAAAAAAATATCTGCCTTCTGGATCGTCTTGATTCTATAGGTTATATCAGCCAGATGAAACTTGCCATACGACCCGTAATACGGTCGCGGCGATATGAGAAGAAATCATCCTTTTCGCTGAGAGTACAGCGGTCCCCGCCGTATATCGCGGTGACGCCGACGTTAGCCAGACGCTGACGCGCGAGCTGATAAATATCGGCGAAGTATTTCTCTCCCACCGGGCGGAACGCGCGTTCAGCGTTGGCGTCTTTCGCCATAAACGCTTCGCGCACCTCCGGGCCCACTTCAAACGCCTGTGGGCCAATCGCCGGGCCAAGCCAGGCCATGATGTTATCCGGGCTGTCTTTGAAGCAGGCTACGGTCTCTTCCAGCACGCCGTCGCACAGGCCGCGCCAGCCGGCATGGGCTGCCGCCACTTCGCTGCCCGCACGGTTGCAGAATAACACCGGTAAACAATCGGCTGTCATCACCGCACACACGGTCCCGGGGGTATTACTGTATGAGGCATCAGCGCGTTTCGAAGCATACGGCTCGCCGGTCAGGTGCAGCACATCTTTGCCGTGCACCTGTTCCAGCCATACCGGTTTCGACGGCAGCTTGCCCGCCGCGAACATGCGCTTGCGGTTCTCTTCAACGTGCTCAAGGTTATCGCCACAGTGCGCGCCGAGATTCAGCGAATCCCACGCGCCTTCGCTGACTCCGCCGACGCGCGTTGAACTACAGGCGGCCACGCCTTGCGGCAGCGGCCATTCCGGGACAATGATTTTGGTCATAGCCAGTCTACGTCATCCTTATGTTCTTCAAAGTCGGCGCGCATCTCAGCGATCAAATCGACCATATCCTGCGGGATAGGCGCGTGCCACTCCATTTCAATCCCCGAGATCGGGTGATAGAGGCGCAGCATGGTGGCATGCAGCGCCTGGCGATCAAACTTACGCAGTGCGGAGATGAACGCATCAGATGCGCCTTTTGGCGGACGCGGACGACCACCGTAGACCTGGTCGCCCACCAGCGGATGGGTGATGTGCGCCATGTGCACGCGGATCTGGTGCGTACGCCCGGTTTCCAGACGCAGTCGCAGACGCGTGTGCACACGGAAGTGTTCCATAATGCGATAGTGCGTTACCGCCGGTTTGCCCATCGGGTGAACCGCCATGTGCGTACGCTTGGTGGGGTGACGGCTAATCGGTTCCTCAACGGTACCGCCCGCCGTCATATGACCAATCGCCACCGCTTCATACTCGCGGGTGATCTCACGCAGCTGCAGCGATTCAACCAGACGCGTTTGCGCCGGAACGGTTTTCGCTACCACCATCAGCCCGGTGGTGTCTTTATCCAGACGATGGACGATGCCCGCGCGCGGTACATCTGCAATCGGCGGATAGTAGTGCAGCAGCGCATTCAGCACCGTGCCATCCGGGTTACCGGCGCCCGGGTGAACCACCAGATCGCGCGGCTTGTTGATGACGAGAATATCTTCATCTTCATATACAATATCGAGTGGGATATCCTGCGCTTCAAAGCGGATCTCTTCGTCGATTTCCGCATCGATAGCGACGGACTCGCCACCCATGACTTTTTCTTTCGGCTTGTCTGAAACTTTGCCGTTGACCTGAACGCGCTGGTCGAGGATCCACTCTTTTATGCGCGATCGCGAATAATCAGGGAACATTTCGGCCAAAGCCTGATCTAAGCGTTGACCGAGTTGTGACTCGGACACCGTTGCGGTGAGTTGTACTCGTTGTGCCATATACAGCTTCTTCGTTAACGTTGGGTTTTTACGGCTTCGCCGTTTAATATAGTGTGCTATTGTAGCTGGTCTTAATCGGGAACAGGAACTGTGAATATCCCGTATAAACATTTTGAGGAAAGTCAAAACGTCATGACGCGCATGAAATATCTGGTGGCAGCGGCCACGTTGAGCCTGGCTTTGGCGGGGTGCTCTGGTTCAAAGGAAGAGGTTCCTGATAGTCCGCCTAATGAAATCTACGCAACTGCTCAGCAAAAGCTGCAGGACGGTAACTGGAAACAGGCAATAACGCAACTGGAAGCGTTGGATAATCGCTATCCGTTCGGGCCATATTCTCAGCAGGTACAGCTGGATCTGATCTACGCATACTACAAAAATGCCGATCTGCCGCTGGCTCAGGCCGCCATTGACCGTTTCATTCGCCTGAACCCGACGCACCCGAACATCGACTACGTGATGTACATGCGCGGCTTAACCAACATGGCGCTGGACGATAGCGCGCTGCAAGGTTTCTTCGGCGTCGATCGCTCCGACCGCGACCCGCAGCACGCCCGTGACGCATTCAACGACTTCTCGAAGCTGGTGCGCGGCTACCCGAACAGTCAATACGTCACCGATGCCAACAAGCGTCTGATCTTCCTGAAAGACCGTCTGGCGAAGTATGAACTTTCCGTTGTTGATTACTACACCGCCCGCGGCGCGTGGGTTGCCGTGGTGAACCGCGTTGAAAATATGATGCGTAACTTCCCGGATACCCAGGCGACTCGCGACGCCCTGCCGAAGATGGAAAACGCCTACCGTGAAATGCAGATGACGGCGCAGGCTGACAAAGTGGCAAAAATCATTGCCGCCAACGGCAAAAGCACGCAGTCCTGATTCAAACTTTCAGAAAGCAAAACGGCAGCCCGATGGCTGCCGTTTTTTTATTCGGTTTAATGATTTGCTGAAGCGGTTTAGCGCCAGGTCATCCTATCAAATATGGCTGTATTTTCGCGAACCGACAAGTAAAAAATCCCTTCTTCCTGTCCTGACTCACAAAATGGATGCACTGACAAAAAGCGACAAAATAATGTGATCTTTATCACACATTTTAACCAAATCCGAGGTATGCTGGAATCACCAAGACGGAAAGACAAGAGGTAAAATTTATGACAATGAACATTACCAGTAAACAAATGGAAATTACTCCGGCTATTCGCCAGCATGTCGCAGACCGTCTCGCAAAATTGGAAAAATGGCAAACCCACTTAATCAACCCGCATATCATTCTGTCTAAAGAGCCACAGGGATTTGTAGCGGACGCCACGATGAATACCCCGAACGGGCATCTGGTCGCCAGTGCGAAACATGAAGATATGTACACCGCCATTAACGAATTGATCAACAAGCTGGAACGGCAGCTCAATAAGGTGCAACACAAAGGGGAAGCCCGTCGCGCCGCAACGTCGGTGAAAGACGCAAGCTTCGTGGAAGAAGTTGAGGAAGAGTAAACTGAACTTTGTACTTTAATGTGTATCGCCAACGCGCCTTCGGGCGCGTTTTTTATTGACAGAACGAAAACAGAACGAGTACTGTAAAACCTCATTACGCTAAGGATTTAGCCAGACAGTGAAACTGCTACCGTTTTTCTTCGCATTCTTTTTTACCTTCCCCTGAATGGGAGGCGTTTCGTCGTGCGATAAAGAATGCGAAGACGAACAATAAGGCCTCCCACACCGGGGGGCCTTTTTTATTGATAACAAGAAAGGCAAACATAATGACTTCGGAAAACCCGTTACTGGCGATACGCGATAAGATAAGCGCCCTCGATGAGAAATTAGTGAGCCTGCTGGCTGAACGTCGTGGCCTGGCCATTGAGGTTGGCAAAGCCAAGCTGGCATCTCACCGCCCGGTGCGCGACATCGATCGCGAGCGCGACCTGCTGGAGCGCCTGATTACGCTGGGCAAAACCCACCAGCTTGACGCCCACTACATCACCCGTCTGTTCCAGCTTATCATCGAAGATTCCGTCCTTACCCAGCAGACGCTGCTGCAGCAGCATCTGAATAAGATTAACCCGCACTCGGCGCGTATCGCCTTCCTGGGCCCAAAAGGTTCCTATTCGCACCTGGCGGCCCGCCAGTACGCCGCTCGCCACTTCGAGCAGTTCATCGAAAGCGGCTGTCTGAAGTTTGCCGATATCTTCAACCAGGTGGAAACCGGCCAGGCCGACTACGCCGTGGTGCCGATTGAAAACACCAGCTCCGGCGGGATTAACGACGTCTATGACCTGTTGCAGCACACCAGCCTGTCAATCGTCGGCGAAATGACGGTGCCCATCGACCACTGCGTGCTGGTGAACGGCACAACCTCGCTTGAGGCCATTGAAACGGTGTATAGCCACCCGCAACCGTTCCAGCAGTGCAGCCAGTTCCTGAGCCATTATCCGCAGTGGAAAATTGAGTACACCGAGAGCACCTCGGCGGCGATGGAGAAAGTCGCGCAGGCCAACTCACCGGCCGTCGCGGCGCTGGGCAGCGAAGCCGGCGGCAAGCTGTATGGTTTGCAGGTGCTGGAGCATTGCCAGGCCAACCAGACGCAAAACATCACCCGTTTCCTGGTGCTGGCGCGCAAGGCAGTCAACGTCTCTGACCAGGTCCCGGCGAAAACCACCCTGCTGATCGCCACCGGGCAGCAGGCCGGTGCGCTGGTAGAAGCGCTGCTGGTACTGCGTAACCACAACCTGATTATGACCAAGCTTGAATCGCGCCCGATTCACGGCAACCCGTGGGAAGAGATGTTTTATCTCGACGTCCAGGCGAACCTGGACGCGCTGCCGATGCAAAAGGCGCTGAAAGAGCTCTCCGGCATTACCCGATCCATGAAGGTGCTGGGCTGCTACCCGAGCGAGAACGTGGTGCCGGTTGATCCGGTTTAACGTTCGATAAAGGGCCGCTTCTTCATTCCTGCCACCGCCACCGGCAGGGTGAAGATCGCCCCGGAGAGCGGATACTGAGCCACCTCCTCCACCGACATATTCTCGCGGGTGGTAGTGATAAATAGCGTGCGCATATCCGCCCCACCGAAGCAAACCATCGTCGGGCAACGCACCGGCAGACGGTACTCAGCAAGCTGTTCCCCCTCAGGCGAGAAACGCGCCACCCGCCAGCCGTCAAACATCGCGCTCCAGTAGCAGCCTTCCTCATCAATGGCCGCCCCGTCCGGGATCCCCTCACCGTCTTTAAACAAGCGGAAAACCTCACGCGTTCCCGGCTCGCCGTCGGCGTCCAGCGGCGTACGATAAATCACTCCGTTTGGCGTATCTGAGGTGTACATCCAGCGTTTGTCCTCGCTGAAGGCCAGCCCGTTCGCACCGTGAATATCACACTGGATCACTTTCGGCTTCAGTTGATTATCCACCCGGACCAGCAGCGCACCGTTGTAGTCACCCGGCCCCCAGAAGGTACCGGCATAAAAACGGCCATCGCGATCGGTACCGCCGTCGTTGAAGCGCGCCAGCTGCGGGTTGCTCGGGTTATCGCAGATTTTATGCTGTAACAGACCACGGCTGTCGGCAAGCCAGATGGCGCTGCGCAGCGCGACAATAAAACCGCCCTTTTCCCGCAGCGCAAAGCAGCCCACCTCTTCCGGAAACTGCAGCACCTGGTGATCGCCCGTCGCGGGCACGTAGCGGTGAATTTCACACTCCATGATATCCGCCCAGTACAGCGCCTGCTCGGCGTCGCTCCAGGTCGGGCATTCCGGCAGATGTCCGGTGTAATCAAACAGCAGGTTTGCGTCAGCCATCGTCTTTATCCCATAAAAAAAGCCAGAGGATTTCCCCTGGCTTTCAAGTATATACAGTTTTCGTTTACTGCCGACTGTCATTCGCCTGGCGCAACAGGACGCGGCTCTCACTCTGGAAACGCTGCGCATAGTCGCCGAACCAGTGCTCTACCTTGCGGAAGCTGTCGATAAACGCCTGCTTATTGCCCTGCTCCAGCAGGCCAATCGCTTCGCCAAAACGCTGGTAGTAACGCTTGATCAGCGCCAGATTGTTGCCGGACGACATAATAATATCGGCGTACAGCTGCGGATCCTGGGCAAACAGACGCCCAACCATCGCCAGCTCCAGACGGTAGATGGGTGAAGAGAGCGCCAGCAGCTGTTCCAGCTGCACGTTCTCTTCCGCCAGATGCAGACCGTAGGCGAAAGTCGCAAAGTGACGCAGCGCCTGGATAAACGCCATGTTCTGGTCGTGCTCTACCGCGCTAATGCGGTGCAGACGCGCGCCCCAGACCTGAATCTGCTCAAGGAACCACTGATACGCTTCCGGCTGGCGGCCATCGCAGTACACCACCACCTGCTTGGCCAGGCTGCCACTGTCCGGGCCGAACATCGGATGCAGCCCGACAACAGGCCCCGCGTGTGCCGACAGCATCGCCTGCAGCGGCCCGGCTTTCACCGACGCCAGATCCACCAGAATACAGTCCGCTGGCAACGGCGGCAGCTTCGCTATCACCTGCTCGGTGACGTGAATAGGCACGCTGACAATCACCATGCCCGCATCCGCCACCATCTCCGGCGCTTTCGCCCAGTCTTCTTTTTCCAGCGTCCGCACCTGATAACCAGACAGGTTCAGCATTTTTTCAAACAGCCGCCCCATCTGACCACCGCCACCGACAATCACCACCGGACGCAGCGACGGACACAGCGTTTTAAAGCCTTTGTCGTTTTCGCTGGAGTAGGATTCGCGCATCACGCGGCGCAGCACGTCTTCAATCAAATCGGGCGGCACGCCGAGCGCCGCCGCTTCCTGACGGCGAGAAGCCAGCATTGCGGCCTCGCGCTCCGGGACGTAAATCGGCAGGCCATACTGGCTTTTCACTTCGCCCACTTCCGCCACCAGCTCCAGACGCTTCGCCAGCAGGCTGAGTAGCGCCTTATCGACTTCATCAATTTGATCGCGTAACGCGGTCAGTTCAGCAACCATACAATCCTCTTACGCCAGACGAGCCGCCAGATGGCCGCGTAAATCCTTGTCGAGCTCACGCAGCAGCGCATCGGTGGCTTCCCAACTAATGCACGCATCGGTCACCGACACGCCGTACTTCATCTCACAGCGCGGCTGCTCGGAAGACTGATTGCCTTCGTGAATATTACTTTCAATCATCAGACCAATAATTGAACGGTTACCGTCCTTGATCTGCGCGACAACGGATTCCGCCACCGCAGGCTGACGGCGGTAGTCTTTATTGGAATTACCATGACTGCAATCTACCATCAGCGACGCGCGCAGTCCCGCCTGTTCCATCTCTTTTTCACACTGCGCCACATCTTCCGGGCCGTAGTTCGGCTTTTTACCACCGCGCAGAATCACATGACCGTCCGGGTTGCCCTGGGTGCGCAGCAGGCAGACCTGGCCGGCCTGATTGATACCCACGAAACGGTGCGGCATGGCGGCCGCGCGCATGGCGTTGATGGCGGTCGCCAGCGAGCCGTCGGTGCCGTTTTTGAAACCGACCGGCATCGACAGACCGGAAGCCATCTCACGGTGCGTCTGCGATTCAGTGGTACGGGCGCCAATTGCCGACCAGCTGAACAGATCGCCCAGGTACTGCGGGCTGTTTGGATCCAGTGCTTCCGTTGCCAGCGGCAGACCCATGCTGACCAGCTCAACCAACAGACGACGGGCAATTTTCAGACCGCTTTCCACATCAAACGAGCCATCCATGTGCGGATCGTTGATAAGCCCTTTCCATCCGACGGTCGTACGCGGCTTTTCAATATAGACGCGCATCACCAGGTAGAGGCTATCGCTGACCTCTTCCGCCAGTGTTTTAAATCGACGCGCATATTCGATGGCAGCTTCAGGATCGTGAATGGAGCAAGGCCCGCACACTACCAGCAGGCGCGGATCGCGACCGGCGATAATGTCAGAAATCGTTGTACGTGACTGGGCGATTTGCGCTTCCTGCTCAACGGTGAGCGGGAATTCAGCTTTCAGCTGATCCGGGGTGATCAATACCTGTTCATCGGCGATATTTACGTTGTTCAGCGCGTCTTTTTGCATGATGGCATTACCTGTTATGGCTCGTTTGCGATAGTTGTTTCCTCAATGAGGTGGACTCACAATACCATAACGAGTAAAGATATCAATCCAAAATCCGCAAATTATTATTTACACCACCCTATTTCAGGCAAAATATTTCGCCTTTATGCGTACATAAATCATTACACTCTAATGAAAGTACATAAAAAAGGGCGAACCGTCATCGTTCGCCCTGGATAAATCACCTTATTCCGCCGCCCGCGATAACGACTGCGTTACCGCGCTGCGCCAGCGTAGCCAGTCGATCGCCATAAACAGCAACAGGCTTGCCCCCATCACCGGCAGCGCCATGCCGATCGCCACGGCGACAACCAGCGTCACAACGCGCGCGGGCAGCGTCAGGGCCAGCCAGCTTTGCGTGAGCGTTTGCAGTGGGCTGACCAGTGGCTGGGCAGGACGCTTAAT
Organism: Kluyvera sp.; assembly: GCF_047971185.1. Taxonomy (GTDB): domain Bacteria; phylum Pseudomonadota; class Gammaproteobacteria; order Enterobacterales; family Enterobacteriaceae; genus Kluyvera. Next base: position 11,511 of record NZ_JBKDZH010000057.1, read on the forward strand.
CCACCACAGGCGATAACCCATCGCGATCGCCACGCACAGCGCCAGACCAAAGACAATCAACAGCAGCTGGTTCGGCAAACCGAACAGAACGCCCATATGGAAATCAACACCCCAGCGCGTCAGCTTCGCCATCAGTGGGAAATCAGCAAACTGCGTGTAATCGACAATCGTCAGCGACTGCGGATCGACCGCCACGGCATCCACCTGCGTCGGCCAGCGTCGGTCGAGCTCAGTCACCGTCCACGCACGATCGGCGCTGCGCGGCGGGCGGATCTCCAGATGCGTCGCATCGATACCGCCGCGCTGGGCAACGTTCAGGACGGCATCGATCCGATCCCAGGCGATCGGCGAGACGTGCTGCATCATCCCACCGGCATGACCGCGATGCTCCGCGTGAGGATCCATCGCCATCATCTCGCCGCCGTGCAGCTGGGTATTGACCTGCGGTGTTAGCCACCCCAATCCAGCGCGCAGCTTATCGACGTTACCACCGGCCCACTGCGACCAGGTTAAGCCGGTGGCGGAGAACAGCAGCATTCCCGCCAGCAGACACCAGCCAAGAGTGACGTGAACGCGGCGCGTATTTTGCAGACGGTTTTTGATGCGCCGCTTGGGACGAGTAAAGCCCCACAGGACAATGCCTCCCAGCGCCGCAACCCACATCCACGAGGCCGCCAGCTCGCTGTACAAACGCCCCATATCCCCCAGCAGCAGCGAGCGATGCGCATAATCAATCCACTGCCGCAGCGGCAAAATACCGCTGGTGCCGTAGACCGTCATATCGCCTTTTACCGCCAGCGTCACCGGATCAACAAAGATAGCGCGGTTTTCCGAGGCCTGAAGCGTCGGGTCGGCGAACATCACCCGCGTGGTTTCACCCGCTTCCAGCGCCGGGCGTACCGCGCTCAGCGTCAGCGGCGCATCCAGCGCGCGTTCCGCCACGGCAATCTGCGCGGCAATGGGCTGGCGCTCACCGTCAATGGTGCCATGGAGCGTATCGTGATACAGCAGGTTTTCCAGCTGTGGGGTGGCCACATACAGCGTCCCCGTCAGCGCCGCCACGAAAATAAAAGGCCCGACGAACAGGCCGATAAAAAAGTGCAGACGGCGTAACAGGTGTACCCATGCCGCCCGCGAGGTGCAGGTTGTCATACTCTTCCTTCGTGCTTGCATAACAAAATATACGTAGATGCAAAGCAAGGTAGCCCGGCCGAGCGCAGCGACGCCGGGAAATACCCGGAGTCAATGCAACATGCGCAAGCAGATTTGCATCGCTATCGTTATCAGGCAACTCAACGCGGCGGCGCACGAGTATCGGGGAATAGCCAGGGGAAATAGCGCCAGTGGGTCACCCGCGGCGGGAAAGACGCGATCGTCACCCGGAGCAGCAGCGCACATAGCAGCACGCACAGCGCTAGCATCATGCCGGGAACATGGGCCAGCAGCACGCAGTAGCCGCAGGCCTCACCGTGGTCGATGGGCATCGTGTCCGGCATGGAATGGTGGGCAGGCATCGGCATGGTCATCTCATGATGCATACCGGGCATCGCGCTCATCGGCGACTGCTGTAACGAAATGGAAACCAGCGGAGCAAAGATAATCAGCGCCATAGCCAACAGCGCAAGCCTGGCGGCCCACTGTCTCAGCGCTGTGATGTTGGATGCTCTGCCGCTCACGCTACCCTCCAATGAATGAGGGCATTGTAAATGATTTAACAACCAAATGTTAACGCATGGTGCGTTTGAAGATAAAAAAAGGGCCAGCCATTCGGCCAGCCCTTTCTAACAGGATGTCGCTTGCGCGAATCTTAGTTAAGACGCTCTTTGATACGAGCAGACTTACCAGTGCGCTCACGCAGGTAGTACAGTTTAGCTTTACGTACAGCACCACGACGTTTAACAGCAATGCTGTCAACTACCGGAGAGTGAGTCTGGAAGACACGCTCAACGCCTTCGCCGTTGGAAATTTTACGAACAGTGAATGCAGAGTGCAGACCGCGGCTACGAATAGCGATAACCACGCCCTCAAATGCCTGCAGACGTTTTTTGGAACCTTCAACAACCCATACTTTCACTTCCACGGTATCACCCGGACGGAAGGAAGGTACGTCCTGCTTCATCTGTTCTTGTTCAAGTTGCTTAATAATGTTGCTCATAATTTAATCTCTTATCCTGGGTAAACTGATATTTGGGGGTCTTAGACCAGCCCATCATGTTTATGCTGCTGTTGTGCGTGTTCCTGTTTGAACTCCGCCAGCAACCTTGCTTGCTCTTCAGTCAGAGCCAGGTTTTCCAGAAGTTCAGGTCTTCTAAGCCAGGAGCGGCCCAGCGACTGCTTCAAACGCCAGCGACGTATCTCGGCATGGTTTCCCGACAGCAGAACCGGCGGTACTTCCATTCCTTCCAACACTTCAGGGCGGGTATAGTGCGGACAGTCCAGCAACCCGTCAGCAAACGAATCTTCGATTGCCGATGCTTCATGACCCAGCACCCCCGGAATAAACCGGGAAACGGAGTCGATCAGCGTCATTGCCGGTAACTCTCCACCACTGAGAACGTAATCGCCGATAGACCATTCTTCGTCAATCTCGGTCTGAATCACGCGCTCATCGATACCTTCGTAGCGACCACATACCAGAATCAGCTTTTGATTCGTGGCCAGTTCGCTGACGCCTGCTTGATCAAGCTTGCGTCCCTGAGGTGACAGATAAATCACCTTTGCGCCTTCACCTGCCGCGGCTTTTGCTGCATGAATGGCGTCCCGCAAGGGTTGCACCATCATTAACATCCCCGGTCCGCCGCCGTAAGGACGATCGTCCACGGTACGGTGCCGGTCATGCGTGAAGTCACGAGGACTCCAGCTCTGGATGCTCAGCAGGCCATTTTTTACTGCCCGGCCAGTTACCCCGTAATCGGTAATTGCGCGGAACATTTCAGGAAACAGGCTAATTATGCCAATCCACATAGCGCCGTCTTTTACCGTTTATCCGGTGGTTTAAAAACCAGGATCCCAATCTACTTCGATAGTACGAGTAGCGAGATCGACTTTCTTGATAACCTGCCCATCGAGGAACGGAACCAGCCGCTCCTTGATACCAAATGCATCTTTCAGGTTTGCCTTAATGACGAGAACGTCATTCGACCCGGTTTCCATCATATCGATGACTTTACCGAGACCGTAGCCTTCCGTGGTCACTACCTGGCAGCCCATCAGGTCTTTCCAGTAATAGCTTCCATCTTCCAGCGCCGGCAGCTGCGAGGAATCCACGATAATTTCGCAGTTCGTCAGCAGATTCGCGGCATCGCGATCGTCAACGCCTTTCAGCTTGATGACGATATCCTGATTGTGGTAGCGCCAGCTTTCCAGCTCAACGGTCTGCCACTGACCCGCCTTCTGGATTAACCAGGGCTGATAGTCAAAAATGCTTTCGGCGTCTTCGGTGGAGGAAAACACTCTGAGCCAACCACGGATACCGTAGGAAGAACCCATTTTCCCCAATACGATCGGATCAACAGGTGCTTGTGCGGTGTGTTGCTTGCTCATCATGACCACCGTGACAGATTAAGCTGCTTTTTTAGCTTCTTTGATCAGCGCAGATACGCGATCAGAGATAGTTGCGCCCTGGCCAACCCAGTGTGCGATACGGTCCAGATCCAGACGGGTGCCTTCTTCCGCGCCAGAAGCGATCGGGTTGAAGAAACCAACGCGCTCGATGAAGCGACCGTTACGTGCGTTACGGCTGTCAGTAACAACAACCTGGTAGAACGGACGCTTTTTAGCGCCGTGACGTGCTAAACGAATAGTTACCATAACATCCTCTTGTGTGAATAGAACAACCGGGCCCCATCGAGGGAAGGGGCCCGGTGTCATATTAAAAGCCCGAAAATTTTACTCATTTTTGGGGGAAATGCAATCAACATCTGTCTTTTACCGCACGATAACCGGGGCGTTATCATCATAGACAGCATGAAGTCGGCGTGTTCGTCGTTACCGAAGCGCGCGACGATAACCCGCGCACTTCGGCAAAGAGATTAACGGCCAGGGAATCCTGGGGGCATCATACCCTTCATTCCGCGCATCATTTTCATCATGCCGCCTTTCGACTTCATCTTCTTCATCATGCGCTGCATGTCGTCGAACTGCTTGAGCAGACGGTTAACGTCCTGCACCTGCAGGCCGCAGCCCTGGGCGATACGACGCTTGCGGGAACCCTTGATGATTTCCGGCTTAGCGCGCTCTTTCAGGGTCATCGAGTTGATGATCGCTTCCATACGCACCAGCACTTTGTCATCCATCTGCGATTTGACGTTGTCCGGAATCTGGCCCATGCCCGGCAGTTTGCCCATCAGGCTTGCCATGCCGCCCATGTTTTTCATCTGCTTGAGCTGTTCCAGGAAGTCGTTGAGGTCGAAACCGTCGCCCTTCTTCAGCTTGGTGGCCAGTTTTTCGGCCTGCGCGCGGTCAACCTTGCTTTCGATATCTTCAATCAGCGACAGCACGTCGCCCATGCCGAGGATACGGGAAGCGATACGATCCGGGTGGAACGGCTCCAGCGCTTCGGTTTTTTCACCGACGCCGAGGAATTTAATCGGTTTGCCGGTAATGTGACGAATAGAGAGCGCCGCACCGCCGCGCGCATCGCCGTCGACCTTGGTCAGCACCACGCCGGTCAGCGGCAGCGCTTCGTTGAAGGCTTTGGCGGTATTCGCCGCATCCTGGCCGGTCATCGCATCGACCACAAACAGCGTTTCTACCGGCTTAATGGCCGCATGAACCTGTTTAATTTCGTCCATCATGGCTTCGTCAACGTGCAGACGGCCGGCGGTATCCACCAGCAGCACGTCGTAGAACTTCAGCTTCGCTTCTTTCAGCGCCGCGTTAACGATGTCGATCGGTTTCTGGCCCACGTCGGACGGGAAGAAGTCAACGCCCACCTGCTCGGCCAGAGTTTCCAGCTGTTTGATCGCCGCCGGGCGATAAACGTCGGCAGACACGACCAGCACTTTCTTCTTGTGCTTCTCGCGCAGGAATTTACCCAGCTTACCGACGCTGGTGGTTTTACCCGCACCCTGCAGGCCCGCCATCAGCACCACGGCCGGCGGCTGCGCGGCCAGGTTCAGCGTTTGGTTCTCTTCGCCCATCGCCGAAACCAGTTCGCTACGGACGATTTTGACGAACTCCTGACCCGGGGTCAGGCTTTTGTTAACTTCATGACCAACCGCTTTTTCTTTTACGCGATTGATAAAATCACGCACTACCGGCAGCGCAACGTCAGCCTCCAGCAGCGCCATGCGCACTTCGCGCAGCGTCTCTTTTACGTTGTCTTCAGTAAGGCGTCCACGGCCACTGATATTGCGCAGCGTGCGCGACAAACGATCGGTTAAATTATCAAACATTGTCTCTCGCCTGGGGTGGAAACGGTGAGTCGCTCACGCGACAAAAAAACGGAAATTTGCGGCAGTATAACACGACACCGGGCGAGTTGTGAGGCCACGGTGGGCGCTGATATCACGTAACGTGACGCCGCCGCCTTCACACCGCCTGTGCGGCCTGATACAACTCGAAGGATTTTGCGTATATACTGCTTCTCTTTCTTCTATTTGACGACTGCCGATTCTTTATGCCTGTGTTTGCCCTGCTCGCGCTTGTTGCCTACTCCATCAGCCTGGCGCTGATCATTCCCGGCCTGCTGCAAAAAAACAGCGGCTGGCGGCGTATGGCGATTCTCTCCGCCACCGTGGCGCTGGTGTGCCATGCGTTTGCGCTGGAAGCCCGCATCCTGCCGGGCGGTGACAGCGGGCAGAATCTCAGCCTGTTAAACGTCGGCTCGCTGGTCAGCCTGATGATCTGTACGGTGATGACCATTGTCGCCTCGCGTAATCGCGGCTGGCTGCTGCTGCCCATCGTGTATGCGTTTGCGCTGATCAACCTCGCCTTCGCCACCTTTATGCCCAACGAATTCATCACCCATCTGGAAGCCACGCCGGGGATGATGGTGCATATCGGCCTGTCGCTGTTCTCCTACGCGACGCTGATTATCGCCGCCCTGTACGCGCTGCAGCTGGCGTGGATTGACTATCAGCTCAAGAATAAAAAGCTGGCGTTCAACCATGAGATGCCGCCGCTGATGGTGATTGAACGCAAAATGTTTCACATCACTCAGGTTGGCGTGGTGCTGCTCACGCTCACGCTGTGTACCGGCCTGTTTTACATGCATAACCTCTTCAGCATGGAAAATATCGACAAGGCCGTCCTTTCCATCATCGCCTGGTTCGTCTATATCGTGTTGTTATGGGGCCACTATCATGAAGGGTGGCGAGGCCGCCGGGTGGTCTGGTTTAACGTAGCGGGCGCGGGCATCCTGACGCTCGCCTATTTCGGTAGCCGCGTGATTCAACAATTCGTAGGCTAAGTACTAAGGAATTCTCTTGGAACATATCTCTACCACCACGCTGATCGTGACGCTGATCATCATGGTGGTCATTTCCGCTTATTTTTCTGGCTCTGAAACCGGCATGATGACGCTAAACCGCTATCGGCTGCGTCATCTGGCAAAACAGGGCGACAAATCGGCGCGGCGCGTCGAAAAGCTGCTGAAAAAACCTGACCGCCTTATCAGCCTGGTGCTGATTGGCAACAACCTCGTCAACATTCTGGCCTCCGCGCTCGGTACTATTGTCGGCATGCGTCTGTACGGCGATATGGGCGTCGCCATCGCCACCGGCGTGCTGACCTTTGTGGTGCTGGTCTTCGCAGAAGTTCTGCCGAAAACAATCGCCGCGCTGTACCCGGAAAAGGTCGCCTACCCCAGCAGCTTCCTGCTGGCGCCGCTGCAAATTCTGATGATGCCGCTGGTCTGGCTGCTTAACCTCATTACCCGCATTCTGATGCGTATGATGGGGATTAAGACCGATATCACGATGAGCAGCGCGCTGAGCAAAGACGAGCTACGCACCATCGTGAATGAATCCCGCTCGCAGATTTCACGCCGCAACCAGGACATGCTGCTGTCGGTGCTGGATCTGGAAAAGGTCAGCGTGGACGACATCATGGTGCCGCGCAATGAAATCGTCGGCATTAACATCAACGACGACTGGAAATCGATCGTCCGTCAACTTACCCACTCGCCGCACGGCCGCATCGTGCTGTATCGCGACACGCTCGACGACGCCATCAGCATGCTGCGCGTACGCGAAGCCTATCGCCTGATGACCGAGAAAAAAGAGTTCACCAAAGAGGTGATGCTGCGCGCCGCCGATGAAATTTACTTCGTGCCGGAAGGAACGCCGCTCAGCACCCAGCTGGTTAAGTTCCAGCGCAATAAGAAGAAAGTGGGCCTGGTGGTCGACGAATATGGCGATATTCAGGGGCTGGTGACGGTAGAAGACATTCTTGAAGAGATCGTCGGCGACTTTACCACCTCCATGTCACCGTCGCTGGCTGAGGAAGTTAACCCGCAGAACGACGGCTCGGTGATTATCGACGGCAGCGCCAACGTGCGCGAGCTGAATAAAGCCTTTAACTGGCACCTGCCGGAAGACGAAGCGCGAACGATGAACGGGATGATTGTCGAAGCGCTGGAAGAGATCCCGGCGGCGGGCACGCGCGTGCGTATCGCCCAGTATGATATCGATATTCTCGACGTGCAGGATAACGTGATTAAGCAGGTTCAGGTGAACCCGGTGAAACCGCTTCGGGAAAGCGTGCAGGATTAATGATACCCCTCTCCCCTGACGGGGAGAGGGTAAAGCGAAGCTTATGCCTTCGCTTTCGCGACAGACACCATCGCCGCGCGAATGGTACGCCCGTTCAGGGTATACCCTTTCTGCATCACCATCAGCACGTTGCCGGCGGCAACCTCATCAGATTCCACCATCGCAATCGCCTGGTGAACGTTCGGGTCCATCGGTACGTCGATATCCGCAACAACCTGCACGCCAAATTTCGCCACCACATCCAGCATCGACTTACGGGTCAGTTCGATACCTTCGATCATCGCCGCCATCGCGTCGCTGTCTTTGTTGGCCACTTCCAGCGCGCGGTCCAGGCTATCGAGCACCGGCAGCAGCTCGTTGACGAATTTTTCCAGCGCAAACTTGTGCGCCTTCTCAACGTCAATTTCAGTGCGACGACGCAGGTTTTCCATCTCTGCCTTCACGCGCAGCACGCTTTCGCGCTCGCGGGTCTCGGCTTCCGCTAACTGCGATTCAAGGTTCGCAATTTTTTCGTCGCGCGGATCCACCTGCTCAGCAGAAGCGTTTGGTTCAACCGCCTCAACTTCTTCGTGCTGTTCCATGATAATTTCTTCCGGGGATTGCCCCTCAGGCGTTTTCTGTTCTTTACTGCTCATGAATTTCTCCGCGTTTTTTTCGCAATCATCTCGCTAACTTCGCTTATTATGGGGATCAGATTCCGGGTTTCAAGGGAAGCTCTCACATTGTCACCCATCTTCGGCACAAGGACATTCAGAAAATGAACAATCATTTCAAGTGTATCGGTATTGTAGGACACCCTCGTCATCCGACGGCCCTGACGACACATGAAATGCTCTATCGCTGGCTGAACACCAAAGGCCTCGATGTTATTGTTGAGCGCCAGATAGCCAAAGAACTGAAGCTCGATAATGTGAAAACCGGGACCCTGGCAGAAATTGGTCAGAAAGCGGACCTGGCGGTGGTGGTGGGCGGCGACGGCAATATGCTCGGCGCGGCGCGCACCCTCGCCCGCTACGACATCAGCGTGATCGGTATTAACCGCGGCAACCTCGGCTTCCTGACGGACCTCGACCCGGACAACGCTCATCAGCAGCTTGCCGACGTGCTGGACGGCAACTACATTGCCGAAAAACGCTTCCTGCTGGAAGCCCAGGTGTGCCAGCAGAACTGCCAGAAGCGCATCAGTACCGCCATCAACGAAGTGGTGCTACACCCGGGCAAAGTGGCGCACATGATTGAGTTTGAAGTGTATATCGACGAGACCTTTGCCTTCTCCCAGCGCTCCGACGGCCTGATTATCTCCACGCCCACCGGTTCTACCGCCTACTCGCTCTCCGCCGGCGGCCCGATTCTGACGCCTTCGCTGGACGCGATTACCCTGGTGCCGATGTTCCCGCATACGCTCTCCGCGCGCCCGCTGGTGATTAACAGCAACAGCACCATCCGCCTGCGCTTCTCGCACCGACGCAGCGACCTCGAGATCAGCTGCGACAGCCAGATTGCGCTGCCTATCCAGGAAGGTGAAGACGTATTGATTCGCCGCAGCGACTATCACCTGAATCTGATTCACCCGAAAGACTACAGCTATTTCAACACATTAAGCACCAAGCTCGGCTGGTCAAAAAAGTTGTTCTAATTTTATCGCCACCTCTTTACTGGATAAAAAACCAGTCTATACTGTATGAAAACACAGTTATGGGTTTTCATACAGGAAAGCGGCTATGTTGGCACAACTGACCATCAGCAATTTTGCAATCGTTCGTGAACTTGAGATCGACTTCAACAGCGGCATGACGGCCATCACCGGGGAAACCGGCGCCGGTAAGTCCATTGCAATTGATGCCCTCGGGCTGTGCCTGGGCGGTCGAGCAGAGGCCGACATGGTACGCGTCGGCGCCAGCCGCGCCGATCTCTGTGCCCGCTTCGCGCTGAAAGACACCCCAGCGGCCCTGCGCTGGCTGGAAGAAAACCAGCTGGAGGATGGCCGTGAGTGCCTGCTGCGTCGCGTCATCAGCAGCGACGGCCGCTCCCGTGGCTTTATTAACGGTACTGCCGTACCGCTTTCCCAGCTTCGCGAACTCGGCCAGCTGCTGATCCAGATCCACGGCCAGCATGCGCACCAGCAGCTAGTCAAATCCGACCACCAGAAAACGCTGCTGGACGCCTACGCGGGCGAGTCCGGGCTCGCACGACAGATGGCGGAGAACTACCGTCTCTGGCATCAGAGCTGCCGCGATCTGGCGACCCACCAGCAGCAAAGCCAGGAGCGCGCCGCCCGCGCCGAGCTGCTGCAATACCAGTTGAAAGAGCTGATCGAGTTCAATCCGCAGCCCGGCGAATACGAGCAGATTGATGAAGAGTACAAGCGCCTCGCCAACAGCGGCCAGTTGCTCTCCACCAGCCAGCATGCGCTCGCCATCCTGGCAGACGGCGATGACGTTAACCTGCAAAGCCAGCTCTACACTGCCCGCCAGTTGGCAGGCGAACTGGTCAGCATGGACGGCAAGCTTTCCGGCGTACTCGATATGCTGGAAGAAGCGGCGATCCAGCTAAGTGAAGCCAGTGACGAACTGCGTCATTACTGCGACCGGATGGATCTCGACCCTAACCGTCTGTTTGAGCTGGAACAGCGCCTGTCAAAACAGATTTCACTGGCGCGTAAGCACCAAATCTCGCCGGAAGCGCTGCCGGAATACTATCAGTCTCTGCTGGATGAACAGCAGCAGCTCGACGACCAGACAGACTCGCTCGAAACGCTTAAGCTGGCGGTATCTCGCTATCACCAGCTGGCACTGGACACCGCGCGCCAGCTACACGCTCAGCGTCAGGCCAGCGCACAGGAGCTGGCGCAGCTGATTACCGACAGCATGCATATGCTCTCCATGCCGCACGGCCTGTTTGATATCGACGTCTGCTTTGAGGAGCAGCATCTGACCGCTGAAGGCGCAGACCGCATTGAGTTCCGCGTCACCACCAACCCGGGTCAGCCGCTGCAGGCGATCGCCAAAGTGGCCTCCGGCGGCGAGCTGTCGCGTATTGCACTGGCTATTCAGGTGATCACGGCACGTAAAATGGAAACTCCGGCGCTGATTTTCGATGAAGTGGACGTGGGGATCAGCGGCCCAACGGCAGCGGTCGTCGGCAAACTGCTGCGCCAGCTGGGTGAATCGACCCAGGTGATGTGCGTGACCCACCTGCCGCAGGTCGCGGGCTGTGGTCACCACCACTTCTACGTCAGCAAAGAGACCGACGGCGCAATGACCGAAACCCACATGCAGCCGCTGGATAAACGCGCCCGCCTGCAAGAGCTGGCGCGGCTGCTGGGAGGCAGTGAAGTCACCCGTAATACGCTGGCGAATGCGAAAGAGTTGCTGGCCGCATAAACTTTTTTGATTTCTCAGAGTCTGAGTTCACAATAAAAACGCCGTAAGACCTGATATCAAAGGTTTCCAACTTACCTCAGGTCTATTATCATCGGCACATGACATATGAGCCGCGTACTGCTCGGGCCCGAAAAGGAATCAAATCACTATGCGCTGTAAAACGCTGACTGCTGCCGCAGCGGTTCTTCTGATGATGACTGCAGGCTGTTCCACTCTGGAGCGAGTGGTTTACCGTCCTGATATTAGTCAGGGGAACTACCTGGCACCTAACGATGTAGCCAAAATTCGTCCTGGCATGACCCAGCAACAGGTCGCCTACACCTTAGGTACCCCGATGATGACCGATCCGTTCGGCACCAACACCTGGTTCTATGTTTTCCGCCAGCAGCCGGGGCATGAAAAGGCCACCCAGCAGACGCTGACGCTGACCTTCAACAGCAGCGGTGTGCTGACCAACATCGATAACAAACCAGCGCTGACTAAATAAGCCAGCAGCAACGAAAAAAAAGCGCTCAATGAGCGCTTTTTTATTATCTGTAAGCCGTAGAGTGGGCTAGCCCTTATTCTGCGCCGACTTTTCCGCCCGTTGGCGACGTAGCTCTTTCGGGTCGGCAATCAGCGGGCGATAAATCTCAACCCGATCGCCGTCATGAACTTCATCCTGCAGCTTAGCCGGACGGCTATAAATACCGACCTTATTTTTGCTCAGGTCGATATCATCACGCAGCGCTAGCAGGCCGCTTGCCTGGATCGCCTGCTCAATCGTGGCCCCTTGTTCCAGCGTAACGCGCTGCACATACTGCTTTTGCGGCAGCGCGTAAGCCACTTCCACGGCAATCTTACCCGACACGGTAAACCTCTCTGGCACGCATCGTAAACGCCTGAACCATATTCAGCGCCAGCTCTTTAAAGATGCGGCCAAATGCCAGCTCAATGAGCTTATTGGTAAACTCAAAATCAAGATGAAATTCAATCTTACAGGCGTCCTGACTTAACGGCGTAAACTTCCAGCCGCCAATCAGCTTTTTAAACGGCCCATCGACCAGATGCATCAGGATACTCTGGTTATCGGTTAACGTATTACGCGTGGTAAAGGTCTTACTGATACCCGCTTTCGCGACATCAACCGCCGCCGTCATTTGCGTCGGTCCAGACTCCAGAACGCGGCTGCCCGTACAACCGGGAAGAAAATCCGGATAGGCATTCACATCATTAACCAGTTGATACATTTGCTCCGCGCTGTAGGGAACCAGCGCAGTACGGCTAATCTGAGGCATAGCAATTTCCATGATCGAACACGGCGTAAATAGTATCATTTATCTACGGTTAAAAAAAACGGACGCAGGCTATATCGTGCTAAGATAACGCATTACGCCTCGCGGGAGCTTGAGGCTAGGCTTATCAGATTAGCGATAATTTCAGGATATTATGACAAAGAAAAAAGCACACAAACCTGGATCGGCCACGATTGCGCTGAATAAACGCGCCCGCCACGAATACTTTATCGAAGAAGAATTTGAGGCGGGTCTGGCCCTCCAGGGCTGGGAAGTGAAATCCCTGCGCGCAGGTAAAGCCAACATCGGCGACAGCTACGTCATCCTGAAGGACGGAGAAGCGTTCCTGTTCGGCGCCAACTTTACCCCTATGGCCGTGGCGTCCACGCATTACGTTTGCGACCCTACCCGCACGCGTAAGCTGCTGCTCAACCAACGCGAGCTGGACTCTCTTTACGGGCGCATCAACCGTGAAGGCTACACCGTCGTGGCGCTGTCCCTGTACTGGAAGAACGCCTGGTGTAAAGTGAAGATCGGCGTCGCCAAAGGTAAGAAACAGCACGACAAACGTTCCGACCTGAAAGATCGTGAATGGCAGCTCGATAAAGCCCGCATTATGAAACATGCCGGCCGCTAAGCCAGACGCATCTCCAGCCTCAACAACTATCCCCGGCTCACGGGGATAGTTGCATTATCAGCCCGTTATCCTTCCTCAACACCGCCATTTGCACGAGAAACGCTCAGCCAACAGCTTGTTGAGACACGTTTTTTACTGGCAACCCTCTACGCAACTCTGTTATACTCATCACAACACTATTGGGGCTGATTCTGGATTCGACGGGATTTGCGAAACCCAAGGTGCATGCCGAGGGGCGGTTGGCCTCGTAAAAAGCCGCAAAAAATAGTCGCAAACGACGAAAACTACGCTTTAGCAGCTTAATAACCTGCTCTGAGCCCTCTCTCCCTAGCTTCCGCTCTTAAGACGGGGATCAAAGAGAGGTCAAACCCAAAAGAGATCGCGTGGAAGCCCTGCCTGGGGTTGAAGCGTTAAAACTAATCAGGCTAGTCTGGTAGTGGCGTGTCCGTCCGCAGGTGCCAGGCGAATGTAAAGACGAACTAAGCATGTAGTACCGAGGATGTAGGAATTTCGGACGCGGGTTCAACTCCCGCCAGCTCCACCACTTTTTAGTTGTTTGAAGTATACTGAAGTCTACTAAGCCCGCATGGAACCAGCCTTGCGGGCTTTTTTATGTCTACAGAAGTCTACTGAAATTTGCTAGAAGCTACTCCTTGTGGCACCCTTTTTGGGACCCAGCGCAAAGGGTCTCAAAATCGAGGGTCCTAAAAATGGCAAAAATCGCTAAGAAACTCACTGACACTGAAATCAAAAATACCAAGCCAGCAGAAAAGGAAATCAACCTTTTTGACGGTGATGGCCTGATACTACGAATCGCTCCCCTATCAAAGGGTGGTAAGAAAAATTGGTATTTCAGGTATGCAGTGCCAGTAAGTAAGAAGCGAACAAAGATGAGCTTAGGAACCTATCCTCATCTCACACTTGCCAAGGCACGGGCTTTACGTGATGAATACTTGTCGCTGCTGGCAAATGGTATCGATCCGCAGATCCACAACAACGATAAAGCTAATGCTCTTAAGGATGCCACTGAGCACACGCTACAAGCGGTTGCTAGGAAATGGTTAGATGAAAAGGTTAAGACCTCTGGTATCTCTCCAGACCACGCAGAAGACATCTGGCGGAGCCTTGAACGAAATATTTTCCCCGGTTTAGGCAACGTTCCTATCAAAGAGATCCGTCCCAAGCTCTTAAAACAACATCTTGACCCCATAGAACAACGAGGCGTATTGGAAACCCTACGCCGTATCATTTCACGTCTAAATGAAATCTTCCGTTGGGCTGCGACAGAAGAACTTATTGAGTTTAATCCTGCTGACAATCTCGGCCAGAGATTTAGCAAACCCAAAAAGCAAAATATGCCAGCTTTACCACCAGATGATTTACCCCGATTCTTAATTGCTCTATCTAACGCGTCTATACGGCTCGAAACACGTCTTCTAATTGAGTGGCAACTCCTTACGTGGGTTCGTCCGGGAGAAGCTGTCCGTGCTCGGTGGAATGATATTGACGAAGATAATCGATTCTGGAACATCCCCGGTGAGTTTATGAAGATGAAGCGCCCTCACAAGATTCCGCTGAGCAAAGAGGCTATGCGCATCCTTGAGTTAATCAGACCAATCAGTGGTCATAGAGAGTGGGTTTTCCCAAGTATCAAAGCCCCGCTTAATCACATGCATGAGCAAACAGCTAATGCTGCAATCATCCGAATGGGATTCGGTGGTGAACTGGTAGCTCACGGAATGCGTTCTATAGCAAGAACGGCTGCTGAAGAAAGTGGTAAATTTAGAACAGAGGTGCTTGAATCAGCCTTAGCTCATACCAAGAACAATGAAATCATAGCCGCTTACAATCGTGCTGAGTATCTTGCTGAAAGAACACAGTTGATGCAGTGGTGGGGAGATTACGTTCAGGCGCAGAAGCGTAGAGCTATGGCAGCATGAAAGTAGATTGATGATGGCAACAACAATAGTGCTGTATTTTTCTACAGCACATGATTTTACAATAGAAAATGTTTACTGATTTCCTCTTGCCACGTTGTTATGGTTCAAACTTCAAGCAATGATTTTAGGTCCATCGCTATGTTATCGCTTGAAAATGGTATTATATAAAAAGAGGAAATTATACGAAGAGCAAGATTGAGAGGCCTGATGAACGCTGGAGAGATTGGAACTGAAGCCGGACGTATTTTTGAATACAACTTACCAAGCCATTGGATTTTCCGAAGCCAAGAAGATCAAAATGATTTTGGTATTGATGGAGAAATTGAACTCAAAGATGGTAGTGGCAAAGCTCTTGGAAAAGAGAGTGTTTTCAAAGTTCAGATTAAGGGTGAAGAGAACTCAACTTTTATTCATGATAATAGCTTATTATCATTTACCCTGAAAACAGAGCGTTTGAGATATTACTTTGAATTTAAAGTGCCTGTTATTTTAGCTGTAGTAGAAATCACCTCTGAGAAAATATTTTGGCTACCCTTAACTAACAATGAAATATTAAGAGAAAAGGCATCAAAATCTAATCAAAATGAAACCATTCAAGTTCATATCCCAATTGAGAATACGTTAGTAAGAAAAGATATTGCTTCAGCAAATAAAATATTAGATGCTGTCATGGATTGTTGGGATCACTTGAATATTAAGGGGCTTAAGGATTCTGTTGTCAGATATCCTATCATTAGTCCGTCATCACTCGATAAGAAAATTGAAGATATAGGTGAAGCATTATATAAAGCGTATCACCAGCAGCTGGATAATCTTTTATCTGAAAGAAAATATGACTCTGTTTTTGAACGTTCTACCGAAATAAGCAATTCACCAATAGTTCCAGCAAAAGATAGATTTATCGCAGTATTATATTATTTGCAAGCATTCCAAATTTCTCCTTATACTAATATCAAGAGAGAAGTTTACAGAGAAAATTTTCATATTTGCCAGCATTTGATACTATTAGCCAGAGAGCAAAAAAGTCGGATTCACAGATTAATTGCTTTAGGAAAATCAAGGAAAGCAAAATTTAAGGCTCAGCTGGATCAGCTTCATGCAAGTCATCATTCAGTCAATCACTTCGAAGAAAAATCTTTAGAGCGTTATATTTACAATGATCAAACTCAAATAATGTATAGAGATTGTTGTATCTCCCTACAAAAGATCATTGAGTTATGTAATCGTATGACAAGAGATCAGCAATATCACATACTCTCAGATTTTTTTGTTGATATCTATGCATCAATTTTAATATTCAAAGGAATCCATGAAGCACGAGGTTCTAAGGAATCCATTGATTTTCTAGATGATTGGTATGAAAGAATGTCATTATTAGTAATGACATATTGTGTATTATCAAAAGATATTGAAAAAATTGAAAAATTATACTTCCTTACTGCCACCTTACTAAAACAAAATCCTAAAGCAACCCAACCCCATCGGAAAATGATTCTTTCAACTTTTCCTGATTTTGAGAAAGCCCTAACAGAAATAGAAAATCATGTTATCAGTCTTGACAGTCAAAAAGATTTTTATGATCTTACAACTGAAGAGCAAAAAGAATACTTCTTGAGTATGGCCAAAAATCTAGGAATGGACCCTGATGACCCACAAGGAGAACATCATGAGTTCCTTAAAATTGGATTTGCTAATTATGATCCCACAAATATAATGAAAAACTGTGAGCATTTATTCGTTCATTATCGCCCCGGAGGAATATTTGCCCAATCATTGAGAATGCACTCTCTCGGCGGGATGCATCTCTTAATCTGCTTAAAACACGGACATGCTCAAGGAACAGGAAATTTATTAAGCCAATTATATGACAGTACTGGCAGTTATGATTTTGGTAATAGCTTCAAACAATCAAATTGTGATAAATGCGCGGATTGTAAACCAAGAGAGGAGAGTTGGGCATGGAGTCTCAAATGGTATTTAAAAGAAGTTGAACGTCATAAAACTCTTCTTAAGAAGAATAGATTTTAATTACCTATCGATGTTTATATTTCAGATTAAGTGGCTGTCTGACATAGGCCACTTAAAATCCATCT
Organism: Kluyvera sp.; assembly: GCF_047971185.1. Taxonomy (GTDB): domain Bacteria; phylum Pseudomonadota; class Gammaproteobacteria; order Enterobacterales; family Enterobacteriaceae; genus Kluyvera. The sequence continues at coordinate 28,553 of NZ_JBKDZH010000057.1, forward strand.
TCCTACTTTAATACTCATAAAAACCAAATAACATCTCTTTTATCTTGGCTTAAAAACTTGGCGCTCAATAATCTGTTCATCTTCTTGTTGTGATGATTTTGATATCTCAATTTTCATTCTTGATTTTAACTTCGATTTAAATCTAATTTCATTCTCAGCTAAATAAGCTGGCTTTTTCTTTATTTCCTCATGAATAGTTTTCTCTTTGTTCTTTGGCTGAATAACTGGTTTTTTAATACCTAAACGATCTCTTATTTCTTCGATCTTAGTTGCTCTACTATTGATTTTGACACGGCTTTTGAGTCTAAATTTATTTGTGGCTGCGTTGGCTGTTTCTGCATGATCAAGTATCCTACTGATAGAACCGCCGCTAAATTTAGGACTCCAACTATTGAGGCTACTTTTAGTATAAGTTTTGATTGATTCTTTATTGTATTGTTTTTTAACTCTGTTGAGTATTTGTGCAGCTTTTTGTGTTGTTCTTCTAACTTTAGGGCTTGTTGGTCTATTATATTTTTCGCTGAGTTTAAAGCTGTTGTTGTTGTTTCTAACGAGTTGTTCAGCCTTGTTAGTGTCTGCTGTGTCTGATTCAATGCTGTGCTGACTGATTCTGATAATATCATCATCGATTCGGTCAGTGGCTCTACTGTCATTGATATTTGGTTCAATAAGTGATCGTCCAATACTATTTGGTTCATCATCTTTTCTTGCTGAGAAACTTCTAACGAGTTCATCATCTCTATTTTTGTCATATTTCACCTTTTTTTTAATAGTGTTCCAGCTAAATTTTTTGCCTAAAGAAGATCCCTTAAACGCTATGTCATTTACACTGAATGAACCCCCCGCCACGTTGCCAGTGCTGGCAACATTGAACCTTGGTTCAATGCCTACGGCCTGCAGACGTTCTACGAACGTCTCTAAGTGAGGTTTTCCTGTCATAGCCGCCTGTAAGGCGTTCTGTAGCACGATACGAGCTGGTTTTTCACCTGTACGAAGAGCTTGCTCGATCTCGTTCTTGGTTGGTGCTGATACGTCTGATTTTTGACCTTTAAGTCCCTGTGTAATGGTTAAGCCGTGTTTTACTTCTAAACGTTCACAAGCTGTTATTGTATTAAATGCTGAGTGCTGACCGTGCCATACAGAACCATCAAGGCCGACACGATTCGCTACTATATGGATATGGTCTTTATCAGTATCTTTATGACGCACACAAATATATTGATGTTTGTCTATATCGATATTCATTTCTTTCAAATAGTCTTTTGCTATCTCTTGCCATTGTTCATCTGTGAGCTTCTCATCTTTTGGAAGAGATAAAAACGCATGAAAAACAGTTTTTTTTATATCTTGCCTAAAACTGCTAACAGCTTTAAACTCATCAGTTAAATCACTAACATTATTTTTATCTGCTGACATATTGCTACAAATGAAATCATGATCATCTTTCAATATATACTTAACTCTATTTTTAAATGATTTACCTGATTTAGCCACGTATCCCTTCATAATTTAGATCCTTGTTTATTTCTAATATCCTTCTGCTAACTTGCTTTATATTAAACATAAGTTTATCAACTTCATTTTTATCAAAATACTCATTGCTATTTAGTTTTTTAGTTGATTGATTTATATTATTACCAATAGCTGAAAGCTGAATATATGTTTTCTGGTTAACTTCTGGCATTTTTCTTCTTACAACAGGTTCAGATTTTAATATTTCTCTTCGTATGTAATGGCCTCTTTCAAGTCCAGAGGCTTCCACTAAGGATTTTAAATATTCAAACTCTGCTTTGTTTACTCTAAACTGTATAGAGATATCTCTGCGTTCTTCGTGATTCAATTCTATACGTCCTCTCTTTCTATCTGTATCCATATTTATTATCCACCTGTAAACATATAATCTCTTATAGCTTTTATATAGTCTTCATCATTTTCATCAATCAACGATTCTAGAAGGTCATCAGCTTTATTTTCTTGTATATATCTATGAGCCACAAAATAGCACAACCTTTGTTCATCACTATTTATTTCACAAAAAGATATATCTTTATCTTGTTCAATGTAGTAAAAAAATCGTGCTAACAATTCAACGTTCATTTTTTGGCTCATTTGTTTCTCTATGTCATCCCTATTCACACTCTATGCCTCCTCTTATATTTAATCAGTGCTTTTTTATCTATCATTTTTCTAACATCTGATATTGATTGCTTTGCTTCGCTTGAAGAGTCTTTTTTACCCATACAACTACGGATCATGAAGCCGCCAAGCATTATACAAAGAAACATCATTGCTATTGCTATAATCATATATTAATTTCCTCAACTAAAATGAATATAAAACTCATCTTCTTCTTTTGATTTCAAAACAACATTATTATAAAAATCTTTAATGTCATTGATACGTTCAGGATCTGGATAGTTCTTGATTTCCTCACTATTTATTATTTTATTCAATGCGTTTTCTGCTCCCTTTTTACTTATTGTTTTACCTTCATTACTACCTGAAAAATGATTATCATATTCTTCACAATGAAAACTCTTATAAAAAACAGCACCAGCATAACCAAAGAAGAAAGCTATTTTTTCATCTTTTTTTCTTTCAATACTAAAATCGTGCGACATATCTATAACTCCTAATATTATTTATAATATCCAAAGTAAATCTTTGGGGTTTGATTTACCGCCTCCCCTTTGATAAGGGGAATTGGTGGAAGGGTAGATTTTTTAACAACCCTCCAAGCGTAGCGCGTGGGGGCAATCCGAAGGATTGGGTAAATAGCGGATACGCTATTACACCTTGCCTCAGTTTCCGAAAAACAAAAAACAAAGCTGAACTACACCTATATTTAAATAAATAACCGATAATAAGATCTAGTCAATAGCGGCTACATAAATAAATACACTGCACGACAAATTAAATGCAAATAAAAGATAGGATGAATAATATATTGTCTTTCTGGTATCTGTGCGTAATAGGTAGCTTTGCGTAAAATTTGCAGCGAGGGTCAGGTCGTCAAGTAATAGATCGCGGGGTCCCGCTGACGGCTTATATGTCAGTGGGTTCCGATTTATTACTTGATGACGCAATGAAGGAAATAAACTTTAGATAGGTGATGGTTCGCACTGCGAGCCATCACCTTGAAAGACAGGGCAGTTTTACATCCTTCGTCTAAAAGAAATCCGTTCAGAAAAAGCCAACTTGCTAATAATAAATCCAAAAATTGCAATGACAAACAAACTTATATTAAATGCAACTATCCCTGCACTCAGCCCGATCAAAATAGACATTATAAAAGTGCCAAGTATAACTAAAAAAACACACCAACCCGGAGGAGCACCGTATAATATAGTTGCTTGACATCCCGTGCATACGTGAACCCCTTTCTGACTTTCTTTTAGACAGTAGGGACATTGAATGATATTGTTTTCCATTTCCTAATCCTCTAATCTTTCTTAAAAACCGCACCTTGGTAAACTACACCGCCTTTGACTTTTTCTATTTTAAAAGTCCAAGAACCAAGATCTTTGTTTTGAGTTCTTGCGATATAAACAGGCTTTTGGCTTTCATCCCAGCTTTTAACAGTAAAAACGCCATTTCTGAACTTGATCACATCTTTCTGAACATCAAGCCTGACACCGTATTGTTGATTAACGTAGCTGCCATAGATGCCATCATCGCCACAACCCGACAGCAGGACGGCAAGACCTGCCGCTAACATAAATTTGCGCATAACTTTTCCTTCACCAATAGCACAGACCTACGATTGATCTGTAAACGCCTTAGAATTCAATTATTTTTATGTCTAGTCATATCGTTTGTACCGATCGAAAAAATGCACCATGATAGTCTAAAACTATCACATTATGATAATCGATCGTTTAAAACAATTAACAACGATCGATTTAGCACCTTTTGATTGATAAAAACTATCGATATTGACATATCGATCTTTTATACCGATCATTTTCTGTTTAGGATTTGGATCTTGAAGGGATAACAACGTGAAAAGTTCTATGGCGGGATATCTGGCGCGAGACTTTTTTCTTATATTTTTTAGATATGGTTTTCTTTTTATTTTATTAGGCTTCGCCCTATATCTTTTTTAGATCTAGTTCTACTTTATATTTTATTGGTGCCATAAAACAAGGCACCTTTGCTATAAATAAAAACAGCCTTACTGAGAGTTATATACTGCCTTGTGTTCGCCCCCGAAAAGGGGACTTCATCCAAGGCTTCGCCTCCTGAAATTTTCAACTTATTTTGTTGAAAATCTATCAAGATTGGCGAAAACCAAGATGAAAAATATGACTTCACCCAAGTTGATCTGGCTTAAAGCTCTACATCGTTTCCAATGTAGGACACCCTACGACACCCCCAGATTCGTTCATGCAGATTAATGTATTGTTATCCCCTATTAATGCTGTCAACAAAGGTAGGGCTTTCTCATAGCTATTCCATATACAACTTCACTTATCTGTTTAGAACTTCGCTTCGGGTTGGTATTACGTCGCTTCCCCTTCTATACCTACAACCAACAAAACATACGGACATCTCTTATTAGCGACTCGCGCTCAATTGCTCCACATATGCAGACCTGATACAAAGGTTTATAATTTGATTGCTTTCGAGGACATTAAAGCTTCTGGAAGTGGTATTTAAAAGACTTGTAAAAAGCTCAGATTTAGATTTGACAAATATGAAAATATTATTTAATACTTTATTATATTTGTAATCACGTTAATCCTCTAACTGATTACAAGACTTAAAAAGTTTTCGCTGACTTTTTTAGTCCTTAAAAAGTCAGATTTATCATCTGGCTTTTTTTGTATCTTTATTTTTTATAAGACTTATATTTTAATAGTCAAGAGAAACAAATAAAATATTTCACAAAATCATTATTGATTAATGATAGCAAAACCTAATAAAGGTCAGAAATATATCTGACCTTTTGCTTAAGATATCAATACTATTCATATAAAATCTCTAAACGCTATACAATCCATTTTGAGCTATTTTATTTTCACATATAACAAATCATAATGGCCTCTGTATGCATGCACATTATATTTATTCTAACCTCTTCAAAATCTATGTATCTATGCTGACTTTGATCAATACTCTTCTTCGTTTTATCAATAATATCATCGTAAACGGTTTCCATATAATATTTGTCGGTAAATAGATCGAATACTTCATTAGCAGGCTTCGCAAGCACTTTCTTGGTAAAGCGAGAGTATTCTAGCAATGCTGTAAGTTCTGCTGAGTTCTGACTATTACATTTATTTTCTTTTTTCATTTTTGGTTCCTTATTTAATCGTTAAGTAAATATCCCCCCACACTTTCATGTATTTTTATTAAAGGGATCGTTATATTCAAACACAGGCCTATATATTTATTATATATGACCTCCTAACTTCATTTATAAAAATATTATCATGCTGCTTTATTACGTGACGCGTAAATCATTTGGTCGATCCACTCATCAACTTCACTTTCTACGAACCTGATTGCTCGATCACCTAGTTTTATAGGTGCAGGGAATTGACCACGACTAATCAATCGATAAATCCAAGCTTTACAAAATCCGGTTCTTTCCAACACTTCAGGCATACGGATAAATCTTTTTCTTTCTGTCATACATTTCTCCATTGTTGTTTTGATGGATGCAGTATCTTCAGATCGCTTATGGCGATCAACTATCAAAAAGCACGAATTGATCAAGGGGTGGTGTTTTTTTAGTCAGATTTATGAAGAGTATTTTGAAAGCAAGCCAGCATAGGCTTAGGAGGACTTCTGCAAAAAGTGCTATTTTTCTGGTCTATTTAAGTTTTTTTAATAAATAGTTATTTATCAATGATTTAAATTATTCATGATTTAATTCTGTACTATTCCTCTTTATAATCCTTGTTTAACACTTTGAGAAGACTTAGTTGGAGGTAAGATTTTGCATACGGGAAATAGCCTCTGGAGAGGAAAGGCTATGTTTCGTGAGTTCAACTCCTAAACGTGCAGTATCTAAGATTTTAGCTCTGGAATAAGTAAAATCAGTGATGACGCCTTTTTTAGGACCCTTTAATGAACCCTTAATTAATAACGATACAAAAATAACCATAAAAATCATATAAGTGTAAAATAAAACACAGGGACGCCAGCCCAAAATTCTCCATCGGTGATTACCAGAGTCATCCGATGAAGTCCTAAGAGCCCGCACGGCGCAAGCCCTGCGGGCTTTTTTGTGCCTTCAATTTTTGCGGCGAAATCCGAAGACAACTAATTAAATCCGAACCTTTTAGGCACCTCATAAAGCTTAAGGTGCCTAAAACGATGGAAACCCGGCAATGCCAAGACAAACTCCCCCCACGGGCGGTCTGCTACCACCGGGCTGGCGTTGAGAGTCACGACATAACAATACGCCTGCCTCCGTTCATCAACTGAACATCGGCAGGCGCACTTATTCTCAGAATGCCGATCTTAATGACAGTTCAAAAATGATCTTTTCCGCCTGGCAAGAAAACGTCACGGACGCGTCCAGCTTCGCCTCGTTGCCAACGTTCTGAATCTGGTACACAACCTCAGCGTCTTCGCCCGAGGCAGCAGCAGCAGCCAGTTTCTTGATTTTCGCGACCGCTAGCTCAGCTTCATTTTTCGTCGGAAAAACGCGCTCGATCGGACAGGTACAATCGTCATTTTCAATAATTGTGCCAATATCGATCGCACACCCTTTAGTACTGCACTTATCAACAACATCTTTCATAATGATAACCTCGTATGTTTGCACTCAGGATAGGACGCTGCCGATGGAAAATCCATACTTTTAGTGCGTAATGCGCCCTATCCCCCGCGAACGAAGCTAACCTTATGCGCCCATCATTTTCGCGAACCAGAACTTACAAACGCCATTACGCACATTCCATGTCTGCGCGGGTTTATCTTTGTATTGTTCATAAATTTTATCCAGGTTATCGCTCCCGGACAGCTTCAGATCCTGTGGAACTTCCACGACGCCCTGATAGGGGATAGCAACATAATGTTTGCCCGCTTCAGGAATAAACGCGGTTTGCGTGGTGATTTGATGTCCGCTGGAATTGTTCATCACGTATAGCGACCAGTGAGTATTGGGGCGAATGCGGCTTTCATAAAAACGGTTCACCTTGCCTTCCATAAGATTATTGCTGATATAAATCAGCTCCTGATCTTTGTAGCAATCGCCTTCCTTCGCAAAACGCTGGAAATAAATCAGCCCCTGGTGCTGCTCGTTGAGCTGAGTGTAAACCACCGCAGCATCTTGCCCGGTATACGGCTCATAACGTTTTGTGCCCACCGGCCCCGGCGCACACGCTGATGCCAGTAACGCGAGTCCAACTACCATCCCAGAATATAAATGACGCACTGTCGCCCCTCTTAGTCACTCTTTGTTATTTTTGTCGTTCGACAAAAGGATATGTTTCCTGAATATTTACCACCAACCCCCAATAATAGTGGGCGGTTTTAAAACCGCAACCCGCTGTATTAGCAGAATAATCTGATAGCGATATTGATGGCCGTAACAGGGGGGCATTCCCGTTATCCCGCTACCAACCGCGCTTTCGATAGCGATGGTACTGCAAAATCAACTCCGCCAGCTCATCCTCCACCGCGTAAAAATAGGCCTCCGGCACATCCAGCACGGCGGCGAGTTTACAGACCAGACGAAAATCAGGCGCGTGCACCTCGTTTTCGTAAGAGCTAATACGTGCGCTCGCCGACTCCTCATCCAGCCCCGCCGCCACGCCCAGCTCCGCCTGCTTGAGATCTGCATTAATCCTCGCGATCTTTAATCTTTTACCAATCACCGCAACGGCCCAGTTTCGCTTCACCAGCCTAAATTATCCCTCCCTGGCCCGGATCCATCTTCAACTTTAACCACATCAATTCAAGGGATACTTGAATTTATATGAAGTTAATAACAGTTTTTAAGAACACAACGTTTCATGATGCGGCCAGGGCATTCACCCTTACCTCATACACATAAGGAATTTTTCCATGGAAACTCGCCACTTCTTTTTGCACCATGACCGCTATCTTCATGACGACCAAATCGCCTGCTCCGGACAGGACGAGCACCATGAACGCTACTTTGGCGCAGTCAGCGCGCCAATCGTTCAGACCAGCCTGTTTGTCCAGAAAGACTACCAATCCTACTGCGATGACATGCTGTGCGAGGCGGAGCGCTTTATCTACTCACGCGGCTTAAACCCTACGGTGCAGATGGTTGAAGAGAAGCTGGCAAAGCTTGAACGAGGGGAGTCCTGCCGCTGTTTCGCTTCAGGAATGGGGGCAATTAGCGCCGCGCTGCTGGCCAACCTGCGTAGCCAGGATCATATTATCTTCGTCAATAACGTCTACGGACCAGCGCTAGCTCTGGTTAAACAGATGGCGAGCCGATATGACATCAGCTACGACATTGTGCTGGATGGCAACATAGCCGAAATTGAACGTCATATCCGCCCCACGACGCGCGTTATCTACACCGAATCGCCCGGCACGATGACCATGAATATTGTCGATCTCTCCGCCATCGCCGCGCTGGCGAAGGCGCGCGGTATTACCACGATGATTGACAACACCTGGGCGACGCCGCTCTTTCAGAAGCCGCTGACGCTGGGTTTCGATATCGTGATCCACTCCTGCACTAAGTATCTCGGCGGCCACAGCGATCTGATCGCGGGCGCGGTGATTACCTCACACGACCGCATGACGGAGATCCGCGACTTCTCCCACCAGCTACTGGGCGCCGTACTGTCGCCGTTCGCCGCCTGGCTACTGCTACGCGGCCTGCGCACGCTGCCGGTGCGTATGCAGCGCCACCAGGAGAACGTGCTACAGATCATCGACTATCTCAAAACCCGGCCGGAAGTCGAAAATATTCGTCACCCGGCGCTGGCCAATGGGCAGCAGCAGGAGATTATCCGTCGGCAGATGATGGGGTTCTCCGGCCTGTTTGCGTTTGAGATTAAAGACGGCGATTTTGCGCAGGTAAAAGGCTTTATCGACAACTGTCGTCTGTTCAAGATTGGCTGTAGCTGGGGTGGATATGAAAGCTTAATCATCTCGCCAAACCGCGGCTACAACGAGGAAGCGCTGGCAGCCCATAACATTGCGCCGGGGCTTATTCGCCTGTCGATTGGGCAGGAAAGCCCGGAACTGCTGATTGCCGATCTGGATCGCGCCTTTACCGCTATCGCCGGAATGAGAGGCTAATCCAATGCATACGCAGAAAAAACCAACGTTTACCTCGGCGTTATTGCTTCTTGCGGTCATCTTTATCATTTTTGCCGTCGGCATCGGTCTGCTGAACTACCCGGTAGAGTTCACGCTAATCTGTATCACCATTGTTACCAGCTTTTACGCACGCTTATACGGCGGTAGCTGGAAACAGGTGATGAACGCGCTGGTCGGGAAAATTAAGGACGCGGTGCCGGCGATGCTGATCCTGCTTTCTATCGGCATGCTGATAGGCTGCTGGATGGTTTCCGGCACCATCCCGCTGATGGTACTTTATGGCCTGGAAGTGATTAACCCTGCCTATCTGTATCTTACCGCCTTCCTGGTGACCGTCTGTATTTCGACCTTTACCGGCACCTCGTGGGGCACCGCGGGTACCATCGGCGTCGCGCTGATCGCCGTTGCCACGGCAATGGACGTCTCACTGCCCATTACCGCGGGCGCCGTCATTTCAGGGGCCTATTTTGGCGACAAGCTTTCTCCCCTCTCTGACACCACCAATATGGCCGCCATCGCCGCTGAAGCGGATCTCTACCAGAGCATCCGCAATATGCTCTATACCGCGCTGCCGGCGTTTGTGGTCGCCTGTATCGGGTTTTACCTGCTCGGTAATCATCTGCAGGCAGGCACACCTGAGCAGTTGCAGGCAATAGAGGTGATGAAATCGGCGCTGCGGGGCGCGTTCTGGCTGAACCCGTTGCTGCTGTGTCCGGCGCTGCTGGTATTTGCTGGCGCAGTTCGCAAATGGGACTCGGTGCTGGTTCTGGTTGCTTCGGCGCTGTCCGGCATTGTGCTCGCCGTCCTGTTTCAGGATATCGTACTCGCTGACACGATCGCCGCGGCCATCAACGGCTTTAAGTCGACGATGCTCCCGGGATTACAGGCTATAGCGATGGATGAAGCCACGGCCAGAAATATCAACGTGCTGCTCAATCGCGGCGGCATGTATTCCATGGTCAGCCCGATCGTCGTCATGCTGTGCGCGTTTATTTTTGCCAGCGCGCTCGAGGTTTCGGGGGCGCTGGCGGTCATTCTCAGCAGCCTGGTCAAAAAGCTGCACACCATTACGCGCACCGTGCTCGCCACTATTGTCACCAGTTCGGTGCTGGTGGCCTGTACCGGCAACGCGGTGATCAGCTTTTTTATCGTCAAGAGTATGTATGACCCCTGCTACAAAGAGAAAAAGCTGCATATGGTCAATATGTCGCGCGCAATGGAGTCCGGCGCGACGCTGCTTGAAGGCCTGTTTCCGTGGACCATCTCCGGCATGTTTATGGCGAAAACGCTGGGCGTAGCCACGCTGGACTATATGCCCTTTACGCTGTTTAACCTGTCGTGCCTGCTGTTTGCGGTTATCTTTGCCATCCTGCCTCGATGGACACACTTTGGCACCCGATTCGTTCCCACTACCGCGTAACGTCATACCGCCCACAGACTGGCGTCTGTGGGCATTTTTCACGCCATCCCCCCCTTCCCACCCGGTGTAAATTGACACAAATCAAAGATGTATTTTGTTTGAATCTTCAAGGCTGGACGACGCACACCTTCATATGCAAATGTAATTGATAGTAATTATTATTATCATACTCATACTTATTTATAGGTTAATGATGCGTAACACACTGACTCGAGGGTCATTCGTACTCTCCGCCCTGCCGCTGTTTATCGCAGGTGCCGTTTCCGCTGCCACAGCCCACACAGCTCAACACAAAACCAGCAAAGAAGAGACTCTCGTCGTCACGGCGAACCGCTCGGAAAGTCACCTCTGGGAAAGCCCGGCGACCATTCAGGTCATCGATCATCAGACGTTGCAAAATTCCACCAGCACCTCGATTGCTGACGATCTCCAGGATATCCCCGGCGTTGAGGTCACCGATAACGCGCTGGCCGGGCGCAAGCAGATTCGTATTCGCGGCGAAGCCTCTTCGCGCGTGCTGATACTGATCGACGGTCAGGAGGTCACCTACCAACGCGCCGGCGATAACTATGGCGTTGGCCTGCTGATTGACGAGTCGGCGCTGGAGCGTATTGAGGTGGTGAAAGGTCCCTACTCCGTCCTGTACGGCTCACAGGCCATCGGCGGCGTAGTGAATTTTATCACCAAAAAAAGCGGCGATAAGCCGATCGCTGGCACCGTAAAAGCGGTCTACAACTCCTCTACCGCCGGCTGGGAAGAGTCTGCCGCTGCCTGGGGCAGCATCGGTCAGTTTGATTACCGCATCAACGGCAGCTACTCCGATCAGGGCGATCGCAAAACGCCGGATGGCCGTCTGCCCAATACCCACAACCGCAATAACAGCCAGGCCCTGTGGCTGGGCTACAACCTCGATAACCAGCATGTTGGGCTGTCGCTCGACCGCTACCGGCTCGCTACGCAGACCTATTTTGAAGATCCGGACGGTGAGTACGATGCCTTCAGCGTCAAGCTGCCAAAACTGGAACGTGAGAAAGTCGGCCTGTTCTACGACGTGGACGTCAACGGCGACTACCTGAAGAAAATCCACATTGACGCCTATCAGCAGACCATTGAGCGCCAGTTTGAGAATGAAGTAAAAACGACGCAGCCTATTCCAAGCCCGATGATTCAGGTGCTGACCGTTCATAACCAGACTCAGACCCATGATAAGCAGTACACTCAGGGCATCACGCTGCAGAGCAATTTCTCCCTGCCGGCCAACAATGAACTGGTGCTTGGCGCGCAGTATAAGCGCGATCGCGTCTCCCAGACCTCGAACGGTAATACCACGAGCCAATCCGCCACCGGGCTGATCAATACCGCCACCCAAACCCGTTCCTACTATGAGTCCGAGCAGAGCAATACCTCACTGTTTGCACAGAACGACTGGCGCTTTGCGGATAACTGGACATGGACGCTGGGCGCGCGCCAGTACTGGCTCTCCTCAAAGCTGACCCGCGGCGATGGTCAGTCCGCGACCGCTGGCGTCATTAGCGATACGTCCATCCCAACCTCATCCACCAACGACCGCGAACTGGTCACCTCCACCAGCCTGCGCTACTCCGGCTTCGACAACATTGAGCTGCGTGCCGCCTTCGCCCAGGGCTACGTCTTCCCCACGCTCTCGCAGCTGTTTATGCAGACGTCAGCGGGCGGCGGAACCACCTACGGCAACCCGGATCTGGAAGCCGAGCACTCCAACAACGTCGAGCTGGGCGCCCGCTATAACGGCAACCTGTGGCTGGTGGACGGGGCCGTCTACTACTCGGAAGCGAAAGACTACATTGCCAGTATCGCCTGTTCCGGCCAGTCTCAGTGCAACGGCAACACCTCCTCCTCGCGCGGCGGATATTACTACTACGACAATATCGACCGCGCCAAAACCTGGGGCATGGAGCTGAGCGCGGAGTACAACGGTTGGATCGTTTCCCCTTACGTCAGCGGCAACCTGATCCGCCGTCAGTACGAAGGCCAGACGCTAAAAACCACCAATACCGGCGAACCCAGCGTCAACGGTCGTATCGGGGTAAAACACACGCTGATGCTGAATCAGGCCAACGTGACCTCGGATATCTACATCCGTGCGGCTTCCAGCGCCAAAGATGACACCGGCAGCAAAGAAGTCCGCACTCCAGGCTGGGCCACGCTAAACCTGGCGGTTAACACCGAATTTGGTGCTGAAGACCAGTATCAGGTCAATCTGGCCCTGAATAACCTCACCGATAAACGCTACCGCACGGCGCACGAATCCATTCCTGCGGCGGGCTTTAACGCGGCTATCGGCTTTGCATGGAACTTCTGATGATAAAAAAACTGGCGATTGGACTCCTGGCGCTCACCTGCGCGCTAAGCACGCAGGCCGCCGAGCGCATTGTGGTGGCGGGCGGCTCGCTCACCGAACTGATTTATGCCATGGGCGCGGGTAGCAGCGTGGTTGGGGTGGATGAAACCACCTCTTATCCCCCGGAAACCGCCGCGCTGCCGCACATTGGCTACTGGAAGCAGCTCAGCAGCGAAGGCATTTTGTCGCTGCGCCCGAGCCGTTTTATTACCTGGCAGGACGCGGGGCCGCAGCTGGTGTTAGAGCAGCTGCGCTCGCAGAAGGTTGACGTTGTCACCCTGCCCCGCGTGCCGGCCACCGTCGACCAGATGTACGCCAACATCCACGCGCTCGCGAAAACGCTGGGCGTAGAGGACCAGGGGAATGCGCTGGTTGACGATATCCGTCAGCGTCTGGAGAAGGTGGCGCAGAGCAGCGCCAGCAAACCGGCGCCGGTGAAAGCGCTGTTTATCCTCAGCGCGGGCGGCAGCGCGCCGCAGGTGGCGGGCCAGGGTAGCGTCGCCGACGCCATTATGACGCTCGCGGGCGCACAAAACGTGGCGCAGCACCCGCAATATCGCAGCTACAGCGCCGAGGCGCTGATTGCCGCCAATCCGCAGGTAATAGTCGTCACCTCACAGATGGTGGAAGGCGACATCAACCGCCTGAGCACCATCGCCGGCATTACCCGCACCGCGGCGTGGAAAAACAAGCGGATCGTCATTCTCGATCAGGCGCTGATCCTGGGGATGGGGCCGCGCGTCGCCGACGCCGTTGAAACGCTGCACCGCCAGTTCTGGCCAAACTAAAGGACGTTGAAATACCCGTTATGCTGAATACGACAAACGAGCTGGATCTCACCCCGCATTTTGCGCTGGAGGGCGGTCAGCCCTTCAAAGACCGCCGGGCCACCATGCCCTGGCGTGGCGCTATCCCCATTGCTAAAGAGCAGCTGGCGCACACCTGGCTGGAGGTGCTAAGCCACGCCACGCCGCCGCGTAAGCGCCTGCTGTATCTGCATATTCCGTTTTGCGCCACCCACTGCACCTTCTGCGGTTTTTATCAGAACCGCTATGAAGAAGATCGCTGCGCGCGCTACACCGATGCGCTGCTGCGCGAAATCGAGATGGAAGCCGACAGCGTGCTGCATCAGTCCGCGCCGATCCACGCGGTCTACTTTGGCGGCGGTACGCCGTCCGCACTCTCGGCGGGCGACCTGGCGCGTATTATCACCGCCCTGCGCGCGCGCCTGCCGCTGGCGCCGGACTGTGAAATCACCATTGAAGGACGGGTGCTGAACTTCGACGACGCGCGCATCGACGCCTGTCTGGACGCGGGGGCCAACCGTTTTTCTATCGGTATTCAGTCATTTAACAGCAAAATTCGTAAAAAAATGGCCCGCACCTCCGACGGCCCTACGGCCATCACTTTTATGGAAGGGCTGGTGCGCCGCGATCGTGCGGCGGTGGTCTGCGACCTGCTGTTTGGCCTGCCGGGGCAGGACGCCAGGCTGTGGGGCGAAGACCTGGCGATCGCCCGCGATATCGGGCTGGACGGCGTCGACCTCTATGCCCTCAACCTACTGCCGAACACCCCGCTCGGCAAGGCCGTCGAAAATGGCCGTACGCAGGTACCGCAACCCGCGGAACGTCGCGATCTCTACCTTCAGGGCTGTGATTTTATGGACCAGGCGGGCTGGCGCTGCATCAGCAACAGCCACTGGGCGCGCACTACCCGCGAACGCAACCTCTATAACCTGCTGATTAAGCAAGGCGCCGACTGCCTGGCGCTGGGGTCCGGTGCCGGCGGCTCGGTAAACGGCTATTCGTGGATGGTGGAACGCGACCTGAATCGTTGGCATGAATCGATCGCCGCGGGCAAAAAGCCGCTGATGATGATGATGCGCACCGCCGATCGCGGCTTCCAATGGCGTCATACGCTGCAGTCCGGCGTGGAAACCGCCCGTGTACCGCTAGATGCGCTCACGCCGCACGCCGCGCGCCTTGCCCCGCTGCTGGCGCAATGGCACCGCGCCGGGCTCACCCGCGATGCGTCCACCTGCCTGCGCCTGACCAACGAAGGACGCTTCTGGGCAAGCAACATTTTACAGTCTCTTGATGAGTTAATTCAGGAGCTTAACGCACCGCGCATTGCGGTAGAAACCCCATAACAGGAGTTAATGATGAGCAATATCTCACTGCAGGACTTTTTAAAAACCGAGCCTGACGGCACCCTGGAAGCCATCGCCGGGCAATACAACACCACCCTGCTGGAGGTAGTGAAAAACGTGCCGTCGCATACCCTGGTCACCGGCGACAAGTTTGACACCGTCTGGGATACCGTCTGTGAATGGGGCAAAGTCACCACGCTGGTTCATACCGCCGACGTTATTCTGGAATTTACCGGCGAGCTGCCGTCCGGCTTCCACCGCCACGGCTACTTTAACCTGCGCGGTAAAAAAGGCATGACCGGCCACATCAAGGCCGAAAACTGCACCCATATTGCCCTCGTTGAGCGCAAATTCATGGCCATGGACACCGCCTCCATTCTGTTCTTCAACGCGGCGGGCAGCGCGATGTTCAAAATTTTCCTCGGCCGTGACGACCACCGCCAACTGCTGAGCGAACAGGTTGACGCCTTCCGCACCCTGGCCGCTGCGCTGAAAGGGGAAGCCTGATGAGCCCATGGCTGATTTTCGGCGCGGGCGGCAAGGGCGTTGGCGCGCTGACGGTTGAGCGCGCGCTGGCGGAAAAGCGCCCGGTGGTCGCGCTGGTGCGCAAGCCAGAAGCCGCGCTTCGCCTGGAAGCCAGGGGCGTTCAGGTGGTGATCGGCGACGCCTGCTATGCCGAACGCGTGGCGCTGGCCTGCCAGGCGGCGGGCCCGACGGCAACGGTCATTTCCTCGATGGGCGGCGCGCAAGACTATCTGGCGCACCGCACGGTGATTGATGAGGCGGAAAAAGCGGGTATTCGCCGCATGATCCTCGTCTCATCGCTGGGCTGCGGCGACAGCTGGCCGTACCTTTCCGATCGCGCCAAAGCGGCGTTTGGTCAGGCGGTAAGGGAGAAAACCCTGGCGGAAAGCTGGCTGCAAACCAGCGCACTTGATTATGCCATTTTGCGTCCCGGCGGGCTGCTGAGCGGCGAGGCTACCGGCAACGCGCAGCGCTTCCAGCAGCAGGAAGTGCACGGTTTTGTGCAGCGTGCCGACGTTGCCGCGCACATTCAGGCGCTGGCCGCCAAGCCAGCGCTGGGCCATCAGGTCTACAGCCTGGTTGAGCCGGGCCTCAAACCGGCTTAATCCCTTCGCGGCGCTGCCCGTCAGCGCCGCAATGATGTTATGGAGATTCGCGTGTTTAAGGATTCACTCTCTTCCTTCAGCGTTTTTATCGGCCTGCTGCTGATGCTGGCGACCCTCGTGCTGGTCGGCGCCAGCCAGGGGGCGCTAAAAATAACCCTGGCTTCCCTGCTGGATGAACAGTATCGCGATATCTGGCTCAATATTCGCCTGCCGCGCGTGCTGCTGGCGGTGCTAGTCGGCGGCGCGCTGGCGACGGCGGGGGTGATTATGCAGGGGCTGTTTCGCAACCCGATGGCCGACCCCGGCCTGCTCGGCGTCAGCAGCGGCTCGGCGCTGATGGTCGGCGTGGCGATTATCTTCCCGATCTCGTTACCGGCGGTGGTGATGCTGTACGAGCAGATGATCTTCGCCGTCGCCGGGAGTCTGGTGGTCTGCGCGGTTATTTTCCTGATTAGCCTGCGCCACATTCACGGCGGCATGATGCAGCTGCTGCTGGCCGGTATCGCCATCAACGCGCTGTGCGGCGCGGCGATTGGCGTACTGAGCTACGTTGGCGATGAACAGCAGCTACGCCAGCTGACCCTGTGGATGATGGGCAGCCTCGGGCAGGCACAGTGGCCAACGCTGCTGGTCGCCGCCTCGTTTGCCCTCCCGGCGATGGTGGCCACTGGCTGGCTGGCCACCACCCTCAATCTGCTCCAGCTGGGCGACGAAGAGGCGCACTACCTCGGCGTGAACGTGAAGCGTCAGCGCCAGCTGCTGCTTTTACTCAGCTCGCTGCTGGTCGGCGCCGCCGTCTCGGTCAGCGGCGTTATCGGCTTTATTGGCCTGGTGATCCCCCATCTGATTCGCATGACTATCGGCGCCGATCACCGCTGGCTGATCCCCTGCTCAACCCTCGCCGGTGCCTGCCTGCTGCTGGTGGCCGATACGCTGGCCCGCACGCTGGTACAGCCTGCTGAAATGCCGGTTGGTCTGCTAACCAGCCTGATTGGCGGGCCGTACTTTTTATGGCTAATCCTGCGCACCCGGAGAGCACTATGATTAACGCCCAGAACCTGACCTACAGCCTTAACGGGCGTCGCCTGACCAATAACGTTTCGCTGACGCTGCCCGGCGGCGAAATCGTGGCGATTCTGGGGCCTAACGGCGCGGGCAAATCGACGTTGCTGCGCCAGCTTACCGGCTATCTGCAACCGGACAGCGGCCGCTGTTCGCTGTTCGGGCGGCCGTTAACCGACTGGCCAACGGCAGAGCTGGCGAAGACGCGCGCGGTCATGCGCCAGAACAGCCACATGGCGTTTCCGTTCAGCGTGATGGAAGTGATTCGCATGGGCCGCCACCCGCACCGCACCCGTAACCCGCGCGATGAGAGCGAGCAGATTATGGCGTTGTGCGGCTGTCGCGAGCTGGCGTCGCGCGACTACCGCCACCTCTCCGGCGGCGAGCAGCAACGGGTACAGCTGGCGCGGCTGTTAGTCCAGCTCTGGGAACCGGAACCGTCGCCCAAATGGCTGTTTCTGGATGAGCCGACCTCGGCGCTGGATATTCATCACCAGCAGCATTTGTTCCGCCTGCTGCGCCAGCTGGTAGAGGAGCGTCAGTTTAATGTCTGCTGCGTGTTGCACGACCTCAACCTGGCCGCGCGCTACGCCGACCGCATTATCCTGCTGGAAAAGGGACAGGTGGTGGATAACGGCGCGCCGCAGGAGGTGCTGACCGAATCGGCGCTGCGCAACCTTTACCAGGCGGAGATTTCCGTCGCGCATGCTGATGATGACGCGCCGCTGATCGTCCTCGACAGATAGCCGTGTACCGGGCCGAATTCAGTTAATGCGCTGCTCGTCCTCGCCAAAGACCAGCACGTCGCGGCTGGAAAAGTGCGCGCGGTACTCCGCGCCCACCACCAGATCGCGGCCGTGTCGAGTCTCAATCGTCAACGTGCCGCCCTGCGCGCCGCGGGCGTAGGCAAAGGTTTCGCTGCCCAGCTGTTCCAGCAGGTCAATGGTCACCGTCAACGCACCGTCGCCGCTTTCGCGGAACTGCTTGGGCCGAATCCCCAGTTTCACCCGGCTGCCCGGGGCCACCGCGCGGCGAATCGGCACCTCCAGCAGCGCGTCGTCAAACTCCGGTAAACGCACGCGGATCCCCTGCTCGTTCTGCCACACCACAATCGCGTTGATAAAATTCATCCGCGGCGAGCCGATAAACCCGGCGACAAACAGGTTCGCCGGGTTGTCGTAGAGCTCGAGCGGCGAGCCTATCTGCTCAATGACGCCGGCGCGCAGCACCACGATTTTGTCCGCCAGCGTCATCGCTTCGACCTGATCGTGGGTCACGTACACGGTGGTGCTTTTCAGCTCCCGGTGCAGGCGCGCGATTTCGATACGCATCTGCACGCGCAGCTCCGCGTCCAGGTTAGAGAGCGGTTCATCGAACAAAAACACCTTCGGATCGCGGACAATAGCCCGTCCAATGGCCACGCGCTGGCGCTGGCCGCCGGAGAGCGCTTTCGGCTTGCGCGTGAGCAGATGCTCCAGCTCCAGCGCTTTCGCCGCCGCCATCACCTTGCGTTCAATCACCTCTTTCGCCACACCCGCGTGCTTGAGAGCAAACGCCATGTTGTCGCGCACGGTCATGTGCGGATACAGCGCGTAGGTCTGAAACACCATCGCGATGCCGCGCTGGGAAGGTTCCGCGTCGTTCATACGCACGCCGTCGATGGTCAATTCGCCCGCGCTGAGATCCTCCAGCCCGGAGATCATCCGCAACAGCGTCGATTTCCCGCAGCCCGACGGGCCAACGAAAACCACAAACTCGCCGTCGTTGATGGTCAGATCCACGCCCTTAATGATGTCGATTTTTCCAAACGACTTTTTTACCCCGGCCAGTCTGACTTCAGCCATGACTCACTCCTTGCATTATTTCACCGACCCCAACATGCCCTGCACGAACTGTTTTTGCATGGCGAAGAACACCACCAGCGTCGGCAGCGTGGCCAGAATCGCCGCCAGCATAATGACGCCAAAATCCGGCACATAGGCAGAGCCCAGCGACGAGAGGGCCAGCGTGAATGTTTTTTGTTCATTGGATTGCAGGATTATTAATGGCCATAGATAGCTATTCCAGGCGGTCATAAACGCAATAATAAAGGCCGCCGCATAGGTCGAACGCATCACCGGCACGTAGACAAACAGAAAAATTTTCCACTCTTTCAGGCCGTCCACTCGCGCGGCATCACGCAGATCGGCGGGAAAAGCTTTCGAGCTTTGGCGGAAATAGAAGATCAGATACACCGATGCTATGGTCGGCAGGATCACCGCCATATGCGTATCCACCAGATCGAAAGTCGCCATCAGAATAAACAGCGGGATCATCATCGCGGCAAAGGGGATCATCATGGTCAACAGCAGCCCCTGATAGATCCGCTCCTTAAACGCCGATCGGAACATCTCAAAGCCGTAGCCCGCCATCGAGGAAACCAGCAGAGTCAGCAGCGTGCCGACGATGGCAATTTTGCCGGTATTCCAGAACAGTTGCCCAACGTCAAAGGTCTGGCTGAATTTAACGTAGTTATCCAGCAGCGCCGTGCCAAAGAACAGCCGGCCCTTCACAATATCTACGCTCTCATTGGTGGCGCCAATCGCCATCCAGATAAACGGGAAAATAGAGATAAAAGCGGTAATGGCGAGCAGGCAATAAGTCACCGCCATTCTCAGCGTGCGCAGGCGAATCATACGTTACGCTCCCGGGCGAGCCAGAACTGAATGACCGCCAGAATCGCGACCATAAAGACGATGAAATAAGAAACCGTGGTGGCGTAACCAAAGTTAGGCATAAATTTAAACGACAAATTATAAATATACATCGACAGCGTCAGGGTACTGTCCGCCGGGCCGCCAAGGGTAATATTCATCGGCTCGTCGAAAAGCTGGAGCGTACCAATGGTAGAAGTCACCGTGGTAAACAGAATAACCGGCTTAAGCATCGGAATGGTGATCGAGAAAAACTGCTTCGTTGGTGAAATACCGTCGATACGGGCCGCTTCGTAGATCGATTTATCGATATTTTGCAGCGCCGCCAGATAGAAGATCATGTTATATCCGGTCCATCGCCAGGTAATAGCGACAATAATCACTACCTTTGCCCAGAAAGGATCCGTCAGCCACGCAATGGGTTCATCCATGACGCCCATGCCAACCAGCAAATGGTTAACCACGCCATCGTAGGAAAACATACTTTTGAACAGCACCGAATAGGCCACCAGCGAGGTTACACAGGGCAGAAATATCGCCGTGCGCCAGAAACCACGCGCGCGTAATCCCGGCATATTCAGCGCCGAAGCCAGTACTAATGCCAGCAATATCATGATTGGCACCTGCACAATCAGGAAGATCAGGGTATTACTGAGCGCTTTATGAAAGACCGGATCGTAGGTCAGGCGGAGAAAATTGCCGAGGCCGACAAATTTCATCATCGCCCCCTGGCCGGAGTGAAACGAGAACCACAGCGACTTCACCACCGGGTAGAGAATAAACGCCGCCACTAATAGCAACGCGGGCAGGACAAATCCCCAGCTATTAATCGAGAAGGCGCGCTTCGCTCGCAAGTTGGTCATCGACAGCACCTCAAATTTTGGGCGAGGCCTTCCTCGCCCGAATGAGCCTTATTGAATCTGAGTGTTAACCTGCTGTTCGATATTCTTCAGCACCTGCTCCACCGGCGCACCGTCCTTCAGCGCGGGCAGCTGCGCGCCAACCGCAGCATCGGCTTCGTAGGTGTACATGCCGTAGTTCACCGCCGGGATAACCTTCAGCCAGTCGCTAAAGGTGCTCCAGATAGGCGCATTGCCGAAGTACGGATCCGGCTGCTTGTAGGCCGCCCCTTCGCGCGACAGCAGGTTAGAGCCCATCGCGCCGTTCTTCTGCAAAATTTGCTGATAGAAATCAATGTTGTTGACGTAGATGTCGTTAAGGAACTGAATAGCTTGTTCTTTCTCCGGGCTGCTCTCCAGCACGTACCAGCTGGAGCCGCCAAGGTTAGAGGCATGAGTCGCGCCCTTCACCGACAGCGCCGGGATCGGGGCGACGCGCCACAGCCCGGACTGTTTGGGTTCGGCTTTGATGGAGCCGGTCGCCCACACGCCGGTGACGACGCTCGCCACGTCGCCGCGGTTAAACGCCCCCACCCACTCGGCCCAGCCGATCACCGGTTTAACGATCCCGGCGGCGTTGAGCTTCACCTGCGTTTCCAGCGCTTCTTTCAGCGCCGGATTATTGGCGATATCCAGCTTGCCGTCTTTATCAAAATACCAGCGCCCGGCCGACTGCATCATGATACGAATTAACCCGGCATCGTTCGGGTCAATTGCCATCATCTTCTTACCGGTTTTTTCCTGCACCTTTTTACCGATTTCGATAAATTTATCCCAGCTAATATCCTGCAGATCTTTGTCGGTATAGCCCGCTTGTTGCAGCAGATCCTGGCGGTAATACCACACGGTCACGCCGGTATCGAACGGCACGCCGTAGGTTTTACCTTCTACGGTCATCAGGTCGACTTTATATTTCGCAAAGCGCGTAAAATCTATTTTGCCATTCAGCGGGGCAAAGGCGCCGGGGAATGCCCGTAGATATTTTGGGGCATTGTAATCCTCAACCAGCACGATATCCGGCAGCGCCTTCGTCATTCCAGAGGCGAGCATGGTTTGCAGCTTTTGTTCAAGGTCGGCTTTGGCTAAATCAACAATATCAAAGGTCACATCAGGATGGGTTTTCTGATAAATATCTGCCGCATCTTTCATAATGGCGACGTTATAATGCGGGTCCCATGACCAGATAGTGATTTTTTCGGCCTGTACGGCAAACGCCGCGCCCAGCGCGGCAAGCGCGACAAATATTTTTCCTTTACGCATAAGTAGAGCCCTTTTCCCGTCATCTTTTTTTATTAAAACGCCTGAGAGCGCATGACAAATACGGTTAGCAATACTCTGGCACAGCAAATACTGCCCCGTCCTGCTCCTGAAAAAAATGAATCAAATTCATCATCACTCTGAAATGTTTCCGCTCACAACAGAAACGTTTAGGGAGTGTGATCGAGTTAGAAAAAATGAATACACACACAAAGACGGAGGTTATGTGTTTAATAATGGCGAATAATCTGAAAACCCCGTTGATTAACTTCCAGTTTATTCCTGGAGACGCATAATATCCGGTGTGGCAAGCTTATTCGTGCTCATAACACTGAGATTGTTAGATGAGGAATTTATGAAAAAGACAATGATTGCATTATCCGTTCTTATGCTGGCTTCGCCGGTTTTTGCCGCAACCACACACGCAACTGATGAGACGGTCGCCGCCGCACAGGAAAACGCCAACACCGCGAAAGAAAAGCTGCATCAGGCACAAAATCAGGGTGAAGAGCTGAAGCTGAAGTCTAAGCACGCCGCTGAAGGTAAAAGCGACAGCGTGGGTAGCCAGGTGAGCGAAGGCGCGCAGAAAACCTGGAATAAAACCAAAGAAGGCACGGAAAAAGGCTGGAATGCGACCAAAGAAGGCGCGCAGAAAGGCTGGGATAAAACCAAGGAGACCAGCCAGAAAGGCTGGAACGCGACGAAAAAAGGCGCGCAGGAAGGCTGGGATAAAACCAAAGAAGGTGCCGCTGACCTTGAGAGAAAAGTCAGCGAATAACGTCTCTCCCACGCTTTACCCCCACGCCCGATGGCCACATCGGGCGTTTTTTTGCCGCCAGCCAATCAGTTATAGATCAGGGTAAAGGTCGCCATACTATTCGCCATCCCCGCGCCGACGGTGCCGCCCGTCTGCACGTACTGGGCGGTAAAGTTGATGCGTTCAGCATTGGCAGCGTTAGTGGCCTTGACGTTTTTCAGTACCGGCAGATTCGCCGCTTCGTTAAGCTTCACCGGCGTTCCGGCCTCAGGGGCGGGAGCGTCATTACTCCCATAGCTCAGTTTAATGCCTACGCCGCTGGCCGCACCGTCCCCCCGGGTTAACGCCAGCGTATCCGGCTGGCCGGCATCCGCCTCGAGGCCAAAGAAACCGATGCGCACGTCCGTCGGCTCCGAGCAATACACCGGAATCGCAAAGTTTTTCGCGCTACCGCCGGTGGTATTCACCCCTTTAAACTCAGATTTGTTCACCGAGCCCAACGCCACATTGATGGTCGACGTCGTCACCTGGCAGCTGCCGCTGGCGCCAATATCGACGTTCAGCGCCGACAAATCGAGAAAGGTCGGTGACGAATCGACGGCACCGCTTCCCGAGGTACCCTGCTGTTCCAGAAACAGTTTCCCCACCTGCGCCTGCGCTTCAACGTTGGTATGGTTGCCGCCGCTGAGCTGCACTTCCCCGGTCTTGTAGAAGGTCACAAACGCCTTCACGATAATCTCACGCTCGGACAGTAGCGGAGGCAGATCGGCGCTGTCGCAAACGGTGACGGACTTTTTTCCCGCCGGCGATGAACTGCCATCGATATAGTGCACCGCCCCGCCGTTGCACTGGAAGCCAAGCGAGTAGCCTAGCCCATCAAGCTTTGTCGCGAAGATGTGCACGCCGTTAACCGCCACGGCCGCGCCGCCGGTATCAACCTGCTGATAAACAATCCGTTTCCAGCCGGAGGCCGGCGCCTGGAGATCGCAGGTAAAGTGGATCCCGCTGCCGTTATCGGCCAGCGAATGCGACATCTGCGAATTGACCGGCAGTGATGGCAGATACTGCACGTTCTGGGTATTGATGGTCATTTCACCGACGGTGCTATTGCAGCTCTCAGCCCATACGCGATGGCTGCTAACGCCTGCCACCAGCAAGATCAACCAGCAGATGAGGGGAAAATATCTGTTCATTTTTCGCGACCTTTTATAAACACACCGCGCTGACGGTTTGCACCGGCTGACGCTGCGGATTGTCAGGAAGATGGAAGTGAGCAACGCAGGTTTGCGCGGCGTGACGGTCATCCCAGCGCACTTCAAGCATGCCGTCATCCGGTACGCCGCTCAGGTACACCTGCCCCTGCTCGGCCACCATTCCGGAGGCTGCGCCATCGGCATTTTTCACCCGCACGCTAGCGCCAAACGGCAGCGGACGGCCGCGTCCACGCAGGGTAAACAAGACGCGGTGACCGATATGCGTCTGATAATCGGCCTCAACGATCGCCCCACCGCCAGGGATCACCGTTTGCCCCAGCAGCTCTACATCGGCGTTGTCCGGGATCGTTTCGGTATCCAGGCTGATATCATTTTTGCGGTAGGTGGTCAGCGTCGGGACGATAGCGTAGCCGCGCCAGTCGGTATGCACGTTGGTGCCGTTCTGGATCTCGACGTTGTCAGCGCCGGGCGCGCGGACGATTGCAAAACTGTCGCCGGTATACTGCCCGAAGGTCACGCCGTGGGGATGCGCCACGATCGAGCCCGACGCGCCCCAGGTCACCTGATTGCTGACGTTATCGTGCTGATAGCCAACCTGCGCTTCACCATAGCCACCGCGATAATCCAGCGACGCGCCGCTGTTGCTCCCCTGCCCCCGGTTGCCGTACCCCTGCTGTACGGTGTAGAAGAGATTGTTTTTCTCCAGCGCCGAGCCGTACAGCGAAGCCTGCTGCGAGGTATAGCCCGCGTTGTCCGTCGTCATGCTGTAGCTGACTGAACTGTCTGGCAGCATTTTGCCCAGCGGGATATTCAGGTTGAACGAGAAAGAACGGTCGCTTTTGCTATGCTCGGAGGACTCGCTGAAGTAGTAACCAACGCCCCAGGAGACGCCTTTCCAGGCGCTATAAAAGCCAACGTGAACCGTCTCATCATGCCCCTGAGCGTGCCAATAGGTCTGGGTCCAGGCTGAAGCCGATAAGCTGCCGATGCTGCCCAGCGTTTGTGACAATGAGATCTCTTCACGAGCGCGTTTGTTATCCGCCACGCCGTAGTCGCTTTCCAGCGCGTTGGCTTCGCTGAAATCGTAATAGCCGCTGGAGGAGTAGCGATAGCTTGCCAGGCTGAGCGAGGTGCCGATACTGGCGAACTCTTTCTGATACTGGATGCGCGCGGAGTTACCGTGAAAGCGCTGTTTCGACGGCGTGCGCGTCACCGCGCTGGTGTAATCCACCCCCAGCGATCCCAGCTCGCCAAAACCGTGCCCCAGCCCCGCGGACCAGGACTGATAATCCTCCGCCATCTGCGTGCCGCCGTAGAAGGTAATGTCGGCAGGCAGGCCGTAAAACAGCGTCGACTGCACAAACTGGGGTTCGCGAATTTGCGGCTGCGTGGAATAAAATCGCCCGGCGCTGACGCTGTATTTCAGTCGTCCCTGGCGTAGCATAAACGGCACGGCGGAGAACGGCTGAGTAAAGGTGCGTTCCGAGCCGTCGCTCTCTTTCACCGTCACCTCCAGGTCGCCGCTCTGGGAGGTGGGGTAAAGGTCTTTAATCGCGAACGCGCCGGGGGCCACGTAGGTTTCGTAAATCACATAACCGTGCTGCGAAACCGTCACTCTGGCATTGCTGTGCGCCATGCCGCGGATCACCGGCGCAAAACCGCGCTGGCTGTCCGGCAGCATCTCTTCTTCCGACATCAGCTGCGCGCCGCGAAACTGCACGCTATCGAAGACGTCGCCGCTGGTGTAGGTATCACCGATGCGCAGCTGGCTTTTTAGCGCACGTACGTCGTGCTGAAGATAGGTACTTTGCGAACGCCAGCGACGCGTTTTGTCATACTGCATGGAGGCAATGTTGCGCAGCCGCCAGCCGCCAAGATTGAGGCCGCTGCGCAGGTTGAGGTAGCTGGTGCGCGTATTGCTGTTCTCCTGCCGCGACTGCGCGCCGGTCAGGTTATAGTCAACGAATGCGGCGGGAATACCATCATCCCAGCGGGAGGGATCGACATAGCCGTGGCTTTTCAGATTCATCGCCGCCTGCGGAATACTGAGATTCAGGCGCTGCTGGGTGAAATCAAACTGGCTGCGGGCGTCGGGGATAAAGCGCTCTATATGGGTGAGCGTTTCGCCATCGTGCAGCGTGTCGAACGCCGGGAAGGCGCTGACATTGACGCCATAATCCGCTAATTTCGCGGCCGTAAGCACCGGCAACAGCTCGCCATCGTCGTCAACAAATTCCACGGTTTGCTGGGCAACCTGCTGGTTGTTGACCCAGATAGTGACGGGGTAGCTTCCTGGCTGCTGCCCACCGGACTTTGCAAAATAGTGCAAATCAGCGGTCTTCTGCTGCGGGTCCGATAGCTCAACGGCAGCCGGGTCGAAGTAGTCATCGGCCCAGGAAGAATGGGTATAGCATAGCGCGAATAGCGCGGTCGGTACGCAGGCCAGCAGCACGCTGACGCCGGCCGCGACATCATCGGTCCGGGTATTTGAGGTGTTCGTTTTCACGATAAGCGCCCGCAAAATTACCGTTGAGCGAAGTCGGTCACGCCGCCAAAGTCATTAATCGCACGCCATTTCACAACGCCTGCGCGATTTACCGACCAGGATTTATCGCTAAACGGCGCAATCATGCCCGGCGAGTCCAGCTCCTGCCCGCCGACCGAGATAGAGAAAAAGGAGACAAAATAGGGCGTCGGGTTATGCGCAGCGATGCCGGAACCGGTAGGACGGAAGGTCACGGCTTTCCAGGCCTCGGCGGATTCCCCCACCAGGCCCTTTGGCCGATAGAAAATCTTAAATTTCGACTTAATATTGACCTGTAATTTATTGTCGTCATTCTTTTTCGACGGTGCGATACTTTTTACGTTCAGCCAAAATACCGACTCACGATCGCGGGGCAGGTTTGCACCGGTGTAGTTAATACGCAGGATGTTTTTTTGCTCCGCATCCAGACGAAATAGTGGAGGCGTAACAATAAAAGGCGGCTGGCTTTTATCCGTTGGGGAGAAATTCTCGACCCACGATTGTACCAAATAGGGTGTAGCGCTATCGGCATTGGTCACCGAAATAGAGGCTTCTCGTTTTCCTTCCTCATAAATTACGCGGGTTCCTCCCATGACGATACCAGCCTGAGCCGTGGCTGATAAAACGAATAAAGAAAGAGCTATGCTTGCGATAAATCGATTCATAGGAGTAACCAGCATTTTAAATAAAACGGAGATGGAGCAGAAGTTTCCTTCTGCTCACGGTTTAATTAGTTGTAAACCATATTAAAATCAGCGACGCCGTTCGCGGCACCCGTGGTTACCGTCGCGCCAGTGGCGGTGTAATCCGCGTAGAAAGTCAGATCGGCTGCACCGGTGTCCTGATCGTCATCTTTAACAATGTCATGCATTTCAGAGACATGGCCCGGAACTATCTGTTTCGCCTGGTCATCTTCATACAGCTTGATGCCCACGCCGGTCGCGCCTGACTTCACGGCCAGAAGTGAGCTATTGTTGGTGTCTTTATCGCCATCAAACAGGACTGCGACCTGTTCAACGGAGGTCGGACAGTCTTTTACTTTGATATGGAAAGCGGTTTTTGTGGTTTCAGTGCCAGCGCCGGTAAAATAGCTTTTCGCCCATTTGCCGAGGTCAACGGTCTGGTTCGCGGTGGTGCTATCCACGTTGCAAGAAGAGTCGGTGATTGAACCGGTAAATTTCACCTGGCCGCCAGTGCCCTGCGTACCTGCTTCAGAACCTGGGTTGGTGGACACGGACGCGACTGCTGCGCCGGATGCCAGAGCGGCGATAACGCATGCCATAATGCGGAATTGTGATTTCATGATTGCTCTCTTATTAACTTAATATTGCTGCAGGTAGCTTGAGAATAAACATTTATTCGCCAGCCGATCTGCCGTCATATCCTCCTTGTTTATATGGTTTTGTTCCGTCTGTAGGGTATAAAAACGCTAATCCGCCCCATCCATTTAATAACCACAAAAAAAGAATGTTTTTGTCGTTATTATGGGGGCTGAATCGGTAATGATTAATGTATTAGGAATACGAGGCTAATAATATTCTTATTTAGAGAGGATGCAACCAATGATTAGGTAAAATAGCGGTAAAAGTATTTAATTCAAATAAACAAAGATCAACAACCATCAACGCATGTTGCCTTTACCATCACATCAAACATAATTAAACCGGAATAAGCCACAGTTAATTTAACACTTCGCCCATAAATTTAACTAAATTAACCCCATCAGGCATATTATCATTTCTTTTTTATGACAAAAAATGCGCAATCAACATTAAACCAGGAATAATCTCAATATTATTATGGTTATTTATTCTCATCCCCAAAAAAATTAGCACACTAACATTTTCGCATTCAGCGAAAATTTTCTCGCCACCCACGGTCCTTTAGTTTAGAATTAACTAAATTTAGAAAAACATAAAATAACATGACGCCAGACGAACAGCTCCAGGCTCGCGCCAGCGAAGCCGCTACGTTACTCAAAGCGATGAGCAATCCCCATCGATTGCTGGTCCTCTGTATGCTCTGCGAGACACCGGGAACCAGCGCGGGTGAGTTAGCCAAAGCCACCGGCCTAAGCCCTTCCGCCACCTCTCAACACCTCGCGCGGATGAAAGAAGAGCAGCTTATTGGCTGCGAGCGCGACGCGCAGCGCCTGCACTACTTCATTAAAAATGAGGCCGTGCAGCAAATCGTCACCACCTTAAAAACGCTCTACTGTCCTTGAGGAACTCATCATGACCGCCGAATCTCTCTCCCCTGAAGAGGTGCTTGCGCTAACCGAGCAGGGAGCCCTGCTTATCGATATCCGCGATGCCGATGAATATGCCCGCGAACATATTCCCGCTGCGCGCCTGTTCCCGCTCAGCGCCATAGAGCAAGGCGCTACGCTCAAGGCTAACGCCGATACGGTGGTCATTTATCACTGCCAGTCCGGTAACCGCACGCGCAATAACCTGCCCCGCCTGATTGCCGCCGCCGCGCCGGCCCAGGTCAAAATCGTTGAGGGCGGTATCGATGCCTGGCGACAGGCTGGGTTGACCACGGTTGAGGATAAATCGCAGCCTCTACCCCTAATGCGCCAGGTACAGATCGCCGCAGGCGTGCTAATTTTAGTGGGCGTCATTCTCGGCTATAGCGTATCCAGCGCCTTTTTCCTGCTCAGCGCGTTCGTTGGCGCAGGCTTAACCTTTGCCGGGTTGACCGGTTTTTGCGGTATGGCGCGTTTGCTGACTATCATGCCGTGGAACCGACGCTGAAGGCCGTCGCCGTGACGACCACTTTACTGAAGACGAGAAATAGCAAAGGAGCACGTTGATGTTTGCACCAGGCGATCTGGTTCAGCCTAAAATGGGCGGGCCAAAATTAAAGGTTATTGAAGCGCATGAAGATAGCATCGTGGCGGTTCAGGCCAGCGATGAGCACGGCAAGCAGTACACCCTGAAAAACGATGACGTTGCCCCGTATCGTGAAGAAGGCGACTTTGGCGTTTGCTGATCTCCCCGCGGTGAGTGTGACTCACCGCCCTTTCCCTTTCCGCCTGATTGAATTTTTACCCATAAATTGCGCATATCTAAAAAAAGAAGCCAACAGCGTTTAACGCTAATTATTGGGCTATAAACTAGATAAAAACTCCAATAGTGACGAAAATCACAATAAAATCAGCATAGCCGTTTCACGGACGGCACCGTCGCATTTATCAGCCTTTC
The DNA here is from genome assembly GCF_047971185.1 of Kluyvera sp. GTDB lineage: Bacteria > Pseudomonadota > Gammaproteobacteria > Enterobacterales > Enterobacteriaceae > Kluyvera. Next base: position 58,505 of record NZ_JBKDZH010000057.1, read on the forward strand.
CCCCCCTTCGCGTAAAAACACACAAGCTATTGATTCAAAATAAAAAACAGACCCTTAAAAACAAAAATAGCGCAGCGGTCAAAAAACACTCTAACGCAGAGTATTTTATTGACAAAAACGCATTAAATAAAAATATTTCACTAGTTGTTTGTTCTATTGCAGATGGATAACCTATACACGTCAAACAAACCAACCCAAAACGCCAAAAAACACGTTTTCTCTTAGTTTTAACGTCCATTTTCGAGGAGCATACCGATGTTCTCTGCGCAGTCACGCCTGCGTCATGCGGCAGCAGACACTTTCGCCATGGTGGTCTACTGTTCCGTCGTGAACATGATGATTGAAATTTTTCTCTCGGGAATGACCTTCGAGCAGTCACTTTCATCTCGTCTGGTTGCCATCCCGGTCAACATTATTATTGCCTGGCCCTACGGTATGTATCGTGACTTTATTATGCGGCAGGCTGCGCGTATCAGCCCGGCAGGTTGGATGAAAAGAGTGGCGGATCCGCTGGCGTATGTGACTTTCCAGTCGCCGGTATACGTGTTGATTTTACTAAGCGTGGGTGCCGACTGGCATCAGATTGCCGCGGCGGTCAGCTCAAATGCGGTGATATCGCTGGTGATGGGCGCCGCTTACGGCTACTTCCTTGATTTCTGCCGTCGCCTGTTCCGTGTTGGACAATACACGCAGGCGAAGGCCTGATAGCTCCGCAATAAGAGACTGGCGACGCCAGTCTCTTATTTATACGTTCTCGCCAAATAGCCCATCTAAAAAACGCTCTAGCGCCATTCGTGAACTAAAGCCGTGCGGAATACCGTAGTGCTGCTCAACCTCGCCGCCCAGATACAGCGGAAACTGCTCGTAGTGATCGCAGGCTTTAATTTCTGATGCCGGTTCGGCAAATTTAAAGCTACGGTCTTTCAGCGCCGGATGAATAATCAGCGCCGTGCGCCCCATCCGCGCTTCACGGTTAACGTAAACATAGTTTTCGCCTCGGCGGTAGCCGTAGGCCTTTGCGGTTACCGCATCCATGGTAAAGCCCGCTTTTTCAAGAACGCGCGCCACCTCATCAGGTCGTAGATACATATTTTTTCCTCGTCATCTTTTACTGCATCGCCACCTTACATGAATCAGTATTCGCCTCGCTTTCAGATAAATCCAGAAACACGTTAAATCACGGCAATTTATAACGCATGACCTACACTTAACGCTCCATCAAATTTTGTGGAGGCCGTTATGCCCAAATTATTTAACCGCAACGAAGTTGATGATGAAGTGCAGGATATTCATAATGATGTCAGCCAATTAGCCGATAGCCTTGAGGATATTCTCAAGAGCTGGGCCAGCGAAAATAAAGACGAAGTGGATACCGCACGCCGCAAAGCCAAAGCCTTGCTGAGTGAAACCCGCGCCCGTATTCATGGCCGCAACCGTCTACAGCAAAGCGCCTGCGATGTTGCCGGCACCGCTGATAGCTATGTTCGCGATAAACCGTGGCAAAGTGTGAGCGCCGCCGCGGCGGTGGGTATTTTTGTTGGCGTATTATTGGGATCGCGCCGATAATATAACCATAAAGATGTTGATAATAAAAACGCGTCTCCCCCGGAGTATCTTTGATGCTCCGGGGTTTTTATTTTATCGCTCGCCTCAGCGCCGCCACCTGTTCATTCGCCATCGTCTGCGAGACAATATTGGTAAAGCTCATAATCAGCCCGGCACCTCCGCGATGGGCAATGCGCCAGTCGCTCACCGCCTGTACCGCCAGGCCCGCTTCCCGCGCCCGGCGCGCCATCCCCCGGTCATCGCCCGCCACCGACACCACCAGCTGGATACCTCCCAGCTGCTCCACCACCTGAAAACCGTGCGTTACCAGCGCCGTTTCCAGCCAGCGTCGACGCTGGGCGTAGTGGACGCGCATCTTTTTCAGATGGCGCCAGAAGTGGCCTTCGCGCAGGAAGTCGGCCAGCGTCTGCTGCCAGAGCAGCGGCACCGGGCAGGCAGCGCGCTGAACCTGGCGACGAAACGCCGCCACCAGCGGCATAGGCACCACCAGCCAGGCGGTGCGCAGCGCCGGGAACAGCGATTTGCTGAAGGTGCCGATATAAATCACCCGCTGCGGCGCGTCGAGGCTTTTCAGCGGCGGTAGCGGCTTGCCCTGATAGCGAAACTCGCTGTCATAATCATCCTCAATCACCCACGCCTGGTGGTGTGCCGCCCAATCGAGCAACTGGCGGCGTCGCGGTAGCGAGAGCGCCACGCCGGTGGGGCTTTGATGCGCGGGCGTCAGCAGCGCAAAACGTGCATCGGCGGCGTGCTCAAGCGCCCAGTCAACGTCCATCCCCTCGCCGTCGACCGGTACCGGATGCAGAGTCACGCCTTCCTGCTCGATAATCGGGCGAATGAGCGGAAAACCGGGATCTTCAACCCACATGCCCTCACCGCGCCCCGACAGCGACTGCAGGGTCAGGCTCATGGCGGCGGCATAGCCCGAGGTGATAAACACCTGCTCGGCCTCACACTCAATGCTGCGCGACAGCCGCAGGTATTCCACAATCGCCTGGCGCAGCGCCATTTCGCCGCACACATCGCCCAGCGCCAAATCAAAGCGGGTTTGCGTGCGCAGCCTGCGCCCCATCACGCGGGACCATATCCCGCGCGGAAAGAGATCCAGCGCGGGCAGCCCCAGCTGAAACGGCTGCGGCTGAAACTGTTCACCGCCAAAACCAAGCGGCTCGGCTGGCGCGGCCTCCAGCGTTAAGTGATCGCTTACATACGTGCCCGCCTGCCCGCGTCGTTCGATCCAGCCCTGCGCCGCCAGCTCGCCGTAGGCGTTCTCCACCGTTACCCGTGAAACGCCAAGTTCCTGCGCATAGAGACGACTGGACGGCAAACGCCGGCCGGCCGGTAGCTCTCCCTGTTCGATCGCCGCCTTGAGCTGGCGGGCAATGTGCTGGTAGCGCGGCACGCTCTTTTGTTTCATGGTCTTATTTTTTACCCGCATTATGGCTATCTTGTTAAGGCCATTATAGTGCTATTTTTGTCGCATCTTGAACGAGGAGAAAGACAATGACTGCATTACGCCAACCCTATAGTGAACTCAGCCCCAACGTCTATGCCGGGCTGGTGCAGGCGAGTATCGCGCTGGAAAAAAGCTCGCTGGAGCGCACGCTGCTGGAACTGCTGTATCTGCGCGTATCGCAGATCAACGGCTGCGCGTTTTGCCTGGAAATGCACAGCAAAGCGCTGCGTAAATCCGGCGTGGAACAAGCCAAATTAGATGCGCTGGCTGGCTGGAGAGTGAGTCATCACTTCAGCGACGCGGAGCGCGCCGCGCTGGCCTGGGCAGAAGATCTGACCCACGTCGCCGAGACCCATGCGGAAGACAGCGTATATCAACCGCTGCTGACCCACTTCAGCGCCGAACAGATCAGCGACATCACTTTTGCCATCAGCCTGATGAATGCCTTTAACCGCCTGGCAGTCGGCATGCGGATGTAGTTTCGAATTGCCCGTGAATAATCGAATTCATGGGCATTATTTCGCCTCGGATATTCCGCATTATTTCAGCAAAACACGCCCCCATTTTTTACCCGGATATTTCCTAAAAAAATCGCATCATCATACAAATAACCGCCCGGTTTCCTCCGCGAATTTTCAGACAATATTCAGGCCATTTTTTAGATCTCGACCAAATTTCCTGAACAAATTGATAAAAAAATCAACGCCCGATAATTTGCGCTCAGCCCTTATATCATGGGAAATGAGAGAGATATCACCCTGTTGCTATTTCGGATGAAAACCGATTGAGGGTTGTCACATCGTCTCAGTATGCTAGGGTATATACAGGTCATTATTTTCATCAGGTAGCATATCGACATAAACTAAAAACAGGAAATTTCATATTGCATGGCAGTTAAATTAGAAGTTAAGAATCTTTATAAAATATTCGGCGAGCACCCACAGCGAGCATTTAAATATATCGACAAAGGTTTCAGCAAAGAGCAAATTCTGGAGAAAACAGGGTTATCGCTTGGCGTCAAAGATGCCAGTCTGGCCATTGAAGAAGGCGAGATATTTGTCATCATGGGATTATCCGGTTCCGGCAAATCCACCATGGTACGCCTTCTCAATCGTCTGATTGAACCCACTCGCGGGCAGGTGCTGATTGACGGTGTGGATATTGCCAAAATATCCGACGCCGAGCTGCGCGACGTTCGCCGCAAAAAAATTGCGATGGTTTTCCAGTCTTTCGCCTTAATGCCGCACATGAGCGTGCTGGATAATACCGCGTTCGGTATGGATCTGGCCGGCGTAGCGGTGAAAGAACGCCAGGAGAAAGCGCTGGATGCGCTGCGCCAGGTGGGGCTTGAGAACTACGCGCACGCCTATCCGGATGAACTCTCCGGCGGGATGCGTCAGCGCGTCGGTCTGGCACGCGCGCTGGCTATTAACCCTGATATCCTATTAATGGATGAAGCCTTCTCGGCGCTCGATCCGTTAATTCGTACCGAAATGCAGGATGAATTAGTCAAATTACAGGCCAAACATCAGCGCACCGTGGTATTTATTTCCCACGACCTTGATGAAGCCATGCGAATTGGCGATCGCATTGCCATTATGCAAAATGGCGAAGTGGTACAGATCGGTACCCCGGATGAAATTCTGAATAACCCAGCGAATGATTATGTCCGCACCTTCTTCCGCGGCGTGGATATTAGCCAGGTGTTTAGCGCCAAGGATATTGCGCGCCGTAATCCGGATGGTTTGATCCGTAAAACGCCGGGCTTTGGCCCGCGCTCCGCCCTGAAATTACTGCAGGATGATGACCGTGAATACGGCTACGTCATCGAACGCGGGAATAAGTTTGTCGGTATTGTCTCCATTGATTCACTGAAAGAGGCGTTAAAAGCCAATCAGGGAATCGACGCGGCGCTAATTGATGAGCCTCTGGCCGTCGATGCGCAAACGCCACTCAGCGAATTGCTCTCTCACGTGGGGCATGCTCCCTGCGCCGTACCGGTGATTGGAGAAGAGCAGCAGTACGTCGGCGTTATTTCAAAAAGAATGCTGCTACAGGCATTAGATCGCGAGGGGGCAAACAACAATGGCTGATCAATCTAACCCGTGGGATACCACACCGGCCGCCGACAGCGCGGCTAACTCCGCCGACGCCTGGGGTTCACCGGCTTCGGCACCGTCCGGCGGTAACGCCGACTGGCTGCATAGCGCACCCGCACCGCAGCCTGAACACTTCAACATTATGGACCCGTTCCATAAAACGCTGATCCCGCTCGATAGCTGGGTGACGCACGGCATCGACTGGGTGGTCACGCACTTCCGTCCGCTGTTCCAGGGGATCCGCGTTCCCGTCGATTACATCCTGAGCGCCTTCCAGCAGCTGCTGTTGGGGATGCCTGCGCCGGTGGCGATCGTGCTGTTCGCCCTGATTGCCTGGCAGATCTCCAGCGTCGGGATGGGCGTTGCAACCTTTATTTCGCTGATTGCCATCGGTGCGATCGGCGCGTGGTCGCAGGCCATGATCACTCTAGCGCTGGTGCTGACCGCCCTGCTGTTCTGCGTGGTAATCGGTCTGCCGCTTGGGATCTGGCTGGCGCGGAGCCCGCGGGCGGCGAAAATTATTCGCCCGCTGCTCGATGCGATGCAGACCACCCCGGCGTTCGTCTACCTGGTGCCCATCGTCATGCTGTTCGGTATCGGTAACGTACCGGGCGTGGTGGTGACCATTATCTTCGCCCTGCCGCCGATTGTGCGTCTGACCATTCTGGGAATTAACCAGGTACCGGCAGACCTGATTGAAGCCTCGCGCTCCTTTGGCGCCAGCCCGCGCCAGATGCTGTTCAAAGTGCAGCTGCCGCTGGCTATGCCAACCATTATGGCGGGCGTTAACCAGACGCTGATGCTGGCGCTGTCGATGGTGGTTATCGCCTCGATGATCGCCGTCGGCGGTCTGGGCCAGATGGTGCTGCGCGGTATCGGTCGTCTCGATATGGGCCTGGCGACGGTCGGTGGCGTGGGGATCGTGATCCTCGCCATTATCCTCGACCGCCTGACGCAGGCCGTGGGTCGAGATTCCCGCAGCCGCGGCAACCGCCGCTGGTACAGCACCGGCCCGCTGGGTCTGCTGCTTCGCCCTTTCACTAAGTAACCATCGTGTTGGCCCGCGCTGCCGGGCCAACGCTCCACCACTATCACTATTAAAGGAACAACGATGCGACACTCATTTGTCTTAGCGACTGCTTTTACCACGCTGGTCTCCACCGGCGCGTTTGCTGCCGACCTCCCAGGGAAAGGCATTACCGTTCAGCCGGTGCAGAGCACCCTGTCAGAAGAGACCTTCCAGACGCTGCTGGTGAGCCGCGCGCTGGAAAAACTGGGCTACACCGTCAGTAAACCGAACGAAGTCGATTACAACGTCGGCTACACCTCCATCGCCGCCGGTGACGCCACCTTCACCGCCGTGAACTGGATCCCGCTGCATAACGACATGTACGCGGCGGCGGGCGGTGATAAGAAGTTCTATCGTGAAGGGACGCTGGTGGGCGGCGCGGCGCAGGGTTATCTGATCGATAAGAAAACCGCCGATCAATACCACATCACCAATATCGCGCAGCTGAAAGATCCGAAGATCGCCAAACTGTTCGACACCAACGGTAACGGTAAAGCCGACCTGACCGGCTGTACGCCAGGCTGGGGCTGCGAAGCGGCCATCAACCACCAGATGGAAGCTTACGACCTGAACAAGACGGTCGATCATAATCAGGGTAACTATGCGGCGATGATGGCCGATACCATTACCCGTTTTAAAGAAGGCAAACCGATTTTCTACTACACCTGGACGCCATACTGGGTGAGCGACGTGCTGAAACCGGGTAAAGACGTGGTCTGGCTGCAGGTGCCGTTCTCTTCCCTGCCGGGCGTACCGAAAGATGCCGACACCAAGCTGCCTAACGGCGCTAACTACGGCTTCCCGGTAAGCACTATCCACATCGTTGCCAACAAAGCCTGGGCCGAGAAAAACCCGGCGGCCGCGAAGCTGTTCGCCATTATGAAGCTGCCGCTGTCTGACATTAACGCGCAGAACTCGATGATGCATGCCGGTAAGGCGTCAGAATCGGACGTTCAGGGCCAGGTTGATGGTTGGATCAAAGCCCACCAGCAGGTATTTGACGGCTGGGTGAACGAAGCGCTGGCGGCGCAGAAGTAAGTGAGCCGCTAACCGTTCCCGGCGTTCGGCCGGGCTACTCGCCCAGGGTAGCCCATCCGAGCGCCGGAATAACGCCCTTTAACGAAAAGCACATTCCGCTACGCGACATTTCCCCTCTTCCTCCGCGCTTTCGCTATTATCACTGCCATCTTCCTTCATTATCTCAATACCATGACTAAACCTGCTCACGGGCTTAGCCCAGCGTTAATCGCCTTAATGTCCGTCGCCACCGGCCTTGCCGTTGCCAGTAACTACTACGCGCAGCCGCTGCTGGAGACCATCGCCCGTCACTTCTCGCTCAGCGCCGGACAGGCCGGTTTTATCGTCACCGCCGCCCAGTTGGGCTACGCGGCCGGGCTGCTGTTCCTGGTGCCGCTGGGCGATATGTTTGAACGCCGCGCGCTGATCGTGACCATGACCCTGCTCGCTGCGGGCGGCATGTTGCTCACCGCCAGCAGCCATTCACTGAGCATGATGATCCTCGGCACCGCGCTCACCGGCCTGTTTTCGGTGGTGGCCCAGCTGCTGGTACCGATGGCGGCCACCCTCGCCTCGCCGGAAAAGCGCGGTAAGGTGGTCGGGACGGTCATGAGCGGGCTGCTGCTCGGTATTCTGCTGGCGCGAACCGTCGCCGGGCTGCTGGCAAGCCTCGGCGGCTGGCGTACCGTCTACTGGGTCGCCAGCGCGCTGATGGTGGTGCTGGCCTTCGCGCTATGGCGCGGCCTGCCGAAGCTCAAGCAGGAGACGCATCTTAATTACCCGCAGCTGCTCGGCTCCATCTTTAGCCTCTTTGCCCATGACAAACTGCTGCGTACCCGCGCGCTGCTCGGCTGCCTGACCTTTGCCAACTTCAGCATTCTGTGGACTTCGATGGCGTTTCTGCTCTCCGCCGCGCCGTTCAACTACTCGGAAGGCACCATTGGCCTGTTTGGCCTGGCGGGCGCGGCCGGCGCGCTGGGCGCACGTCCGGTCGGCGGGCTGGCGGATAAAGGCAAAGCGCACCTCACCACCACCTGGGGCCTGCTGCTGCTGCTAATTTCCTGGGTGGCGATCTGGTTCGGCCATAGCTCCGCCATCGCGCTGATTATCGGCATTCTGGTGCTGGATTTAATGGTTCAGGGGGTGCACATCACCAATCAGACGGTGATTTATCGCGTACAGCCGGACGCCCGTAACCGACTGACCGCCGGCTACATGACCAGCTACTTTATCGGCGGCGCGGCGGGGTCGCTGCTGTCGGCGTGGGCCTGGCAGCATGCAGGCTGGGCAGGCGTCTGTGCGGCAGGCGCGGCGATCTCCGTCATCAACCTGCTGGTCTGGTGGCAGGGCTACCATCGTCAGGAAGCCGAGTAACATCGGGGGGGTGATGGCGATACGTATTCATCACCTCTATGTCATAGGCTAACAACATAAATTACTGGCAATAATTCATTTACTTTATTTGTCACTGTCGTTACTATATCGGCTGTAACTAATGAGGTAATGCCCAGATGGATAGTTCGTTTACGCCCATTGAACAAATGCTGAAATTTCGCGCCAGCCGCAGCGAAGAGTTTCCGTTCCAGGAAATTCTGCTGACCCGCCTTTGCATGCACATGCAGGGCAAGCTGCTGGATAACCGCAATAAAATGCTGAAAGCTCAAGGGATTAACGAGACGTTATTTATGGCGCTAATCACGCTGGAGTCTCAAGAAAATCACAGCATTCAGCCTTCCGAACTCAGCTGCGCGCTCGGGTCCTCGCGTACCAATGCCACCCGTATCGCCGATGAGCTGGAAAAACGCGGCTGGATTGAACGTCGTGAAAGCGACAACGATCGTCGTTGCCTGCATCTGCAGCTCACCGACAAAGGTCGCGAATTCCTGAACGAGGTTCTGCCTCCGCAGCATCACTGCCTGCATCAGCTCTGGTCGTCTCTCAGCGCGGCTGAGAAAGATCAGCTTGAGCATATCACCCGCAAACTTCTTACCCGTCTGGATCAGATGGAAGAGGATGGCTCAGTACTCGACGCCCTGCGCTGATACTACCGCGATCGCAAGGAAAACAAACAGGCCAGCAGATAACCCCTGCTGGCCTTTCTGGTAAACAGGTCGGCGTCGCCGATATAAATAATAAGAATGTGGAGAATCACATGAGCGCAAATGCGGAGACTCAAGCCCCGCAGCAACCCGCCAACAAGAAAGGCAAACGTAAACGCGCCCTCATCTTGTTGACCTTGCTCTTTGTTATTATTGCCGTGGCCTATGGGGCCTACTGGTTTTTGGTTCTGCGTCACTTCGAGGAAACCGATGACGCTTACGTGGCAGGGAACCAGGTACAAATCATGGCGCAGGTGTCCGGCAGCGTGACGAAAGTCTGGGCTGACAACACCGATTACATCCAGCAGGGTGACGTGCTGGTCACGCTCGACCAGACCGACGCTCAGCAGGCGTTTGAAAAAGCGCAGACCCAGCTGGCCTCCAGCGTGCGTCAGATGCGCCAGCTGATGATCAACAACAAGCAGCTGCAGGCGAATATCGATATTCGCAAAACCACGCTGGCTCAGGCGCAAACCGACCTCAACCGTCGTATTCCGCTGGGCAGCGCTAATCTGATTGGCCGTGAAGAGCTGCAGCACGCGAAAGATGCGGTGACCAGCGCTCAGGCGGCTCTCGACGTGGCGGTGCAGCAGTACAATGCGAACCAGGCGATGATTCTGGGCACCAAACTGGAAGATCAGCCGACCGTGCGTCAGGCGGCAACCGACGTGCGTAACGCATGGCTGGCGCTGCAGCGTACCAAAATCGTCAGCCCAATGAGCGGCTACGTGTCCCGTCGTTCCGTTCAGCCGGGTGCGCAGATTAGCCCGACCACGCCGCTGATGGCGGTGGTGCCGGCCAGCAACCTGTGGGTTGACGCGAACTTTAAAGAGACGCAGCTGGCGCATATGCGTATTGGCCAGCCGGTGACGGTCATCAGCGACATCTACGGCGACGACGTGAAGTACACCGGGAAAGTGGTCGGTCTCGATATGGGTACCGGTAGCGCCTTCTCCCTGTTACCGGCGCAGAACGCCACCGGCAACTGGATCAAGGTCGTACAGCGTCTGCCGGTGCGTATTGAACTGGATGCCGATCAGCTGGCCAAACACCCGCTGCGTATCGGTCTCTCTACGTTGGTGAAGGTTGATACCTCTAACCGCGACGGTCAGATGCTGGCTAACCAGATTCGTACCAGCCCGGTTTACGAGAGCAACGCGCGTGAAATCAGCCTCGATCCGGTGAACAAGCTGATTAACGACATCGTCCAGGCCAACGCCAACTAATGCTGGGGTGCGCGTAATGCAACAGCAAAAACCGCTGGAGGGCGCGCAGCTGGTCATCATGACCATTGCGCTGTCGCTGGCCACCTTTATGCAGGTGCTGGATTCCACCATCGCCAACGTGGCGTTGCCGACCATTGCCGGTAACCTTGGCGTCAGCGCCGATCAGGGCACCTGGGTCATCACCTCATTTGCGGTGTGTAACGCCATTGCGCTGCCGCTGACCGGCTGGTTTACGCGCCGTTTCGGTCAGTTAAAGCTGTTTATCGGCTCGGTGATGATGTTTACCCTGACCTCGTTTCTCTGCGGCTTCGCCCACAGCATGACCGAGCTGATTATTTTCCGGGCGCTGCAGGGCTTCTTTGCCGGGCCGATGTTCCCGATGTGCCAGACGCTGCTGCTGGTGATTTTTCCGCCGAGCAAACGCAGTATGGCGCTGGCGCTGCTGTCGATGGTTACGGTGGTGGCGCCGATTGTCGGGCCAATTACCGGCGGCTGGATCACCGATAATTACTCCTGGCCGTGGATCTTCTATATCAACGTGCCCATCGGTATCTTCGCCACCATTGTGGTCTGGACCCAGATGCGCGCCCGCGAAGAAACCACCAGCCATGCTCCGATCGATTACATCGGTATCGGGTTGCTGGTGCTGGGAGTGGGTCTGCTGCAGGTGGTGCTGGATAAGGGCAACGATCTCGACTGGTTCGCCTCTTCGCACATCATTGTGATGTCGACGATTTCGGCCATCTCGCTGGTCTCCTTTGTGATTTGGGAGCTGGGGGAGCGGCACCCGATCGTCAACCTGCGCTTGTTTAAAGACCGTAACTTCGCCGTCGGTACCCTGGCGCTGACTTTGGGGTACGCCGCCTTCTTTGCGATCAACATTATTCTGCCGCAGTGGTTGCAAACGCAGATGGGCTATACGGCAATTTGGGCCGGACTGGCCGCGGCGCCGATGGGGATCCTGCCGCTGATGATGACCCCGATTATTGGCCGCTACGCCAACAAGTTCGATCTGCGGATCCTGGCTTCGCTGTCATTTTTGACCATGGGGGCATCCTGCCTTATCCGGGCGCAGTTCAATACCGATGTTGATTTCCGCACCATTGCCGAAGTGCAGTTGTTTATGGGGATCGGCGTGGCGTTCTTCTTTATGCCGATTACCACCATCGTGCTGTCAAACCTCAACGGCGCGGAAGTGGCGGAGGGGTCGGGGCTGGCGACATTTTTCCGCGTGCTGGGCGGTTCTTTCGCCTCGTCGCTGACGACCTGGATCTGGTCGCGGCGCGAGGTGTTTCATCATGCCAACCTGACGGAGAGCGTGTCTGTCTATAATCCGGGAGCGGTGGAGTATGTTGAAAAGATGGGTGGGGCGACGCAGCAGCATATGGCGCTGATTGATAAAACGATTGAGCAGCAGGCCTACATGATGTCGACCATCGATTACTTCTGGGTGCTGGGCTGGGGCTTTATGGTGTTGATTGCGGTGATCTGGTTTGCGCGTCCACCGTTTAGCCGTGCCGGGGCGCCAGGGGCACCGTCTGCTGGCCATTAGGCATTCGGTTGTAGGGTGTAAAAAAGCCGTAACGCAAAACGTTACGGCTTTTCATTAGGTTAGTCAGCCACCATTAGCGCTGAGAACACCCTGAACACTGTTTGTTCTGAATCTGCTGGAAGAAGTCGTTGCCTTTGTCATCCACCAGGATGAACGCCGGGAAGTTTTCTACCTCTATTTTCCAGATAGCTTCCATCCCCAGTTCCGGGTAGGCCACGCACTCGAGGCTCTTAATACTCTGCTGCGCCAGTACTGCCGCCGGGCCGCCGATGCTGCCGAGGTAGAAACCGCCGTGCTGGTGGCAGGCATCGGTCACCTGCTGGCTGCGGTTGCCTTTTGCCAGCATCACCATGCTGGCGCCGTGAGACTGCAGCAGATCGACATAAGAATCCATCCGTCCGGCAGTCGTCGGGCCGAGAGAGCCCGAAGCATAGCCTTCCGGGGTTTTGGCCGGGCCA
>NZ_JBKDZH010000058.1:0-111890 GCF_047971185.1 Kluyvera sp.
GCATGACGCAGTTCAATGGAGCCCATCAGCATGTAGTACAACGCCAGGAAGATTGGCATCTGGATGATCAGCGGGAAGCAGCCGCCCAGCGGGTTAACCTTCTCAGCTTTGTACAGGGCCATCATTTCCTGGCTCTGACGCTGTTTGTCATCGCCCAGACGCTCACGCATCGCCTGAATCTTCGGCTGCAGCATACGCATCTTCGCCATGGAGGTGTACTGCGCTTTGGTCAGCGGGTACATGATGCCACGAACGATAAAGGTGATAACGATGATGGAGAAGCCCCAGTTGCCCAGGAAGCTATGGATCCATTTCAGCAGTTTGAACAGCGGCTGAGAGATGAACCACAGCCAGCCGTAGTCAACGGTCAGGTCAAGGTGCGGCGCAACGGCAGCCATTTTGTCCTGAATTGCCGGGCCTACCCACAGGGTGCTCTGCAGTTTATCGGCCTGGCCTGGCTGAACCAGAACCGGCTGAGATTTGTAGCCGATAGCCACTACGCCGTTACCGAGGTTAGCGGTGTAGAAGTTATTCGTACCGTTGTTCTGCGGAACCCATGCCGTAGTGAAGTACTGCTGCAGCATGGCAACCCAACCGTTTTTGGTGTTGGTGTTCAGGTTCTCGTTATCAGTGATGGTATCGAATTTGTATTTTTCGTACTTGGAATCAGACGTTGAATACGCTGCGCCACGGAAAGTGTGCATGGTAGACAGGCCACCGGTCTGCGTATCACGCGCGCTTGGCAGCGCGGCAGTCTGCTTCAACTGACCGAAGGTGGAAACTTCCAGCGGTTTCTCGCCGGCGTTCTTCACGTCGTAGCCAACGTTCACCGCATAGTCACCGCGTTTCAGGGTGAAGGTTTTGGTGAAGACGTTGCCTGCTTTATCGGTATAGGTCAGCGGAACGACGATTTCGTTCTGGCCATCGGCCATCACAAACGCATCTTTATCGACGTTATACAGCGGACGCGGGCCGTTAGCCGGGTTGTCCGGGCCGTCACGACCGGTTAAGCCGCTCTGTGCCTGATAGACGAACTGCGGAGTGGTTTCCAGTAACTGGAACGGTTCGGTAGACTTAAGCGCTTTCGGGTATGCCGGAAGCAGCGCCTGCTCAATATCGCCACCGCGAGTGTTGATAGTCAGCTCAAGCACATCGGTTTTAACCGTAATCAGTTTTCCCTGGCCACTGGCCGGTACGCCCTGGTCGGCGGCGCTACCCGCTGCTGTGGTCGTTGTCTGCGTGGTCTGCTGCTGGGTCTGCGGATTGTTATCCTGCTCCCAGGCTTGCCAGATCATGAAAGACACGAACAACAAAGCGATGATAAGAAGATTGCGTTGCGAATCCATCGTTAGTGTTCTCTGGTATCAAATGGTCCGGGCGGGACGGGGTCGTCACCACCAGGGTGTAAAGGGTGGCATTTTAATACGCGTTTCACTGTCAACCAACTGCCTTTTATCACTCCAAACCTGCGCAATGCCTCAATTCCGTATTGAGAGCAGGTTGGCGTAAAACGGCAATGCGGCCCGAGTAGCGGACTAATCAGGCGCTGATAGACCCGAATCAGGCCTATCAGGAGCCGGGATACAGGCGACAGTGACGGCGCCATAATTTTTCCAACGCTTCCGAGAGAGCACGGTTATCGAGGTCGGCAACCCCTTTCTTCGCCACCACCACGAAATCCATTGGCGGGAGTTCATGCTGACGTAAACGGAAACTCTCACGCGTCAGACGTTTAATCCGATTGCGTTCATGTGCGCGTTTAACGTTTTTCTTGGCGACGGTAAGACCGATGCGGGGATGCCCCAGCGAATTCAGGCGGCCGAGGATGGTGATTTGCGGCGTGCCAGCCCGTTGTGGCTGCTGGAAGACGAATGTGAAATGATTGGGAGTTAACAAACGTAACTCCCTGGGAAATGCTAGCTTAACCACTCGAGGGGTTAGCTTTATTACTTGGAAACGGTCAGACGAGAACGGCCTTTAGCACGACGACGTGCCAGAACCTGACGACCATTTTTAGTAGCCATACGAGCACGGAAGCCGTGAGAACGGTTGCGCTTCAGTACAGACGGTTGAAAAGTGCGTTTCATGGCGATTTCTACCTAAACTTGAATAAATTCAATGGCTTTATTGGATATCCGACCGAAAATTGAACGATGGATGCCGAAGCCATGGGTGATTAAAGAGGCCGGATTGTAATAATTGTACACTCCGGAGTCAATTCTCTTTCCTTATTTACCGCGTAAAAAACCACGTTTGACCGCCGTTTTTTGCCCGGCAAATGGGCAGCGTCCCTCACCGAATTTCGAGCGGTACACGCCGGGTGGGGGATTATACGGGCTACCCATCAAAGCGCAAGGATCATCCTGGATCTTTGTTAGATCATTTAAGCAGAAAATTGTCGCTAGTCATTAATTTTTCCAATATGCGAAGGAAATCGTGCCTTCTCTCCGCCGGGATCGTTTACACTTAGCGCTTCTGGATCCACCCTGTGGATAAATCGGGAAGAATCTGTGAGAAACAGAAGATCTCTGGCGCAGTTTACGCTATGATCCTCGGCCCGATCGCGATCGGTGGATCGTTAAAGGGGAAAATAACCGCGTTCTTTCAGCACAGTGTCTGAAAGACGCTGTTGAAAACCGCAGATAGCGGTTCGCACGTCACCCGCTTGCATCGGGTCTTTTCGACGTGTGCCAAAAATCACGAATTTTTAATCTTATACACAGCATCGTTCGGGCTGCATTTGCGCAGCGGCTGAATGAATCCCCGACAGCATTCAGTTTTGCTGGCGGCAGGATCGTCAGAAGGTAGCCTGCAGGTTTGCCTGGAGGATGATGTGTATCGACTTTTTTTCGAGTGGAGTCCGCCGTGTCACTTTCGCTTTGGCAGCAATGTCTTGCCCGATTGCAGGATGAGTTACCAGCCACAGAATTCAGCATGTGGATCCGCCCGTTGCAGGCGGAACTGAGCGATAACACGCTGGCCCTGTACGCGCCAAATCGTTTTGTGCTTGATTGGGTACGCGACAAATACCTCAATAACATCAACGGCCTGTTGAATGATTTCTGCGGCGCCGACGCCCCGCAGCTGCGCTTTGAGGTGGGCACCAAGCCCGTCACCCAAACGTTAAGAGAGACGGCAAACGTCAGCGCTCCGGCGCAAATGGCGCAGGTGCATGCGCCGCGCGTCGCCCCGGCCCCGCGCGCAGGCTGGGACAACGTTCCGGCCCCTGCTGAGCCTTCTTACCGCTCCAACGTCAACGTTAAACATACCTTTGATAACTTCGTCGAAGGTAAATCGAACCAGCTGGCCCGCGCGGCGGCGCGCCAGGTGGCGGATAACCCCGGCGGCGCCTATAACCCGCTGTTCCTGTACGGCGGTACGGGCCTGGGTAAAACGCACCTGCTGCACGCGGTGGGCAACGGTATTATCGCCCGCAAGCCAAACGCCAAAGTGGTGTATATGCACTCCGAGCGTTTTGTCCAGGACATGGTAAAAGCCCTGCAAAACAATGCGATCGAAGAGTTTAAACGCTACTACCGCTCCGTTGATGCGCTGCTGATCGATGACATCCAGTTCTTTGCCAACAAAGAGCGCTCGCAGGAAGAGTTCTTCCACACCTTCAACGCCCTGCTGGAAGGTAATCAGCAGATCATCCTCACCTCGGATCGCTATCCGAAAGAGATCAACGGCGTTGAAGATCGTCTCAAATCCCGCTTTGGCTGGGGCCTGACGGTGGCGATCGAGCCGCCGGAGCTTGAGACCCGCGTCGCTATTCTGATGAAAAAGGCCGATGAAAATGACATTCGTCTGCCTGGCGAAGTGGCGTTCTTTATTGCCAAGCGTCTACGCTCTAACGTGCGTGAGCTGGAAGGGGCGCTGAACCGCGTAATCGCCAACGCCAACTTTACCGGTCGGGCGATCACCATCGATTTCGTGCGCGAAGCGCTGCGCGATCTGCTGGCATTGCAGGAAAAACTGGTCACCATCGACAATATTCAGAAGACGGTGGCGGAGTACTACAAAATTAAAGTGGCGGACCTGCTCTCCAAACGACGTTCTCGTTCGGTAGCGCGTCCGCGCCAGATGGCGATGGCGTTGGCGAAAGAACTCACCAACCACAGTCTGCCGGAGATTGGCGATGCGTTTGGTGGCCGTGACCATACCACCGTGCTGCACGCCTGCCGTAAGATTGAACAGCTGCGTGAAGAAAGCCACGATATCAAAGAAGACTTTTCCAATTTAATCAGAACATTGTCGTCGTGATCCTATGAAATTTACCGTAGAACGTGAACATTTATTAAAACCGTTACAACAGGTGAGTGGCCCGTTAGGCGGGCGTCCGACATTGCCGATTCTGGGTAACCTGTTGCTGCAGGTCGCGGACGGCACGCTGTCGCTGACCGGTACCGATTTGGAAATGGAAATGGTAGCGCGCGTGGCGCTGCTGCAGGCGCATGAACCGGGCGCGACTACCGTCCCGGCGCGTAAATTCTTCGACATCTGCCGTGGCCTGCCGGAAGGCGCGGAAATCGCCGTGCAGCTGGAAGGCGACCGCATGCTGGTGCGCTCTGGCCGTAGCCGCTTCTCGCTCTCTACGCTGCCTGCCGCCGACTTCCCGAACCTTGACGACTGGCAGAGCGACGTGGAATTCACGCTGCCGCAGGCCACAATGAAACGCCTGATTGAAGCCACCCAGTTCTCGATGGCCCATCAGGATGTGCGTTATTACTTAAACGGTATGCTGTTCGAAACCGAAGGCGAAGAGCTGCGTACCGTGGCGACCGACGGCCACCGTCTGGCGGTCTGCTCTATGCCGGTGGGCCAGTCCCTGCCGAGCCATTCGGTGATCGTGCCGCGTAAAGGGGTGATTGAGCTGATGCGTATGCTCGACGGCGGCGACACGCCGCTGCGCGTGCAGATCGGCAGCAACAACATCCGTGCGCACGTCGGTGACTTTATCTTCACCTCGAAGCTGGTTGACGGCCGTTTCCCGGATTATCGTCGCGTGTTGCCGAAGAACCCGGATAAACACCTCGAAGCCGGCTGCGATATCCTCAAGCAGGCGTTTGCCCGTGCGGCGATTCTCTCGAACGAGAAATTCCGCGGCGTGCGTCTGTACGTCAGCGAAAATCAGCTGAAAATTACCGCCAACAACCCGGAACAGGAAGAGGCGGAAGAGATCCTGGATGTCACCTATCCAGGCACTGAGCTGGAAATCGGCTTTAACGTCAGCTACGTACTGGACGTGCTCAATGCGCTGAAGTGCGAAAATGTGCGCATTATGCTGACTGACTCCGTGTCCAGCGTACAGATTGAAGATGCGGCGTCTCAGAGTGCTGCCTACGTTGTTATGCCAATGAGACTGTAATGTCGCTCTCCCGCCTGTTGATCCGCGATTTTCGCAATATCGAAAACGCGGATCTTGCCTTATCCCCCGGCTTTAACTTCCTGGTTGGCGCTAACGGCAGCGGTAAAACCAGCGTGCTGGAAGCCATCTATACGCTCGGCCACGGCCGGGCGTTTCGCAGTTTGCAGATTGGCCGCGTGATCCGCCACGAGCAGGAATCTTTCGTACTGCACGGCCGCCTTCAGGGCGCGGAGCGTGAAACCTCGATCGGCCTGACCAAAGATAAACTGGGCGACAGCAAAGTGCGCATCGATGGTACCGACGGCCACAAGGTCGCCGAGCTGGCGCTGCTGATGCCAATGCAGCTGATTACGCCCGAGGGGTTTACTTTACTCAACGGCGGCCCCAAATATAGAAGAGCGTTCCTCGATTGGGGATGCTTCCATAACGAAGCCGGATTCTTCACCGCCTGGAGCAACCTGAAGCGCCTGCTCAAGCAGCGCAACGCCGCGCTGCGCCAGGTGAGCCGCTATGCGCAGCTGCGTCCGTGGGATCTCGAACTTATCCCGCTGGCCGAGCAAATCAGCCGCTGGCGGGCGGAATACAGTACCGGTATCGCCGAAGATATGGCCGATACCTGCAAGCAATTTCTCCCGGAGTTCTCTCTGACCTTCTCCTTCCAGCGCGGCTGGGAGAAAGAGACCGATTATGCCGAGGTGCTGGAGAGAAACTTCGAACGCGACCGTATGCTGACCTACACGGCACACGGCCCGCACAAGGCGGACTTCCGCATTCGCGCCGACGGCGCGCCGGTGGAAGACACCTTATCGCGCGGGCAGCTTAAGCTGCTGATGTGCGCGCTACGCCTGGCACAGGGCGAGTTTCTGACCCGCGAGAGCGGCAGACGCTGCCTGTACCTGATAGATGATTTTGCCTCGGAGCTTGACGACGCGCGGCGCGGCCTGCTGGCCAGCCGTTTAAAAGCCACACAGTCTCAGGTTTTCGTCAGCGCGATCAGCGCTGAACACGTTGTGGACATGTCGGATGAAAATTCGAAGATGTTTACCGTGGAAAAGGGTAAAATAACGGATTAACCCAAGATTAAATGAGCGAGAAACGTTGATGTCGAATTCTTATGACTCCTCCAGTATCAAAGTCCTGAAAGGGCTGGATGCGGTGCGTAAGCGCCCGGGTATGTATATCGGCGACACGGATGACGGCACCGGTCTGCACCACATGGTATTCGAGGTTGTGGATAACGCTATCGACGAAGCGCTCGCTGGTTACTGCAAAGATATCATCGTCACCATCCACAGCGACAACTCCGTCTCCGTACAGGATGATGGCCGCGGCATCCCGACCGGTATTCACCCGGAAGAGGGCGTCTCCGCGGCGGAAGTTATCATGACCGTGCTGCACGCAGGCGGTAAATTCGATGATAACTCCTATAAAGTGTCCGGCGGTCTGCACGGCGTAGGCGTCTCCGTGGTTAACGCCCTGTCGCAGAAACTGGAGCTGGTTATCCAGCGCGATAACAAAATTCACCGTCAGATCTACGCCCACGGCGTGCCGCAGGCTCCGCTGGCGGTGACTGGCGATACCGAAAAAACCGGTACCATGGTGCGTTTCTGGCCGAGCTATGAAACCTTCACCAACGTCACCGAATTTGAATATGACATCCTGGCGAAACGCCTGCGTGAGCTGTCGTTCCTGAACTCCGGCGTCTCTATCCGCCTGCGCGACAAGCGCGACGGCAAAGAAGACCATTTCCACTACGAAGGCGGCATCAAGGCGTTCGTTGAGTACCTCAACAAGAACAAAACGCCGATCCACCCGAATATCTTCTACTTCTCCACCGAAAAAGACGGTATTGGCGTAGAAGTGGCGCTGCAGTGGAACGATGGTTTCCAGGAAAACATCTACTGCTTCACCAACAACATTCCGCAGCGTGATGGCGGTACCCACCTGGCGGGCTTCCGTGCGGCGATGACCCGTACCCTGAACGCCTACATGGACAAAGAAGGCTACAGCAAAAAAGCGAAAGTCAGCGCCACCGGCGACGATGCCCGTGAAGGCCTGATTGCCGTGGTGTCCGTGAAGGTACCGGATCCGAAATTCTCCTCCCAGACCAAAGACAAGCTGGTCTCCTCTGAGGTGAAATCGGCGGTTGAACAGCAGATGAACGAACTGCTGAGCGAATACCTGCTGGAAAATCCGTCTGACGCGAAAATCGTGGTCGGCAAAATTATCGACGCCGCGCGTGCCCGTGAAGCGGCACGTAAAGCCCGTGAAATGACCCGCCGTAAAGGCGCGCTGGACTTAGCAGGCCTGCCGGGCAAACTGGCCGACTGCCAGGAACGCGACCCGGCGCTGTCTGAACTGTACCTCGTGGAAGGGGACTCCGCGGGCGGCTCTGCGAAGCAGGGGCGTAACCGTAAGAACCAGGCGATTCTGCCGCTGAAGGGTAAAATCCTCAACGTTGAGAAAGCGCGCTTCGACAAGATGCTCTCTTCTCAGGAAGTGGCGACGCTGATTACCGCGCTGGGCTGCGGCATCGGTCGCGACGAGTACAACCCGGACAAACTGCGCTATCACAGCATCATCATCATGACCGATGCGGACGTCGATGGTTCGCACATCCGTACGCTGCTGCTGACCTTCTTCTATCGTCAGATGCCGGAAATCGTCGAGCGTGGTCACGTCTACATTGCACAGCCGCCGCTGTACAAAGTGAAAAAAGGCAAGCAGGAACAGTACATTAAAGACGACGAAGCGATGGATCAGTACCAGATTTCCATCGCCCTCGACGGTGCGACCCTGCACACCAACGCCAGCGCGCCGGCCCTGGCGGGCGAACCGCTGGAACGCCTGGTGGCCGAATTCAACGGCACGCAGAAAATGATTAACCGCATGGAGCGTCGTTTCCCGAAAGCGCTGCTGAAAGAGCTTATCTATCAGCCAACGCTGGTCGACGCGGACCTGTCCGACGAGCAGAAAGTCACGCGCTGGGTGAACGCGCTGGTGACCGAGCTGAACGAAAAAGAACAGCACGGCAGCCTGTGGAAGTTTGATATTCAGCACAATGCTGAACAGCAGCATTTCGAGCCGATTATCCGCGTGCGTACACACGGCGTGGATACCGACTACGTGCTGGATAGCGAATTCGTTAACGGTGCTGAATACCGTCGTATCTTCACGCTGGGCGAGAAGCTGCGTGGCCTGGTGGAAGAAGATGCGTTCATCGAACGTGGCGAACGCCGTCAGCCGGTGGCCAGCTTCGAGCAGGCGCTGGATTGGCTGGTGAAAGAGTCCCGCCGTGGCCTTGCGATTCAGCGTTATAAAGGTCTGGGCGAGATGAACCCGGATCAGCTGTGGGAAACCACCATGGACCCGGACAGCCGCCGCATGCTGCGCGTTACCGTGAAGGACGCGATTGCCGCCGACCAGCTGTTCACCACCCTGATGGGTGACGCCGTAGAACCGCGTCGTGCGTTTATCGAAGAGAACGCCCTGAAAGCGGCGAATATCGATATCTAAGCACATCGTCGCCATCCGCTTTACCCAAAAATGCCTGAATTTTTTCAGGCGTTTTTTTATGCCTTACGCACGCGAACTATACTTCACTACGTCTTCTATCAATTTTACTCAGAGGTGCAGCATGGGGCTTTTCGATGATGTAGTGGGGTCGTTATTGCAGGGCGATACCGGCAAATATCAGGCAATCCTGACCTGGGTAAACGAGCAGGGCGGCATTCAGGCGCTGCTGGAAAAGCTGCAAAACGGTGGCCTGGGCGATATTGCCGCCTCGTGGATCAGCAATCAGCAAAGTAATCAGCCGATTAGCGGCGATCAGGTTGAGTCTGCGCTCGGCACCTCGGCGGTCTCTGACCTCGGCCAGAAGCTGGGGGTGGATACCGGTTCTGCCTCGTCGATGCTGGCAGACTACCTGCCGAAAATTATTGATGCCCTTTCCCCGCAGGGTGAGGTTGACCCGCAGGCGCACAACGACCTGCTGTCTGCCGGAATGAACCTGCTTAAAGGCGGCAAGCTATTCGGTTAAAGGCCATGTAAAAGGGGAGAATGCCTCACGCGTTGTATCCCCGTTTTAAGCCGCCTTGGCTGCTGTTTTTTGCGCTAAATCGAGTTAGCATGAGGACAGGCTCATCTAACCTGGGGATCTCATGGCTATTAAACTGATTGCAATCGACATGGACGGAACATTGCTGTTGCCGGACCACACTATCTCTCCTGCGGTGAAAAACGCCCTGGCGGCGGCGCGCGCAAAAGGGGTAAACGTGGTTCTGACCACCGGGCGTCCTTACGCTGGTGTGCACAGCTACCTGAAAGAGCTGGGTATGAACGAGCCGGGAGATTACTGCATTACCTACAACGGCGCGCTGGTCCAGAAAGCCGGCGACGGCAGTACCGTGGCGCAGACCGCGCTCAAGTATGACGACTATCGTTTCCTGGAAGAGCTGTCCCGCAAGGTCGGTTCCCACTTCCACGCGCTGGATCGCAACACGCTGTACACCGCCAACCGCGATATCAGCTACTACACGGTGCATGAATCCTTTGTCGCCACCATTCCGCTGGTGTTCTGCGAAGCCGAGAAAATGGACCCGTCCATCGAGTTCCTGAAGGTGATGATGATTGACGAGCCGGCGATCCTCGACAAAGCGATTGCCCGTATCCCGCCGGAAGTCAAAGAGAAATATACCGTGCTGAAAAGCTCGCCGTATTTCCTCGAAATCCTGGATAAGCGCGTCAACAAAGGTACCGGCGTGAAATCGCTGGCCGACGTGCTGGGCATTAAGCCGGAAGAGATCATGGCGATTGGCGACCAGGAAAACGACATTGCGATGATTGAATTCGCAGGGGTTGGCGTGGCGATGGATAACGCGATCCCGGCGGTCAAAGAAGTGGCGAATTTTGTCACCAAATCCAACCTTGAAGACGGCGTGGCCTGGGCGATTGAGAAATACGTCCTCAACTAAGGCTCCCTCTCCCGCGTTTCCGCTAAAGGCTTATGGGATAAGCCTTTAGCGTGGTAAAACTAGGCGGTATCTTTTGACCGGGACGCCGCCATGAAACAAATCACCTTTGCCGCACGCCATCATCAGCTCACCAATACCCGCACGTGGACGCCGGACAGCCTGTGGCTGGTCTACGACGTTCGCCCTTCCGGCGCTTCGTTTACCGGTGACACCATCGAACGGGTGAACGTCAGCAGCGGTGAGGTTGAGGTGATTTATCGCGCCAGCGCCGGGGCGCACGTCGGCGTGGTGACGGTACATCCTGACGCTGAGCGGTACGTTTTTATCCACGGTCCGGAGAATCCGGACGCCAGCTGGCACTATGATTTCCACCACCGACGCGGCGTAGTAACGGCGCACGGTGAAACCCGCGACCTCGACGCCCTGGATATCACCTCGCCCTATACGCCGGGCGCGCTGCGCGGCGGCAGCCACGTCCACGTCTATAGCCCCTGCGGCCAGTTTGTCAGCTTTACCTACAACGACCACGTGATGCACGAATACGATCCGGCGCTGGACCAGCGCAACGTCGGCGTAGCCGTGCCTTACGGCCCGGTTGAACCGCGCGGCCAGCACCCGCGCGAATATGGCGGCAGCCACTGGTGCGTGCTGGTCAGCCAGACCACCGCGATGCCCATTCCCGGTAGCGATGACATCACCCGCGCTTACGAAGAAGGCTGGGTTGGCTCGCGGGCGCTGGCGTTTATCGGCGATACCGTCTCGCTGGCCGGCGAGAAAGTGCCGGAACTGTTCCTGGTGGAACTGCCCGGCGACGCTCAGGGCTGGAAGCAGCCTGGGGATGCGCCGCTGCAGGGCACTGACACCACGCTCCCCGCTCCACCAGCGGGCGTTCGCCAGCGGCGTTTAACCTTCACCCATCAGCGGGCGTTTCCCGGGCTGGTGAACGTCCCGCGCCACTGGGTGCGCAGCAATCCGCATGGCACGCAGATTGCCTTTTTGATGCGCGACGATCGCGGCGTGGTGCAGCTATGGCTGATATCTCCGGCGGGCGGCGAGCCGCGGCAGCTCACGCGTAATGCGTCGGATATTCAGTCGGCGTTTAACTGGCATCCGTCTGGAAACGGACTGGGGATGGTGCTGGACGGGCGTATCGCGTGGTGTGACGCGGTGAGCGGAGAAACCACCTTTTTAACGGAAAAACATGCCAATCCGCCGTCGGCGGATGCGGTGGTCTTCTCTCCCGACGGGCGGTTGATCGCCTGGATGGAAGAAACGGCTGGCTTTCGCCAGCTGTGGGTCACCGAGACCGGCTACTGAGCGGGCATTGGCGCCGGCGGGATCACCGAATTAGTGGCTAGCGTCTCCTGCTCGCTCTTTTCGACCCGCGAGCGGACCGAACTGTCTTTACGGAAGAAATCCCACGGCAGCAAAACGGTGTCCATCACCGCCGTAAACGGCATATCCAGGGCGATCAGCGATTTGGTCGCCCAGCCGTTTTCGCTATCGCCGAGCATCTCTGCGCTCGCGCGCGTGCCGGGATAAGTGCCTTCTTTGCCACCGGTGTGTGACATGACGCTGGAACACCCACCTGACAACAGGATCCCCCCAACCAGCGTCGTTTTGATCAGCAGATTTTTCATCATGAGCTCTTCATTGTTATGAGCATAAAAAAGCTCGTCCTCCGGGTTATAGCCACCCGTTGCCAAAATAGAAAGCCCAGGCTCGCCGCTCTGTGGCGGCTGTCGCAATTTGGACTTTTGTGCTCTCACCCAGTGTAAGCCTTATCGGGGAAAGTGCAAAAAAAGTCAGACACTGGGTCTTGAAAAAGGTTCTTTCCCCCTCATTTTATAGGTGTAGCCGGGAAGAACACGCCTGCGGGGTGTTCGGGCTTCACGACCTGTCCACGATGGAAGGTCCACAATTTCTCGCTGACTTTCAGGAGCTATTTGATTATGCGTAACTTTGACTTATCCCCGTTATACCGTTCTGCCATTGGTTTCGACCGCCTGTTCAACCTGTTAGAAAACAATCAAACGCAAAGTAACGGCGGCTACCCTCCGTACAACGTTGAACTGGTTGATGAAAACCACTATCGCATCGCGATTGCCGTGGCGGGTTTTGCTGAAAGCGAGCTGGAAATTACCGCCCAGGACAACATGCTGGTGGTAAAAGGCGCGCATGCCGCAGAACAGAAAGAACGTACCTATCTCTATCAAGGTATTGCCGAGCGCAACTTTGAACGCAAATTCCAGCTAGCGGAAAACATCCACGTACGTGGCGCGAACCTGGTGAACGGCCTGCTGTATATCGAACTGGAACGCGTGATTCCGGAAGCGAACAAACCGCGCCGTATCGAAATTAACTAATTCCGACGGGCCGCCGCGCGGCCCTGTTAAACCATCGGCTTGCCGTCAGGGAGCCGAAACGTACTCACTCGCTTCTTAGAAGGAGAAACACAATGCGTAACTACGATTTATCCCCTCTGCTGCGTCAATGGATCGGCTTTGACAAACTGGCGAACGCGCTGCAAACCAGCAGCGAAGGCCAGAGCTTCCCGCCGTACAACATCGAAAAAAGCGACGATAACCACTACCGCATTACGCTGGCGCTGGCAGGGTTCCGTCAGGACGATCTCGACGTGCAGCTGGAAGGCACTCGCCTGACCGTGAAGGGCACGCCGCAGCCGCAGGAAAAAGAGACCAAATGGCTGCATCAGGGTCTGGTGACCCAGGCCTTTAGCCTGAGCTTCACGCTGGCCGAAAATATGGAAGTCTCCGGCGCCACCTTTACTAACGGCCTGCTGCATATCGATTTAACCCGCAACGAGCCGGAGGCTATCGCCCCGCAGCGTATCGCAATTAGCGAGCGCCCGGCGCTGAATAGCTAACCCTGGTTGCCCAATTAGCCCCGAGAAATCGGGGCTTTTTTTTGCGTGTGACGCCTCATTAATCCCCCTTGCTGCAACGCGTGTTTCAGATTAAAAAATGATCACTCAGATGGGTATTAAAACAAGGGACATGTTATGAATGAGCAACAGCCGTTTGAAGTGATTAAAAACACCGATCGGGAAGGGAGAGAGTATTGGTCTGCTCGAGATTTAGGGCCATTACTTGATTATAAGGAATGGCGTAATTTTCAAAAGGTTATCTCAAAAGCTGTGATCGCTTGTGAGGTGAGTGGTCAGCATGCGTCTGACCATTTTGTTGAATCCAACAAAATGGTCGAATTGGGGTCGGGTGCGAACCGAAATCTTGAAGACATCAGGCTATCTCGCTATGCCTGTTACCTGGTTGTACAAAATGGCGATCCGTCCAAACCGGTTATCGCTGCAGGGCAAACCTACTTTGCTTTGCAGACCCGGCGTCAGGAGCTTCAGGATGACAACGCTTTTAAGTCTTTACGGGAAGATGAGAAGCGTCTTTTTTTGCGCAATGAGCTAAAAGAGCACAATAAACATCTGGTGGAAACTGCTCAACGGGCTGGTGTTGAGACTGCGCTTGATTTTGCCGTCTTCCAGAACCATGGCTACAAAGGCCTTTATGGTGGCCTGGATCAGAAAGCCATTCACGAGCGCAAAGGATTAAAGAAAAGCCAGAAAATCCTCGACCATATGGGTTCAACCGAGTTGGCGGCAAATCTTTTTCGTGCGACGCAAACCGAAGAAAAACTCCGACGTGATGAAGTGAGCACCAGGCAAATCGCCAATCAAACGCACTACGAAGTGGGCCAGAAGGTGCGTCAGACAATCGAGGATCTTGGCGGCACAATGCCTGAATCACTGCCTTCTCCCGAGAAAAGCATCCAGCAGTTGAAAATTGCCGCCAAAGGAAAAAATTCACCTGAATAGTGCTCCCCGCTTGGTTGATTAATGTGCGCCGCACTACATACAAGCTCCCCCCAACTCGGCCATAATCCATATTGTTATTAATGTTATTCACAGGGAACATAAAATGAGTGATATAGCATTGACGGTCAGCGTACTGGCGCTGGTAGCAGTGGTTGGGCTGTGGATTGGCAATATCAAAATTCGCGGCATCGGTTTCGGTATTGGCGGCGTGCTGTTCGGTGGGATTATCGTTGGCCACTTTGTCGAGCAGGCGGGCATTACCCTGAGCAGTCCGATGCTGCATTTTATTCAGGAATTTGGCCTGATTCTGTTCGTCTACACCATTGGTATTCAGGTGGGGCCCGGCTTTTTTGCCTCGCTGCGCGTCTCCGGGCTGCGGCTCAATCTGTTCGCTATCCTGATCGTTATTCTCGGCGGCCTGGTCACCACGTTACTGCATAAAATTTTCTCCATTCCGCTGCCGGTGGTGCTGGGTATTTTCTCCGGCGCGGTGACTAACACCCCGGCGCTGGGGGCCGGGCAGCAAATCCTGCGCGATCTTGGCGAGCCGTTTAGCGTGGTGGACCAAATGGGGATGAGCTACGCCATGGCCTACCCGTTTGGTATCTGTGGCATTCTGCTGACCATGTGGCTGGTGCGCCTGTTCTTTCGTATCAACGTGGAAAAAGAAGCGCAGCAGTTCGATGAACAGGCCGGTTCCGGCCATTCACACCTCAAAACCATCAATATCCGCGTCGAAAACCCAAACCTGAACCACCTGGCCATTCAGGATATCCCGGTGATCAACAGCGATAACATCATCTGCTCGCGGCTCAAACGCGGCGATACCCTGATGGTCCCGTCGCCGACGACCCTGATTGAAACCGGCGATCTGCTGCACCTGGTGGGGGAAGCGGCGGATCTGCACAGCGCGCAGTTGGTGATCGGCAAAGAGGTGGAGACCTCGCTGTCGACGCGCGGCACGGACCTGAAAGTGGAAAGGGTGGTGGTTACCAACGAGAAGGTTTTGGGCAAGAAAATCCGCGATCTGCACTATAAACAGCGCTATGACGTGGTGATTTCCCGCCTGAACCGTGCCGGGGTAGAACTGGTCGCCAGCAGCAATGCCAGCCTGCAGTTTGGCGACATCCTCAATCTGGTTGGTCGCCCGGCGGCGATTGATGCGGTGGCGTCAGACCTCGGCAACGCGCAGCAAAAATTGCAGCAGGTACAGATGCTGCCGGTGTTTATTGGCATCGGGCTCGGCGTGCTGCTGGGTTCAGTGCCGCTGTTTATTCCCGGCTTCCCGGTGGCGCTGAAGCTGGGGCTGGCGGGTGGGCCGCTGATTATGGCGCTGATCCTCGGGCGTATCGGCAGCATCGGCAAGCTCTACTGGTTTATGCCGCCCAGCGCTAACCTGGCGCTGCGCGAGCTGGGGATCGTGCTGTTTCTGTCGGTGGTGGGGCTTAAGTCCGGCGGCGACTTTATCGACACGCTGGTGCATGGCGATGGGCTCAGCTGGATTGGCTACGGGATATTTATCACCGGCATTCCGCTGCTGACGGTGGGGATTCTGGCGCGTATCTTCGCGAAGATGAACTACCTGACCCTGTGCGGCATGCTGGCCGGTTCAATGACCGACCCACCGGCGCTGGCCTTTGCCAACAACCTCCACGCGACCAGCGGCGCCGCCGCGCTCTCCTACGCCACGGTTTATCCGCTGGTGATGTTCCTGCGCATTATCACTCCGCAACTGCTGGCGGTATTGTTTTGGGGGATGGGCTAACGGTCTGCCGCCGCAGGTGGTAATCCACCTGATATTCGCTGGCGTTGCGGAACATCACGGAATAGTTAAGGAACTCGCCGCTGTCGCTGTAGGAAAGGGAGGTGATGCGCAGCAGCGGCGTTTGTTCCGGCACATTCAGGCTCTGCGCCAGCTGCTTATCGGCCAGCACCGGCGCCAGGCTTTCATAGTTGCCGCTAATGGTGATCCCGCAGTCTTTCTCAATGTAATCAAACTTCGACCCTTCCAGATGCACCAGCGACAGGTTACGGAACAATTTGACCGGCATATAGCTGTCTTCCAGCATCAGCGGTTTGCCATCCACGTAGCGCACCCGGCGCGAGAAATAGATCCGTTCGTTAATCTGAATTCTGAGCTGGCTGGCGATCGCCGGCGGCGCGGGCATCATCTCAAAAATCAGGACCTTACTGGCCACCTCTTTCCCTTGCTGCCGCAGTATCTCCGCCAGGCCGGTTAAATTGGTCGTTTCATGATGTATGTCTTTATGCGCCACGTAGGTTCCGCTGCCGTGCCGTCTGACCACTAACCCCCACTCGATAAGCAGGTCGATGGCTTTACGAATGGTCATCCGCGCCACGCCAAACTCTTCCGCCAGCTTTTTCTCACCCGGCAGCGGGCTACCAATATTGAAATCTGACGAATTCAGCCGTAAACGCAATCTGTCGGCAATGGATTTATAGATCACAACTAGACCTCTTATCGTTTGCGGAATGAAATTAATGAACCGCTGTTTCTTATTAAAAACTAATTTATTACAGCTGATTAAGCGTTCATTACCAATAAATTAAAAATAGCGCTGATGAAGATGTCTATTAATTTTTAAAAAAGTAGACAACATTGCGCCGATTAAAACCATGAAAGCGATCACGAATCACAACCTGTCCGCATGTTGTCTGGAGAGCGAATTCTTATTCTCGTAGCAGGCCGAAGATCAACATAAAAAGGCCACTTACCCTACGAGTTGTTAAATGAGGATTGCTCAATGCTCAGTCAAATACAACGCTTTGGCGGCGCCATGTTTACCCCGGTTTTGTTGTTTCCTTTTGCCGGGATCGTGGTGGGTATCGCCATCATGCTGCGCAACCCGATGTTTGTCGGCGAAGCGCTAACGGCACCTGATAATTTATTTGCCCAGATTGTTCATATTATTGAAGAAGGCGGCTGGACGGTATTCCGCAACATGCCGCTGATTTTTGCCGTTGGCCTGCCTATTGGCCTGGCAAAACAGGCCCAGGGGCGAGCGTGCCTTGCGGTGCTGGTGAGCTTTATGACGTGGAACTACTTTATTAACGCCATGGGGATGACCTGGGGCCACTTTTTCGGCGTTGATTTCTCCGTCGACCCCACCGCCGGTAGCGGCCTGACGATGATTGCCGGCATTAAAACGCTCGATACCAGCATTATTGGCGCAATCGTGATTTCCGGTATCGTCACCGCGCTGCACAACCGCTATTTCGATAAACCGCTTCCGGTCTTTCTCGGCATCTTCCAGGGCTCATCATTTGTGGTGATCGTAGCATTCCTGGTGATGATTCCCTGCGCCTGGCTAACGCTGCTCGGCTGGCCGAAAGTCCAGATGGGGATCGAGTCCCTGCAGGCATTCTTACGTAGTGCAGGCGCATTGGGCGTGTGGGTGTACACCTTCCTGGAGCGCATTCTCATCCCGACCGGGCTTCACCACTTTGTCTATGGGCCGTTCATCTTTGGTCCGGCCGTCGTCGAAGGCGGTATCCAGGTTTACTGGGCAGAGCATCTGCAAGCGTTCAGTCAAAGCACCGAACCGTTGAAAGCGCTGTTCCCGGAAGGGGGATTCGCGCTGCACGGTAACTCTAAAGTGTTTGGCTCCGTGGGTATCGCGCTGGCTATGTACTTCACCACCGCGCCGGAAAACCGGCTGAAAGTGGCGGGGCTGCTGATTCCTGCCACGTTGACGGCGGTACTCGTGGGGATCACCGAACCGCTTGAATTTACCTTCCTGTTTATCTCTCCGCTGTTGTTTGCCATTCACGCCGTGCTGGCGGCAACGATGGCGACGGTGATGTACATGTGCGGCGTGGTCGGCAACATGGGCGGCGGCCTGTTAGATCAGTTCCTGCCGCAAAACTGGATCCCGATGTTCCATAACCACGCGTCGACGATGTTTATCCAGATAGGCATCGGGCTGTGCTTCACGGCGCTCTATTTCGTGGTCTTCCGGACGATCATTCTGCGCCTCAACCTCAAAACGCCGGGCCGCGAAGACAGTGAAATCAAACTTTACAGCAAAGCCGATTACCAGGCCGCGCGCGGTAAAACCAGCGCCGCAGGAGCCCCTGACGCGAAGCAGGGCCAGGCAGTCGGTTACCTACAGGCGCTAGGCGGCGCGGCCAACATCGCCAGCATCAATAACTGTGCGACCCGACTGCGTATTGGCCTTCACGATATGGCGAAAACGCAAAGCGATGACGTCTTTAAATCGCTGGGGGCGCACGGCGTTGTGCGTCACGGCAAC
This sequence comes from Kluyvera sp., assembly GCF_047971185.1. Taxonomy (GTDB): domain Bacteria; phylum Pseudomonadota; class Gammaproteobacteria; order Enterobacterales; family Enterobacteriaceae; genus Kluyvera. The sequence goes on from NZ_JBKDZH010000058.1 coordinate 18,463, forward strand.
GCGATTCAGGTCATTGTCGGCCTGCACGTCCCGCAGGTGCGCGACCAGCTTGAAACGCTAATGAAATCATCTTTCCCGACCGAACAATCCACTCTGACAGAGGCTGTATCATGAAAAAATTCTCAGTTGTTATCGCAGGCGGCGGCAGCACATTTACTCCGGGTATCGTTCTGATGTTGCTGGCAAACCAGGATCGTTTTCCGCTCCGCTCGCTGAAGTTTTATGACAACGACGGCGCACGTCAGGAAACGATCGCCGAGGCCTGCAAAATTGTGCTGAAGGAGCAGGCGCCGGATATCGAATTCAGCTACACCACGGACCCGGAAACCGCCTTTACCGATGTTGATTTCGTGATGGCGCACATCCGCGTGGGCAAATACCCGATGCGTGAAAAAGACGAGAAAATTCCGCTGCGCCACGGCGTGCTGGGCCAGGAAACCTGCGGGCCGGGCGGCATCGCTTACGGTATGCGCTCGATTGGCGGCGTGCTGGAGCTGGTGGATTACATGGAAAAATACTCGCCGAACGCCTGGATGCTGAACTACTCCAACCCGGCGGCGATTGTGGCGGAGGCGACGAACCGTCTGCGCCCGAATGCTAAAATCCTCAATATCTGCGATATGCCCATCGGCATTGAAGGGCGGATGGCGCAGATTGTCGGCCTTCAGGACCGCAAACAGATGCGCGTGCGCTACTACGGCCTGAATCACTTCGGTTGGTGGACATCCATCGAAGATTTACAGGGTAACGATTTGATGCCGAAGTTACGCGAACATGTGGCTAAATATGGCTATGTTCCGCCTTCTAACGACCCGCATACCGAAGCCAGCTGGAATGATACCTTCGCGAAAGCGAAAGACGTGCAGGCGCTGGATCCGGACACCATGCCGAACACCTATCTGAAATACTATCTGTTCCCGGACTACGTGGTCGCCCACTCCAACCCGGAACGTACTCGCGCCAATGAAGTGATGGATCACCGCGAGAAAAACGTGTTCAGCGCCTGCCGGGCGATTATCGAAGCGGGCCAAAGCGCCGCGGGCGAGCTGGAAATTGACGAACACGCGTCTTACATCGTCGATCTGGCGGCGGCTATCGCCTTCAACACCCAGGAGCGCATGCTGCTTATCGTACCGAACAATGGCGCAATCCATAACTTTGACGCCGATGCGATGGTCGAAATTCCGTGCCTGGTGGGCCATAACGGGCCGGAGCCGCTGACGGTCGGGGATATTCCGCACTTCCAGAAAGGGATGATGGGCCAGCAGGTGATGGTGGAAAAACTGGTGGTGGATGCGTGGGAGCAGCGCTCATACCACAAGCTGTGGCAGGCGATTACGCTGTCAAAAACCGTACCGAGCGCCTCGGTGGCGAAAGCTATCCTGGATGATTTGATTGAGGCCAATAAGGACTATTGGCCGGAGCTGCACTAATCGGCCGAGCCCGCAGATTCTTGCTGCGGGCTTTCAACTTTCCGTACCGCCGACGGCGCGTAGCCAAACTTATGTTTGAACGCTTTGCTAAAGTGAAATGAGTCAAAAAAATTCAGCATTCCTGCCACCTTACTTACCGTATTTCCCTCCTGCTTGAGCAGCGATTGCGCCAGCTCAAGCTGGGCGTCGAGATAATATTCTTTGGGCGTTTTCCCGGTATAGCGGACAAACAGTCGGCGCAGCCAGGGTTCGCTACACTGCATCTCGTCGGCCATCCCGGCAACGCTCCAGCGTTTCTGCGGGTTGGCGTGCAGCAGGGCGATCAGTTTTTCCAGCTTGAGAAGCTGGCGATCTTTTTTGCCATTTTCGGCAATAAGGCAAATCCACTGATAAATAATTTTAGTGAGGCAGGCGACGGCCAGGTTGTTTTTTAGCGGATCGTCGCTGGTAATCAATGTAGCGACTTCATTCATTTCCTTATTATAAATATCGCCATTATAAATAATGCCTAATTGCATGATCGGGATAGACATTAAGGTGGTTGGAATAAACTCCATCCAGTATTGTTCCCAGATTAAACCAACGCAGTGGTATGATTTTATCTCCATTGGGTTAAGGAAAATAATGCAGTTACCGTTAAGGGTGATTTGGGTATTATTCTTCAGGTAAATCTCCCCACAGCCCTGGACGGTATATATTGCCACCCAGGAGTTAGCAATCAGCGGCTTTTTCTTATCCCGCGGCCAGCTCACGCGGTAGCTCTCATCGGCCAGCGTATGCCACAGTGAGAGCAGGGAGATCCCGCTTGAGATCACATTTTCTTCCAGAACTAACGGAATATTATACGTGGTTTCGTTTTTTACATGCGAAATTCGTATTTTTCCATTCATTTTAATATCTCTTCAGCGAATGATGCCTGCAACCTGAATGGTGAAATTTAGCAAAAAAAGGAATGTTCAGGGATACCGTGTTTCTTATTTTATGATTCTCATCGCCTAAACCCGACAAAACGCTATTCCTCTGACCCTGATAGCGGCGGGATATAATGAAAAGGGCTACAAGATGAATACGATACAAATAGTGAGTTTTGTCGGGTTTACGCTGCTGGTCGCGGCGATCACCTGGTGGAAAATTCGCAAGGTAGATACGGGCTCGCAGCAGGGATACTTTCTGGCCGGAAGATCGCTGAAAGCGCCAGTGATTGCCGCCTCGCTAATGTTGACCAACCTTTCCACCGAACAACTGGTGGGGCTCTCCGGGCAGGCCTACAAAAGCGGTATGTCGGTGATGGGCTGGGAGGTGACCTCCGCCGTCACCCTGATTTTCCTGGCGCTGATTTTTCTGCCGCGCTACCTACAGCGCGGCATTGCCACCATCCCTGATTTTCTGGAAGAGCGTTACGATAAAACCACCCGCATTATTATCGACTGCTGCTTCCTTATCGCCACCGGTATCTGCTTTTTACCGATTGTACTTTATTCCGGCGCGCTGGCGCTGAACAGCCTGTTTCATATCGGTGAATCGCTGGGCATTTCCCAGGGCGCGGCAATCTGGCTGCTGGTGATTATGTTGGGGCTGGCCGGGATTATATACGCGGTGATTGGCGGCATGAGGGCGATGGCGATTGCCGACTCCATTAACGGCATCGGGCTGGTGATTGGCGGCCTGATGGTGCCGGTATTTGGCCTGATCGCCATGGGAAAAGGCAGCTTTATACAGGGCATCGAGCAGCTGACTACCGTACATGCCGACAAGCTCAACTCCATCGGCGGCAGCGCCGACCCGCTGCCGATCGGCGCGGCGTTTACCGGGCTGATTCTGGTGAATACCTTCTACTGGTGCACCAACCAGGGCATCGTCCAGCGCACGCTGGCCTCCAAAAGCCTCGCGGAAGGGCAAAAAGGCGCGCTGCTGACCGCGGTGTTGAAAATGCTCGACCCGCTGATTCTGGTGCTTCCCGGCCTTATCGCCTTCCACCTGTATCAGGATCTGCCGAGCGCCGATATGGCCTACCCCACGCTGGTAAATAAAGTCATGCCGACGCCGCTGGTCGGTTTCTTCGGCGCGGTTCTGTTCGGTGCCGTCATCAGTACCTTTAACGGCTTCCTGAACAGCGCAAGTACGCTGTTTAGCATGGGAATTTATCGCCGCGTGATCAATGAACAGGCCGAGTCCGCGCAGCTGGTCAGCATTGGGCGAAAGTTTGGCCTGTTTATCGCCGTGGTGTCGGTGCTGGTGGCGCCGTGGATAGCCAATGCGCCGCAGGGGCTATACAGCTGGATGAAGCAGCTCAACGGGATTTACAACGTGCCGCTGGTGACCATTATCATCATGGGATTTTTCTTTCCGCGCATTCCTGCCGTGGCGGCGAAAGTGGCGATGGGGCTGGGGATCGTCAGCTATATCACCATCAATTATCTCGTGCACTTCAACTTCCACTTCCTCTACGTGCTGGCCTGCACCTTCTGCATCAACGTGGTGGTGATGCTGATCATTGGCGCTATCTGGCCGCGCGCGACGCCGTTCAAATTCCAGGATGCGTTTGCCGTAGATATGACGCCGTACCGGCACGTGAAGGTCGCTTCCGTAGGCATCCTGTTTGCGATGATTGGCGTTTATGCCGGATTAGCCGAGTTTGGCGGCTACAGCACCCGCTGGATTGCCGTCATCAGCTACGCCATTACTGCCGCCGTGGTGGCATACCTGATTTACAGCCGTTGGCAACATAACCGTCTCGCCACGCCCGCGCTGTGTCCTGCCGATGTTAAGGAAAAACCATGAGCCGTCCCAATTTCTTATTCATTATGACCGATACCCAGGCGACCAATATGGTCGGCTGTTACAGCGGCAAGCCGTTGAATACCAACCACATTGATACGCTGGCGGCGGAAGGTATCCGCTTCAACTCCGCCTATACCTGTAGCCCGGTCTGCACGCCTGCGCGCGCCGGGCTGTTTACGGGGATTTATGCCAATCAGTCCGGCCCGTGGACCAATAACGTTGCGCCGGGGAAAAACATCTCCACCATGGGCCGCTACTTTAAGGACGCCGGGTATCGAACCTGTTACATCGGTAAATGGCATCTGGACGGCCATGATTATTTCGGCACCGGCGAATGCCCGCCGGAATGGGACGCCGACTACTGGTATGACGGTGCGAATTACCTCAGCGAACTGAGCGAAGAGCAGATCGGCCTGTGGCGTAACGGGTTGAATAGCATCGAAGATTTACAGCAGCACGGCATTGATGAAACCTTTACCTGGGCCCATCGCATTAGCAACCGCGCGGTGGATTATCTCGCCAGCGCGCCGCAGCGTGACGAACCGTTCCTGATGGTGGTGTCTTACGATGAACCGCATCATCCGTTTACCTGCCCGGTGGAGTACCTGCAAAAGTATCAGGATTTTTACTACGATCTGGGCGATAAAGCGCATGATGATTTAGTCGACAAACCGCTACACCATCGCCTGTGGTCGCAGGCGATGCCGTCTCCGGTGCAGGAGGATGGCCGTTATTACCATCCGATGTATTTTGCCTGCAACGATTTTGTCGACGATCAGATAGGCCGGGTGATTGATGCGCTGACCCCCGCCCAGCGCGATAACACCTGGGTTATCTACACCTCCGATCACGGCGAAATGATGGGGGCGCACAGGCTCATCAGCAAAGGCGCGGCGATGTACGACGACATCACGCGTATCCCGTTGATTATGCGAGCGCCAGGCGGAACGCCGCGTCAGGTTGATACGCCGGTCAGCCATATCGATCTGCTGCCAACCATGATGGCGCTGGCGGGAATTGATAAGCCGGACATTTTACCCGGCGGCAACCTGCTGGACGCCGCCGCCGATCGCGGCGTGATGGTTGAATTCAACCGCTACGAGATTGAGCACGACAGTTTTGGCGGTTTTATTCCGGTACGCTGCTGGGTGACCGACCGCTACAAGCTGGTGCTGAACCTGTTTACCAGCGATGAGCTGTACGATCGCCACGCCGACCCTGACGAGATGCGTAACCTGATTGATGACCCGCAGCACGCAACGATACGCGATGAGCTGCACGATGCACTGCTGGATTACATGGATAACATCCGCGACCCGTTCCGTACCTACCAGTGGAGCCTGCGCCCGTGGCGATCGCAGGCACAGCCGCGCTGGATGGGGGCGTTCCGCCCGCGTCCGGAAGACGGCTATTCACCGGTGGTGCGCGACTATGACACTGGATTGCCGACGCAGGGCGTGAAGGTTGAAGAGAAGAAACAGAAGTTTTGACCGAAAATGCGCCGGGCTGTCGCAGCCCGGCGAGCGTTTAAACGGTAAGACCCAGACGCTGATACTGCTCTTCCGGCGCCTCGTTTTCCTTCATCATCCTGACAATCTCTTTCTTCATACGCGCGACAACGTCCGGGTTGTGCTGCGGCGTCGCCTGGCGGGGATCGTCGGTCACGTTAAACAACACGCTTTGCCAGTGATGCTCCAGCGGCACCATGCCAAGGCCAATATCGGCGATTTTCATCAGGCGGCAGCCTTTGGTAAAGCTGAAGGACTCCACCATTTCGGTCTGCTGAAGCTCCTGCGGCGTGAAAGGGTGGCGCATATGGGTGGGCATTAACGTGTAGTGGTTGAGCGGACGGTTCGCCTGGGTGGGCGCGTGCGTGTACACCCAGGTGCCGTCCGTGCAGCTGACCTGCGCGCCGTACACGCCGAACAGGGCGGTCTGGCGCACCGGCACATCGTTGGCGATAGTTTCTTTCAGCGCTTTGCCTTGCATGTCTTGTGGAATCGGCAGGTTAAAATAGTCCAGCAGCGTTGGCGCTAAATCGATAGTTTGCACCAGCTGCTGGCATCTGCCGGTCTTTTTGCTGCGCGGGTCATAAATAAACAGCGGCGTATGGGATACCTCTTCATAGAAGTTGGCGTCGTTCGCTTTGGCCCACCAGTCGTGCTCACCCAGCAGGTAGCCATGATCGGTATTAATAATCAGCAGTGTATCTTCCCATAGATTGTATTTATCCATCATGTCGAGCACGCGGCCAATACCGACGTCACACATATCCAGCAGCCCACGGTATTCTTCACGCAAATTATCAACCCACGGGCGCTCCTCTTCGCTGACCTGCGCATAGTGCGGCCAGTCAAATTCGGGGCCGGCTTTTTTCTCTGCCTGGCGGCGGTGGAAGAACGGTTCATGAGGATCGAAGGTTTCAATTTGCAGGAACCAGTTGTCCTGATTATGGAATTTCTCAATAAATTCCATACCGAGATCGAAGGTCTTCTCAATAGGGAATTTATCCTGCTGCAGAATTTTCTCCCTGTTCGCCTGGTCCTGAGACATCATCTGGCCCAGATGCGGCGGGAACTCGCGCTTTTTGATATCCGGCTCCCAGTGGTCACCCTCCTGGCCGCGAACAATCTCCCATGAAGCGTAGCGATTATGGTAAGTGCAGCCACCATCTTCCCAATAATGATAATGGTCGCTGATTAAATGGCTGTGCACGCCATTGTTTTTCATTATTTCGAAGCAAGAGTCGTCGAACGGTTCTAATGGCCCCCAGCTGCGGTGCAGAAAATTATAGCGCCCGGTATGCAATTCACGCCTGGCTGGCATGCACGGCAGGCTACCCACATAGCTTTTATCAAATACCATGCTGTTTTTGGCGAGCCGGGAAAAATTAGGCGTATGGGTCCATCTGGAATTATATGGGCTTAAATAATGTCTATTTAATGAATCATACATAACCATTATAGCTTTCATCACTTCTCCTGTACGGGCGCTATTTTCAGTTCCGGAAAGCTAAAGGTTATTGCCGTGGCTTGTACAGGATAGGGATCACAGATGGGAATTATCATAAATTGGTTGTGGAATTTCGTAACGTATGCCGATGCTGGGGCTGACCCAGCATCGGCGTCTATTTAAATCAGCTGTCGTAATTCATCAAAGGAGAATAAACGGCCACGATAGGTGAGCGCGGGATACACGCTATAGCATTCAACGGCAATGTTGTTATCGGTATCGATAATAAAGAAGTTACTGTCAACACCATACATAATACTGTAATAATTTCCGGCTTCGTGGATCTCTGATGTGATATTACTGCGCTGACCGGCAATTTCAAAAACGTCCAGTAACGCTACGGTGTTGGCTATGAGGTCAATACCATATACCAGGCATTGCGAGTCAACTTGTGCTTCATAGTATTCATCAGGGATCGGGTCCTCCATCTTTTTGTCATTTTCACTTCCATCATCAAATAATGCCGCTTTGTTGTTGAAGAGCGTAATCGCGAGGCGATTCTCGGTAAGATAGTCTGCATATTTTACATTAGTTGTCGGGAAAACGGCATGTTCACCGTTGGGATAGATAAAATTAGCGGCATCAATAGGCTGTAAGTTAACATCTTCGGCAACCAGTGAATAATCAGGGTTATCAATCGTCCATACAATATCGCCGTTCTCGTAATTGATACCGTAAATAGTACTGGTTGAGCGGTTGTTTAAAATAAGTTGGTTGATCTGCGTACTGAAGGCCAATGAGTTGAAGTGGATATCATTAGGTTGTGCATCAATACATACATCTTGATTATCAAATAACGCAGAGTAATCACGCGACCAAAGGATTTCCCCGCTGGTGACGTCGTATTTATAGAGTGAAGCCTGCTGGCGCTGCTCAGCTGTCTGGTTTTCCAGCAGGGTTACAAGGCAGAACATGTTACCGTCAGGGCCAAAGGCAACATCGTGGTGGAAACCATTGCCTGCAGGAGCCTGGTAGCGCTGACGCTCTTCACCGAGTAGGTTCATTCGTTTCAGCGTTTGGGCATAGGTTTCACCGGAGGTGACGAAAATATCAAACCCCGGGTAGATTGCGCTGCTATCACTTTTGAGGTTGTTATTATCCCATGCATCAATAAATGCCATACGTAGATCGCCATTTTTATCATAGGCGGTGTAATAACAGGTCACCAGCCAACCGTTACCTAATGTCTCTTTTGCAATGGTTTCATCATTAATAATAAAATCAACCGTGAGCGGCGTCTCGCCGTAGTTCTGACCGGTAGTGTCAGCAATAACGCTGAGCGTATTTTGGGTGCCATCGGTGAAGAAACATTCAATAATGATGGTGTTTTCCTGATTGGCGTACAGCCCAATCACAGGGATGACTGGGTTTAGTAAATATTCATCATTGTAATAAGTAAAATTCGTATCCTGTGTTTTCCCCTGAACGCTATAGCGATATTTCATTGCGAGTTCAGTAGACATACTCACCTGTGCAGAGAGAAGATTCTGGTTGAAAGGGTTAACGACAACGTGGGTTTGAATGGTATTCGGCATGGTAAATCCTCTTTTAATAAAATAATTAATAGTTACCGTAGCAGAATAGGGAGGCCATAAATCGCATTCAATATATAACATGAATTATTTATATTTAATTATACGCTGTGACTATGAATGATATTTTACGAGAGCGAAATCACATATAAAAATAAACATAAAAGGAAAGCAAAAAAACATAATTCAAAAATATAAAATTCTAATCTTAATATGTTGCCTTACTACACAATTCAACGGATAAATTATGAGTAATTCACTGTTGACGTTAAAAGAGAAGATCGGGTTTAGCTTAGGAGATGCGGCAAGCCATATTGTATTCGACAATGTGATGCTGTATTTAATGTTTTTTTATACCGATATCGCAGGTCTGCCAGCGGCATTCATTGGAAGTATGTTTCTGGTAACACGAATTTTAGACGCTATTTCAGATCCCTGCATGGGGTTACTGGCCGACCGAACCCGGACCCGCTGGGGGAAATTCCGTCCCTGGCTACTCTGGGCTTCCATTCCGTTTGGCCTTAGCTGTGTATTAACCTATAGCGTTCCAGATTTATCGCTGACCGGAAAAATGATTTACGCGACGATAACCTATATTGGCTTAACGCTGATGTATACCATCGTGAATATTCCTTATTGCGCATTGGGTGGTGTGATTACCAGCGACCCACAGCAGCGAATGTCTTTACAGTCATGGCGTTTTGTTTTAGCTACAGCAGGCGGAATGTTATCTACCGCATTGATGATGAATCTTGTCGACTGGTTTGGCGGCGAGAATAAAGCCTTTGGTTTTCAGGCCAGCATAACTTTGCTCTCTGTCATCGCTATCGTGATGTTTTTTATCTGCTTCTTCACAACCAAGGAACGTGTTGTTGCTCCGCCGACCAGCATGGGATTCAAAGGTATGATCGGTGATTTGCGCGATATCTGGAAAAACGATCAGTGGCGCGTCGTCGGATTTCTGACGGTGTTCGCGATTATCGGTACCTCGGTTCGCGGCGGCGTAATGATGTACTACGTCACCTGGATCATGGAGTCGCCCAAACTATTTTCCCTATTCCTGACGACCTACTGCGTAGGCAATATTGTGGGTAGTGCGGTAGCAAAGCCGCTGAGCGGGCGCTTCTGTAAAGTCTCAGTATTCATTTATTGCAACCTGATTCTGACGCTTCTCAGTTTTGCGATGTTCTTTGTACCGATGGATACCATGGTAGTGATGTTCTGCCTGATCTTTGTGATTGGCGTGCTGCATCAGATTATGACGCCGATTAAATGGGTGATGATGGCCGACACGGTGGACTACGGTGAAGTGGTTAGCGGTAAACGCCTGACGGGCATTAGCTTCGCCGGAACCCTATTTGTGCTGAAAATGGGCCTTGCCGTTGGCGGCGCGGTAATTGGCTGGATGCTGGCGGCAGGTGGTTATCAGGCTGGGGCGAATGCGCAAACGCCAGCCACGCTGAACACCATTATTGCGTTGTTTACTATCGCTCCGGGGATTTGCTATCTGTTATGCGCGCTCACGGCGAAGCTGTTTTATAAGCTGACAACCGAGAGAATGGTGCAAATTACCGCGAAGCTATCTGTATAGTCGGATTCATTGTTTTACATCGGTGGTCAGGTAGAATTGTCGATACTTTAAACGAACGGGTACCATCAAGGAGTTAAGATGAAAATTTCCCGCCTCGGAGAAGCGCCAGACTACCGCTTCTCGCTGGCCAACGAGCGTACGTTTCTGGCCTGGATTCGTACCTCGCTGGGCTTTCTGGCGGCGGGCGTCGGGCTAGACCAGCTGGCGCCAGACTTTGCTACGCCGGTGATTCGCGAAGCGCTAGCGCTGATGCTGTGCCTGTTTGCCGGTGGGCTGGCAATTTATGGCTATCTGCGCTGGCTGCGGAATGAGAAGGCGATGCGGCTGAAAGAGGATCTCCCCTATACCCACAGTCTGCTGGCCATCAGCGTTATCCTGATGATTGTGGCGGTGATCGTGATGGTGCTGGTGCTGTATGCCGGATAGTCGCAAAGCCCGGCGGCTGTCCGACCCGGGCCTACAGCCTGAGCGCACCTCACTGGCATGGTTCCGCACGCTGCTGGGCTACGGCGCGCTGATGGCGCTGGCGCTCAAGCACAACTGGCATCAGGCCGGGATGCTATTCTGGATATCGCTGGGGGTGCTGGCGGTGGTGGCGATCATCCTCTGGCGCTATACCCGCCATCGCAACCTGATGGACGTCACGCAGGGCGATTTTGTGCAGAAGCGCGCGGTGCGTGACAAATTTTTGATCTCCCTCGCGGTGTTATCCCTCGCAATATTGTTTGCTGTTACCCACATACGCCAACTCATTATTTTTATCAGGGATTTTACATGACTGGATGTCAGGTGATGGCCAAACCGGCCAGCTCTCGCTGTAATCTCAACTGCCGCTACTGTTTCTACATCGAAAAGCCAGAACTGCCGATGATGGACGACGCCACGCTGGAGCGCTTTATCAGCCAGCATATCGCGGCGCAGTCGGGGCCGGAGGTCATCTTTGCCTGGCAGGGTGGGGAGCCCACGCTGTGCGGGCTGGCATTTTTCCAGCGTGCGCTGGCGCTGCAGCGCCAGTACGCCAACGGCAAACAGATCCACAATGCGTTCCAGACCAACGGCCTGCTGCTCAACGATGACTGGTGTCGCTTCTTTCGCGACAACGGCTGGCTGGTCGGCATTTCGCTGGACGGCCCGGCCGATCTCCACGACGCCTGGCGCGTTAACCGCAGCGGCAAGCCGACGCATCACAAGGTGATGAAGGCGATTGAGACGCTGGTGAAACACGGCGTCGAGTTTAATCTGCTGGTGGTGGTGAACCGTCTGAACAGCCTGCAGCCGCAGCGCCTCTATCGTTATCTGCGCGGCCTCGGCACGCCGTTCCTGCAGTTTATTCCGCTGGTTGAGCGCGACGAGAGCGGCAAGCTCAGCGCCGAATCGGTCACCGACGAAGCCTGGGGTGCGTTCTTAACCGACGTTTTCGACCTCTGGGTGCGCGAAGATATTGGCCGGGTTTATGTGCAGCTGTTTGACTCGACGCTCGGCGTCTGGAGCGGCTATCCGTCGCAAATGTGCGCGTTTAGCGAAACCTGCGGCCACGCCTTTGCGCTGGAAGCCAACGGCGATCTCTACCAGTGCGACCACTACGTTTACCCCGATTATTATCTCGGTAATATCCATCAGCAGACGCTACAGGCGCTGAACGCCACGCCGGCAGCTATAGACTTTGGGCAGCAAAAACAGCGCGGGCTGGCCGCGTCGTGTCGCCAGTGCTCGGTGCTGCGTTTTTGTCACGGCGACTGCCCCAAACACCGCCACGCCGGCGGGAAAAGCGCGCTCTGCGCGGGCTACCGCCGCTTCTTCACCTACAGCGCACCGCATATGAAGGCGATGCGCGATCTGCTCAAACAGCGGCGCTCGCCGATGGAATTAATGGCGATGTTAAATCAGAGCCGATAAGCTTTCTCTGTTTGCCAGCCGCCGTTGCCGGGTGGCAAGCAGGTCAAGGCGTCCTCCGTTCGTTCTGGTATCACTATCACTCTGAGTGATAAACCGCCTGGAGTGTCTATGTCGCTAGTGTTACCCCGTGATACCCATTTTCGCCATCCGCAGGAGAGCGTGGTATTTCATTTCTGGCACCCGGAAAAAAGCATCAGCCACGAACATTCGCACGAATACTGTGAGCTGTTTCTGGTGGGCAGCGGTAGCGGAATTCACGTCATCAATGAAAAGCCGTACCTGCTGAGCAGCGGCACGCTGTGCTACCTGAACCGCCAGGACTACCACCTGTTTGAAGAGATGAAAGATTTGCAGCAGGTGAACCTGCTGTATCTGGGGCGCGACAGCTTTAACTTTATCAAGCACATCGATTATCTGCTGCCGCAGGAGGGGGAAAGCAACGTCTGGCAGCTGGACGTGGGGATTATGCAGCGCGTGTTTGACCGTCTGGCAAGCCATAAGCAAGAAGAGTTCAACGACCCGCTGCTGGCGGAAAGTCATAAGGAGATGATTTTCCTCGAAGTACTGCACACGCTAAACCTCTGGCGCTATAAAACGCAGGACTTTCACTCCAGTGAAGACCGCATCAGCCAGGTGCTGATTCACCTCAACGGCCAGTGGCAGCAGCCGCTCGATCTGGACGCGCTGTGTCAGCGCTTTAACGTTTCGCGGCGCACCCTACAGCGCGGCTTCAGCGACTATACCGGCGTTTCGCCGCAGCAATATCTCGCCCGCCTCCGGCTGCTGCAATCACGCTATCAGCTGCTGTTTACCAGCGACTCGGTCAACGATATCGCCCAGCGCTGCGGATTTGGCGACGTTAGCTACTTTTCGCGGGCTTTTCGCCGCCAGTTTGGCGTATCGCCGAACCAGTGTCGTTAGTTGGCCAGAGTGGGAGGTAATGCATAAAAACGAATAAAAATAACACTACAAGAAATGAAAGTAACATCTCTATATTTATGTTTATAATTAATAAATTCCGCTTTTCTTCATTCGAAACAATAAAAGTACCAGCGCTATAAATCGGTTTTGTGCCGCCCTTCACTTGTTGCATTTAACCCTACTCCGCAGAATATATTTTGCCGCATTTCTGCGGAATACAACGCTTATTACGCCAGGGGAACATGATGAAGAAGATCTTTTTATGCTGCGCCGCGGGCATGTCGACCAGTATGTTAGTCGAAAGAATGAAACAATCTGCCGCCAGTCGCGATATTGAAGTGGATATCACCGCCGTCCCGGTTTCTGAATTCGAACAGATTATCGAAGACGCCGATGTTATTTTATTAGGCCCGCAGGTGAAATTTCAGCTTCAGCGTTTATCCGCCGTCGCCGAACCGCAAGGGGTACCGGTAGCGGCCATTGATATGATGCAGTATGGTTCGATGCAGGGCGACAAAGTCCTCGATCACGCGCTGTCTTTATTAGCCAAAGCACAATAAGGACAGGTCATGAAATATCGTTTTCCTGATAACTTCTGGTGGGGTACCGCGACCAGCGCGACGCAGTCTGAAGGCCGGGTTCCCGGCGATGGCAAAGGCGATAATATCTGGGATTACGCCTCACATCACTTTAACGAGCGCTTTTTTCAGGGCGTCACGGCGGATGATACCTCGACGTTTTATCAGCATTATCGGGAAGACATTCAGCGCGCCAAAGACATTGGCTTGAACTCATTTCGTACCTCTATTTCCTGGTCACGTCTGATCCCCGACGGCGACGGCGAGGTGAATCCACAGGCGGTCGAATTTTATAATGCCGTCATTGATGAATTAAACGCGCAGGGAATTGAGCCGTTTATTAATCTCTATCACTTCGATATGCCGATGGCGCTGCAGGAAAAGGGCGGCTTTGAAAATCGTGAGGTCGTCGATGCCTTTGCCCGCTACGCGCGTATTTGCTATCAGCTATTTGGCGATCGCGTTCGCTATTGGTTTACCTTCAATGAACCGTTAATTCCGGCGGAAGCCGGATATTTGCATCCGCGTCATTATCCCTACGTCACCGATTTCCGTCGTGCGGCACAGGTGCTGCACCACATCGTACTGGCGCACTGTAAGGCGGTTGCGGCGTGGCGCGAGCTGGGTCTGGCCGGGCAGATTGGCATTATTATGGACGTTATTCCGGTCTATCCGCGCAGCGACTCGGCGGAGGATTTACAGGCCGCCGCGATGGCCGATCTGTTTTATACCCGCAGCATCAACGAGCCTATTTTACTGGGCCGCTATCCGGAAGAACTGGTGGCGATTTTACGCGAGCATGACCAACTGCCGGTCTATTTAGCTGAAGACTGCGCACTGATTGCCGCAACGCGCATCGATCTGCTGGGCATTAACTATTACCGCCCTCGCCGGGTAAAAGCGCGTGAAACGCCGCTGGCCGAACCGCACGGTTTTGTTCCGGAGCGTTTCTTCGAAGAATACATCATGCCGGGACGCCGGATGAATACTTCGCGTGGCATTGAGATTTACCCTGCGGCGCTTTATGACATCGCGATGGTGGTGAAAGAACGCTACGGCAATTTACCGTGGTTCGTTTCTGAAAATGGCATCGGTATTCAGGACGAAGAACAATTTATGGTTAACGGCCAGGTGCAGGATGATTACCGCATTGAATTCTTAAAAGAGCATCTGGGATATCTCCATCAGGCGATGGCCGACGGCAGCAATTGTCTGGGTTACCACATGTGGACCTTTATCGACTGCTGGTCGTGGCAAAACGCCTATAAAAATCGCTACGGATTCTACCACCTTGATTTAGCCACCCAACAGCGATCGCTGAAGAAGTCCGGGCAGTGGTTCTCCACGGTGATTGCGAATAACGGTTTCGAGGGGGAGTAATATGTCTTACTTTGAACGGCTGGCTGAAAAAATGATGCCGGTAGCTAATGCTATTGGCAATCAGCGCCATATGCAGGCGATCCGTAACGGCTTAATCTCTATTTTACCGCTGACGATTGTCGGATCGTTTTTCGTTATTCTGCTCAACATTCCCATTAAAGGCTACATGGACTTTATTGCGCCGTGGCGCGATATTCTTGACGTTCCCTTCCGCTTTACCGTCGGGCTGATGTCGCTGTACGCCGCGTTTACCATCGGCTCGTTTCTGGGGAAAAGCTATAAGCTCAACGACGTAACCAGCGGGCTGCTGGCGATGCTCGCCACGCTGTTGATGATTGTGCCGGTGAATATCAAACAGGGCGTCACCGTCGCGGGTGAGGCGGTCGCCGGGCGCTACATCCCGGTAGCGTCGCTCAGCTCGCAGGGGCTGTTCGGGGCCATTATCTCGTCGCTTATCGCCATTGAAATCTACCGTTTTATTAAAGTCCGCAATATTGAAATTAAGATGCCGGCAGGCGTACCGCCGGTAGTCGCCAGTTCCTTCTCTGCGCTGTTCCCGACGCTGGCGGTGGTGCTGATTTTCTGGATCCCACGGCACTTTCTGAATATCGATATTAACGCCATCATCAGCTACATCATTATGCCGCTGAAGGGCTTTATGACAGGAACTAACCTGTTTGGCGGTATCGTCACGCAGTTCTTTATCGACCTGTTCTGGGTGTTTGGTATTCACGGCCATGCGGTGATGGGACCGCTGATTCGCCCGTTGTGGGATCAGGCGATCGTGCAGAATATGGAGCTGTTCCAGGCCGGAACCAGCGCCTACGATCTGCCGAATATTTTCACCGAGCAGTTCTTCCAGTGGTACGCGCAGATGGGCGGCACCGGCTCCACGCTGGCGCTGGTGGTGTTGTTTATTCGATCGAAAGTTATCTATCTGAAATCGTTAGGCAAGCTGTCATTTATTCCCGGCCTGTTCAACATCAATGAGCCGATGATTTTCGGTGCGCCGATTGTGATGAACCCGATTCTGGCGGTGCCGTTTATTCTGGCACCGATGGTCAACACGGTGGTGGTATATCTCTTCACCATCAGCGGGCTGATCCCACGCATGATGGTGAAACCGCCGTTTACCATCCCTGCGCCGCTGGGCGCGTTGATTACCACCAACTGGAACCTGATTGCCTGCGGTCTGGTATTTATCTGCTTCTTTATCTCGCTGGCGATCTACTACCCGTTCTTCAAGGTGTATGAGAAAAAGATGCTGGAAACGCAGCTGGCCCAGCAGGAAGAAGAGGAGAAGGCGAAGCAGCTGGCGAACGCCTGATGCGCAAAGTCAGCGCGCCAGCCTCTGTCCCGGCTGGCGCGCGTTTTTTAATTCTTCACTTCCACCACTTCCAGCAGCGTCGATCCGGTTTTCGCTTCATGCGGCACATCGCGGAAAATCGGCAGCGCCTCCCAGCGCAGCCAGTAGCGGCTTTGCGGGCTGTAATCACTGTTTTGTGCGGCCACCAGCTGCACTTCCGCCAGCGGCGCAACGTTCTGCCGGGGCTGCCATTGTTCGGCGGGCAGCGGCGGCGTCAGCGGGCGATGGTCCACCACGCTGAGCGTCCGGTCATCAATAATCCACACGCCGCTTCCGGCCCACGTCGAGGTCCACTCCACTTCCATTTTGCCGTTGCCAACCGCTCGCGGCGCGCTGAGCGTGACGTCCGGTGGGATAGAACCGCCGCCGTTGAAGTCCCAGCGAAAATCCCACTGACTGATCTGCGCTTTTTGCCAGCTGCCTTTGCCATCCGGTCGCGCCAGATAGGCCTGCGATAGCCCCCGATCATCATAACGATGGTAAATCAGCACAGGGCGGGCATCGTTATCGAAACCCACTTCCTGCACCATGTTGATTAACCCGCCGCCGATCCCGGCGTCGTCGACAATCTCGCCCTGGTGGCGGGCAATCGGCAGCGCGAGCGGCGTGCCGTCGGACTTCTCCCAGCGTTGCAGATCGCGGCTGCGCACGTAGGAGAGATTGTTGTTGGTTTCGCAGTGCGGCGTTTCGCGCCACATCCACACCATATGCCAGTAGCCGTCCGGCCCCAGCAGCGGCTGGCGCGCGTAGCCGTTGCGCGCGCCTTCGCCGTTGAGCAGCGGCGTTTCTAGCAGGCGCGACCACTGCTGGCGTTCGGCGTCGAAAATATTGTACAGATCGTCGCCGTTGCCGCTACAGCCGTCGCGGTAGCGGAACAGCAGCCGCCCCTGTACGTCCTTAAAGAATACCGGGTAGGTGGCGCGCGCTTCGCGCTCGCCGGTCATCGCCGGAATGCATTCCAGGGTGGTGACGTCCAGCGGCCGGCGGCTGCGGAAGTAAATTAACGGATCGACGTGCATATTGCCGGAAAGATGCAGGTATCCGGCGCTATCGACCGCCATCGTCAGGTAATTGTGCGAATCAAATTCAGTAATGTGGGCGAAACGCTCGCGCTCCGGCAGCCAGAACCCTTGCGGCTGAAAAGTTTGCCACGGGCCGTCGGGCAGGCGGCGTTGGCCCACGGTAATGCGGTGCTCCGCGTCATACCACGCGGCAAACTGGTGGTTTTCGTGGTTCAGCAGGCAGTAGAGCACGGTGAAATCTGCGCAGGCGTGGGCCACGGGGGTAACAGCGATATCAGTCATCAGACGGTCTCCGGACGAGCAATAAAGGTTTTTTTACGACGTAAGAAAAAGGCGGCCAGCACCAGTGCGCCAATCGGATGCAGCGTAGCACCGGCATAAATCGGCATCGAGTAGCCAAAGTGGTCGATGATCGAACCGACAAAGCCGTTAAAGATAATCGAGGTGACGCCGCCCAGCGCGCTCATCACGCCGATGGCGGTGGCAATTGCTACGCGCGGGGCCAGCCCGCCCATCATGATGGTTGCCATGCTGAGCCAGGCGGTGCACATGAAATTAATCACCGTCATGATGGCGACGGCCGCGTAGGCATTGCTGATGGACGGCAGCAGGAACACCAGCGGCGCGAGGCAGGTCACCGACCAGATAATCGTCAAGCGGGCGCGGGTGGCGTCCATGCCGCGGGCGACGAGACGGTCGGAGGCCCAGCACACCGCCAGCACGCCGAACACGGCCACCAGCGGCGGCAGCCACATCAGCTTGCCCACTTCTGCCAGCGTCAGGCCGATTTTCTCCTGCATAAAACCCACCTGCCAGTACTGATAGAAGAACCAGAACGGGTCGGTCAGCAGGCGGGCGATCAGCAGTGCCCAGATAGGCTTTGAGGTCAGCACCATTTTGTAGCGCTCAACCAGCGGCACGCTCACCGCGCTATCCAGCACTACGTCCTCCGCCGCTGGCGGCGTTTTACGGCTGGAGATAAACCACAGAATGCCCACCACCACGCCCGCCATCGCCGGAATAAAAAACGCCCAGCGCCAGCCGGTGGACAGCGTCACCCACGCCACGAACGGCGGGGCGATAATCAGCCCCAGCGACTGAATAATGTTGGTTAACTGGAAAGCAAACGCCCGCTGTTCGGCGCGGAACCAGGTAAAGACCGCCAGCGTCAGCGCGGGCACAATCCCGGACTCCGCCAGCCCCAGCAAAACGCGGCCGGTAATCAGCCCGGTCATGGAGTGGGAAAGGCCGGTGATCAGCGTGGCGAGAGACATCAACACCATCAGCGCGCACAGCACGAAGCGGCTGCCGAAGCGGTCGACGATGCCGCCGACGAAGAAATACATGAAGGTGTAAGGGATCATAAAGGCGCTGATCAGCACCGAATAATCGCTGTTATCCAGCCCCAGTTCCTGCATCAGCGTGGTTTTGAGGATCGAAACAATTTGCCGGTCGAGCGAAAAGAAAAACAGCACGCAGCCGAGAAGCAAAAGCAGCACCCAGATGAGCAGGGTGAAGCCGCCCCGGCCGACAGATTTTTCAGCCTGTTGCATTGTGTTCTCCGGTTATCGTAGAGGTACGAGGTAAACCGGAGTATATCGACGCGGTTTTAACGCCAGGGGGAGCAGGAGAACGGAGTGTGACGCGCGGCAATACGCTTTGACCTGAGATGCCACAATGGCGCGTAATCTGGCACGATTGTCACGCAAAAAGTAGGCCGGATACGGCGCTTACGCCGCCATCCGGCAACGTGCGCCGATCTGCCTGATGGCGCTGCGTTTATCAGGCCTTCGCGGAGAGGTGCTTATACCATCGTCTGCTGATGGCGCGCAAAGCGCGACGCCAGCGGCAGCCAGCAGAGGAAAATCAGCAGCCCCATCAGCGTCATCAGCAGGCCGATACTGCCCTGGCCGGTTTGCGGCATCATCGCCGACAGCCAGGCCAGCACGCCGGAACCGATGTTTTGCAGGCCGCCAACCAGCGCCCCGGCGGTACCGGCGAGGAACGGGAACGGCTCCATTGCGCCGCTGGTCGCCAGCGGGAACAGCATGCCCGCGCCGAAGAAAAACAGCGCGGCGGGCACCAGCAGCGTCCAGATGTTCATCACCCCAAGCAGCCCAGGGATCCACATCATCAGCCCCGCCAGCAGGCAGCTCACCACCGACTGCCACATCAGCGTCGAGAAGCGTTTTTTCGGCCGCCCGGCGAACCAGGCACCAAAGAACGCCGCCGGAATCGGCAGAATAAACAGGATGCTGACCGTCATGCTGCTGAGGCCCAGGACGCCGCCCATCAGCACGCCCGAGCTGGCTTCAAACACCGCGATACCGGCCAGCCCGCCAATCAACATCAGCAGGTAGCAGTTAAAGCTGCTGGTGCCGAACAGCGTTTTGTAGCTGCTGAGCAGGCGGGTTTTCGGTGCCCCGGTCGGGCGCGTTTCCGGCATCCAGCGCGCCATGCTGAAGGTGACGCCCGCGCACAGCACCAGCAGAAAACCGTAGCAGGCCCGCCAGTTAATCAGCGTCTCCAGCACGCCGCCAATCAGCGGTGCCAGCAGTGGGCTTACCAGAATCCCCATATTTAACAGACTGTTGGCATGGCGAAGCTGGCTGCCTTCATACATATCACGCGGCAGCGTTCGCGCCATCACGCCGCCAACGCCGGTGCCCATCCCCTGTAACGCGCTGGCGGCGATCAGCACCGTCAGGCTATGGGTGGTTATGGCAACCAGCGTCGCCAGCATAAAAATCGACATGCCTGCGAGGATCACCGGACGACGTCCCACGCGGTCGGACAGCGGGCCGTAAAACAGCTGGGAAACGCCGTAGGTCAGCAGGTACGCCGCCATCACGCTCTGCACCGCCCCTTCACGCACGTTGAGGTCGCTCGCCATCTGGGCGATAGCGGGAATATAAATGGTCTGCGCCATCTGGCCGACAGCCACCAGCAACACCAGCATCACCAGGATGTTGACGTTTCTATCTCTTTTCATTTCGCTGATTACTTTATGGAATTTTGGTTTGTAAGAATAAACATCCAGGCTATGCGCCAAATCGGAGAGGAATCTACCACACTGCGGTGACGATTTAATCATGCGTCATGTAAATGAAATGTGTGATGCAGGCAGGATTTATACACGTCGATCGGCAACAATAGTTGCCAGTTTTTCAGGACAGCCGCAGCACAATCGCGCCGGCGGCAATCCCGCAGGCGGCAATCAGGCGCACGCCCGCGACTCGCTCTTTCAGCAGCAGCCAGGCGATCAGCGCGCCGAATAAAATTGAGGTTTCGCGCAGCGCGGCGACCACCGCCAGCGGTGCCTGAGTCATCGCCCACAGCGCCAGCCCGTAGGAACCCATGGTGCCCACTCCGCCAAGCAGGCCCTTTTTCCAGTGCTGCGCCAGATATCTTGCCGCCTCGCGACGGCGGGCAATCATCGCCCAGCACAGCAGGGTGGAGCCGTTGAGGAAAAACGACCACAGCGTATAGCCCAGCGCGGTACCCGAAAGCCGTACGCCTGTGCCGTCAATCAGCGTGTATCCGGCGATAATCCAGGCGTTCAGCAGCGCTAGCACTACGCCCCGCTGCGAACCGCCGCGGCTGTTGAGCGCCATCCCCAGGATTGCCGTACAGATAACCGCTATTCCGCACCATGCCAGCGCGGAAAGATGATCGCCCAGAAACAGCACGCTGATGATGGCCACCAGCAGCGGCGCGGTGCCGCGCATCAGTGGATAGGTCTGGCTCATATCGGAAATTTGATAGGTTTTCGCCACCAGAATGGTGTAGATCACCTGTAATACCGTCGAGACAATCATAAATGGCACGCTGGCTGCTGATGGCGCAGGCGCGAAGGGGATGAGTACCAAGGCTATCAATGCGGCGGAGCCGGTGACGCCGATCGCCGAATAGAGTTTGTCGTTTCCCGCCTTAACGATGGCGTTCCAGCTGGCGTGCAGCAGCGCGGCAAACAGCAAAATGCAGAAAACAGAAAGCGTCATGATCGTGCGTGGCTGAGGGAGAATTCAGCAAAACGTAACACAACCCTCCGGGGGAAAACAGGGCCAGAAATAGGGGGAGAGCGGGACAGTTCAGAAGATTTCCCTCCGCGAGGAAGTGTGATCCTTGCTGCATTTTTACGCAGATGAAAATATTTCCATTGTCAGCCTGAAAAAGCTGTGTTTGTATAAATTCACTAAACGAATTGAGAGAAGACCCTTAATGATCCCATCCATGATGACTTCGACCCTACTAAAAACCGCGCTACCAGCCGCGGTGGTCGTCGTGCGTGTGGTGGTGGTCGTCGGCAATGCGCCGTAGGGTCAGGAACACACACGATTCCAAACCCCGCCGGCGTAAACCGGGCGGGGTTTTTAGTTTCTAGCCCCCTCCCGGGTAGTCGGCCCAGAATAAAAGGACTGGAGCATGGCAAGTTCGGGCACAACATCACAACCGACCCGGTTTACGGGCGCGCAGTTAATCGTTCACTTACTGGAACGTCAGGGCATTACCATGGTCACCGGTATCCCCGGCGGCACTGTGCTGCCGCTGTATGACGCCTTAAGCCAGAGCACGCAAATCCGTCATATTCTGGCGCGACACGAGCAGGGCGCGGGCTTTATCGCTCAGGGCATGGCGCGCACCCAGGGGAAACCGGCGGTGTGCATGGCCTGTAGCGGCCCCGGCGCCACCAACCTGGTGACCGCTATCGCCGACGCGCGCCTCGACTCCATTCCGCTGGTGTGCATCACCGGCCAGGTGGCCTCCTCGTTAATCGGCACCGACGCGTTCCAGGAAGTCGACACCTACGGTATCTCTATCCCCATCACTAAACACAACTACTTAGTCCGCAACATCAATGAATTACCACAGGTTATTGCTGATGCCTTCCGGATTGCGCAGTCGGGCCGCCCTGGTCCGGTGTGGATAGACATTCCTAAGGATGTGCAGACCGCGGAAATCGACATCAGCGAACTGCCGGAACCGGGTGGCCGCGCCGCCGCGCCTGACTTCAGCGCCGAGAGCGTCAGTGAAGCGGCGGCGATGATTAACGCCGCGCAGCGTCCGGTGCTCTATCTGGGCGGCGGCGTGATTAACGCCCCGCAACGCGTACGCGAACTGGCCGAGAAAGCCAATCTGCCAACCACCATGACGCTGATGGCGCTGGGCATGCTGCCGAAAGCGCATCCGCTGTCGCTGGGTATGCTGGGAATGCACGGCGCGCGCAGCACCAACTTTATTCTGCAACAGTCTGATTTACTGGTGGTTTTAGGCGCGCGTTTTGATGACCGGGCGACCGGTAAAGTGGCGGAGTTCTGCCCGAATGCGAAGATTATTCACGTGGATATCGACCGCGCCGAGCTGGGCAAAATCAAGCAGGCGCACGTGGCGATTCAGGCCGACGTCGACGACGTACTGGCGCAGCTGCTGCCGCAGATTGACGCCCAGCCGCGCGATGAGTGGCGTGGCAAAGTGGCCGAACTGCAACAAGAGTTCCCGGGGGCGATTCCGCAAGCGGGCGACCCGCTCAGCCATTACGGCCTGATTAACGCCGTGGCCGCCTGCGTGGACGACAACGCGATCATCACCACCGACGTCGGCCAGCATCAGATGTGGACGGCGCAGGCCTACCCACTGAATCGCCCGCGTCAGTGGCTGACTTCCGGCGGCCTCGGCACCATGGGCTTCGGCCTGCCGGCGGCAATTGGCGCGGCGCTGGCGAACCCGGACAAGAAAGTGCTGTGTTTCTCCGGTGACGGCAGCCTGATGATGAACATCCAGGAGATGGCGACGGCGGCGGAAAACCAGCTCGACGTGAAGATTATCCTGATGAACAACCAGGCGCTGGGGCTGGTACATCAGCAGCAGAGCCTGTTCTACAAGCAGGGCGTATTTGCCGCCACCTACCCGGGCATGATTAACTTTATGCAAATTGCCGCCGGTTTCGGCCTTGAAACCTGCGATCTGAATAACGAAGCGGACCCGCAGGCGGCGCTGCAGGCGATCATCAACCGCCCGGGCCCGGCGCTGATCCACGTGCGTATCGACGCGGAAGAAAAAGTGTATCCGATGGTTCCGCCGGGTGCGGCGAATAGAGAAATGGTGGGGGAATAAGCCATGCAAAAACAGACACATGACAACGTTATCCTGGAACTCACCGTGCGCAACCATCCGGGCGTAATGACCCACGTCTGCGGGCTATTTGCCCGCCGCGCGTTCAACGTCGAAGGCATTCTATGCCTACCGATTCACGGCAGCGACCATAGCCGGATCTGGCTCCTGGTGAACGACGATCAGCGCCTTGAGCAGATGATGAGCCAGATCGACAAGCTGGAAGATGTGGTGAAAGTGGCGCGAAATCAGTCCGATCCGTCGATGTTTAACAAAATCTCCGTCTTCTTCGAGTAATTCGCTCAAGACTTGAACAGCCGCGCGCTTATCGTTAAGGTAAGCGCGTTTTTTTATCCGCCAGGACAAACCCATGATCACCATCGCCCTTATCGACGACCACACTATCGTCCGCTCCGGCTTTGCCCAACTGCTGGGGCTGGAGGTTGATTTGCAGGTTGTGGCGGAATTTGGTTCCGGGCGCGAGGCGCTGGCCGGTTTACCGGGGCGCGGCGTGCAGGTGTGTATCTGCGATATCTCGATGCCGGATATCTCCGGTCTGGAATTGTTAAGCCAGTTGCCAAAAGGCATGGCGATTATCATGCTCTCGGTCCACGACAGCCCGGCGCTGGTCGAGCAGGCGCTCAACGCAGGCGCGCGTGGCTTCCTCTCCAAACGCTGTAGCCCGGATGAACTGATTGCCGCCGTGCATACCGTGGCGACCGGCGGCTGCTATTTAACGCCGGATATCGCCGTTAAGCTGGCGGCCGGGCGTCAGGACCCGCTGACCAAACGTGAGCGCCAGGTGGCGGAAAAGCTGGCGCGCGGGATGGCGGTGAAAGAGATTGCCGCTGAACTGGGCCTGTCGCCAAAAACGGTGCACGTGCATCGCGCTAACCTGATGGAAAAGCTGGGCGTCAGCAACGATGTTGAGCTGGCGCGGCGTATGTTTGACGGCTGGTCATGAACGCGCTCTTTTCCCGGCTGATCACCGTTGTCGCCTGCTTTTTCATCTTCTCCGCCGCCTGGTTTTGCCTGTGGAGCATCAGCCTGCATCTGGTTGAGCGCCCGGAGCTGGCGGTACTGCTGTTTCCGTTTGGCCTGCGTCTGGGGCTGATGCTGCAATGCCCGCGCGGCTACTGGCCGGTGCTGCTGGGCGCGGAGTGGCTGCTGATGTACTGGCTGGGGCAGGAGGTGGCGCTGGCGCATCTGTCTATTTTGATGATCGGCAGCTTCCTCACGTTGCTGCCGGTGACGTTAATCTCCCGCTATCGTCATCAGCGCGACTGGCGTACGCTGCTGTTACAGGGCGCGGCGCTGACGGCGGCGGCGCTGCTGCAATCGCTGCCGTGGCTGGGGCAGGGCGAGGAAGCGTGGAATGCGCTGCTACTGACCCTGACCGGCGGATTAACGCTGGCGCCGATCTGCCTGGTGTTCTGGCACTACCTGACCAGCACCACCTGGCTGCCGCTCGGCCCGGCGCTGGTGTCACAACCGGTAAACTGGCGCGGGCGACACCTGGTCTGGTACCTGTTGCTGTTCACCGTCAGCCTGTGGCTACAGCTCGGTTTGCCCGCTGAGCTTTCGCGCTTTACGCCATTTTGTCTCGCTTTACCGATTATTGCGCTCGCCTGGCATTACGGCTGGCAGGGTGCGCTGATTGCGACGTTGATGAACGCCATCGCGCTGATTGCCAGCCAGACCTGGCACGATCACCCGGTCGATTTACTGCTCTCGCTGCTGGCGCAAAGCCTGACCGGGCTGCTGCTCGGCGCGGGTATTCAGCGCCTGCGTGAGCTTAACCAGTCGCTGCAAAGCGAGCTGGCGCGTAATCATCGGCTGGCGGAACGGTTGCTGGAAACCGAAGAGAGCGTGCGTCGTGACGTGGCGCGCGAGCTGCACGACGATATCGGCCAGACTATCACCGCCATTCGCACTCAGGCGGGCATCGTACAGCGCCTGGCCCCCGAGAACGCGGGCGTGAAGCAAAGCGGGGCGCATATCGAGCAGTTGTCGCTGGGCGTGTACGATTCGGTTCGCCGCCTGCTGGGTCGCCTGCGACCGCGCCAGCTGGATGATCTCACGCTGGAGCAGGCCATCCGCTCATTGATGCGTGAAATGGAGCTGGAAAGCCGCGGCATCGTCAGCCACCTCGACTGGCGAATTGACGAATCAGCACTCAGCGAAAGCCAGCGCGTGACGCTGTTTCGCGTCTGCCAGGAAGGGCTGAACAACATTGTGAAGCACGCCAACGCCAGCGCGGTGACGCTGCAGGGCTGGCAGCAGGATGAACGGCTGATGCTGGTCATTGAGGACGACGGCAGCGGCTTGCCTCCGGGTTCGAATCAGCAAGGTTTTGGCCTCACCGGTATGCGCGAGCGCGTGACGGCGCTCGGTGGTTCACTCACGATTTCCTGCATGCACGGCACGCGCGTTAGCGTGTCGCTGCCCCAGCGCTACGCCTGAGGAACGGCCATGTTTCAGTTTTTAAAAGCCCCGGCCAGCGTGCCGTTCATCACCGACAAGCAGGAAGTGGACGCCCGCTACCGTTACTGGCGGCGGCATATCCTGCTGACCATCTGGCTCGGCTACGCGCTGTTTTACTTCACCCGTAAAAGCTTTAACGCCGCGGTGCCGGAGATCATCACCAGCGGCGTGCTGACCCGCAGCGATATCGGTCTGCTGGCGACGCTGTTTTACATCACCTACGGACTGTCGAAGTTTGTTTCGGGTATCGTCAGCGACCGCTCGAACGCCCGCTATTTTATGGGTATCGGGCTAATCGCTACCGGCGTGGTCAATATTCTGTTCGGTTTCTCCACCTCACTGTGGGCCTTTGCCGTGCTGTGGGCGCTGAACGCCTTCTTCCAGGGCTGGGGGGCGCCGGTGTGCGCCCGCTTGCTCACCGCGTGGTATTCGCGCAACGAGCGCGGCGGCTGGTGGGCCATCTGGAACACCGCGCACAACGTCGGCGGCGCGCTGATTCCGATGGTGATGGGCGCGGCGGCGCTGCATTACGGCTGGCGCGCCGGGATGATGATTGCCGGACTGCTGGCGATCGTGGTGGGCGTTTTTCTCTGCTGGCGACTGCGCGACAGACCGCAGACGGTAGGCTTGCCGCCGGTTGGCGACTGGCAGCACGATGCGCTGGAGATAGCCCAACAGCAGGAAGGGGCGGGGTTGACTCGTAAAGAGATCCTCACCCGGTACGTGTTACTCAACCCGTATATCTGGCTATTGTCGTTGTGCTACGTGCTAGTGTACGTGGTGCGCGCGGCGATCAACGACTGGGGCAATCTGTATATGTCGGAGACGCTCGGCGTCGATTTGGTCACCGCCAACACCGCCGTCACCATGTTTGAACTGGGCGGCTTTATCGGCGCGCTGGTGGCAGGCTGGGGCTCGGACAAGCTGTTTAACGGCAACCGTGGCCCGATGAACCTGATTTTCGCCGCCGGGATTTTGCTCTCCGTCGGCTCGCTGTGGCTGATGCCGTTTGCCAGCTACGTGATGCAGGCGGCGTGCTTCTTCACCACCGGCTTTTTCGTTTTCGGCCCGCAGATGCTGATCGGCATGGCGGCGGCAGAGTGCTCGCACAAAGAGGCGGCGGGGGCGGCGACCGGGTTTGTCGGCCTGTTTGCCTATCTTGGCGCCTCACTTTCCGGCTGGCCGCTGGCGAAGGTGATGGAGGTCTGGCACTGGAGCGGATTCTTCGTGGTGATCGCCATTGCTGCGGGGATCTCCGCACTGCTGTTACTGCCGTTCTTAAACGCCCAGGCCCCGCGCGAAGCGTGACCTGCTTCACCTTTCTTCGACAAACGGCGTAAAACTAAGAAATTTTCCCGGTTCCACCTGGACGCTGTCTCAGGCCAGCCGCGCCGCTGATTTTTACAATACCGGCCATCACGCAGGTATAAAAATCAGGAGATACCCATGCTGGCCTTCTTAAACCAGGTGCGCAAACCGACCCTGGATCTGCCGCTCGATGTGCGGCGCAAAATGTGGTTCAAACCGTTCATGCAGTCTTACCTGGTGGTCTTTATCGGCTACCTGACCATGTATCTGATCCGCAAAAACTTCAACATCGCTCAGAACGACATGATCTCCACCTACGGGCTGAGCATGACGCAGCTGGGGATGATTGGCCTGGGCTTTTCCATTACCTACGGCGTGGGCAAAACGCTGGTTTCCTACTACGCTGACGGCAAAAACACCAAGCAGTTCCTGCCGTTTATGCTGATCCTCTCCGCCATATGTATGCTCGGCTTCAGCGCCAGCATGGGCTCGGGATCCGTCAGCTTGTTCCTGATGATTACTTTCTATGCCCTGAGCGGTTTCTTCCAGAGCACCGGCGGCTCGTGCAGTTATTCCACCATCACCAAGTGGACGCCGCGACGTAAGCGCGGTTCCTACCTCGGCATGTGGAATATCTCCCATAACCTCGGCGGTGCGGGTGCGGCGGGCGTGGCGCTGTTCGGCGCAAATTACCTGTTCGACGGTCACGTGATCGGTATGTTTATCTTCCCGTCGATTATTGCCCTGATTGTCGGCTTTATCGGCCTGCGTTTTGGCAGCGATTCCCCGGAATCTTACGGTCTTGGCAAAGCTGAAGAGCTGTTCGGTGAAGAGATCAGCGAAGAGGACAAAGAGACCGAAGAAAACGAGATGACCAAATGGCAGATCTTTGTTGAGTACGTGCTGAAAAACAAAGTGATCTGGCTGCTGTGCTTCTCCAACATCTTCCTGTACGTGGTGCGTATCGGTATCGACCAGTGGTCCACTGTCTATGCCTTCCAGGAGTTGAAGCTCTCCAAAGAAGTGGCGATTCAGGGCTTTACCCTGTTTGAAGTGGGCGCGCTGGTCGGTACGCTGCTGTGGGGCTGGCTCTCCGATCTCGCCAATGGTCGTCGTGCGCTGGTGGCCTGTGTGGCGCTGGCACTCATTATCGCGACGCTGGGCGTTTATCAGCACGCCAGCAACCAGTATGTCTATCTGGCCTCGCTGTTTGCTCTCGGCTTCCTGGTGTTCGGCCCACAGCTGTTAATCGGCGTGGCGGCGGTGGGTTTCGTTCCGAAAAAAGCGATCGGCGCGGCCGATGGCATTAAAGGCACCTTCGCCTATCTGATCGGCGACAGCTTCGCCAAGCTGGGTCTCGGGATGATTGCCGACGGCACGCCGATTTTCGGCCTCACCGGTTGGGCGGGCACCTTTGCCGCGCTGGATACCGCCGCCATTGGCTGTATCTGCCTGATGGCCATCGTCGCTATCTTTGAAGAACGTAAAATTCGCCGTGAGAAAAAGATTCAGCAGTTAAAAATGGCGTAAGTGTGTTTGGTAACGTTTGCCCGGTTCTGCACCGGGCTTTTTTATGCCTGGCGCTGGCTGGTTTCATGCAGCAGCTCGCGCAGCCACTGCTGCGCCGGATCGCGATGCGTACGCTCGTGCCAGGCCATGCTTTTGGTAAACCCCTGAATCGCCACCGGCGGCTCCTGCACGCAGATCGCTGCGTCAGCGCGGGCTAAACGGCTTGGTACCACCGCAATCATCTCGCTGATTGCCAGCACTTCCGGCAGCACCAGGAAGCTGCTCACCGACAGCCCGATTCGGCGGCTGTAGCCCACTTTTGCCAGCGCATCGTCGGTGACGCCCCAGAAGCTCTCGCCCTCATAGGAGACCAGAATATGCTCCAGCGCGCAGAAACGGGCGAGGTTCAGCGGCTGCTGTGCGTCCGGATGGTCGGCGCGTAGCATACAGACGTAGCGCTCTTCGTACAGCGTGCGGCTGTGCAGATCGCCCGGCGTGGTGCTGGGCGTAAGCAGTGCGAGGTCGATTTTTCCCTGCTCAAACTGCGCGGCCAGCCGCTCCGGCTCCACCGGAATCACCCGTACCCTAATACCGGGCGCGCGAACCTTCAGCGCGGCGATAAACGGCACCACCACCGCCTTCAGGGCGTAATCGGTGGCGGCCAGCGTGAAGGTTAACGCGGCGGTTAACGGGTCGAACTGCGCGGGTTGTAGCAGTGCGTTGATATCGCTAAGGATTTGCTTTACCGCCGGGGCCAGCTGCTGGGCGCGCAGGGTCGGCACCATGCCGTGCGGCGCGCGGATAAACAGCGGATCGTCAAAGT
Source organism: Kluyvera sp. (assembly GCF_047971185.1). GTDB lineage: Bacteria > Pseudomonadota > Gammaproteobacteria > Enterobacterales > Enterobacteriaceae > Kluyvera. The sequence continues at coordinate 48,210 of NZ_JBKDZH010000058.1, forward strand.
TATCCCGCAGCCGGGTCAGCATGCCGCTGACGGCGGGCTGGGTCAGCGCCAGCCTGGCCGCCGCGCGCGTGACGCTGCGCTCATCGAGCAGCGCGTCCAGCGTTTTCAGCAGGTTGAAGTCGAGCGTTCTGAGATCCGGTTTCATCATCGAGTTCCTTCAGCGAGGTAACGCACATTATGGCACGTCCGATTATCGACAGAGCGCAAAATCCCATTATGATGTCGGGGTTTAGCTAAGTGAGAGCGTGCATGATCTGGTTAATTCTGGCCACCCTGGCGGTGGTATTTGTTGTCGGATTTCGGATCCTGACCTCGAGTTCCCGACGGGCCATACGCCGTCTGAGTGAGCGGCTGGCGATCACGCCGGAGCCGGTTGAATCGATGATTGACCAGCTAGGGAAAGCGCAGGGTGAAGAGTTTTTACGTTACCTGGAGCGCCCGAACGAAGCCCATTTGCAGAACGCGGCGCAGATGCTGCTGATCTGGCAGGTGTGCATCGTCGACGGCGGCGAATCCAACATGCTCAGCTGGCATCGGCGGCTGCAAAAGGCCCGTCTCGCCGCGCCCATCACCGACGCCCAGGTGCGTCTGGCGCTCAGCTTCCTGCGCGAGCTGGAGCCGGAGATTAGCGAGCTAAACGCCTTCCAGCATCGCTACAACGCGCTGTTCCACGATGAAAACGGCGTTCACTGGCTGCATTGATATCATTTTATATTATGTTGTTTATCAATAATGGTGATTATATTTATATCACTGTCGAGCGCATGATGAACCTCGTCAACAACATCACTCACGAGGTTCATCATGAAACAGTCCATGCAACAAAGCGCTATCGTCTGGCCGGAAGGCTACCTGCCGGGCACCACCGACAACTTTGCCTCTAACGAAATCATCGTCAGCGGCCTGACCGCCAAACAGATTTGGGCACAGCTCGACGACACCAACCTGTGGCCAACCTACTACAGCAACGTGGCGGATATCCATTTCCACGACGGCAGCGGCCCAACGCTAAGCGCCAACGCCCGCTTCCGTTTCTCGACTTTCGGTTTCCCGATTGAAGCACAGATTACCGAATACGTGCCGCCGGTTGACGGCCAGGCCGCACGGGTTGCCTGGCACGGCTGGGCGGAAGGCGACGCCACCACCCGTCTGGACGTTATCCACGCCTGGCTGTTCGAAGATCTTCCGGGCAACCGCGTGCGTATTCTGACCCAGGAATCGCAAATCGGCGTTCCGGCGCAGGAACTGGCGCGCACCGTGCCAAACCCGATGATTAACGGCCATCAGGAGTGGATTACCGGGCTGGTGAAATCGGCGCGAGGAGAGTGAGAATTTCATTGATTTATAGCAAATAGGCTATAATTTATTTATAGCTTATTTGCTATGAGGGATCGCCGATGTGGGAGGTGGAAACAACGGATGTTTTCGACTGTTGGTTCGTGGAGCAAACCGAAGCACTCAAGTAAGGAATGAGAATGGCGACCCTTAAAGAGTTAATGGCTAAACAGAGCCCGGAAAGTCAGAAGCGTATCGCTGAAAAAGTTGAAGAGATGCGTCAGACGATTGCCTTAAATCGATTAAGGGAAGAGCTGAACGTGTCTCAAGCAGAGCTGGCTGCGGCAATGGGGGTTAAACAGCCTACCGTGGCGAAAATGGAGCAAGCAGACAACGATCCCCGTCTCTCAACGTTAAAACGTTATGTTACAGCGTTAGGGGGAGAGATAAGCATTGATGTGACATTACCCACAGGAAAGAGAGTGGCGTTTCATCTTTGATGTTGGCTGAATAAGGCAACGTCGCCATCCGGAAAACAGTTGCTAAAACGTTAAATACGTCACAAATAAGATGTTACACTGCGTGTCTTTTCCGCAAAGACACCCTCCGCAGGTAACAAAATGAGTGCACATATCGAAGAAAAAACCCGCGCCGACGTCGTTGCGCGGCCCAACTGGTCGGCGGTTTTTGCCGTCGCGTTTTGCGTCGCCTGCCTGATTACCGTGGAGTTTTTACCCGTTAGCCTGCTCACGCCGATGGCGCAGGATCTGGGCATTTCCGAGGGCGTCGCCGGGCAGTCGGTCACGGTGACCGCGTTTGTCGCCATGTTTTCCAGCCTGTTTATTACTCAGGCTATTGGCGCCACCAACCGTCGCTACGTGGTGATTCTGTTCTCCGTGCTGCTGACGCTCTCCTGCCTGCTGGTGTCGTTCGCTAGTTCGTTTACGCTGTTGCTGCTGGGCCGCGCCTGTCTGGGGCTGGCGCTTGGCGGCTTCTGGGCGATGTCGGCCTCGCTGACTATGCGTCTGGTGCCCGCTCGCACAGTGCCGAAGGCGCTGTCGGTAATCTTTGGTGCGGTGTCCATCGCGCTGGTGATTGCCGCGCCGCTGGGCAGTTTTCTGGGCGGCATTATCGGCTGGCGCAACGTCTTTAACGCGGCGGCGGTGATGGGGCTGCTGTGCATTGTCTGGGTGCTGAAGGCGCTGCCGTCGCTGCCGGGCGAGCCTGCGCATCACAAGCAGAACATGTTTAGCCTGCTGCAGCGCCCCGGCGTGATGGCCGGGATGATCGCCATCTTTATGTCCTTCGCCGGGCAGTTCGCCTTTTTCACCTATATTCGTCCGGTGTATATGAATCTGGCGGGATTCGACGTCGACGGCCTGACGCTGGTGCTGCTGAGCTTTGGTATCGCCAGCTTTATCGGCACCTCGTTCTCCTCCGTTATCCTTAAACGCTCGGTCAAACTGGCGCTGGCCGGCGCGCCGCTGGTGCTGGCGGTGAGCGCGCTGGTGCTGAGTCTGTGGGGCGACGAAAAAATCGTGGCCGCGGCTATCGCCATTATCTGGGGGCTGGCGTTTGCGCTGGTGCCGGTGGGCTGGTCGACGTGGATCACCCGGTCGCTTGCCGATCAGGCGGAAAAAGCCGGCTCTATTCAGGTGGCGGTAATTCAGCTGGCGAATACCTGCGGCGCGGCGATTGGCGGCCTGGCGCTGGACCGTCTGGGGCTGACGTCGCCATTAATGATTTCCGGCGCGCTGATGCTGCTGACGGCGCTGCTGGTGACCGCAAAAGTGAAGATTCACTAATGCCACAATGGGGTCCCCTCGCCCCGTTGGGGAGAGGTTAGGGTAAGGGGTGTATGTTGGCCCGAAAGTCAAACCCTCACCCCAACCCTCCCTTTAGCAGGGAGAGGGGGTTTTCACGCTAGCTTAGAACCAGGCTTCAAACATGCCGCCGACGTTCAGCGAATCCAGCTGCTGGTCGTCGGTGCCGTTCACCTTCGCCGTACGCTTGTTGTCGACCTGACCACCGGTCACGTAGAAGCGCAGCATCGGACGGAATTCCGGGCCCATACCGATGGCGATGTTCTGCGACAGGGTCAGCTTCCAGCCGTGGTTATCCCCGCCCTGATCGTAATCGACACGCTGGTAACCCGCTTCCAGCCAGGTGGAGTGCACGTCGTTCCAGAAGTACATCGGACGCACGATCGCGCCGTAGTTTTTACGGTTGTCGGTGTTGTCTTTGCTGTTGTCGTAGTCGTGGAAGGCCAGCAGATATTCAACCTGCGCCTGCTGGGTAAACTTGTAGTTCCCCTCGAAGCTGGCGTAGATGGCGGTCAGACCGTCCGTTTTGTTGTAAACGCTGTTATCCGCGTTATCGGAGTAGCGCAGGATCACTTTGTTCACGCCGCTGCCATCGCTGTTGGTATGGCTTAACAGCAGGCCGCCCTGCCAGGCATCAAGCTGCTCATCGTTATCCACCGCTTTCGAATCAAAGCCGTAGTTAGCATACACTTCAACGTCGATCGGGCCGGCTTTGAGGTTGTGGGTTTTGGTGGTCAGCGCGTAGTGGCCGTCATCACCGGTGTCGGAGCTGCCGGTACAGGTAATGCGCGACGGGTTAGTCTCATCGGCCATCACTTCCGGGCTACAGGATTTCACCTGCGAGACGGCGGCCACGTCGAACTGCACGCCGCCGATATCAAAGTTTTTCACCCCGGCGCCCTGGCCGTCGTGGTTCATCCAGAAGTAGTCGTTGATACCCTGTTGCGGACGCTGGTGGAAGTCGCGACCGGCCCAGATGTAGGCATTCGGGTTGGACTCCAGCACGTTGGTCACGCCGACGTAGGCTTTTTTCAGGTTAACTTCGTCGCTCCAGTGGTCGAACATGACGTTGATATCCCAGATAGCGCCTTTGTCACTCTTAAAGGCCTTGGTGAGCTGGAATTCACCGCCGTTGCTTTCGTTACCCAGACGGCCAATCGCCGAGGCGCCGTTATAGGAGCCGTCGACGCCAATGTATTTCTGGTCGCCGGTCTGGAAATGCGCGCCGTAGCGCGCGTAGCCGCTGAACTTCAGGCCGAACGGCACTGCCATATCCGGCGTCGCGGCGGCGGTTTGCGGGTTAGTTTCCAGGTCTATCTTCTTGGCGGCAGCGGCGTCCATTTTGGCCTGGCGGTCCGCCAGCGCTTTATCGACGGCCTTCGCCACAATGGCGTCGATTTGCTCCTGAGTAAATTCTTGTGCCATTACAGAGGAGAGTGGGCAAAGCGCGGCGATAACCGCCATAGCTAAAGGAAGTTTTTTTACAGTTTTCATGGTTATCTCAAATTAATTAATTATATTTTCAGACAATAACCATCTCGTTCTGGTGTAAATATAAAAGACGCCACCAAAACAAGCTGATTCTATTTTTAATATCGTAGGGGTACAGTTAAATAATTAGCGTAATACAGTTCTCCGTAGTCAGAAAAATTTAATATTAACGTTGGTAAAGGTGAATAATCTCTTCCGACAGCTCACGCGCCAGCAGGGAATTCATCAGATGATCCTGGGCGTGTACCATAATCAATGTCATCGGCTGGCGCGCTTCGCCTGCATCCTGCTCAATGAGCTGAGTCTGCATATGATGCGCCTGGCGGGCGTAGCCGTCGGCTTCCCGCAGCAGATTTCTGGCTTCCTCGATCTCACCTTTGCGCGCGGCGTGCAGCGCTTCAAAACACAGCGAACGGGATTGGCCGGCGTTAATGATAATTTCCATTACCGCGTCTTCTAACCTAACCATAATAGGTCCCCCTGACTCGTGAAAGTCATCGTTTCAATAAGGGCTAAAAATATCTATTGCGTAATATTAATCAGCTCTGACTTAGCTGATAGTTTCGGCCACAGGCGTCGCCGCTTTTAATTTCTGCTCTTCCGTTTTCATTAATGAACGTTCATAGGCACGGAGGAACGGTAAATACATCGCCGCCGACATCAGCATGCAGATAATACACATGATGACCGGACTCAGCGCCCAGTTGGCCGCCCAGGACGCGCCGATGGGGGCCGGGGTGGTCCACGGGGTCAGAGACACCACCTGCGCCAGCCAGCCGAGGCGGGTTGCGGTGTAGGCCAGAACGGCGTTGATCATCGGAATGAAGACGAACGGGATAAACATCATCGGGTTCATAATAATCGGCGCGCCGAACAGAATCGGTTCGTTGATATTAAAGAAGCTTGGAACGATGCCCATTTTACCAATAGTACGCAGATGCGTGGCGCGGCTGCGCAGCAGCAAAAACGCCAGCGGTAAGGTGCAGCCAACGCCGCCGATCAGCAGGTAGTGATCCCAGAAGCCTTGCAGGTAAACGTGCGGCAGGACGGTGCCGGCGGCCAGCGCGGCCTGGTTAGCGGAGAGGTTCGCCATCCAGAACGGGTTCATGATGCCGGTGACAATCAGCGAGCCGTGAATCCCGGCAAACCAGAAAATCTGGCACATCAGCACCGACAGCAGAATCGCCGGCAGGGAGTCAGAGGCGGAAACCAGCGGCGCTAGCACATGCATAATCGCCTGCGGCAGGATCATGCCGGTCTGCGCTTCAATGAACAGGTTCAGCGGGTGCAGCGTGCCAATCACCACCAGCACCGGAATCAGGATCTCAAACGAACGCGCCACGCCGGTCGGCACTTCCTTCGGCAGGCGAATCGTTACGTTGTTTTGTTTGAGCCACGCATAGACGCGGGTGGAGTAAATCGCGGTAATCAGCGCGGTAAAGATCCCCTGACCGGAAAGGTACTGGGTGGAAATTTTACCGTCGGCGTACGGCGCGGCGACCAGCAGAAACGCCATAAACGCCAGCAGTCCGGACATCACCGGATCGAGGTTAAACTGACGGCCGAGGCTGGCCCCGATACCGACGGAGATAAAGAACGTCATCACGCCCATGCTGAGGTTGAACGGCAGCATCAGCTGCTCGCGATAGTGCTCAGAGAAATCCAGCCAGCCGCGGGCGAAACCGTTGGTGGTATCCGGTGAAAACGGTGGAAAAATAAACACCAGCATGAACGAACCGATGATCATAAACGGCAGCGCGGCGGTGAAGCCGTCGCGAATGGCGATGACATATTTCTGCTGCCCGAGACGGCCGGCCAGCGGGGTTATGGATTGCTCAATAACGGCAACCATCGACTGATAAAGAGAACTCATCTGGAAACCCTTTTAGTGCGCCGCGGAAATCAGCGACAGAGCGTAATCGAGTACCTTGTCACCCCGTTGCATTCCGTAGTCCATGGTATCGATCGGCTGGACGGGAATATTCTGGGCGGCGGCCTTTTCTGACAAACTTTTTAACATGTACTTCACCTGTGGCCCCAGTAACACCACCTGATATTGCGGGTACTGGATATCAAACTCGGACACGCCGTAGGCATCAATTTTCACCGGCAAGTCCCGTTCTTTCGCGGCTTCAACCATTTTTCTGACCAGCATACTGGTCGACATTCCGGCGGAGCAGCACAGCATAATTTTGTACATCGACGACCCTCCTCTAAATGTAAAAAGTTGTTGCGAGTTTGATTTGATATGAAACTGAAACCGGTTTCTATTCATAAAACTTAGAACTGTGATATCCATCAATTTCTCATGCTTATGAGACTAATTATTTCGTCCTGGCTCACATAAAAATGTCGTTTTGCGATGAAATGGACATCAAATGGACAATCGGTTTCCATGAAAAAAGAGAAACGGATATACTGGGCTCAGCTATCATTTAAGCCGTTGCTGTACAGAGGATTTTTACGGCAGGCATTGTGCCTTTTCAGGGGAGAAAGATGTCCACAATCAACGATGTATCACGTCTGGCAGGGGTATCTAAAGCCACGGTTTCACGTGTGTTGAGCGGTTCAAGAGGCGTCAAAGAGGCCAGCCGGCTAGCGGTATTACGGGCGGTTGATGAGCTCAATTATCGGCCAAATGTGATTGCCCAATCGCTGCTGAGTCAATCCACCGGCTGCATTGGCGTCATTTGCGCCATGGAGAATATTAATCAGACCACCGGCTATCTTTACGCGCTGGAAAAGCAGTTCAGCCAGCATCAAAAGCATCTGCTGCTGCGCTTTGCCAATACGCGTACCGGCGTGATGTCCGCGCTGGACGAACTGACCAGCGGGCTGTGCGATGACGTGCTGATTATCGGCGCGCGCTTCCCGCTGGAGGTGGAAAGCGACAACGTGGTGCTGATTGACTGCCCGGAAGCGGAGACCGGCAACAGTATCCAGTTTGACCACGTATTTGCCGCGGAAACCGCCTGCAATTACCTCGCCAGCCAGGGGCGGCGGCAGATTGCGCTGATCCAACCGCTGGGCAGCGGCTTTGCCGACGACGTGCTGCTGGGCTACAAGCACGGGCTGGAGAAAAACTTCCTGCCGTTTAATCGCAATCTGGTGTTTATGGACAGCAGTTCGTCTACCGTGGCGCTGCAGGAGCTGCTCAATAACGCCAGTCTGGTCAGCTTTAACGCCCTGCTGGTGGCCGACGAACAGGAAGCGCAGCGGGTGATCCCGCAGCTGCTGGCCTTTAACAAGCGGGTGCCGGAAGACGTGATGGTCTTTAGCCTCGCCGGTTCGCTGCACCTGCCTGGCATCCCGACCATCCCGGCGATTGAATACTCGATGGACGCTATCGCCGCGCGCATTGTGCACTGGCTGGAAGAAAAAACGCAGACGCCGGGCCACACCGCGTTTCGCGGGGATTTAATCCTTCCCAATACCCGTCCGCGCTAGTTTTTACCGCCCGCCGCAGGGTTTGCGGCGGGGCATTTCCCGCTTTCACCTTTTTGCCACCCCGCTCACAATATAAAAATAACTCATACCTACCCCCGGATTTTTGAACCGGACAGCGTCGGGCGACTGCCTTACCGTGGACTGAACGTTCATCCAATAACACAAACCAGAACATTCAGACCTCCTCTTTAAGGAAGTGACCCTATGAACCTCTCTACCGGTGTAGATGTAAAAGCGTGGATAGATGCCCGACCAATCTCGCGCTTTCAGTGGAAAATCCTGTTTCTCTGTTTCGTGATTATCATGCTCGACGGCTACGACGCCGCGGTGATGGGCTTTATCGCCCCGGCGCTGCTGGAGGACTGGGGCATCAGCCGCGCGGCGCTCGGGCCCATCCTCGGCGCCGCGATGTTCGGCGTGGCGCTGGGTGCGCTGATTGCCGGGCCGCTGGCCGATCGCTACGGGCGCAAGCGGATTCTGCTGGCCTCGGTGGCGCTGTTTGGTCTCTTCAGCCTGGCGGCGGCAATGGCGCAAACGCCGACGCAGCTGGCGCTGCTGCGTTTCCTGACCGGGCTGGGCCTGGGGGCGGTCATGCCAAACTGTGTGACGCTGGTGGCGGAATACATGCCGGAACGGCGTAAAGGGCTGATGATTACGCTAATGTACAGCGGATTTAACGTCGGCTCCGGGCTGGGTGGCTTCATCGCCGCCGCGCTGCTGTCGCACTACAGCTGGCACTCGGCGCTGATTTTCGGCGGCGCGCTGCCGCTTATCGTACTGCCCTTTATGCTGGTGATGCTGCCGGAATCCGCCATGAATATGGTGGCGCGACGCCTGCCGGGGGCGGAAATCGCCCGCGTGCTGAATCGGATGGGGGGAAGCTTTGCCGCCAGCACGCTGTTTACCCTCAGCACGCCGGAAATCTCCCGTCATGCCAAAGTGATCCAGCTATTCCGCGGCGGCTATGCGCGCGGAACGGTCGCGCTGTGGCTGACCTATTTCATGGGCCTGTTTGTGATTTACCTGCTGAACGGCTGGCTGCCGACCATTCTGCGCTCCGGCGGCCTGTCGCTGCAGCAGGCGGCGATCATCACCGGCCTGTTCCAGCTCGGCGGCCCGCTGGGCGGTATTCTGGTGGGCTACCTGATGGATCGCACTTCGGCGAAAGTGGTGATCGCGGCAACCTATTTCCTTGGCTGCCTGTGTCTGCTGTCGCAGGGGCTGATGGACTTCGGCTCGGCGGCGCTGTCGGTGCTGATCTTTATCAGCGGCATGTGCATTAACGGCGCGCAGAACGGCCTGCAGGCCTATTCACCGGCCTACTATCAGACCGAAATTCGCGCCACCGGCGTAAGCTGGATGCACGGTATTGGCCGCATCGGCGCGATTTTAAGTTCGACGCTCGGTGGCGTCATCATGCTGGCAGTACCGGGGCACTCGTCGATTTTCCTCGTGCTGGCGCTACCGGCCTGTCTGGCGGCGGCCTGCATCCTGATGCACCGTATGAATTCGCGTAACGTGGCGCAGACGCCGCGTGCGGCGGGCGATGTTGCGTTATCGCAAACCGCCTCTCATCGATAAGTGGAGTTAACCTATGGCCAGAATTATTGGCGGAATTGCCGTCTCCCATACCCCGACCATTGGCTTCGCGGTCGATCATCATAAACAGCACGACGCGGCGTGGGCGCCGATCTTTGAGAGCTTTGAGCCGCTGCAGCGCTGGCTCGCCGAGAAAAAGCCGGATGCGCTGGTGTATATCTTTAACGACCATGTGACCGCTTTTTTCTTCGACCACTACTCCACCTTCGCGCTGGGGATTGATAACGAATACGGCGTCGCCGATGAGGGGGGCGGCCCGCGCAATCTGCCGCCGATCAAAGGCAACGCCGCGCTGTCGCGCCATATTGGCAGCAGCCTGATGGCCGACGAGTTTGATATGTCGTTCTTTATGAACAAAAAGCTCGATCACGGGCTGTTTTCGCCGCTGTCGGCGCTGCTGCCCTGGCAGAGCGGTGAATGGCCGACCAACGTGGTGCCGCTACAGATTGGCGTGCTGCAATTCCCGGTGCCGAGCGCGCGCCGTTGCTACAAGCTTGGCCAGGCGCTGCGTCGGGCGATTGAGAGCTTCCCGGAGGATATCAGCGTCGCCATTGTGGCCACCGGCGGGCTATCGCATCAGGTGCACGGCGAGCGCTGCGGTTTTAACAACACCGAGTGGGACGCGCAGTTCGTCGATATGCTGGTCAACGATCCGCAAAAACTGACCGAAATGACGCTGGCGGAATACGCCGAGCTGGGCGGTATGGAAGGCTCGGAGGTGATCATGTGGCTGGTGATGCGCGGCGCGCTGTCGGCCAACGTCAGCGAAACCTGGCGTGATTACTATCTGCCGTCGATGACCGGTATCGCCACGCTGATTCTGGAAAACAACGCCCGTCTGCCGCCGGTGGACACGTTGACGCGCCATCGCCAGCATATGGCGCGCCAGCTGGCGGGGGTGGAAAAGCTGCCCGGTACCTATCCGTTTACCCACGAGCGCAGCCTCAACGGTATGCGGCTGAACGCCTTTCTGCACAAGTTGACGCAGCCCGCGTGGCGCGAGCGTTTCCTCCATGCGCCGCAGGCGCTGTACGATGAAGCTGAGCTCAGTGAGCAAGAACAGCAGCTGCTGACGGCGCGCGACTGGCGTGGCCTGATCCAGTACGGCGCCAGTTTCTTCCTGCTGGAAAAAATGGGCGCGGTGGTCGGCGTGTCGAATCTGCATATCTACGCCGCCATGCGCGGGCAGACGCTTGACGAGTTCCAGAAAACCCGCAACCAGCAGGTGACCTACTCGGTCGCGGGGACAAAAACGCCGGCCCGTTAACCGGCCGCCACCTGCTGGCGGATAAAGTTCACCAGCGCCTGGGTGGCGGGCGAGGGCAGGCTGCCTTCGCGGAAGGTCAGCCCGATGCGTCGGCGCGTATTGGGCAGCTTCACCGGCAGGACGGTCAGCAGATGATTATCTATCTCAAAGCGCATCTGGCTGGCGGAAACGGCGGCCAGCAGCGGCGAGTCGAGCAGCAGCCCGCGCACCATCGCGGCGTCGCCGGTTTCCACCACCGGCAGCGGCTGCGGCAGGCCCAGCGCGACAAAGGCCTGGTCCAGTAGATGGCGCGCCGGGGCGTTGCTGCGCGGCAGTACCCACTGGGCGTTCGTCAGCTGGCTGAGCGGATCCGGGTGGCTGAGCAACGGGTGATCGTTACGTACCAGAATCAGCATCTCTTCTTCAAACAGCGCCTCGCAGCTTAGCTCCGGCAGGGCGTCATGCTGGCGCAGCGCGCCGATAATAAAATCAATATTCCCTGCCCGCATGTCCGACACCAGGGATTCATACGGGCTTTCGTTGGTCAGAATGCGAATGCCGGGATGCTGCGCCAGAAAGGCGCCGATCGCCGCCGGTAGCAGCTGCGTGCGGCTGAGCGGTAGCGCGCCAATGCGCACGTTCCCTACCAGAACTCCGCGTCTGGCCGCCAGATCGTCCCAGATGTGCGCCAGTTCATTCAATGCGCGGCTGACGCTGGGGTAGAGCGCATCGGCAGCGGCCGTTGGCCTCACCCCCTCCGGCGTGCGCCGAAACAGCGCCGATCCGGCTCCCTTTTCCAGAATCTTCAGCGCCGCGCTGATGGCAGGCTGCGTCACGCCCAGCTGGTTAGCGACGGTCTGGGTATGGTTGATGTGGTAGAGCTGAATAAAAATCTCCAGCCGCCGGGTATTAAACAGCCAGCCGGCATCGGGCAGCTCTTTGCGCGGCCCGGCGCGCTCTTTTAGCCGCTGCATCAGCGCCGGGACGGCCTGCAAATCGTCAATGGCCCGCAGCGCGCGCGGTAAAATGCACCTGCCGTATTCCGTTAGCACCATCCCGCTGTAATGGCGTTCGAACAGGGTGACGTCGAGCGTCGCCTCCAGATCGCGTATAGCGCGGGTAATCGCCGACTGGGTGCGGAATAAGTCGTCGGCGGCGCGGGAAACGCTGCCGCGGCTGGCAACCTGACAAAAGAACCGCAACTGCATGATATTCATATCTTTATAGTTTTTTCTCTGCATCATGCTAATCATCTTCTCTTGCCGGGTGATTTATCATCAACATAAATAAAAATCATAGCCTTCGCAAGTTAACGAATTACCCGCTGCGTCCCGGACATGACAAGCTGGAAAAAAACCAAGAAGGAAGCCCACATGTCTACTCTGATTACCCCCAAAAGCGCCCTTATCGTCAGTGCTCACTCGGCGGATTTCGTCTGGCGTGCGGGCGGCGCTATTGCTCTGCACGCCGAGCAAGGCTACCAGGTGCATATTGTCTGCCTGTCGTTCGGCGAACGCGGCGAATCCGCAAAGCTGTGGCGCAAGGGCAATATGACCGAACAAAAAGTGAAGCAGCATCGCCAGCAGGAAGCGCAGGCGGCGGCCGATATTCTCGGTGCGAGCGTGGAGTTTTTTGATATCGGCGATTACCCGCTGCGCGCCGACAAAGAGACGCTGTTCCGCCTGGCGGACGTCTACCGCCGCGTGCAGCCGCACTTTGTCCTCACCCATTCGATGCACGATCCGTACAACTACGATCATCCGCTGGCCTCTAACCTGGCCCAGGAGGCGCGCATTATCGCCCAGGCGGAAGGCTATCGTCCCGGCGAGCCGGTAGTGGCCGCGCCGCCGGTCTACTGCTTTGAGCCGCATCAGCCGGAGCAGTGCAACTGGAAGCCGGACGTGCTGCTGGATATCACCAGCGTGTGGGAGAAAAAGTACCGCGCCATCCAGTGCATGCAGGGGCAGGAGCATCTGTGGGAGTACTACACCCGCGTGGCGCTGCAGCGCGGCGTGCAGGCGAAGCGCAACATCGGCATTACCGCCGCGCGTGATATCAGCCATGCGGAAGGCTTCCAGAGCATCTTCCCGCGCGTAACGGGGGACCTGGCATGAATTTACTCAATAAAAAAGGCGTCGCCATTCGCCATATTCCGCGCACCGACGGTGGCAAATTACGTCAGTTTGCCACGGCGGGCGTCGCGACGATTCACGAATCCCACGCGCGTCAGGGGCTGATGAACCCGCATATTCGCCCGATTCAGCAGGGCGCCAGCCGCGCGGGCAATGCCGTCACGGTGCTGGTGACGCCGGGCGATAACTGGATGTTCCACGTGGCCGTTGAGCTATGCCAGCCGGGCGATATCCTGGTGGTCGCCCCAACGTCACCCTGCGGTGACGGTTTCTTCGGCGATCTGCTGGCGACCTCGCTACAGGCGCGCGGCGTGATTGGCCTGGTGGGCGATATCGGCATTCGTGACTCCCAGACGTTGCGAGAGATGGGCTTTGCGGTGTGGTCGCGGCAGGTCTATGCCCAAGGGACGGTGAAAGAGACCCTCGGATCCGTCAACGTGCCGCTTATCTGCGGCGGCCAGCTGGTGGTGCCGGGAGACGTGGTGGTGGCCGATGATGACGGCGTGGTGGTGGTGCCGCACGCGCTGGCGGATACGGTGCTGGCGAAGGCGGAGAGCCGCATCGCCAACGAAACGGCGAAGCGCGAGCGGATGCGCAGCGGCGAGCTGGGGCTGGATATCTACGCCATGCGCCCGCGTCTGGCCGAGAAGGGGCTGCGCTATTTTGATTCGGCTGAAGAGGTGAGGGATTAACATGGCGCAGCGCAGAATTCCCTGCCTGTGGATGCGGGGCGGCACCTCGAAGGCGGCCTGCTTTCTGGCCTCCGATCTACCCACGTCGCCTGAACAGCGCGACGCGGTACTGCTGGCGGTGATGGGGTCGCCGGATCCCCGGCAGATTGACGGTATCGGCGGCGCGGATCCGCTCACCAGCAAGGTGGCGATTATTCAGCCCTCAACGCGCCCGGATGCCGACGTGGACTATCTCTTCGCCCAGGTCAACGTCGATCGCGCGGTGGTCGACTACGGCCAGAACTGCGGCAATATTCTGGCGGCAGTGGGGCCGTTTGCCATCGAACGGGGGTTGGTAGCGCGGGTTGCGCCGATGACGCAGGTGCGGGTGCACATGGTTAATACCGGACAGATTGCGATCGCCGACGTGCCCTGCTCGGCGGAAGGCGTGGAGTACGGCGGTGAGGCGCGTATCGACGGCGTGCCGGATACCGCCAGCCCGATAATCCTGCACTTCCTTGATATTGCCGGTGCGACCTGCGGCGCGCTGCTGCCAACCGGCAACGTGGTCGATCGTTTTGAGGGGATCGACGTCACCTGCATTGATAACGGTATGCCGGTGATCCTGCTACGGGCCAGCGATCTCGGACGATCGGGCTATGAAACCCGTGAACAGCTGGACGCCGATGTGGCGCTCAAGCAGCGGCTCGAATCCATTCGCCTGCAGGCGGGGCCACGGATGAATCTTGGCGACGTATCCCAGCGCAGCGTACCGAAAATGACGCTGATTGCCGAGCCGCGTGACGGTGGGGCAATCAGCTGCCGAACCTTTATTCCTCACCGCTGCCACGCCTCGATTGGCGTGTTCGGCGCGGTGAGCGTCGCCACCGCCTGCCTGCTGCCCGGTTCGGTAGCGCAGGGGCTGGCTAAGGTCACTGACGCGCACGAACTGATGGTCAGCGTCGAGCATCCTGGCGGCGAGTTTAGCGTAGCGCTGCAGCGTGGTGATGACGGCGGGCTGGCGGGCTGTGGGCTGCTGCGGACCGCCCGGCTGCTGTTCGCTGGGGATGTGTTTATTCCGGCAACCCGGGAGTGAAGATGAGACATATTGCGTTTATCGGTTTTGGCGAAGCGGGAACTATTCTGGCGAGCGAGCTGGCGGGCCTGCATTCGGTGGTGGTGTGGGATAAAAAATTCATTGGCGCGGAACGCGATGCGATGCTGGCAAAGGCCGAGCGGTGCGGCGTGCGGGCAGCGAGCTCGCTGGCGGAGGCGCTCGACGGCGCAGGGTGGGTGTTTTCCACCGTCACTGCCGGTTCGGCGCTGGACGTGGCGGTGCAGAGTGCGACGCTTATGCAGAGCGGGCAGTTCTTTCTCGATCTTAACTCGGTGGCGCCGGACACCAAGCGTCAGGCCGCTCGCGCCTTTGCGCCCGGCGTGTACGTGGATGTGGCGGTAATGGCGCCGGTCCCGCCCGCGCGGATGAAAACCCCGCTGCTGGTGGGCGGCCCGCAGGCGGAGTCGGTGACCGATGTGCTGAATCAGCTGGGGTTTAACGCCCGCTACGGCGATACGGCGGTGGGTAAAGTGTCTGCCATCAAAATGTGTCGCAGCGTGATGATTAAAGGGCTGGAGGCGCTGACCACCGAATGCCTGTTTGCCGCGCGCGAGTACGGCGTTGAAGAGGAGGTGCTGGCCTCGCTGCACGCCAGCTTCCCCTCGCTGGGCTGGGATGGCGCATTTGCGGGCTATCTGATTAGCCGCGTCGCCGAGCACGGCGTGCGCCGTAGCGAAGAAATGGAAGAGGTCG
Organism: Kluyvera sp.; assembly: GCF_047971185.1. Classification (GTDB taxonomy): domain Bacteria; phylum Pseudomonadota; class Gammaproteobacteria; order Enterobacterales; family Enterobacteriaceae; genus Kluyvera. Next base: position 63,704 of record NZ_JBKDZH010000058.1, read on the forward strand.
TGAAAACCCTGCGCGATGCGGGCGGCGAAGGGATGATGAGCCAGTCTACGGTGCGGGTCCAGCGCGGCTTACCGCAGCAGATGCGCGAGCGCGGTCTCGATTACGCCGGGCTTGAACCCTTCAACTGGCAGTCGCTAGCGGACTCCTTAAAGGGGCGGTGACCGCATTCTACAAACGGTAATGATGAGCCGCGCATCAATGTCGGTAGCCCGGACTATTTCGCCGGGCACTGAATCTCGCGAATCGCCTTCTCATAGGCCGCGCGATCGTTCTTATCCAGCGCCCGCGTCGCGCTGTGCACCGCCGTTTTGTTCTCTGCCGAATCCAGAATCTGGTTGGCAAACTGGGTATCACTCATCCCGCCGCTGGCAGGGCAGTTCTGCTTCACGTCTTTCACCACCTGCTGCTTTTGCTGCTCGAATTTCAGCCCTTCCAGCGGCGCGGCAAATGCCACCGCAGGCAGCATCAGGCAGACGGCGAGACAGATCTTTTTCATGATGAATATCCTTATGTTAATGCGTTTTCTTAACTATAAGCCGTATTCGCCGGTACGTCATTTTGCGTGGCGATTTCGAGCTCCGCTGGTTGATATTACCGTGGTGCCGGACGATGAGATTATGCAGCATCGCCGTGTGGCGCTGCTGGAGCTGGTGCAGAAGCATATTCGCCAGCGCGATTTGTTGGCATTAGTCGACCAGATCGCCCGATTACTGGTTACGGGATGTGCTACTGACAGCCAGATGGAAGCGTTGTTTAATTACCTGCTGCGGTCAGGAGATGCGGTTCGTTTTCACGAATTTCTCCAGGCGGCGGTTGAACGTGTACCCGAACAGAAGGAGAAAATCATGACCATTGCGGATAGGCTGCGGGAAGAGGGGCACTGGGAAGGCAGAAAGGAGGGCGTTCAGCAGGGATTGCAGCAGGGCGTACGCCAGGAAGCGCTACGCATTGCTCGAACGATGCTGGAAAATGGCATCGACGCGGCGATGGTTCAATTAATCACCGGTCTTTCCGCCGACGAGCTGGCTTCTCTGCAGCACTGAATTTTTGCCCGGTAACCTTCGTTACCGGGCCATTTGCCGCTACGCCGTTTTCACCCGACGCCGGGAATCCAGCGAAATCAGCACTACCGACGACAGAATCAGCAGCGTGCCCAGCCAGTCCGGCAGGGTGAAGCTGATGCCGAGCAGCAGCAGCGACAGAAATGCGCTGCTCAGCGGTTCGGCGCAGCTGAGGATGCTGGCTTTTGGCCCGCCAATCATCTGTGCGCCTTTCAGGTACAGGCTGAAGGTGAGAGAGGTGCCAATCACCACCAGATAGAAAAAGGCCAGCAGTAGGTTGCCGGTAATCACAATATGAGTGCCCTGTCCGGCGTAGAACGGCAGCAGCATCGCGCCGCCGAGCAGCATGCTCCAGCCGACGATCGGCAGCGTGCCGTAGCGGGCAATCAGCGTTGACGGGTAGGTGGTGTAGAACGCGGCGGCGAAGGCCGAAGCAATGCCCCAGAACAGCGCCGCGCCGGAAATGGAGAGCGACGTTGGATCGCCGTGGGTCACCAGCAGGAAGGTGCCGATAAGCGACGTGGCGATGGCGGCAAACACAAAGGTTCCCGGCCGCGCTTTACGCACGATAGCAAACCAGGCGACGATGATGGTGGGCGACAGGAACTGCAAAATAGTAGCCGTCGCGGCGTTGGATTTTTCAATTGCCATCAGGAAGGTGAGCTGGACGGTCATCGCGCCGACGAGCGAGAAAATCAGCAGGCTAATTGTGTCTTTGCGGTTCTTAAAGAGACGGAAGATGCCGTCGCCGTGGAGGAAAGAAAACGTCAGCAGAATAAAACCGCCGGATAGCAGGCGAATCATCGTCAGAAACGGCGAGCCCATCTGACTGTGTTCCATGATGTACTGCGCGCAAACGCCGGAGCTTCCCCATAATATTGCGGCGATTAATACGTTAAGCATCCCTTTTCTGGTGGCGCCCATTTTTCCTCAACCCTGTCATATTATTGTGTTATGACGGGCATCATAGCATGGCGGAGAGCTTGCCCCCAGCGGCGCGCCGGGGGCAAAAAGGTTAGCTGAGATCGACGTTTTTACTGCCGAAAAGCCAGGTGAGCAGGAAGCCGCACAGATAGGCCACGGCGAGACCCGCCGCGTAGACCGCCATCCCGGCATAGATACCGCTGTTGGAGGTCATCAGCGGTAGCGCCACCAGACCAGACGGCCCGAAGACCGTATTCAGACCCACCGGTAGCCCCAGCCAGGCCACCAGGCCGATAAAGAAGCCGCCGCACGCGCCGCCGAGACAGGCGGTGACAAACGGCTTCATGCGCGGCAGCGTGACGCCGTAGATCAGCGGCTCGCCCACGCCGAGCAGGCCGGGAATAATCGCCCCTTTAATCTGGGTACGCAGCAGCGAGCCCTGCTTCGCGCGGTAGTACAGCGCCAGCGCCGCGCCGACCTGCCCCGCGCCCGCCATGGCCAGAATGGTGAACAGCGAGTTGAAGCCCTGCGCTTCCATCAGCGCGAAGTATACCGGCACAAAGCCCTGGTGAACGCCGAACATCACCGCCAGCAGGAACAGCCCCGCCAGCACCGCTGAACCGAACGGGTTACCGTTAAGGTGCAGGAACAGCCACGACATGCCGGTAAACAGGTAGCCGCCGATTGGCATAATCACCACGAAGGTTACCGCCCCCATAATCAGCAGCGTGACCGCCGACGTGAGGATCATATCGAGGTTGGCCGGCATAATGCGGCGCACCTGTTTTTCCACCCATGCGCCGATCATCGAGGCAATCAGCACGCCGATGATATTGCCGCGCGGGTCGATGGTGTGGCCGAAGAAGTCGGAGATGCCGGAATAGAAACCCACCGCCGCTTTCGGGTCGTAGCCGAGGATAAACAGCGCGGCGATAATCGCCCCGTTCACCCCAGAGCCACCGAAAGCTTTCTGCGCGTTATAGCCAATCAGAATACTCAGGAAGGTGAACATGCCTTTACTGAACACCTTCATGTAGCTGATGACATCAACCAGCGTGGCGTTCGGATGCGCGTTCTCCAGCACGAACAGCTGCTCGGCGAGCGTGGCAAAGCCCAGCAGCAGGCCGACGGCGATAAAACCGGGGATCAGCGGCGTGAAAATGGTGGCGAACCTGGCGAGGAATTTCTGCACGCGGCTGGTCTGCTTGCCCTTCAGCTCCTGCTTTTTGGCGCTGGCGATATCGGCCAGCGAAGCGCTGGATTCCACCGCTTCCGCTTCAACCAGCGGCGCTTCTTCCAGCAGCAGGTTCATGATCTCCGAGGCGGTCTGCGCTTTGCCCGGGCCGAGGATAATCTGGAACTGTTCGTTGCTGACCACCACGCCCATCACGCCTTCCACCTGGCGGATAGCCGCGGCGTCGGCATGTGCTTCATTACGCAGCGTTAAGCGCAGGCGAGTCATACAGTTACCCGCCTGCACCACGTTTGACGCCCCGCCAACCAGGATAAGAATGCGGGCTATCATCTCTTTATTTATTTTTGCCATTCTACGAAATCCCCAGTCGGATAGATTAGTGTTGCAGCGCCTTGCGGATAAAGCCGTTGTTGTCCGCCAGCAGCTGTTTGGCCTCGTCAGCGCTAAGGTCAGCCAGCACCATCACGATGGCGGTTTTGCAGTGGCGGCCACAGGCGTCCAGCGCGGCCTGAGCCGTTGGGCGATCGCATTCGGTGGCCTCCATCACGATGGAGATCTGGCGTTCAATCAGCTTGGCGTTGGTGGCCTCGACGTCGACCATCAGGTTGCTGTAGACCTTACCGCTGCGAATCATCGCCCCGGTGGTGATCATGTTCAGCACCAGTTTCTGCGCCGTACCGGCCTTCAGGCGGGTAGAGCCGGTCACCACTTCCGGGCCAACGACCGGGGTAATAGCGATGTCGGCCTGCTGCGCCATTTCGCCGTGCGGGTTACAGCTGACGATAGCGACCAGCGCGTTCTGCTGGTGGGCATAGGCCATCGCGCCCAGCACGTACGGCGTGCGGCCGCTGGCGGCGATCCCGACCAGCACGTCGTGCTCGTTAAAGCCGATCGCCCGCAAATCGTCCTCACCCTGCGCGGCGTTGTCTTCGACGTTTTCCACCGCTTTGAGAATGGCGGAGTGGCCGCCGGCAATCAGCCCGACCACCTGTTCCGGGCGGGTGCCGAAGGTTGGCGGGCATTCGCTGGCGTCGAGAATACCCAGACGGCCGGAGGTGCCCGCGCCGATGTAAATCAGGCGGCCGCCGTGGCGGAAGGCGTTGGCGACGCTATCAACCAGCTGCGCAATCTGCGGAATATACGGCGTGATGGCGTGAGCAACCTGCTGATCTTCGTTGTTAATTACCGTCAGCATCTCTTCGGTGGAGAGGGTGTCAATATTGGCGCTGTTGGCGTTGCGCCGTTCAGTCAGCAATTTGCTCAGGTCGATACTCATAGGAAACCTCATCATTCACAGTGGCGAGCAGTATAAGGAATTAATTATTCCATTCATGTGAAGGTTATCACGATTAAGCGCGTGGGGTAATGCGCGATTTGTAGGTATAGCGGGGAAATCTGCGGTAATAATATTGGAATATTTTATTACCGCAGTGAATTTTAGCGGCTGGCGCGCGGCTTAAGCAGGCCGAAAAACAGCGCGATAGCGTAGGAAATGGTCATGGCGAGACTCATTTTGAGCATGGTTTCGCCACCCAGCCCGGCCAGCGGCGCGGCAATGCCGCCGCAGACGAACATCAGCGTGCCCATCAACGCCGAGGCGGTGCCCGACTGCGCGCTGCTGACCGCGCTCATGGCTTCGGCCCCGGAAACGGTGCTAATTCCGCTCATAAACGACACCGTAAAGAACAGGCCGACCAGCGCCAGAATCGGCCATTGTAGCCAGGCCAGCAGCAGCGTCAGCCCCGCGCACAGTACCGCCAGCAAGAGCCCGTGGCGTAGCAGGGTTTCGGCAGCCACGCGGCGCGCCAGCTTTGAGAAGATCAGCGCGGCGATAATCAGCCCGATCCCGTTGAGGCCGAACAGCAGGCTGAACTGCATGGCGCTCATGCCGTACTCGCTCTGGATCACGAACGATGAGGAGCCGATATAGGAGAACAGCCCGGCCATCATAAAGGCCTGAATCAGGCAGTAGCGCATAAAGCGGCGGTTTTTCAGCACCGGCGTGCCTTTTGCTTGCTGCGTCGCGTCGGTGCTTTTCGCCGGTAGCGTTTCATGCAGCACCGTCAGGCTTAACACCAGCAGCACCACGCCGATTCCGGCCATCGTCCAGAACAGAATGCGCCAGTCAAAGGCGGTAATGATGTAGCCGCCGATCACCGGTGAGATCACCGGAGCGATACCGTTGACGGTCATCAGCAGGGCGAAAAACTGGGTGAGCAGGGTGCCCTGGTAGCGGTCGCGGGCGATCGATCGCGACAGCACCGAGCCGCCGGCCCCGGCAAAGCCTTGCAGGAAGCGCCAGGCGATCAGCATGTGAATATCGTGGGTGACGGCGCACATGGCGGACGAGAAGATAAACAGCAGCAGCGACAGCGCCAGCGGCTTGCGGCGGCCGATGCGGTCGCTCAGCGGGCCGAAGAACAGCTGGCCGAGGCCCAGCCCGAGCAGGGCGGCGGTGAGCGACAGCTGGGTTTGCGTGCCGGTCGCGTTGAGCTGCTCGGTGATTTCCGGCAGCGCCGGGAGGTAAAAATCGGTACAGAGTGGGCCGATAGCGCAAAGCAGGCCCAGCACCACGACCCATGAGAGGGAGATACGCGGCATGAAAGCTCCTTTTGAGTTATGCATAATCAATGAGGGGGACGGTGCGGCGGCACCCTCACCCCGGCCCTCTCCCTGGAAGGGAGAGGGAGAAAACCAGGCCCTTGCAAACCCGCAGCTAGCCGATAAACCGCACCGCACAGTCCCCTCTCCCCATTGGGGAGAGGGTTAGGGTGAGGGGGAACGTGCACCGCGCTAATCCCGGTCAATGGCAAACGGCTGCCATGCCTGACGCACCGGCATCACCTCCACGCGGTTAATATTCATATGTTCCGGCAGCGTCGCGATATAGAACATCTGCTCGGCGATATCCAGCGCCGACAGCGGCGTGGTGCCGCGATACAGCGCGTCGGACGCTGCCTGGTCGCCCTTCGTGCGTACCAGCGTAAATTCCGTCTCCGCAATCCCCGGCGCCAGATCGGTGACGCGCACGCCGGTGCCTAACAGATCGCAGCGCAGGTTATAGCTGAACTGCTTCACAAACGCTTTGCTCGCGCCATACACGTGGCTACCCGGATACGGCCACTGCCCGGCAATCGAACCGATATTGATAATGCTGGCCCCGGCGCCGTGGCGAATCAGCGTCGGCAACAGCGCGTGAGTCACGTTGACCAGCCCGGTAACGTTGGTATCAATCATGGTGTGCCAGTCCGCCAGATCCACCTTCTGCGCCGGCTGCGGCGCCAGCGCCAGCCCGGCGTTATTGATAAGCGTGGTGACGTCGGCAAATTCGAGCGGTAATGCAGCGACGGCGGTTTCCACCGCCGCGCTATCCCGCACGTCCAGTTCGATGACATGCACCGGCACCCGCGACGCCAGCTCGTTCTGTAGCGCCTGTAACCGCGCCAGTCGACGGCCGCTGAGCACCAGCGCCCAGCCCGCGCGCGCGAACACGTGCGCCGCCGCTTCCCCAAAGCCGGAGGTTGCCCCGGTAATAAACACCACGTTACGTTTTTGCATTGTGCTCTCCTGTACAGGTTGTTTCGCCACTATAAAAACCCCGGCGCGGCCTGCCGAGGGACAGTCGCGGCGCGGCGATGTGACACGTTGTCACAGCCGCCGGTCTACACTGGCTCTATCACTTTTTTTTCCGTCGACGACATGATGCATCAACGCCAACGCTATGCGAGGAACGACGATGACAGAGTTGAATAATCAGACCGTCCGCCAACTGGACAGAGAGTACGTTTTCCATTCCTGGTCGATGCAGGGCAACCTCAATCCGCTGGTGATTGCCGGGGCCAAAGGCTGCGAGCTGTGGGATTACGATGGTAAAACCTATCTGGATTTCAGCAGCCAGCTGGTGAACGTCAACCTTGGCTATCAGCACCCGCGCGTGCTGGCGGCGATGAAGGCGCAGCTGGAGTCGCTGGTGACCATCGCCCCGGCGACCGCTAACCTGGCGCGCGGCGAGGCGGCGAAACGCATTATTGGCCTCGCGCCGGAAGGGTTTAGCAAAGTGTTTTTCACCAACGCCGGGGCCGATGCCAATGAAAACGCCATCCGCATGGCGCGCATGTACACCGGACGCGACAAAGTGCTGTCGGCCTATCGCTCCTACCACGGCAACACCGGCAGCGCGATTGCCGCCACCGGCGACTGGCGTCGGGTGCCGAACGAATATTCGCGCGGCCACGTGCACTTCTTTAACCCCTACCTGTACCGCAGCGAATTTAACGCCACCAGCGAGCAGGAAGAGTGCCGCCGCGCGCTGGCGCATCTGCGACGAATGATTGAGTGCGAAGGCCCCTCCTCGATTGCGGCGATTTTACTGGAGTCGATACCGGGCACCGCCGGGATTCTGGTGCCGCCGGAGGGGTATATGAAAGGCGTTCGCGCGCTGGCGGATGAGTTCAATATTATCCTTATCCTCGACGAAGTGATGGCCGGTTTTGGCCGCACCGGCAGCTGGTTCGCCTTCGAGCAGGACGGCATCGTACCGGATCTGATCACCTTCGCTAAAGGGGTGAACGCCGGATACGTCCCGGCAGGCGGGGTGATCATCAGCGATCGGATCGCTCACTATTTTGACGATCGTTTCTTCGCCGGTGGCTTAACCTACTCCGGCCATCCGCTGGCGATGGCGGCGATTGTCGCCACCCTCGATGCAATGCAGGATGAAGGCATCGTGGAGAACGCGGCGCGTGTCGGCAACGGCGTGCTGCGCCAGGGGCTTGAAGCGCTGACAGCATCGTCACCGCTGGTGGGCGAGGTTCGCGGTCGTGGCGTATTCCAGGCGCTGGAGCTGGTGAGCGACCGGGCGAAGAAAACGCCGCTGGCGGCAGGGGATATGGCCGAAATCAAAGCCGCGTTAACCGAGGCGGGGCTGCTGAGTTTTGTGGTGGAGAACCGCATTCACGTGGTGCCGCCGTGTACCATCAGCGCTGAACAGGTGTCGAAAGGGTTGGGGATTTTGCAGAATGTGCTGGGCCGTTTTGCCCATTTAGCCGTGTAGCCTCGTCCGGGCTACGAGCGGTTCCCTCTCCCCATTGGGGAGAGGGTGAGGGGGTAACGTTGAACCTGATGCTTAACTCGGGCTCCAGGTATACGGCGCCGCAATACCCAGCGGCAGACCGAGACCCCACCACACCAGCAGCAGGATGCTCCAGGCAATAAAGAAGGCGATGGAGTACGGCATCATCATCGAGACCAGCGTGCCCACGCCCGCGCCTTTCACGTAGCGCTGGCAGTAGATGACGATCAGCGGGAAGAAGACCATCAGCGGTGTAATGATGTTGGTGCAGGAGTCACCGATACGGAACGCCGCCTGGGTCAGCTCCGGCGAAATGCCCACCGCCATCAGCATTGGTACCATAATTGGCGACAGCAGCGCCCACTTCGCCGACGCGGAGCCAATCAGCAGGTTGACCACGGCGGTCAGGACAATCATCCCGATAATCGTCGCCTGGCCCGGCAGCGCTAGCGCCTTCAGGCCGTCCGCGCCCATCAGCGCCACCAGCGTACCGATGTTGGAGTCGCTGAACGCTTTGATAAACATGGCGCAGAAGAAGGCCATCACCATGTATGAGCCCATTTTGCTCATCGAGTCATTCATCGCGCCAATGACGTCTTTACCGGTTTTAAAGGTACTGGCGGCAAAGCCGTACACGATGCCCGGCAGGATAAAGATCAGGAAAATCAGCGGCACGATAGATTTCATGATCGGCGCGCTGTAAGAGGTCAGCGAGCCGTCGCTACCGCGCAGCATTGAACCTTCCGGCCAGGCGGCGGCGGCCAGCGCGGCGAGGCCCAGCAGCATTACCAGCGACGCGCGGTTAAAGGCGCGGCTTTCCTGCGGCGTGACGTTGGACATGTCTTCATCGTGCTTAAAGTCGCCGTCGATGGTCATTTTGCTGACGCGCGGTTCGACGATGCGCTCGGTCACCCACCAGCCCACCAGGGTGATGACGATAGACGACGCGATACCAAAGATCAGGTTGCACAGGGTGTTGACGGTATAGCTGCTGTCCAGCAGCTGGGCCGCTGCCTGGGTAAATCCTTGTAGCAGCGCGTCGTTACCGGTCGGTACCATGTTGGCGGCAAACCCGCCGGAAACGCCGGAAAACGCGGCGGCAATCCCCACCAGCGGGTGACGACCGGCGGACATAAAGATAATCGCCCCCAGCGGGATCACCAGCACGTAGCCCGCATCGGCCGCCACGTGGCTGAACATGGCGACAAAAATCAGCATCGGCGTCAGCAGTTTTTTCGGCGTCACGCGCAGCATCTTTTTCAGCGCCACGTTGATAAAACCGGAGCTTTCCGCCACGCCCACGCCGAGCATGGCGACCAGCACGATCCCCAGCGGCGCGAAGCCGGTGAAGGTGGTGACCATATTGGCCAGCGTGTTGCTCAGCGCTTCGGCGGAGAGCAGGTTGTTGACCTTGACGGCTTCCTGCGTCATCGGGTTGATGACGTCAAAGGTCATCATCGACAGCACCGCTGACAGGCCCATTACCGCCAGTAAAAAATAGAAAAAGATCAGCGCCGGTTCCGGCAGGCGGTTGCCTGCTCTTTCAATGGCGTTGAGAAAGCCGCTCATCAGCCGGCTCTCGGCCACATCTTTCCGTGTCCGTGTTTGCGTATTCATTTGATTCCTTAATGTCCGGCAATTGTTTCATTGCTTGTATAAATGTATCAAAGAAATGATAGGGGTAATTGCGCGAGGAAACTATGTTTTTGTAGGGATTAAAACTGATGTGTGACGGGTTTATTGATTTTTTATGTGGATAATCAGGTTTTAGATGGTTGTTGATTCGTTATTTTCGATTGTCGGTCATATTTATGACTAATAAAAGCAGGAGGTGAAGGGATACTTCACCTCCTGGGTGCCGGGTCAGCTTGAGCTCTTCTGTAACCGGGTCAGTTCAACCGCAGACTGCCACTCGTGCCAGCGTTTTTGCAAACGGCCGTGGCGCGCCATATCGGGCTGGAAGCTGACGTGCTCCGGCAGGAACTGGCGCAGCTCGGCGGTAGGCAGGCTGCGTTGCGCTTTACGCGCCAGCAGGGCGGCCCCCATGGCGGAAAGCTCGGTCACGTCGCTGCGCATGACCGGGCAGCCGAGCAGGTCGGCCTGGTACTGCATCAGCCAGTCGTTACGGGTTGGGCCACCGTCAACCATCAGCGCCGTTAAGGCAAAATCATCGTGCTGGCGCATGGTCATGACCACGTCCGCAATCTGATAGGTGATTGACTCCAGCGCCGCTCTGACCAGGTGCGCGCGCTTTACGCCTCGGCTCAGGCCGCGAATCATTCCGCGCGCATTTTCATCCCACCACGGCGCGCCCAGCCCGGTAAGCGCGGGCACGAAATAGACGCCCAGCGTGGAGTCTACGGAAGCGGGGAGCTGGCTGAGCTGCTGCGCCAGTTCGGCGGGCGGCAGCAGGTCTAAACCGGTGCTTTCCACCATCCACGCCACCGCATCGCCGGTGTGCGGAATATTGCCTTCCAGCCCGTATACCAGCCGTTCGCCGTCATGCCAGGCCACGGTAGTGGCGAGCGCATCGACGCCGGACTGCGCTGAATTCACCGGTGCCATCACCGAAGAGCCGGTTCCGTAGGTGGCCTTCACGCAGCCTGCGCTGCCTAACCCATGGGCAAAAAGGGCGGCGTGAGAATCGCCGATCATCGCCATCACCGGAATACCGTCGGGAATACCCGCGCATTCGCGGGTGTAGCCAAACAGCCCGCTGGAAGGGCGAATTTCCGGCAACGCCTGACGCGGGATGCCAAATAGCGCTAGCATCTCGTCGTCCCAATCGGCGGTATGCAGATTAAAGAGCTGGGTGCGGGCGGCATTGGAATAGTCACAGCAAAACGCGTCGCCGCTGGTCAGATTCCACAGCAGCCAGCTATCGACGGTGCCCAGACAGATTTCGCCGCCCGCAGCCAGTTCGACGCCGTTAGGCACGGACTCCAGCAGCCAGCGCATTTTAGAGGCAGAGAAAAGCGGCGCGATCGGGAGACCGGTTACTGCTTTGATCTGCGCCTCTTTTCCCTGTTGCCGGAGAGACTGGCAGAACCCGGCGGTGCGTGAACACTGCCAGGTAATGGCGGCGCCCAGCGGCCGGCCGTTATTGCGGTACCAGCCCACCGCGGTCTCGCGCTGGTTGCTGATCGCCAGCGCCGCCACGTTGTCCGCGCCTACCGTCTCGATCACCTCTGCAATAACCGCCAGCGATGCGCTCACCAGCAGCTCCGCCGGCTGTTCTACCCAGCCCTCGCGCGGCGTGTTGATGCTCAGCGCGCGGGAGCGGGATGCCAGCACTGTGCCGCTGGCGTCCAGCGCCACGGCCTTGGCATTGGTTGTCCCTTCATCAAGGGCAATAATTACCTCTTTACTGGCCACGGTCGCCTCACTGATGCAGGTAGGTGTTAACCCCAAGATAGCGCGTGAAGGCTTCGTGCAGCACCGCCGCGCTGGCGGAGTGGTTCATCGCCACGTGATGCTCAAAGCCGTTGCGGCAGATCCACGACAGCAGGTTTTCCAGCTGCGGAACCTGAATCACCGCGCGGCAGCCGACGGTATCCAGCGGATCGTCCACCGAGCGGCCTTCGCCGACGTAGGCTTTGATCTCGCCGGTCAGATCGTCGGTGCTTAAGCGGAAATAGGTCAGCTCGCCGCTCTTCATGCGCCCGTGCACCGCGCCGCAGGTGTTCTCTTTACCGACGGTGGTACCGATGATATCGGCGGTACCCATGTGCGGTGACTCCAGGCTGGCGGAGGCAAAGTTGCCGCAGTGGAACAGCACGCACTTATCGCGGTCGTCACCGAAGTTGTTGTTCCAGTCGGCGATGGAGGCGGGGCTGAGATTGCTGCTGGCCAGCGCATACATGGAGAGCGCGCCCATCACATCCACTTCGCAGGCGCTGGGCATCAGCTGGCCAGACATCACGCTCATAATGGAGCAGACGTTAATGCCGAGGTTTTCCTGTAATGAGGTCCAGCACTGGATGGCGGTGGTGTCGATATCGTTGGCGATGACCCATTCGCTGATAACGACAAATAGCTTGGCCATGGTCACCAGCTTATCGGCCGGGATGCGGCTGGCGTCGGCGTTATCGAGCAGCAGACGGCGTTTTTCATCGACGCGAATATCGTCATCGCGCAGTTGCTTAATGCGGGTAAAGACTTCGGAGAGATCGAGGGTTTCAACGGCGATGCCCAGTCTTTCCAGCAGCTTTTCGCTGTAGCGCACGGTGTTAAAGCCCGCTGGACGCGCGCCGATCGCCCCAACGCGCACGCCGCGCATGCTGCTGACGACGCGGCAGATCTGCGCAAATCGCTGCAGGTCTTTGGCGAAAACGTCGCCGCTCAGCGCGCAGACGTGCTGGGTGGTCAGAGTAAATGGAATGCCGTACTGACGCAGGTTATTGCACAGGGAGATTTTGCCGCAGAAGCTGTCACGACGCGTCGCCAGCCCCATTTTATCGAGGTTATCTTCTTCCGCTTGCACCAGTACCGGCACGTTGAGGCCGGAGAGGCGCAGGGTTTCGGCGACCGCTTTTTCATCGCCAAAGTTAGGCAGCAGCACCACGACACCGTGGATGTGATCGCGGTGGGCGCGGAACAGGTCGGCGCAAATCTTCGCATCCTGGCGCGTTTCGACGCCGCCCAGCTCGGTCTGGCTGTCGTCCAGCATGATGGTGTTAATGCCCAGGCGAGCAAACAGCGCGGTGGCCTGCTCGCGGGCTTCCGCGACCAGGTAGCTAGGGAAAAATCCGCGGTTGCCAATAATGACGCCCATCGTCAGCGTTTGTGGAATTCGGGACATCGCTAATTCTCCAGTAAGATGTTCTTTGTTGTTATTGTTTGGCGTGTGTCTGGTACAGGGCGACGGCATGTTTGACGATGCCCGCCGTATCAATTTCATGGTAAGCGCGCGTTGCCGCACGGTCGCCGGCAAGGGCATATTTGCCATCAGCAATTCCCAGCCGACGCAGCGGAATGGCGCAGCCTGCTTCCGCCAGCACTTCCGCCACCAGGCTGCCGACGCCGCCGTTAATATTGTGTTCTTCAACGCTGACCACCGCCCGGTGCGGCTTCAGGAGTGAGAGGAGCTGCGCCGTATCACAGGGACGAATAGAAGGTACACCGATCACCGTCGCCTCAATACCTCTTTGCGCCAGCTCAGCGGCAGCGCTCACGATTTCATGCACCGTCGACCCCATCGCTACCAGCGCCACGTCTTTACCCTGGCGCAGCACGTCAATTTTCCCCGGCGTAAACCGATAGCTTTCGTCATGCAGTTCCGGCAGCGCTTTGCCGTCGAGGCGGATATAGACCGGGCCGATGTGATCCAGCGCGTAGTCGATAATCTGCCGGCACTCCTGTGGGCTGGATGGCGCGTAAATCTCAATGTTGCCAAAGCCACGCAGCACGGCGATATCGTCGATACTGTGGTGCGTACTGGCCAGCGGGCCATAGCTGGCGCCGGAGTTCAGGCCAAACAGCTTGACGTTGGTGTTGTTGTAGCAAATATCGACCTTAATTTGCTCGTTGGCGCGAGAAATCAAGAACGGCGCGGCGTTACAGGTGACGGCGACCTTGCCGCCCAGCGCCAGGCCCGCCGCGGCACCGACCAGCGTCTGTTCGGCAATGCCGACATTAACCAGTCGCCCGGGAAATTTCTGCATAAACGGGGCAATTTTGGCGGTGGAGGTGGAGTCAGCCACCACCGGTACCAGGTCGATACCGCGCTCAACGGCATCGATAAAGGCATTTACCATTACGGTCGCCAGGTGTTCACTATTACTCATCTTTCAGTTCCTCCAGCGCCAGTTCAATTTCTTCACCTTTTGGTACCCGGTGGTGCCACTCAGATCGTCCCTGGATAAACGAGACGCCCGCGCCTTTAGTGGTTTTTGCTATCACCACATGCGGCTTTCCGTGCGGCTGCAGCCCTTCCAGAGTGGCGACAACATCAGCCATATCGTTGCCGTTGCATTCGGTCACCTCCATCCCGAAGGCGCGCCACTTTTCGTCCAGCGGGTCGGTGTTCAGGATCTCTTTCGTCGGCCCAGCTAGCTGAAGGCTATTTTTGTCGTTGATAATAAAAAGATTATCCAGCTGGTAGTGGGCGGCAACCAGCGCCGCTTCCCAGTTGCTGCCTTCCGCGAGCTCGCCGTCGCCGGTGACCACAAATACCCGGCGTTTGCTGTTATCACGTTTAGCCGCCAGCGCAATACCCACGGCAACGGGCAGGCCGTGGCCCAGCGCGCCGGTGTTCAGTTCGATTCCCGGCGTTTTGTGGCGAACCGGGTGGCCAGGAAGGTGCGAGTCAGCGTGTTGGTAGGTAGAAAGCCAGGCTTCTGGAATAAACCCGGCTTCTGCCAGAACGCAGTAATAGCCGCCTACCGCGTGACCTTTCGACTGAATATAGATATCCCGCTCGTCGCTATTTTTCAGCTCTGGCGAGCAGTTCAGGATGCGGAAGTACAGGGCGGTGAGCAGCTCAACCTGGGACAGATCCGCCCCGGTATGACCGCCAGCCGGGCTTTCGGCGTTAAGCACGATAATGCGGCGGCGGATGGCCCGTGCTTTCTTCTCTAACGCCTCGATGGAGAGCGAAAACGGATTCATAGGATACCTCTTGAATGTTAATTCCACTTTGAATAAATATTCAATCGGGTGAAAAAAAAGCATCGATGATCCTGTCACTGCCAGATGGCCGGTAAATCAGGCATTTTTCATCGACTGGAATATATATTCACTACTGATTTATTATTCATGATTGTAAGATATGCCCTGAAACGGGGTTTGTCCACGACTTGAGTAGGCTAATTTCCAAAAAAGGAGAAAACGATCACATTTGCGTTTTGAGGCGAGTGCAGGGCGTGCTTGTTATCTATTCAGGTATGAATAAAAATAACAGGCAGAGAATCAAGGGGAATGCCATGTCTAAGCAGGATGAACAGCGATTGCTGGTGAAGATTGCCACACTTTACTACAGCGAAAACAAAAAACAGTCTGAGATAGCGTCGTTGCTGCATCTGTCGCAATCTTTTGTCTCCCGCGCGCTGACGCGTTGTCAGAAAGAGGGGCTGGTGAAAATCACCGTCGTGCAGCCGACCAATATTTTCGTCGAGCTGGAGAAGGCGATTGAAGAACGCTACGGCATTCGCCAGGCGATTGTGGTGGACGTCGGGGAAAACGCCAGCAGCGGGCAGATCAAACATGCGATTGGCAGCGCGGCGGCGCACTACGTCGAAACGCGCCTGCGCCCGGAAGACCTGGTGGGGATCTCCTCCTGGAGCAGCACCATTCGCTGCATGGTCGATGAAATGCATCCGCAGAATATCCGCGCCGCTGGCGTTATCCAACTGCTGGGCGGGGTAGGGCCAAACGGCAACGTGCAGGCTACCATTCTTACCCAACAGCTGGCCGCCCATCTCGGCTGCCCGGCGTGGCTGCTGCCATCGCAAAGTATTGAACACTCGGTGGAAGAGCGCGCGCGGCTGGTGAACAGCCCGGACGTTGAGGCGGTGGTCAACAAATTTGCCGAAGTGGACGTCGCGATTGTCGGCATCGGCGAGCTGGAGCCGTCGCAGCTGCTGAAAAACTCCGGCAACTACTACAACGAAGAAATGCTCGAACTGCTGGCCGAACGTGGGGCGGTGGGGGATATCTGCCTGCATTACTACGACGCCGACGGCAAGCCGGTTCTCAACCATGATGAGGACCCGGTAATCGGCATGGAGCTTGAGCAAACCCGCGCCTGCCCGCACGTTGTCGCGCTGGCAGGCGGGGTCGAGAAAAGCAACGCGATTCGCGGTGCGCTGCGCGGGGAATATATTGATGTGTTGATTACGGATTTCCCGACCGCTCGCTCTTTGATCAAAGAGTGATTCTATTTCATTGAAATATAGATATTAATTTTTAAACACCTTTTTCGCGAGGTGTTTATTTATTGACTAAGTTCACAAAAGAAACTAAATCAGCTTAACTTTGTTTCCGTAGTTTACTAAGTTGGCGATCGCTGAATCCTACAGTGACAAACCGGATGGTGAACAACAATGAAAACACTCGCCACAACGCCAATACGCTTTCGTGAAAAGTTCTGCTACGGGCTTGGAGATACATCGGCCAATATCTTTATGGGTATGACGATGATGTTTCTCTCCATCTACTACACCGACGTTTTTAAACTCAACCCGGCGGCCATGGGGACGCTGTTTTTGATTACCCGCCTGATTGACGCCATCAGCGACCCGGTTATCGGCTCGCTATCTGACCGTACCCGCTCGCGGCTGGGGCGCTATCGCCCCTGGCTACTGTGGTTCGCGCTGCCTTACGGCTTGAGCTGCGCCGCCGTGTTCTTCTCGCCGGATCTCGGTGAAGTGGGGCGCACGCTGTATGCCTATGTCACCTATATCATTCTGGTGCTGACCTTTAGCCTGGTGGTGGTGCCTTACGTCTCGTTGCTGGGGGCGATTTCCGCCGATAGCGAGGAGCGTATCCAGATTAATGCGATTCGTTTCCCGCTGGCGAAAGTCTCCTATCTGATCTGCTCGTTGCTGGTGCCGACGCTAATTGCGCTGTTCGACAACGACGTGCTGGGCTATCGCGTGGTGATGTGCGGTATCGGGCTGTTGTCTACCGTGCTGGTGCTGTTGTGCTATTTCAACACCACCGAGCGAGTGCTGCCGGATGCGGATCAGACGCTCAGCCTGAAGGCGCAGGTGCAGTTTGTTTTTAAAAACGACCAGGCGATGATTGTCTTTGCCGCCCAACTGGTGGTGATGATTATGAATACGCTGAAGTTCGGCGCGGCCGCGTATTTCGTGAAATATGTACTCAATATGCCGGGATCGTTCCTCAGTTTGCTGTTAACCGCCGGATCTATTGCCGGCATCGTCGCACCGCTGTTGACCGGATACTGGCTGAAAAAAGGCTGGATTAAGCGTATTCCGCTGCTGGTGATAAGCCAGATTGTTGGCGGCCTGATTACGCTGATTATCGGCCTGACACCGACCAGCGCCGTCTATTTCCATGCTGCACTGTTCGTGCTGGCAACGCTGGCGGTGGAGCTTATCGCCGTGATCCTCTGGGCGACGGTGGCCGACGTGGCTGACTACGGTTTTCACCGGTACGGCGTGCGCATTAACGGCATGATCGGCGGCGGGATGCTGTTCGCCACCAAGGCCGGTATGGCTATCGGCGGGGCGATTATTGGCTACGTGCTGGCGTGGTATGGCTACAACCCCGACACCATGACCAGCGCCACGTCGCATCAACTTTCTGCTTTCACCCTTTTATACGCCTGGCTACCTGCCGCCTGTATGTTTATCGCCGCGTTTATCTTCTCGCGCTACAGACTGGATGAAAAAACCTGCCAGGCCTTTGTTCAGGACACCCCATCTTTATCACCAGGAGTTGGTAATGAAAAAACTGCGCATTAATGGCCGAAGCTGCTACGACGAAGACAATCAACCCTTTTTCTATACGGCCTGTACCGCGTGGGAACTGTTCCATAAATTGACGCTGTCAGAAGCGGAACGCTACTTACGTAACCGCGTGGAGAAAGGCTTTAACGTGGTGCAGGCGGTCGCGGTCTGCGAACTGGACGGGCTGCATACGCCCACCTATGAAGGCGGACATCTGCCTTTTCATGACCTGCTGACGCTGGAGCCAAACGACGCCTATTTCGACCATATCCGTCTGGTCACCGAGCGGGCGAACCAGTTAGGCATCGTGATTGCGCTGGTGCCGATGTGGGGCTCCCACTGGAGCGTCAACAATAGCTGGGGGCAGGACCGAAAGCCGCTGTTTAACCAGCAAAATATTGCCGCATTCTGCCGCTATCTGAGCGACAAAATGCAGGGTATGGGCCTGCTGTGGATGATTGGCGGCGACCGCGCGATTGCCGGTGAAGACCAACGTCAACTGCTGGAGGAAATGGCGAAAGGGCTACGGGCGGGCGGCAGCGGCGATGCGCCGATCACCGTCCACACTCAGGGAGGACGTAGCACGCTCGATATGCTGGGCGAGCGGTCGTGGCATGACTTTGTGGTCTGGCAAACCGGACATATGGGGCAGGCCTATCCTTCGTGGCGGCCGATTGAAATGGACTACCAGCGTCAGGATAAACCGGTTCTCGACAGCGAGCCTTGCTACGAGGCGCATCCGGTAATGTGTCAGCATCAGTTTAAGCGGGCGCAGGATGCCAGCCGTTTTACCGACCGCGAAATTCGTCGCACCAGCTACTGGTCGGTCTTTGCTGGCGGCGCGGGGATTACCTACGGCTGCTATAGCCTGTGGCAGATGCGTCGCCCGGAAGATGACGCTATCGCGATTCCGGAAAGCGCCGCCAGCACCTATCAAGGGGATACTATTCCTTACTGGTTCGATGTCCTGAACTACCCTGGGGCGTTTAATATTGGCCAACTGCGCCGCTTTATTGAATCGCTGCCCGAGTGGTGGCAGCGGGTGCCGGATCAGGCGCTGCTGCTCGGTGACAATCCGCGTGACCGCCGTCACTGCCGCGCGATGCGCGACGCGCAACATCGGTGGATTGCGGTCTATATTCCGGAACAGCAAAACGTGGTGGTGGACGTTAGCGCCTTTGCCGACACCGGGTTTGAGATAAGCTGGTTCGACCCGCGTTACGGCATTCTGAACCGGGTGAGTGATGATATTTCGGAAACCTTTTTCCTGAGCATCGACCCGCCGGATACCGGAAGTGATTGGGTGCTGCTGCTACGGCGTAAAGAGAAGGGCAGGTAATCTGCGGCCAGGATGTTATGATACCGGCGCCAGGACGTTCAATAGTGCACCGGGGCCTAACATCATGGATTATAAAAAGCAGATCCTCAATATTCTGCACAGTGAAAACGAGTCGCGGGCGGAGATGACCCGTCGACTCGGCGTCACCAAAGCCTACATCACCAAACTGACCTCTCAGCTGTTAGCCGACCGGCTCATCGAAGAACGAGAGGTGAAGGATGTCACTTTTGGTCGTCCACAACAGATGCTGGCGGTGAAAACCCACACCTGGTTTAGCATCAACATCATGCTGCGCAAAGGCAATTTGCAGGCCACGCTAAACGACTACAACACGCAGCAGCCGGTGCTGGCGAACTATGACTGCGCGCTGGCCGAACTGATGACGCCGCAGGCGCTGGTAAAAATTGTGGTCGATTGCGCCAAAACGCTTTGCGAGTCGGCGCAGGTTTTGCTGTCGCGCGTCAAAGTGATCAGCATTGCCTTGCAGGGCGGGATTGAACATTTCACCGGCATTGTCCGCTATTGCCCGCTGTTCAACGAAAATAACGTCAATCTTAAACGCGAAGTTGAGGATGCTATCGGCATCGCGGCGCAGATTTTTAACATCGCCCATTGCACCAGCCATATGCTGGCAAAACTGTCGCCGGGCATGTCCTGGGTGGCGTTTATGCCGGGGTTCGGTAGCCTGGGATACGGCTACTGCATGAACGGCGAAACCGGGTTAGGCGAGAACGGCTTCTACCCGGAGATTGTCCATTTGCCGTATGAAGGCGGCATTGAACAGGCGTTCAACGTCGAGGAGGGCAATAAGCCCGCCACGCTGGAGTCTACCGCCAAAGCGCTGTACTTCGCGATTTGCTGCACGGCGCCCATTCACAACATTAAAAATGTGATTGTCACGGGTGAACTGTTTGAAGACTATGGCGATGAAATATTGCCGCTGACGCAGGGAATGCTGAACGACAGCCCGGACAGACATATTAGCGAAATCCGCATTCGCCATTACAAAACCGGCTATTACTACGGGGTGAAGGGGCTGGTGCAGCTCAGTTCCGATGGGATCACTGAGCTGCTGGTGTAACTTATACCCGCTGCAGGCGCAGCGCTATCCACGGTTTACCCGGCAATTCCAGACGGTCGCCGCGCTGAATGAGCCCCTCTACTGGCGTGATGGTCATGGCCCAGGTATCGATAATATCCACCTGCCAGCGGCTATTTTCTGCCAGCATGGTCATCATCTTAAACGCCGGGCAGTAGTCGCCGAAGTAGAACAAGCCGTAGTCGTCACCGCTCAGGCCCATTGAGGTGTCCCAGTGGCTACCCCATGGCTGCGGGGTCAGGCGTTTCGCGCTGCCTTCTTCCAGTAACTGGCGTAGAAACGCAATTCTCGCCACGCTTTCCCCCTTCAGCTTCCCGCCGTGCGACCACCAGATAATGTCATCGTCGCTGAGGAAAGTTTCGCCGTGGGTCACGTAGCCGCCAAGACAGACGCCATGCCAGAACTGAGCGACCATTTTCTGTGCGGTAATATTGCCCCAGCCAAGGTCGACATTGCCTTCATAACAGCATTCATCGATGACGATGGGCTTTTTAAACGCTTCCCGCCATTCCGGGACAAAGTGCATATCGTGATGCTGAATGCTGGCATGGCTCAGCGCCGGGTTGTGATGATCGTACCAGTGCGCGTTAGAGCGGTAGTGAATCGGCGGGTTGTGCCAGTTATGAATCGAGATTAAATGCCCTGACGGGTCTTCACGGTGGATCTGTGCGATCGCCTCGTCCCAGAATGCCAGGGTCTTGGCTTTCAGCAGATCAAATTCGTTGGCCAGCGACCACCAGATATTTTTAAACGACGCCAGTCGCGCCACCAGGTAACGAATATAGCGGCGGTCCACCTCGGCGGGCATCGACGAAAATCCCCAGCGGTCATACGGGTGGAAAATAATCAGATCGACCTCAATGCCCATTTTATCCAGCGTGGCGATTTGCGATTCCAGGCGGGCAAAGAAGGTCACGTCAAAGCGGCTGTAGTCGAAGCCTTCGTCAATATTGCCGGGGAAAGGGAAGTGTTCCGGCTCGGCCAGGTTATAGCGGTAGTGTTTGGGGAACACGCACATGCGGATTTTATTGAACGGACTGGCCGCCAGCGAGGCATAGGTGTCGGCCTGCACGGTATCGCTTTGATAGTTCCAGACATAGGCCGTCGTGCCAAACGGGTACCACGGCGTACCGTTCGCGTGCTGGAAATGTCCGTCACCGTCGCGGATGACCGGGCCTTTCTCCTGCGGCGCGGCAATGCAGAGGAACTCCCCCTGTTGGCCCTGTAGCGCGGGAATATTTGAGGCCAGCGTATAGCTCCAGCATCCCGGCTTATCCGGCATAAAGCGCAGGATAAACTCACCGTTATCGTTATAAAACCCATATACCGTGCGGGTATCATCGCCGTGGGTAAAGGTGCCTGTTAGCCAGCTATCGGTAAAATGATGCGGCTCGGCACTGACCGTTTCGCGATACTCAAATCGCTGCCACTGGTTCACTTCGCGGTTAGACATGGGGCGTCTCCTTACTGGTTTGAATATATATTCTTGTATGATTATTTATTCTTTTACAGTAGTGAGGTTACCGTTAACATTCTATGGTTCGCTGCGATTTTTGCGTAAAAGATCACAATTACTCGTTTTTTGAGATTTTCCTAATCCTCACTGTCTGAGGATGATCTGAAATCCCGGCGTTATGTGATACGGGTAACAGTGTGTGATTTCTCCTCTTGCCGCGCTAATTTCTCAGGTTTACGCTTTTTGAATATTAATTTATTACTGAATATTTATTCAAGTAGAGGAGTGGACCATGAATCAGCAACACAAACTGACGATCAAGGAAAAGATATGCTACGGGCTGGGCGATTCGTCCGCGAATATCTTCCTGGGTATGACCATGATGTTCTTACCCTATTTTTATACGGACGTACTGGGGATCTCCGCGGCGGCGATGGGCGTATTGTTTATCGTTGCTCGTCTGGTCGATGCGTTTTACGACCCCTTTATTGGTAATATCGCTGACCGCACGCGTTCAAAACACGGCTCGTATCGCCCGTTCCTGCTCTACCTGGCGGTACCTTATGGTATTTCCTGCCTGCTGGTGTTTCTGGCGCCAGACTTTTCCCCGACCGGGAAACTGGCCTATGCCTGCGCCACCTATTTGTTTTTGATTCTGATGTATGCCTCAACCGTGGTGCCGTATGTGGCGCTATTGACCTCGCTGACGTCAGACCCGATGGATCGCCTGAGCGCGAACTCATGGCGTTTCCCGCTGGCGAAGATGGCGTTTTTAATTTGCTCCACCGTCGTGCCGATGTTTGTCGCCTGGTATGGCAAAACCAATGAAGCGCAGGCGTATATGGTGGCCATGAGTTTTATTGCCATCCTGGCCACCGCTTTTATGCTGCTGTGTTTCTGGGGGACCAAAGAGCGCTATCAGGTTTCGCAGCAAAGCAGCAGCGTGCCGTTTACCAAACAGATTGGCATTATGCTGAAAGCTAAACCGGTGGTGATTTTCTACCTGTTTAAAATCACCAGTTCGATTGCGTTTGTGATTAAAGGCAGCGTGACGATTTATTTCGTGAAGTATTTCCTCAATCGCGGCGACAGCTTTGTTTCCGGGCTGCTGTCGGCCACGGCGATTGCTGGGATTATCGCGCCGATGATTGCCATTCAGCTGATTAAACGTGGCGTATTATCAAAACTGGGCACGCTGAAAGTGGCGCAGGTCGGTGGCGGTCTGGCGGCGCTGGGGCTCTATTTCGTTGACCCGCAGCAGATCTCGCTGGCCTGCGTGCTGCTGGTGGTGTCGGTACTGCTGGCCGAACTGGGGGCCATTACCGCCTGGGCGCTGCCGTCTGACTGTGCGGATTACTGCGAAGAGAAATCCGGGATTAAAATGTCCGGCGCGATTGCCGCAGGCACGCTGTTTTCCATGAAGGTGGGTCTGGCGTTGGCCGGTGGTCTGGTGGGTTTTGTGCTGGCCGCCAGCGGCTACAAAGCGGGCGAGGCGGTTACCCCGGAAGCGATGCGCGCGATTATGTTGCTGATTGCGGGCGTCCCGGTACTCTTCCATGCTATCAGCCTGGGGCTGTTGATGATGTTTAAGCTGAAAAGCGCGCAACCAGAGGCGGTTGAGCAACCTTCACTGAATTAACCGTGGGCTGTTTGCCTGATAGTTGGTTGGTAGCCCGGGCGAGGCAATTATGCCGACCCCGGGGCGGCTCAGAACCCATTCCCGGCGTCGCGTTCGCTCGACCGGGCTACGAGTGGCACCACCCGGCATCATGGGCGATAGTCAGCAATCTGACCCTCACCGCGCGATTTATTCAACCGTGATAATCACGCGCTGATAACGGGTTAACACCGGTTTTCCGTTGTCGCGTACGGTCACTACCATGTGGAGTGTGTCACCGGTTTTAGCATCCTGCGGCACGACGAACGACATGTTGGGCGTGTCAGCACGCTGAAGGACAATGGTATTTATTTTCTCTGTCTTATCCGGCGTTCGGGTGATATCCAGTTGCATGCCCAGTGAATTATCGACAACCGGCTGCGTAGTCGGTTTGCTGTCCTGATAAGTATCCGCTTCGAAATAGCGCCACCAGTGATAGCTGAGGGCATTGCCGTCCGGGTCGCTGGCCTGTGCCGTCAGGTTAACGGTTCTACCTGGGCGGGCGCGAATATTCAGCCCCTCTTTGATTGACACCTTCGGCGGATGGTTCACCGCCGAATCGTCACGGGTCGTGGACCAGTTCACTCTGGCGGCGAAGTCATTTTGCATATCGTCAAACCAGCGGCTCAGGCTATATTGCGCTTCATATCGCTGGGTGTAGATGTTGTAGTCCAGCACGTTATTGATATCGCGGTTGTCCTGGGCGGGTCCAAATCGCCCGCCCCAACCGCCATAGGCCGGATTTTCTCGGCTGCGAAGACCGTTGTCGATAAGATATAAAAAGGAAGGCGAATCCCCCTCGGAAATAAAATCATATTTCTGATATTGCGGATTTTTGCGCAGGTAATCATCGGTGCCGCGCTGTTCGTCATACAGTTCACCGGCAATCATTTTGCCATCGCCCATTAAGGCGTAGTTGGCCATCAGCGGCCCTTTATTGTTGACCAGATGATGATAGCTCCAGTCTCCCTTCAGGCGGCTATTGAGCTCATCGCTGTGATATTTCCAGGCATAGGCAAAATGCCAAAAGTTGCTGCGGTCGTTAATGGTTTTTAAATTCGGCCAGTGCGTTGCGATGTAATCGTTATAGCTGTTGTCCTGGTCGAGAATAATATACAGCACCAGCTTGCGATTAATTTTTTGCTGAATAGCGGGCCATTCGGCGCTGTTTTTATAGCGCTCCTCAATGGATTGTAACGCCCGTGCGGTGGTGTTGGTGCCGCCCCAGGTCTGCACATACAGCGTGCGGCTATCGTTATCGAGGAACAGCTTTTCGAGAAAGCGCGAACCGTCGGTCTCCTGTGCTATATCGCCCTTATTGCTGATATTGCCGATTTTGGTAATGGAACGCAGGTATTCAGGCGTGGGGTAACGCGGGTCGTGCGCTTTCAGGTTGTCATAGACCTTGCCGTAATCCGCAATATAGTTGTAGACCCATTGCGTTCCCGTCCAGCGGTAGGGCTTAATCCCTTTTTCGGCATCACCAGCGTAGTGATAAACCGAACTGGTCAGCACGATACCGGCAATATCCATATCGTTGGCGTATAAAAACGCGCGAATTAATGAGTTCATATCATCGACTTCACCATCGGTGGTAATCACCGTACGGGCGCGTGAGTCGCTGGTGTCTGTGGTGGTTGCCGCGCTGGCATGACCGGGTAGCAGAGCGCTGGCGAGAGAGATAACGATAGGGGCGTATTTCAACACATGATTTTCCTTAATATAAAAAACCGCCGCCAGACAGCGTAACGCGCTGACGGCGGCGAAAAAAAGATCGGCCCGACAAATTCCGCCGGGCTTGGGAAATTGCGATGGCTATTTACTTTCCATCACCGCCTTCTGCGCCACCACCGCCGCCTTCTGCTGCATGCGGTTTTGCATCTGGTCGATAATCACCGCCACGATAATCACGATGCCTTTAATCACCATCTGCCAGAACTCGCTGACGCCCATCATCACCAGCCCGTCGGCGAGAAAACCGATCACAAACGCGCCGATAAGGGTGCCGAGGATGGTGCCGCGACCGCCGGCGAGCGAGGTGCCGCCGAGTACTACGGCGGCAATGGCGTTCATTTCAAAGGCGGTGCCGTTGGCCGGGTGGCTTGCCAGCAGCTGGGCGGAGACCACAATCCCGGCGATGGCCGCGCAGAAGCCGGAAAGCGTATAGACCAGCACTTTGACCTGCTTGACCTTCACGCCGGAGAGTTCCGCCGCGCGCTCGTTATCGCCAATGGCGTACACGTGGCGGCCAAAGGGCAGGCGGCGGGCGATATAGGCGATGACCAGCGCCAGCACGATCATCAGCCAGATGGCCCACGGAATACCGAGCAGCGAACCGGCGCCAATCTCGTCAAAGCCGGTATTACCCAGCTGTGGATTGCCGGAAAGACCCGGGAAGGTTTGCCCATCCGAGGTCAGCATCGCCGCGCCGCGTAGCACGTACATGGTGCCGAGGGTGCAGATAAACGGCGCGACGTTATAGCGGGTGATAATCCAGCCGTTCACCGCGCCGATGAGCGCGCCAATCACCAGCACAATCGGCACAATCAGCCAGACGCTGGGGAAGATGGCGATGCCGAACATCGGCAGCACGATGCCTTTGGTAATCAGCCACCCGGCTATCATCCCGCACAGCCCGAGGGTGGCACCGATGGAGAGGTCGATACCGGCGGTGATGATCACAAACGTAATGCCCAGCGCCAGGAACGCGTTGATGGCGATATGTTTAATCATAATTACCATGCTGCCCGCCGATAAAAAGCCCGGCACGGTAATGGTGAAAAAGCCGACGATCAGGAACAGCGCGATAAAGGTACGCAGCTTCAGCAGAAGCAGCAGAATGTTTTCACGGGACAGCGAAGCCCCGCCGCGCGGCGTTAACGCGACAGATTGAGTCGTTTTCATCTTAAAACCCCTGAGCACTTGCTGAAACCAGCGCCGATTCCTCAGCCCGTTCACGGGCGATGTCTGCCGTCAGCTTGCCGCCAGACATCACCAGGATACGGTCGGAAACCGCCATAATTTCTTTTAAATCCGACGTGGAGAAGACCACGGCGATCCCCTGCTGCGAAAGCTGCACCATCATGCGAAACACGTCGGCCTTCGCCCCGATATCGATGCCGCGCGTCGGTTCATCGAGGAACAGCACCTTCGGGTTGGTTAACAACGAGCGGCCAATCACCACCTTTTGCTGGTTGCCGCCGCTGAGCGCCTGAATTTCCACCTCCGGCGACGACACCTTAATCGAGAGGTTGCCAATGGTGCTGGCCACCACCGCGTTTTCCTCTCCGTTGGCGATGGTCAGCCCGCGCCGCAGCCGCCGCCAGAGGCTGGCGATCGTCAGGTTATTGGCGACTGACGAGATGGGGAAAATACCGGTCCGTTTACGGTCTTCCGGCACCAGGCTCATCCCCATACGGATGCGTTCGGCGGGCGTTAAGCGCTGCGGCACCGGCTTGCTGTCGAGCCACAGTTTGCCGAGGTAGTTGCGCTCCGTGCCGAGCATGCACTCAAACAGCTCGGTACGGCCCGCGCCCATCAGCCCGTAAATGCCGACAATTTCCCCCGCGTGAACTTTAAAGCTCACGTCGTTAACCACCGTGTTTCCGGCGGCGTTGACGCAGGTGATATTCTCCGCTTCCAGCAGCGGCGGCCCGAAGATACGCCCCGGTTCAAGGAAGTTGCTGACCGGATCGCTGCCGAGCATTTCGCGCACGATCCACGGCACGTCGATATCGGCTACCCGGGCCTCCGACTGGAATCTGCCGTCGCGCAGAATGGTGATCATGTCGCCAATCGCCATCAGCTCTTCCAGACGGTGGGAAATATAGATAATCGACACCCCCTGGCGGGTCAGCTCGCGAATCACGCGAAACAGAATTTCCACCTCGGTTTTACTCAGCGCGGAGGTGGGTTCGTCGAGAATCAGGATATCGGCGTTTTCCGCCAGCGCTTTGGCTATCTCTACCAGCTGCTGCTGGCCGACCTTCAGGTTGCCCACCAGTTCGCGCGGGGAAATGGGCTGATCGAGACGTTGCAGCAGCTCGGCGGCGCGGCGTTCCTGCTCGGCTTCGTTAATCGGCGCAACCCCGTTTTGCAGCTCGCGGCCGAGAAAAATATTCTCCGCCACGTTCAGGTTTTCAAACAGGTTCAGCTCCTGATGCACCATGCCGATGCCGTGCGCCGCGGCTTCACGGGTGCTGGAGAAATGGACCGGTTTACCGTTAAGCACCATTTCGCCACGGCTGGGCTGCTGCACGCCGGCGAGAATTTTCATCAGCGTCGACTTGCCCGCGCCGTTCTCACCGATAATCACATTGACCTTGCCGCGCCAGACGTTGTAATCCACGTTATCCAGCGCGATGGTGCCGGGGAAAAGCATCGAAATACCGCGGGCGCGCAGGATGATGTCATCAGCAGAAGGGTTGCTCATCACTGTGTCTCCTGTTTCAGTTCCAGCGCCGCCGCATCCTGCGCTTTGCCGTTAATTAAGGTGACGGCAAACAGGACCTCGACCGGCTTGCCGACCCAGCTGGCGTCGATTTTCGGCAGCTGTTTTATCGCTTCGCGGTGATAGGCGCGCGACAGCTGGGCGAACTGGACCTGGTTGGTGAAATCTTCAAACTTAAAGCCGGTGGCGTCGCGAATGGCGTTGCCGCGCATCACCGGCCCGACCTGAATGGTCAGCGGCTGGCCGTTCAGGCTGACCGTCAGCTTCTGTTCGCGCTCGTTGCTGACGTCGACGGCGGTCACGTCGCTGGTCAATTGAACAAACACGCTGTCCGGCGTACTCCCGGCCGCCTGCCGACGGGTGTCCAGCGCGCCGGCATCCAGCGCATGCTGGTGAGCGGCATCCATGACACGAGATTTCCAGGTTTGTTGCGCGATCTGCTGTGGCGTCAGGTTGTCGAAACTGGCTTTGGCATTCGGGTCGGCAGGCAGAATAGGCTTGCCGTTTTCGTCCAGATCCACCACCGTGCAGGCCGTCAGCAACAGGGCGGCGCAGCACGCGGCTACGGCACCCCATTGTTTTAAGGGCATAACGTCTCCGGTTACTCGCTGAGGTTGAACATGTTGAGTTTGCGGGCGTTAGCGTCGTCAATCAGGATGCAGTCCATCAGCTGCTTCTCCTCTTTCTGCGCTTTGCCGTTTTTCAGGTAATAGTCCGCCTGCTCGACGGCCATCTGCGCCTGCTTCCAGCCGGGTTGCAGGACAGTGGCTTTAATATTGCCCTTATTGATGATGGAGTCGCGGGTGTAGTCACTACCGTCGAAGCCGACCACAATCACGTCTTTTTTACCGGCCGCCTTCAGCGCCGCTTCCGCGCCCAGCGCCATGGTGTCGTTACCGGAGATCACGCCGACGATATCCGGGTTGGTTTGCAGGATGGCTTCCATGCGGGTGAAGGCTTCGGTCTGGCTCCAGTTGGCGGTTTGCTGCGCCACCATTTTCATGTCGCTGTAATCGTCCAGCACGTCGTGGTAGCCCTGCGAGCGGACGCTAGCGTTGGTATCCGACTGACGGCCCAGCAGCTCGACGTACTTGCCTTTGCCGTTAAGCAGTTTGGCGAACTTCTCTGCGCCAAGCTGCGCGCCCTGATAGTTGTTGGAGACAATTTGCGCCACGGCAACGCCGGTTTTATTGATTTCACGATCGATCAGAAACGCCGGCACGCCCGCCGCTTTGGCTTTCTCCAGCGGCCCGACGGTGGCATCGGCCCCGGCGTTATCGAGGATAATCGCCTTGGCCTTACGGGCAATGGCGGTTTCGATAAGCTGGTTCTGCTTATTCACATCATCATCATGCGAGGCAATCAGCGTGGTATAGCCCAGCTCTTTGGCTTTCGCCGCCGCCCCGTCGGCTTCGGCTTTAAAGAACGGGTTGTCGTGGGAGGGAGTAATAATGGCGATCAGCCCGTTATCGGCGGCAAACAGCGAACCGGAGACGGCGATCGTTGAGGCGAGTAGGGCAGACTTCACAAAGTTAGCTTTCATCGTTTTCTCCACATTGAATATATATTCAATAATGATTTATTATTCATGTTAACGATAAGGCTGAGTTGTAGAACTGTCTACGTTTTACGCAGTTAATTTCTTAAAAGGAGAAAAGGATCACGCTTCGTTGAGCGGGAGAGTGCAGGTGATGACGTGCGGGCCGTTGATTAACCCATTGATGGAAATCACGCTATTTGCAAGGGCGGGAGCAAAGCGAGCGGTAAAACGCAGGCGTAGCGTGCTGGCATCGAGCGACACCACCTGGGCGCTGTGAAATCCGGGCAGGCCGTTGGTCTGCGCAGAGTAGGCCTTAAAGGCGCTCTCTTTGGCCGAGAAGGCCAGCGTGAGCGCCAGCGGGAACGGCAGCGCGCTGTGGCGCAGTACGGCACGTTCCTCTTCGTTGGCAATCTCGTGCGCCAGCGCTTCGGCGAGCCGGGGCGAAAAAACCGCTTCAATATCAATGCCGACCGGGGTACGGGCGACGATAGCGATGGCCGTGTTACCGCAGTGGCTGATGCTGCCATAAAGGCCGTCGGGCCAAATTGGCTGGCGATTCTCGCCGATTCCCGGCACCGCTGTTTCGCCAAACCCGCGCAGCGCGTGAACGGCGGCAATACGTCCGGCGAGGTGCTCGGTCTGGCGTTTTTTCCCCGCGTGGGCCAGCCGTTGATGGTGAGGCAGCCACAGCAGATCGCCGGGGGTAAAGGTGTCGGGTTCAAAATCAATACGCTGGATCGCGTGAAGGGTGCTGTGATGGGTGCGCATAGGGCTCCTGAAGAACCCTCTCCCGGGTGGGAGAGGGGCACATTTTATCAGAAGTGGGTGTTGATGCCCATGTACCAGGTACGACCGGATTCGTTATAGGTCTCAGCGCCTGCGCCGTACATATAACCGGTGGTGGTGCCGGTGGTCTGGGCGTTACCCGCGCGCCAGTGACGTTTATCGAAGATGTTGTCCACGCCGCCGGTCAGGCTAACGTACTTGGTCACATCCCAGGTCGCGCTCAGGCCAACGATGCTGTACGGGCTGACTTCGTTGGTTTCACTGCCGGTGACCGGCTGACCTTTGTAGTTATACTTCTTCGGCTGCTGCTTGCCATACCAGGTAAAGGTCGACTGAACGGAGACGTCTTCCTGAATCTGCCAGCTCAGCGTAGAGTTCAGCGTGTACTCCGGGATAATCGACAGACGATCGCCGGTGGTTTTGTTTTTGCTTTGCAGCATGTAGGTGATGTTGTTGGTCCAGTTCACCGTCTCGCTCACCGGCACGTTCAACGTCCCTTCCAGGCCTTCTACCACCGCTTTGGGTACGTTTTCCCATTTGTAGAGATCGGTACCGTTGCTGTTGGTGTAGACCGGAGAATAACCGGCTTCAATCTTGTTGCGGTAATCGTTGCGGAACCAGGTCGCACCGGCCAGCCAGCCGTCGCGCTTGAACTCCAGACCAATCTCTTTGTTGATGCTGGTCTCGGCCTTCAGGTCGTCGTTACCCTGCAGATAGCAGCCGGATTTGCTGGCGTAGCAGCCCTGGCCTTTACTGTACAGAATGTAGTTCGGGTTGGTTTGATACAGGCTTGGCGCTTTATAAGCACGGGCGATACCCATCTTCAGCGTGAAGTCATCCCACAGGCCCTGCGACAGGTTTAACGATGGGCTCCAGTTGTCGCCAACGACGCTGTGATGATCGAAACGCAGCGCCGGCGTCAGCATGGTGGTGTCGGTCAACTCCATGTTGTTTTCAGCAAACAGCGAGAAGATTTCCGCCTGCGAATAAGGGCTGCGGTCGGTGCTGCTGTAGCCTGGGATATCGCCGCCCATGAAGGTCTGGGTGTTGGAGGCCTTATCCTTCATCCGCTGCTGGTTCCATTCGGTACCGAGCGTCAGGTTCTGATTGACCAGATAATCAAACGGCAGGTTGATTTCGCTGTGCAGCATCACGTCCGACAGGTCGGTATCGGAGAACAGGTTACTGTTGAAGATCCCTTCGGTGCCGCCCGCCAGACCTTCGCCCTTACGGGAGTTGCGGGTGTGCTCGTACTGCGCCCAGTTGCTGGTGGTAATCCCGTTATCCCAACCGCCGTTCCAGGTAACGGAATAGGTGTTGCGATACAGACGGTTGGTTTCTTTACCGTAGTTCTCTTTCACCAGATCGTTGGTATTGGTGTTCTGGGTATCGCCGGCGTACAGGTTACCCTGGCGGCTGTAGCCCGCTTCAAACTCCAGCGACTGCATTGGCGCGAAGTCCCAGCGCACGAGGCCGTTGATGTTTTTGTTCTCGACGCCTTCGCGACCGGCGGGCAGGGTATCCTGATAAATGTCGGTACGCTCGGACTGATGGCCCTGGTTAATATCCCAGGCGTCGGCCTGCGTTTTGTCGAGGTTACCGTACAGGCGGAAGCTGAACGCATCGCCCAGCGGGCCGGTCAGGCTGAAATCGGTGCGCTTGGTGGAGCCTTCGTCTTTATGCTCCGGCGCGTTCATGTAGGCGTTCCACGAGCCGTGCCATTCTTTCTCGCTTTTTTTGGTGATGATGTTCACCACGCCGCCCGCCGCGCCGTTACCATAGCGTGCCGCCGCCGGGCCGCGAATCACTTCAATGCGCTCAATCATTTCCGGCGGTACCCAGCTGGTATCACCACGGGTATCACGCTCGCCGCGCCAGCCCAGACGGATGGAGTTACGGCTGGTCACCGGCTTACCGTCGACCAGAATCAGGGTGTTTTCCGGACCCATGCCGCGAATGTCGATCTGGCGGTTATTGCCGCGCTGGCCGCTGGTGGAGTTACCGGTCAGGTTCACACCCGGCATGGTGCGGATAATTTCGGAGACGTCGCGCGCCGGTGGGCGCTTGCGGATTTCATCGGCGGTGATGGTCGAAACGCCCGGCGCCTGCAGGTTCTGCTCGGCGGCGGTGACGACCATGGTTTCGCCATTCACGTCGGTCTTGCTGCTGTCCGTGTCGGCGGCGAAGGCCGGAGCGGCCATGCCATAGATACCCAAATTGACCAGGAGGGCCAGGGATTTGATTTTATTATTCATTGTGTGTCCTGCTTTTCGTCGCCGAGGTCTCGTACAGCTCCATCCCAAAGGGAGAGACTCGGCATGGTTATATGCCTAAAGCATGTGAAAGTTGCGCGCCAATACGCTATTGCAAATGCAAATAGTTATCAATAATATTATCAATAAATTTTCATATGTAACAACAAATTCCACAATAAACATGGGGTTAACGTAGTGGAGAAGTTAGCGACAGGAAGTGATGCCTGGTGGTCAACGATAAAAGGACCACAATATCAACGCGTTAACGATCGCTATCAGGTGACTTTCTGGTGGCGCGACCCGGCAGGAAGTGAAGTCACTTCGCCGATTCGGCGGGTGTGGATTTACATTACCGGCGTGACCGATCACCACCACAACTCGGCGCCGCAAACGCTGCAACGGATTGCCCACACCGATGCGTGGTGCTGGACAACCACGCTGCCGCCGACCTGGCGCGGCAGCTACTGCTTCGTGCCGTCCGTGCGCGAGGATGATTTTTCCCCGGAGATTTTCACCGCGAGCGAACCGGACCGCATGCTGCTGCGCGAGGGCTGGCGCAAGCTGCTGCCGCAGGTGATAGCCGATCCGCGCAATCCACAGAGCTGGAAGGGCGGGCGCGGCCATGCGGTATCGGCGCTGGAAATGCCGCAGGCGCCGGAACAGCCCGGCTGGTCAACGCCCGCCGAACGCTGGAATGCGCCGCAGTGCATCACCTGGCGCAGCGCGCGCCTCGGTAACCAGCGGCGAGTATGGATTTTTACCCCCGGCGAGGCCTGCGACGGCCAGCGCCCGCTGGCGGTGCTGCTTGATGGCCAGTTCTGGGCGGAAAGCATGCCGGTATGGCCTGCGCTGACGGCGTTAACCGCAGAGGGCAAACTCCCACCGGCGGTGTACGTGCTGATTGATGCCATCGACAACGCTCACCGCAGTGCTGAACTGCCGTGTAACCCGGATTTCTGGCTGGCGGTGCAGCACGAGCTGCTGCCGCAGGTGCAGGCGATAGCGCCGTTCAGCGACCGCGCCGATCGTACCGTAGTCGCCGGACAAAGCTTCGGCGGCCTCTCCTCGCTGTACGCGGGGCTGCTCTGGCCAGCGCGTTTTGGCTGTGTGCTGAGCCAGTCCGGTTCCTACTGGTGGCCGCACCGCGGCGGGCGGCAGACCGGCGTCATCATCGAACAACTCCAGCGCGGCGAACTTCAGCCGCACGGGCTGCGCATCGTGCTCGAAGCCGGTACGCGAGAGCCGATCATTTTTCGCGCCAATCAGGCGCTTTTTACCCAACTACAGCACACACAGCTGCCGATTTTCTGGCGTCAGGTTGACGGCGGACATGATGCGCTTTGCTGGCGCGGCGGCTTGACCGCCGGTCTGATGACCCTGTGGGGCAGCGAGCGCGATTAACGACAGGAGTTTGGTATGCAAGTCAGTAACCCCTTCGACGTGGCGCAAGGGCAGTTTTACCTTCTGCAAAATCCGCAGCGCCAGTTCAGCCTCTGGCCCCAGCAGTGTACGCTGCCCGCGGGCTGGACGGTGGTGTGCCTGCCGCAGCCGCTCGAGGCCTGCAATGCCTGGCTGAGCGCTAACTGGAACACGCTGAAGCCCGACCATTTCGCCACCGCCGGAGGCCGCCCATGAGCCCGCGTTTACCGCTGATTGCCGCCCAGCCGGGTATCTGGATGGCGGAGGCGCTCTCCACGCTGCCGAACGCCTGGAGCGTGGCGCACTACGTTGAATTAAAAGGGAACATCGATGGCAGCCTGCTGGCGCGGGCCATCGCGACCGGCATGATGCAGGCCGACACGCTGCGCATGCGCTTCAGTGACGATAATGGCGAGGTCTGGCAGTGGGTCGACGACAGTCTGATTATCGCCGAACCGCCGATTGAGGACTTACGCGACGTCGCCGATCCCCAGCAGGAGGCGCTGGCGCGGATGCAGGCCGATCTGGCGCAAAACAGCCGCGTCGACAGCGGCAACCCGCTGTTCTGCCACCGTCTTTATCGGGTGGGCGACAACCGCTGGTTCTGGTATCAGCGCTATCACCATCTGCTGGTTGACGGCTTTAGCTTCCCGGCGATTACCCGCCAGATAAGCCTTATTTATCAGGCCTGGCGGTGCGGTGACGCCACGCCGGAGCCTGCGTTTACGCCGTTTGCGGAAGTGGTGGAAGAGTATCAGCGTTATCGTGAAAGCGAGGCGTATGGGCGCGATAAAGCCTTCTGGGCCGAGCAGCGAAAAGCGCTGCCGTCGCCGGCCTCACTCTCGCCGACGCCGCTGCCGGGGCGTGCGCAGAGCAGCGACATCTGGCGCTTAACGCTCACCGCCGATCGCCGCGCCTTTAGCCGCCTGACCGCCGTGATACCGCAGTGCCAGCCCGCCGATCTGGCACTGGCGCTAACCGCGCTGTGGCTGGGGCGTCTGTGCGGGCGCAGCGAATACGCCGCCGGATTTATCTTTATGCGCCGGCTGGGTTCCGCGGCGCTGACCGCCACCGGCCCGGTGCTGAACGTGCTGCCGCTGGCGGTCACCCTTAATGGGCAGGAGACGCTGGCCGAGCTGGCGACGCGCCTTGCCGCGCAGCTGAAAAAAATGCGCCGTCATCAGCGCTACGATGCCGAGCAGATTGTCCGCGACGCGGGGAAAGCCGCCGGGGACGAAGCGCTGTTTGGCCCGGTATTTAACGTCAAAATGTTCGATTATCGCCTCGCATTCGATGACGTTAGTGCGATAACCCACACGCTGGCCACCGGCCCGGTAAACGATCTGGAACTGGCGCTGTTCCCGGATGAAGAGGGCGGCCTGACGCTAGAAGTGCTCGCCAATCAACAGCGTTACGATAAACCGACGTTGCAGCAACATATCGCCAGATTGACTGCGTTATTACAGCAGTTCGCCGATAATCCGGCCCTGACCTGTGCCGATGCTGAACTACTTTCCAGCGAGGAATATCACCGCCTGGTGCAGATTAACGCCACCGGTAAAACGCTGCCGCGTGAAACGCTGAGTTCACTGGTGGCCGCTCAGGCGGACAAAACGCCGGACGCCGTGGCGCTGGAGGACGCGCACTACCGCTTCACCTACCGTGAGATGCGCCAGCAGGTGGTGGCGCTCGCCAACGTGCTGCGCCAGCGCGGCGTTCAGCCCGGCGACAGCGTGGCGGTGGCGCTGCCGCGTTCAGTGTTCCTGACGCTGGCGCTGCACGCTATCGTGGAGGCGGGGGCCGCCTGGCTGCCGCTGGACACCGGCTATCCGGACGACCGTCTGCAGATGATGCTGGAAGACGCGCGGCCATCGCTGCTGATTACCGCTGACGATCAGCTGCACCGCTTCCCGAATATCGCCAGCCTGTGCCTGAACGCGCCGCTGGCAACGACGGGGGACGAGCGCCCGCTGGGGCTGACGCAGCCGCAGCAAACCGCCTATATCATCTTTACCTCCGGTTCGACCGGTCGCCCGAAAGGGGTGATGGTCGGCCACGAGGCCATCGTTAACCGTCTGATGTGGATGCAGGATCACTATCCGCTTACCGCTGATGACGTAGTGGCGCAGAAAACGCCGTGCAGCTTTGACGTGTCGGTCTGGGAGTTCTGGTGGCCGTTTATCGCCGGGGCGAGGCTGGTTATGGCCGAGCCGGAAGCCCACCGTGACCCGCTGGCGATGCAGCGCTTCTTTGCGCAATACGGCGTGACCACCATCCACTTCGTGCCGTCGATGCTGGCGGCGTTTGTCGCCTCGCTGACGGCGGAAACGGCGGCCAGCTGCGCTTCGCTGCAGCGGGTTTTTTGCAGCGGCGAAGCGCTACCGACCGCGCTAAGCCGGGAATGGGAAGCGCTCACTCAGGTGCCGCTGCATAACCTTTACGGGCCCACGGAGGCCGCCGTCGACGTCAGCTGGTATCCCGCTTACGGCGAAGCGCTGGCGGCGGTGACCGGCAACAGCGTGCCGATTGGTTTCCCGGTGTGGAATACCGGGCTGCGGATCCTTGATGCGATGATGCGCCCGGTGCCGTTCGGCGTCGCGGGCGATCTGTATCTTACCGGCATTCAGCTGGCGCAGGGCTACCTGGGGCGCCCGGACCTGACCGCCAGCCGCTTTATCGCCGACCCGTTCGCCCCCGGCGAGCGGATGTATCGCACCGGCGACGTGGCGCGCTGGCTTGATAACGGCGCGGTGGAGTATTTAGGCCGCAGCGACGATCAGCTGAAAATTCGCGGCCAGCGCATTGAGCTGGGGGAAATCGACCGGGTGATGCAGACGCTACCGGGCGTCGAGCAAGCGGTCACTCACGCCTGCGTGATTAACCAGGCCGCCGCCACCGGCGGCGATGCGCGGCAGCTGGTGGGCTACGTGGTGTCGGACACCGGTTTACCGCTGGATAGCGATGCGCTACTGGCGCAGCTGCGCGAACGCCTGCCGCCGCACATGGTGCCGGTGGTGATATTATCGCTCAGCGCGCTGCCGCTGAGCGCCAACGGCAAGCTCGACCGCAAGGCGCTGCCGCTGCCGTCGCTGACGCAGAAAACCGCCGGACGCGCGCCGCAGTCGCCAACGGAGACGCAGGTAGCAGAGGCCTTCAGCCAGCTGCTGGGCTGCGAGATTCAGGATATCGACGCCGACTTCTTTGCCCTCGGTGGGCATTCGCTGCTGGCGATGCGCCTGGCGGCAATGCTCAGCCAGCGTACCGGGCGGCAGGTGACGCCGGGGCAGGTGATGGTTTCCTCAACGGTGGGCAAGCTGAGCACGCTGCTCGATAACGACGATGAGGCACAGGCGCAGCGTCTGGGCTATGAGCCGCTGTTGCCGCTGCGCACCGGCGATGGCCCGACGCTGTACTGCTTCCACCCAGCCTCGGGTTTTGCCTGGCAGTTCAGCGTGCTGTCGCGCTACCTGTCGCCGCGCTGGTCGATTACCGGTATTCAGTCGCCGCGACCCGACGGGCCGATGCAAACGGCACAGACGCTGGACGAGGTGTGCGAGCACCATCTGGCGACGCTGCTGGCCGAGCAGCCGCACGGGCCATACTACCTGCTGGGCTATTCGCTCGGCGGTACGCTGGCGCAGGGTATTGCCGCGCGTTTACGTCAGCGCGGTGAAACGGTCGCCTTCCTCGGCCTGCTCGATACCTGGCCGCCGGAGACGCAAAACTGGGCGGAAAAAGAGGCCAACGGCCTCGATCCGGCGGTATTAGCGGAGATTAACCGCGAACGCGAAGCATTTCTCGCCGCGCAGCAGGGGCAGGGTTCCAGCGCGCTGTTCAGCGCCATTGAAGGTAACTATGCCGATGCGGTACGCCTGCTGACCACCGCGCACAGCGCGAAATTCGACGGTAAAGCGACGCTGTTTGTCGCCGAGAAAACCCGTCAGGCGGATCCGCAGACGGCGTGGGGGCCATGGGTGGGGGAACTGGAGGTTTACAGCCAGGACTGCGCGCACGTGGATATCATCACGCCGTCGGCGTTTGAGACGATAGGGCCGGTGATTCGGGAGATATTGGGGTAGGGATTCGGTTTTTCTCTGTCCGGAAAGCGCGTTCGGTTTGATCCCCTCGCCCCTTTGGGGAGAGGGTTAGGGTGAGGGGAAATGTGCGCGATGTACCCTCACCCCGGCCCTCTCCCTGGAAGGGAGAGGGAGTAAGCGCTACCGCCGCCCCAGCGGCACCACCAGCGGCGTATGGGCCACCGGATCGTCAATGATCATGCAGCGCAGCCCGTACACCGCTTCAATCAATTCCGGCGTCACAATATCTTGCGGCGCGCCCTCTGCGACAATTTTCCCCTCGCGCAGCGCAATCAGGTGCGTGGCGTAGCGACACGCCTGGTTTAAATCGTGCAGCACGGCGGCGAGCGTGTAGCCGCGTTCGCGGTTCAGTTCGCTTAACAGCTCCAGCAGATCGATCTGATGGCTGATATCCAGCCAGGTCGTTGGCTCGTCGAGCAGCATAATGGCGGTGTCCTGCGCCAGCACCATCGCAATCCATGCGCGCTGACGCTGACCGCCGGAGAGGGTGTCCACGCTCTGATGCGCCAGATTGACGATGCCGGTCGCCTGCATCGCGCGCTGCACCGCGTCCTCATCTTCCTGCCGCCAGCGGGTGAACAGCGGCTGATGCGGGTAGCGCCCGCGCGCCACCAGCTCCTGTACCGAAATATCGCTCGGCGTGGTGGCGTTCTGCGCCAGCAGGCCGATGCGGCGGGCCACCTCTTTGCTGGCGTAACGCTGGATCTCTTCGCCATCCAGATAGACGTGCCCGTGAACCGGCGTCATCAGGCGGCTGAGCGTACGCAGCAGCGTCGATTTACCGCAGCCGTTAGGGCCGATAATGGCGGTGAAATGACCGTCAGGAATGGTGACGTCCAGCGACTCGGCGATGGTCTTTTTACCGTAGGCGAGGGTGAGCGCCTCGCCGCGCAGGCGGGCGACGGTGTCGGTCATTTTTTACGAGACTCCTGAATAAGCAGCACGATGAGATAGATACCGCCAAGACTGACGGTCACCACGCCCACCTGAAGCTGGTAAGGCAAAAACAGTTGTTGTGCGCAGAAATCGGCGGCGACGAGCAGCAGCGCGCCGCACAGCGCGGCCTGGGTTAGCCCCCAGCGAACGGTGCCGCTCAGGCGGCGGGCGATGTGCGGCGCCACCAGCGCGATAAACGAAATCGGCCCGGCCAGCGCGGTGGCGGCAGCGGTGAGCACCACCGCGACCAGCATCAGCAGCAGGCGAGAATATTCGACGCGGACGCCCAGCGCGCAGGCGCTGTCATCGCCCATTTCCAGCAGGCGTAAACGGCGTACCAGCAGCGCCGAACAGGCCAGCGCGACGATCATCAGCGGTGCGGCGGGCCAGATTTTGCCCCACGTCATGCCGTTGAGCGACCCGGCGAACCACAGCCCGGCCGAGACGGCGGTTTCCAGCGAGGCGCGCAGCAGCAGCCAGGTGTTGAAGGCCATCAGCATCGCGCGGATGCCGATGCCGATAATAATCAGGCGGAAGGTTTCGATGCCGTCGCGCCACGCCAGCGCCCATACCAGCAGCGAGGTGGCGATGCCGCCCGCCATCGCCGCGAGGGTGATGGTGGTCAGGTTCTGGCCGAAGAAGACCAGCGCCACCAGCACGCCGCTCCAGGCGCCGGTGTTAAAGCCCA
The DNA here is from genome assembly GCF_047971185.1 of Kluyvera sp. Lineage (GTDB taxonomy): Bacteria > Pseudomonadota > Gammaproteobacteria > Enterobacterales > Enterobacteriaceae > Kluyvera. The sequence goes on from NZ_JBKDZH010000058.1 coordinate 103,090, forward strand.
TCACGTCCGGGCTGCCCAGCGGGTTGCGCATCAGCGACTGGAAAATCGCCCCGCTGACGCCCAGCGAAGCGCCGATCAGCAGCGCCATCAGCACGCGCGGCAGACGCCATTCGGTAACCACCATGGTGATAGCGCGCGGGGCGTCGCCGAACAGCGCGCTGAAGACCTGGGAGAATTCCAGCGTCACCGCGCCGCTGCGCAGGCTCAGCAGCGTTAACAGCAGGCAGCCGATGATTAGCAGCAGGCAGCTGGCGACCAGCCGACGGGAAGGGGCGTTCATCGGCCACCTCCTGACGATTTACGGCGCACGAGGAATATCAGTACCGGCGCGCCGATAAAGGCGCTGACCACCGATACGCGCAGTTCGCCGGGGACCAGCAGGCGGCCGACAATATCGGCGAACAGCAGCAGCGAGGGGGTGGCGAGCAGGGTGACCGGCAGCGACCAGCGGTGATCCGATCCCACCAGCCAGCGGGCAATGTGCGGCATCATCAGGCCGATAAAAGCGATAGGGCCGACCACCGAGGTCGCGCTGGCGCACAGGATGGTAATCACCAGCAGCCCCAGAATTTGCGTGCGCGCCACTTTGCTGCCGAGCGCGGTGGCGGTGTCGGTGCCCAGGCTCAGGCTGTTGAGCGAGCGGCTCATCATCAGCGCAATCGTCCCGGCAATCAGCACCGGGATCAGCACCGTTTTCAGGGTTTGCAGCGTGCGAATATCCAGCGAACCGGCCTGCCAGAAGCGCAGCTGATCGTAAACGTCCTGATTGAGCAGCGCGATGCCGCTGGAGAACCCTTCGAGCACGGCGGCCAGTGCGACGCCCGCCAGCGTCAAGCGCACCGGGCTGAGCTGGCCGCCGCCCTGGCTGCCGGTAAACGCCACGATAAGCGATGCCACCAGCGCCCCGCAAAAGGCCATCGCCAGCTGTTCCTGCGGTGAGGTGATGCCCAGCAGCGCCGCGCCCAGCACGATGGCGAAGCTGGCACCGGCGTTAACGCCGAGAATGCCCGGGTCGGCCAGAGGATTGCGGGTGAGGGTTTGCATCAGCGCTCCGGCGAGGCCCAGCGCGCCGCCCGCCAGCAGGCCCGCGAGGGTGCGCGGCAGTCGGGCATCAAGCACGATGGTGCAGTCGGCGCTGTGGCAGGTGCCGCTTAGCGCATCGACGACGACGGAAACCGGCAGCGGCGTCGCGCCGATCAATAAACTCAGCGTGGCGGCAAGGAAGAGCAGCAAGAGTAAACCGGGCAGCGCAACGGCGCGCAGCGCGGCGGTGGAAAACGACATAGCAACATCCCTGATGTGATAATGATAGTGATTATCGTTATCTATCTTATTCGTTTATGTTAGCATGAGCGCCCTCGGAAAGGGTACGAAAAAAACTCTCAAGGTTTTGTAATGAATCGACAATCCTGGCTGCTGAATCTGAGCCTGTTAAAAACGCATCCGGCCTTCCGCGCCGTCTTTATTGCCCGCTTTATCTCCATTCTGTCGCTCGGCCTGCTTGGGGTCGCGGTGCCGGTGCAAATCCAGATGATGACCCACTCCACCTGGCAGGTGGGGCTGTCGGTCACGCTTACCGGCGGGGCGATGTTTGTCGGGCTGATGGTGGGCGGCGTGCTGGCTGACCGCTATGAGCGCCGCAAGCTGATTCTGCTGGCGCGCGGTACCTGCGGCATCGGATTTATCGGCCTGTGGCTGAATGCGCTGCTGCCGGAGCCGTCGCTGCTGGCGATCTATCTGCTGGGGCTATGGGACGGTTTCTTTGCCTCGCTTGGCGTGACGGCGCTGCTGGCGGCGACGCCTGCGCTGGTAGGGCGCGAAAACCTGATGCAGGCCGGGGCGATTACCATGCTGACGGTGCGCCTGGGCTCGGTGATTTCACCGATGGTTGGCGGGCTGCTGCTGGCCTCCGGCGGCGTGTCGTGGAACTACCTGCTGGCGGCGCTCGGCACCTTTATCACCACGCTGACGCTGCTGCGCCTGCCGCAGCTACCGCCGCCGCCGCAGCCGCGCGAGCATCCGCTATCGTCGCTGGCGGCCGGATTCCGCTTCCTGCTCGGTAGTCCGCTGATTGGCGGCATCGCGCTGTTGGGCGGGCTGATGACCATGGCCAGCGCGGTGCGCGTGCTTTACCCGGCGCTGGCGCAGGGCTGGCAGATGTCGGCGGCGCAGATTGGCCTGCTGTACGCCGCCATTCCGCTGGGGGCGGCCTTCGGGGCCCTGACCAGCGGCAGGCTGGCGCACAACGAGCGTCCCGGCTGGATCATGCTGCTGGCGACCGTCGGCGCGTTTGTCGCGATTGGTCTGTTCGCCATGATGCCGTACTGGGCGCTGGGGATTGTCTGTCTGGCGCTGTTTGGCTGGCTGAGCGCGATTAGCTCGCTGCTGCAATACACCCTGATTCAGACCCAGACGCCAGAGGCGATGCTGGGGCGTATTAACGGGCTGTGGACGGCGCAGAACGTTACCGGCGACGCCATTGGCGCGGCGCTGCTCGGCGGGCTGGGGGCCATGCTGACGCCGGTGGCGTCGGCAAGCGTCAGCGGCTGGGGGCTGGCGATCGTTGGCGTGATTTTGCTGCTGGTGCTCGGTGAGCTGCGGCGTTTTCGCCGTGAAGCCCCGGAGTCGGCGTAAACGCCTCGTCCGGGCTACATCCGGTGGCCTGGACCGGCACACCCTGTAGCCCGGCCAGGCGAAGCGCCGCCGGGAAGGGCTCGGTGCTTATGAAAATAACGCCGACAGGCGCGCTAACACCCGCGTGGCGCTGTAGTAATCGAGGCGGAAGGTCTCGCTGCCCAGCGCGTACACGCGCTTATTTTTAACCGCCGGCAGGTGCGCCAGCAGCGGGTTGGCGTAGACCGCGTCGGCGTCTTTCTCATCGCCGGCGAACAGGAACAGGCTTTCGCCGTTCAGGCCGGTAGCCAGGCTTTCACCACCCAGCTGAATGATGTCGTGGCGCTTGCCCTGACTCTGGCTGGCATGCAGGCCCGGCGGCAGCGTGGCGAGGGTAAAGCCGAGCTGTTGCAGGAACTGGCCCTGCGCCGATTCGCTGGTCCACAGGTTAGCGCTGTGGGCCGCGGCGGTGTACACCAGCGCGCTGACCGGCTGCGGCGGCAGTTTGATTTGCTGTTTCACCGTGGCCAGCTGCTTATCGAATTCGGCAATGCGCGCGGCTGCCTGCTGCTCCTGGCCGGTAATGCCACCAAGCTGGGTCAGCAGCGCCTGCCAGCTTTTATCGTCGTAGTTAATGACCAGCGTGGGGGCGATGGTAGAGAGCTGCTCGTACAGCGCCAGCGCCGAGTCGCCGCCGGTGGCGCTAATCAGAATCAGGTCCGGCATCTGCGCAGCCACGGCTTCCGCACTCGGTTCACCGATATAAAGACGAGTGACTTTCCGCGCTTTAGCGACGTCGCCCCACTGGCGCAGGAAGCCCTGGGCATCCGCGACGCGGTTATTCGGCGTGGTGGCGCCGCTGGCAATCACCGGCGCGTCGATCGCCAGCAGCGAGCCGGTCAGCGTGACGCTGGTGGACACGATGCGCATCGGTTTTTGTTCCAGCGTGTGCACGCCGTGGCTGTCGGTAATCTGGCGCGGCCAGTCGGCGGCCTGGGCTGAGGATAGTCCTAAAACGCTGAAGCCAGCGATCAGCGCGGCGGTGCGCCATAAAGCGGAGAAGTTCACAGAGAAGCATCCTGATGGTAGTTGGTTAATGCTTCTCATTTTCAACTATTGACCGCCATGGATGCAAGCCCGACCTTAAACCGCCGAAAGTGAATGATCGGGGCCGCGCGGCGGCTATTAAGCACAAGATGCTGCTTCGAGCTGTTGACATACGAGGCGTTTACTTTTAGGTTACCGAACCAAAATATAAATGATAATTATTCGTAATATCTTTATCGTTTTTGGAGGATGATATGGAAACGTCACTGGCTGCGGATGAACAACAGCAGCAGCGTCAGGCCACGCTCGCGGCTGACCGCTTTTTCTTTATGTCGCCGTACCGTAGTTTTACGACCTCGGGCTGCTTCCAGCGCTTCACCTGCCCGGCGGAAGGGGGCGATGCGCCCGATAGCGCCTTTCAGCAAGGCCTCGCCTCGGCGTTCGCCGCGGCAAAAGCGGCAGGCATCGCCAACCCGGTGATGGTGGGGGCGATTCCGTTTGATACCCGTCAGCCGTCCGCGCTGTTTATCCCGGAGCGCTGTGACGCTTTCTCACGCACCGCAAAGCAACAATCCTCACGCTATCACGCCTCCCGTGAGCCGATGGGCGTGATTTCGCGCCAGGAAATCCCTGAACATCCTGTCTTCCTCGATATGGTTGCCCGCGCCGCGGCGCTGACGGCGACGCCGCAGGTCGACAAAGTGGTGCTTTCACGACTGATTGATATCGACGCTGAACAGCCGCTGGATAGCGGCGCGCTGCTGGAGCGCCTGGTGGCGCAGAACCCGGCGAGCTTCAACTTCCACGTACCGCTGCCCGACGGCGGCGTGCTGCTGGGGGCCAGCCCGGAGCTGCTGCTGCGTAAAGAGGGCGATCGCTTCAGCTCGCTGCCGCTGGCGGGCTCCGCGCGTCGTCAGCCGGATGACGTGCTGGACCGCGAGGCGGGGAACCGTCTGCTGGCCTCGGAAAAAGACCGCCATGAACATGAGCTGGTGACCCAGTCGATGAAGCGCACCCTGGCACCGCGCAGCCTCCAGCTGACGTTGCCGCAAACGCCGCAGCTGATCACCACGCCAACCCTGTGGCATCTGGCGACGCCGATCGAAGGGCAGGCGAAGGCGGCGGAAAACGCCCTGACGCTGGCCTGCCTGCTGCACCCGACGCCGGCGCTGAGCGGTTTCCCGCATCAGGCGGCGAAGCAGGTGATTACCGAGCTGGAGCCGTTCGAGCGCGATCTGTTCGGCGGCATCGTTGGCTGGTGCGACGCGGAGGGGAACGGCGAGTGGGTGGTGACGATCCGCTGCGCGCGCGTGCAGGCTAACCGCGTGCGCCTGTTTGCCGGGGCGGGCATCGTACCGGCCTCCTCGCCGGAGTCCGAATGGCGCGAAACCGGCGTCAAACTTTCCACCATGCTGAACGTATTCGGCCTGCATTAAGGAATCATCATGACCGTAGAATTTACCCGCTGGCCGGACGCGCTCGCAGCGCGCTATCGCGAAAAAGGCTACTGGCAGGATCTGCTGCTCACCGACATGGTGACGCGTCACGCCGAAAGTGACGCGATTGCGGTTATCGACGGCGAACGCCAGATAAGCTACCGCGCGCTTAACCAGGCTATCGACAACCTGGCCGCGACGCTGCAAAGCAGAGGGTTGCAGCGGGGTGAAACGGCGCTGGTGCAGTTGGGCAATATCGCCGAGTTTTATATCGCCCTGTTCGCGCTGTTGAAGATTGGCGTTGCGCCGGTCAACGCGCTGTTCAGCCATCAGCGCAGTGAATTGAACGCTTACGCCGAGCAGATTGCGCCGGCGGTGCTGATTGCCGATCGCGGACACGCGCTGTTTGCGGACGATACGTTCCTTAACGCCTTCGCGGAGCAGCATCGTTCCCTGCGCGTGACGCTGCTGCGTCACGGTGAAGGGGAGCAGTCGCTGGAAGCGGCTCTGGCGCAACCGGCCGTGGGCTTTACGCCGACGCCAACCGCCGCCGATGAAGTCGCCTTTTTTCAGCTTTCTGGCGGCAGTACCGGCACGCCCAAGCTTATTCCGCGCACCCATAACGATTATTACTACAGCATTCGCTGCAGTAATGAGATTTGCCGCTTCGACGCGCAGACGCGCTACCTGTGCGCGATTCCCTCGGCGCACAACTACGCCATGAGTTCGCCGGGGGCGCTCGGCGTTTTCCTCGCCGAGGGTACGGTGGTGCTGGCGGCAGACCCCAGCGCGACGCTGTGCTTCCCGCTGATCGAAAAACATCAGGTTAACGTTGCGGCGCTGGTGCCCCCGGCGGTGAGCCTGTGGCTGCAGGCCATTGCCGAAGGAGAGGGTAACGCTCAGCTGCGTTCGCTGACGCTGCTGCAGGTGGGGGGCGCGCGCCTCTCCGCCACGCTGGCGGCGCGTATTCCGGCGGAAATTGGCTGCCAGCTTCAGCAGGTGTTCGGCATGGCGGAAGGGCTGGTGAACTACACCCGTCTGGACGATACGCTGGAGAAAATCCTCAACACCCAGGGCTACCCGATGTGCCCGGACGATGAAGTGTGGGTCGCGGATGAAGACGGCAACCCGCTGCCGCGCGGTGAAGTGGGGCGGCTGATGACGCGCGGCCCGTACACTTTCCGCGGCTACTACAAAAGCCCACAGCATAATGCCAGCGCGTTTGATGCCAACGGCTTCTACTGTTCCGGCGACCTGATCTCGATTGATGAGGACGGCTACATTACCGTGCAGGGCCGGGAAAAAGATCAGATTAACCGCGGCGGCGAGAAGATTGCCGCCGAAGAGATTGAAAACCTGCTGTTGCGTCATGAGGCGGTGGTCCACGCGGCGCTGGTCAGCATGGAAGATACCCTGCTGGGCGAGAAGAGCTGCGCGTATCTGGTGGTAAAAGCGCCGCTGCGCGCGGTGCAGGTCCGCCGTTTTCTGCGCGAACAGGGCGTTGCCGAATTTAAGCTGCCGGATCGCGTGGAGTGCGTGGATGAACTGCCGCTGACCCACGTCGGTAAAGTGGATAAAAAACAATTACGTCAGTGGCTGGCAAGCCGCTCGCTGGCCTGAAGGAGAGAACAATATGGCAATTCCAAAACTGCAGGGCTACGCGCTGCCCACCGCGCTGGATATCCCGGAAAACAAGGTGAACTGGGCGTTTGAACCGGCGCGCGCGGCGCTGCTGATTCACGATATGCAGGAGTATTTCCTCAACTTCTGGGGCGAAGACAGCGAGATGATGGACACGGTGGTGGCCAACATCGCCGCGCTGCGCGACTTCTGCAAGAAAAACGCTATTCCGGTCTATTACACCGCGCAGCCGAAAGAGCAGAGCGATGAAGACCGCGCGCTGCTGAACGACATGTGGGGGCCGGGGCTGACCCGCTCGCCGGAACAGCAGCGGGTGATTGCCGCGCTGGCGCCGGACGAGCAGGACACCGTGCTGGTGAAGTGGCGCTACAGCGCTTTTCACCGCTCGCCGCTGGAGCAGATGCTCAAAGAGACCGGGCGTAACCAGCTGATCATCACCGGGGTGTATGCGCACATCGGCTGCATGACCACCGCGACCGACGCCTTTATGCGCGATATCAAACCGTTCTTCGTGGCCGACGCGCTGGCGGACTTCAGCCGCGATGAGCACCTGATGTCGCTGAAGTACGTTGCTGGACGCAGCGGCCGCGTGGTGATGACCGATGAACTGCTGCCGTCTGTTCCGGCCAGCAAAGAGGCGCTGCGCACGCTGGTGCTGCCGCTGCTCGATGAATCCGACGAGCCGTTCGACGACGATAACCTGATTGATTACGGTCTGGATTCGGTGCGCATGATGGCGCTGGCAGCCCGCTGGCGGAAAGTGCACGGCGATATCGACTTCGTGATGCTGGCGAAAAATCCAAGCATTGACGCCTGGTGGGCGCTGTTATCCCGCGAGGTGAAATAATGGCCGGGTTCGATTTTCGTGGCCAGACCGTGTGGGTCACCGGGGCCGGTAAAGGCATTGGTTACGCCACCGCGCTGGCGTTCGTTGAGGCGGGCGCGCAGGTGACCGGCTTCGATTTAGCCTTCGACGGCGCGGACTATCCGTTTGCGACCGAGGTGCTGGACGTGGCCGATGCTCAGCAGGTCGCTCAGGCCTGTGAGCGCCTGCTGGCAGGCACCGAGCGTCTGGACGTGCTGGTGAATGCGGCGGGGATCCTGCGTATGGGGGCCACCGATGCCCTAAGCCAGGCCGACTGGCAGCAGACCTTTGCGGTTAACGTCGGCGGCGCGTTTAACCTTTTCCAGAATACGATGGCGCAGTTTCGCCGACAGCAGGGCGGAGCGATCGTCACCGTGGCCTCGGATGCCGCGCATACGCCGCGTATTGGGATGAGCGCCTACGGTGCCTCGAAGGCGGCGCTGAAAAGCCTGGCGTTAACCGTGGGGTTAGAGCTGGCGAGCGCTGGGGTGCGCTGTAATATCGTTTCGCCGGGTTCAACGGATACCGATATGCAGCGCACGCTGTGGGTGAGCGATGATGCAGAACAGCAGCGTATTCGCGGCTTTGGCGAGCAGTTTAAGCTCGGCATTCCGCTGGGTAAAATCGCCCGTCCGCAGGAGATTGCCAACACGATTCTGTTCCTCGCTTCCGACTGCGCCAGCCATATCACGCTGCAGGATATCGTGGTGGACGGCGGCTCGACGCTGGGGGCATAAGATGATCTGGAAACGGCATTTAACCCTCGAAGAACTCAACGCCACCAGCCATAACACGATGGTGGCGCACCTCGGGATTGTCTATACCCATATCGGCGACGATAGCCTGGAAGCGGTGATGCCGGTGGACAGCCGCACCCATCAGCCGTTTGGCCTGCTGCACGGCGGCGCGTCGGCGGCGCTGGCGGAGACCTTAGGCTCGATGGCCGGTTTTCTGATGACCCGCGAGGGACAGTGCGTGGTGGGTACCGAACTGAACGCCTCCCACCATCGTCCGGTGTCGCAGGGGCAGGTGCGCGCGGTATGCCAGCCGCTGCATCTGGGGCGGCAGAGTCAGAGCTGGGAAATCGTGGTGTTTGACGAACAGGGGCGGCGCTGCTGCACCTGCCGGCTGGGGACGGCGGTGCTGGGTTAGGTGTTGTGCTCGATCCCGGCGGCGCGGGTGGTGGGGCGGGGAGCCCC
>NZ_JBKDZH010000059.1:0-4090 GCF_047971185.1 Kluyvera sp.
CCAAGGGTGCGCTCTACCAACTGAGCCATATCAGCACGTCTGGAGCGGGCAGCGGGAATCGAACCCGCATCATCAGCTTGGAAGGCTGAGGTAATAGCCATTATACGATGCCCGCATCCTAAAACTCGGCTACCCAGTTCTTTCTGTGCCAAAGGAAAGAGATTTCTCCCTTTCCTTTGTTTGAGCTAGTTATTTTACCAACCAACTCTGGCTTCGCAATGCTAAGCCTGAAAGTGGTGGTGGGGGAAGGATTCGAACCTTCGAAGTCTGTGACGGCAGATTTACAGTCTGCTCCCTTTGGCCGCTCGGGAACCCCACCTGATGGTGCCGACTACCGGAATCGAACTGGTGAACTACTGATTACAAGTCAGTTTCTCTACCTACTGAGCTAAGTCGGCATCTAGTAGCGCGCATTCTATGGAGACATGCGGAGACATGCAACTAAAAAATTGCATAAAATGTTCTATCGCTCACGTTTTGTGCATTCACGCGTAAAAACTCAGCAAAACGGCCTTTTTACGGACAAAAATAACACAATAATGCCCTCCTACCCTGACAGCTAACCCGCGCCGCTGGGCATGTTCGCCCCCTTCACCATCACAATGGCGTATCACCGGCGCTTATTTGTGTCACCCTGTCCTTACCCCCGTAGATGTTCTCCATAACAAAGAGCCGCGTTTTCTCACGAAAGCGGCACTAATTTGGATTTTTTCTTCTTTTTCTCTTCCACCTGGTGTTAACCTCCTGCCCATTGTCCTGATTAACTGAATGTGAAGCGTCGCGTGCAGTCAGCGTGGTAGCCAGAACATGCTTATGAGAAAACAAGAGCAAACGTTAATGACACCTTATCTACAGTTCAATCGTAGCCAGTGGGCGGCGCTGCGCGATTCCGTGCCGATGACCCTGACTGAAGGCGAAATTACGCGCTTAAAAGGTATCAACGAAGATCTGTCGCTGGAGGAAGTGGCGGAGATCTATTTGCCTTTGTCACGTTTACTGAACTTCTATATTAGTTCTAACCTGCGCCGTCAGGCGGTGCTGGAGCAGTTCCTTGGCACCAACGGCCAGCGTATTCCTTATATCATTAGCATCGCCGGTAGCGTGGCAGTCGGTAAAAGCACCACCGCGCGCGTCTTACAGGCATTACTCAGCCGCTGGCCGGAGCATCGCCGCGTCGAGCTGATCACCACCGACGGTTTCCTGCACCCCAACGAGGTGCTGAAAGAGCGTGGGCTGATGAAGAAGAAAGGCTTCCCGCAGTCGTATGATATGCATCGTCTGGTGAAATTCGTTTCGGACCTCAAATCGGGCGTGCCGGACGTCACCGCGCCGGTTTATTCCCATCTGATTTATGATGTTATTCCTGATGGCGATAAAACGGTTACCCATCCCGATATTTTAATTCTGGAAGGGCTAAACGTTCTGCAAAGCGGGATGGATTATCCGCACGATCCGCATCATGTATTTGTTTCCGACTTCGTTGATTTTTCTATTTATGTTGATGCGCCAGAAAAATTATTACAGTCGTGGTATATCAACCGATTCCTGAAATTCCGTGAAGGTGCCTTTACCGATCCGGACTCTTATTTCCATAACTATGCACAGCTTTCCGAAGAGGAAGCGATTAACGTCGCAACATCGCTATGGAATGAGATAAACCTACGGAATTTAAACGAAAATATCCTGCCTACGCGTGAGCGTGCAAGCCTGATCCTGACCAAAAGCGCTAACCACTCCGTAGAGCAGGTGCGTTTACGGAAATAAGTGAGAGAAAAGAAAAGGGAGCCGAAGCTCCCTTTTTTATTCTGCGCTACGTAGCGAAATCTCGCCGCCCATCCAGGGTTTAATTATCCCATCCTGCTCCAGTAATAATGCGCCCTGCGTATCAATACCGCGGGAAATACCGAAGATCTCTTTATCACCGATAATCAGCTTCACCGGGCGATTAATAAAGTTATCGAGTTTATCCCAGCGCGAAAGATAAGGTGCCAGCCCCTCTTGCTCAAAGAGGTGTAATGCATCGTGGAGTTCGTTAATCAGGCGCGCGGCCAGCACGTTGCGATCGATGGTGATCCCCGCTTCCTGCAGGTTAATCCAGCCCTGGTTAATCACGTCATTTTCTACGCGACGCATCACCAGGTTAATGCCGGCACCAATGACAATTTGTGCCGCATCTCCGGTTTTACCGGTCAGTTCGACGAGGATGCCGGACAGTTTGCGATCGTTCAGATAAAGATCATTCGGCCACTTCACGCGCACTTTATCCGCACCGAGATCCTGCAGGACTTCCGCCATAACGATGCCGATAACCAGGCTCAGGCCAATTGCCGCCGCCGGGCCCTGCTCTAAGCGCCAGTACATCGAGAGGTACAGGTTAGCGCCAAACGGTGAGAACCATTTACGGCCACGGCGGCCGCGGCCTGCCTGCTGGTATTCTGCAACGCAGGCATCCCCGGATTTCAGTTCACCAATACGGTCCAACAGATACTGGTTTGTCGAGTCAATAACCGGGAGCACGGCGACATCGCCATAGTCTACCGCGTGACGAATACGCTCGGCATCCAGCAGCTGTATTGGTTCCGGTAAGCTATAACCTTTCCCCGGTACGGTAAAGACGTCAACGCCCCAGTCACGCAGCGTCTGGATATGTTTGTTAATCGCCGCCCGGCTCATCCCTAACTGTTCACCAAGCTGCTCGCCGGAGTGAAAATCGCCGTCGGCCAGCAGAGAGATGAGTGTTAATGGCACGGTATTATCTTTCATTGAATCACCTCAACCGCATTCACTTCACCGGCGTTACCGATAAAGCGAACTTCGGGCTCCAGCCAGACGTTAAATTTGTCGCCCACCTGCTGGCGGACATAATGAGCCAACTTCACCACATCGCCACTCTGGGCGTTATCAACGTTAACCAGTACCAGCGCCTGCTGCTGATGAACCGCTGCACCGCCCTCAATATGGCCTTTCAACTGACACTGATCGATAAGCCAGCCGGCAGCCAGCTTAACGCTGCCGTCAGCCTGCGGGTAATGCGGTGCTTTGGGGAAGTTTGCCAGCAGGGTTTGCGCGTACTCTGCGCTGACCACGGGGTTTTTAAAGAAGCTGCCCGCATTGCCATTCACTCTGGGATCCGGCAGTTTGGTCATGCGCATATGGCAGACCGAATCAAACACCTCACGCGGAGTGACGGTTTGCGGATCCAGACGCGTGAGATCACCATAGGTCAGTACTGGCTGCCATGCCTTGGCCAGGCGGAAACCGACGGCGACGATCGCAAAGCGATCCTGATAGGCATGCTTGAAGATGCTGTCGCGGTAGCCAAACTGGCATTCTGCGGCGCTAAGACGTTTGCGTTCTCCGCTAGCCAGCTCGATACAGTCGACATATTCGCAGACGTGCTGTAATTCGACGCCATAAGCGCCGATATTCTGAATAGGAGATGAGCCTGCACAGCCAGGGATGAGCGCGAGATTTTCCAGACCGGGCATGTTGTTATCCAGCGCATAGCGAACCAGCTGGTGCCAGTTTTCGCCCGCGCCAACGTGCAGATGCCAGGCTTCTGCGGTTTCGCTCACCTCAATACCTTTGAGGCGATTAAGGATCACAGTACCGGAATAGTCTTCCAGAAACAGGACGTTGCTTCCTTCACCCAGGATCATAACCGGCAACCCTTCACGGGTCGCTTGCTGCCAGGCGCTCAGTAGTTGTTGTTCGTTTTCAGCGCATACGATGTGCTTTGCACTATGATTAATGCCGAAGGTGTTCCAGGGCTTTAGGGAGTGGGTCATGGCTGCTTTCCTGATGCTAAATCGGCGATAGTTTACCGTATCTGCGTGGGGAAGGTGAGAAAGTTTCAACCAGGCTATGGGAAAGTGCGGAAACGATTCGCAGGGGGGAGATGTTGACGGCGGGAGCCGCCCCGGCGTCGGCGTAAACGCCTCTTCCGGGCTACACGGTCGTTTCGTCCGCAATATGACCACCGTCATCACCGTCCGGTAGCGCCAGCGACCCCGGGATTTCACCACGCCACAGACGCAAAAAAGCCCATCCGTCAGGATGGGCTTCTTCACTAATTGATGCCTGGCAGTTC
>NZ_JBKDZH010000060.1:0-28373 GCF_047971185.1 Kluyvera sp.
GTACTTCATGTACCAGAGTTTTGAGCCGTTGGGTTTGATCAGCAGGTACAGTCCGGTACTGTCGCCAAGTTTGAAGGGTTTGTCTGTGGGTCTGAGCTTGCGGATAGCGGTATCAGTGAGTGACATAGCGGGGGCTCCATTCGTTCAACGAACCGTGAGGCCCCCGATTAAGCCCCCAAAAACCACAGATGTCAAGAAACCCGGTAATCCTTACCTGGATAACCGGGTCAATCTAACTGCTTGTTTTTATAGCGCATTAAGACTCACTGAGATGTCTTAATACTAAAATATGGCTCCTCTGACTGGACTCGAACCAGTGACATACGGATTAACAGTCCGCCGTTCTACCGACTGAACTACAGAGGAATCGTGTGAACGAGGCGCATATTATCGGGGTGCCCCGTGGTTGTCAAAGCCTGATTTGCAGAAAATAATTCGTTTGCTGATTTAATCTGCAATCAGGCTGAAAACTGACGTTTATTGCCGATTTTAGCGCCAACCCGCTATTATTTGGCGTCTTCTTTTTTCGCCGGCGCGTATTTCCACGCCCAGCGGCCGGTAATCAGACGGCGGTAGAACAGCGTGGCGCGGGCCGCCCAGTCGAGGAACATCCCCATCCACACGCCGACCACGCCCCAACCGAGCAGGATCCCCAGCACGTACCCGACCACCACGCGGCAGCCCCACATGCTCAGCATGGACACCCACATCGCGAAGCGAACGTCGCGCGCGCCTTTAAAGCCCGCGGGCAGCACCCAGGAAGCGGCCCAGATAGGCATAAAGGCGGCGTTCATCCACAGCAGGATTTTCACTACCTCTTTGACATCCTCTTCATGGGTATAGAACGAGGCAAACAGCCCGGCGAAGGGAGCCGTCCCCCACGCAATCACGGTCAACACGATGGTCGACATCCAGAAGACGTGACGCAGCTGGCGTTCCGCCTGCGCGAGCTGGCCGGTGCCGAGGCGTTTACCGGTAATAATGGTCGACGCCGAGCCCAGGGCGTTACCCGGCAGGTTAATCAGCGCCGCCACCGAGAAGGCGATAAAGTTACCGGCGATCACGTCGGTGCCCATTCCGGCAACAAACATCTGAGTCAGCAACTTACCGCCGTTAAACAGCACCGACTCGATGCTGGCGGGGATCCCAATCCCCATCACTTCCCAGATAATGGCGAAATTCAGCGGTTTAAAGTAGCTTTTCAGCGGGATACGCAGCGCCGGATTGAAGCCCACCATCAGCACAATGATGATCATCACCGCGCCGATGTAGCGCGAAATGGTCAGCCCTAGCCCTGCCCCGGCAAAGCCGAGGCCGTCCCAGCCGAACGCGCCGTAAATCAGCACGCTACTGATAATAATGTTGAGGATGTTCATCCCGCCGTTAATCATCAGCGGAATTTTGGTGTTCCCGGCACCGCGCAGCGCGCCGCTGCCAATCAAGGCAATAGCGGCCGCGGGGTAGCTCAGAACGGTCAGTTCGAGGTAGGTCAGCGCCAGCGCCTTCACTTCCGGCGTGGCTTCTCCGGCGACGATGTTAATAATCTCCGCGCCAAAATAGTGAATCACCGCCGCCAGGACGGCGGCGAAGAGGGTCATGATCACCAGCGACTGTCGTGCGGCGGCGCGCGCTTTACGCCGGTCTCGCCTGCCGAGGCTAAAGGCCACCACCACCGTAGTACCGAGATCAATGGCGGCAAAGAACGCCATAATGACCATGTTAAAGCTATCGGCCAGGCCCACGCCCGCCATCGCCTCTTTTCCCAACCAGCTGACGAGGAAGGTACTCAGCACGCCCATCAACAGAACGCAGGTATTTTCCAGAAAAATGGGTACAGCAAGGGGGGTGATTTCACGCCAGAAGAGAACTCGATAACTTTTGCGTTTTTTATACCAGGGCGTGCGCGAGACGGCCTGGCGAAGGGCGGCGGTGACGTTCAAAGTGGACCTTAGATCTGAAAGTTGAAACTACATTTCAAATGATGAGGGAGAATCGCCGATCCTGCAAAACATTTTTCCTTAATTTTTGTCCGGAATGGCGACAAATTGTTGATGGAATAGGCAACTGCGCGACAAAGCGCTAATTGGGGTTTGACAAAAGTTTTTTCGCCGCTAAGATACGACTCCACAACGATTCCTCTGTAGTTCAGTCGGTAGAACGGCGGACTGTTAATCCGTATGTCACTGGTTCGAGTCCAGTCAGAGGAGCCACATTTAAAAAGCCTGCTTAGGAAACTAAGCAGGCTTTTTGCTGTTATGGCTGTGATATCAGCTCAGAATGGCTTCCAGCCTGGCCAGTACTTCATTAACGACCTTCTCAGGTACACGTTCAAGGCGTTTGCCATCCCGAGCTTTCATATCGATGGTTCTGGGCTGATCGCATCGAATAACGCCCGTCGTTTTAGTGCCCGCATCATCCAGTGAAACGGTAAAACCAGCAGCTCGAGCAAAGTTTCCGCCGCGGGTGACAGGCACCACAATGGGTAATCGGGTGACTTTGTTGAATAATGCAGGTGAAACGATCAGCACCGGGCGCTTTCCACTTTGCTCGTGGCCGGCAATCGGATCCCGTGAAACGAGCCAGATTTCCCCTCGGTCCATTTACAGGAGCTCCTTGCCCACCGCAGGCGCATCAATCCATTCCCGATCCTCGTCGCTTATTTCGGCGTGCGGATCGCACTGCGCCAGCAGCTCCTCGAGCGAATAACGGGGCCGTTTCTGGGGCTCAATAATCAGGCAGCCATTATCAATAGTCATCCCCACTTCGCTGTCCGTCGACAGTTCCAGCGTTTTCAGCACGGCGGGAGGAACCGCCAACATGATGGAGCCGCCGACCTTTTTCAGACGAGTTGTATACATAGCGCACCTCCGGATATTATATTTTAATATAACATCCACGACTGGTAATGCGCAATTATTCATCAGATTCACTGTGTTTTCCCTGGCGTAAAAAAGCGTTAATCCATTGCAGGGCAGATCCCGCAGTTTTCAAAAGCGGCATTGCCGGTAAAACGGCTCCCCTGCTGATGCATGAGGCGCTACGTTCAGGTCATGCCACATTTCGTACAGCCGGGAGCCAGGTTCGCTGTAAGAAGGCCGATAATAAAAAACTGTTTTTGCAGTTGAAAGGATTCTTGCGGATCGGATAAATAAATTGCGGCGCTGCTTCCATAAGCGGGCTACGCCGGATGACGTTTTGCTTTTAACGTCCTTCCTGTTCGGCAATCCGTACCAGCAGCGCCCCCAGCAGCGCGAGATCGATAGGCAGCGCAAACGCAAAGACATACCCCATTAGCCCCGGTGCCGCATGGGTCTGAATCCACCAGGCCGCCGCCACTGCGGCGATAACGCTGAGGGTGCTGCCCATCCGCATCTGGACGGCGCAGCGCCCATGGGCCAGCCCCAGTCCGAGCCCGGCGATAAGCATGCCGGGCAGCAGCGCAATCCCCACGTGGCCGTTAAGAAGGGTCAACAGCACCAGCAGCCAGCCCGCTGCGGCCAGCATAAAACCGTAGCGGGCGAATGCCCGCTGGCTCGCCAGCAACGCGCCAAGGGCCGCGCTCGCCGCCAGTGCGGCCAGCAGCAGTAGGCTGACGCCCACGCCGACGCTGGTGGTCATTTTCAGCACTAATCCCCCTGCTGCGGCCGCCGTGGCGAGCGCAATCGCGCGCACCGCCCCCTCTTCGCTCTGCGCCGCGCCGTTATTCATCACTATGCTCATCTTCAACTCCCGACATCATCATGAGATTAATTCACTTCATGTTTCACATGTCGGTTAGCCTACGCCCTGTATAATGGACAAAACAAACGCATAGTTTTCAGCTATAGATGAGAAAATCTCAGCCATGAAAAAAGTACGCCTCCCACCGCTTGGCGCGCTGCGCGCGTTTCATGCCGTGGCCGAAAGCCAGAGCTTTAAACGTGCGGCCGACGCGCTGGGCGTCAGCGCCACCGCGGTGAGCCACCAGATCAAACTGCTGGAATCGGTGCTGGGCTGTCGGGTCTGCGAGCGCAGCGCTCAGGGTGTCAGCCTGACCGAAAGCGGCAGCGTGCTGTACGCCGGCACCCAGCGCGCGTTTGCCGCGCTGGAAGAAGCCACTACCCAGGTGCTACGCGCCCAGCAGCCACCCGCGCTGACGGTCACCACCACCTCCAACTTTCTGACGCATTGGCTGGTGCCGCGGCTGGCAGACTTTAAGGAGGAATTTCCGGCAATCGATCTGCGTCTACACACCAGCGTTGAGCGGGTCGACCTCAGCCAGCGCAGCGTCGATGTGGCTATCCGCTATCGCGAGACGCCGGAAACGGCGCTGCACTGCACGTTGCTGCATGCCGATCGCTTTATTGTCGTGGCCAGCCCTTCACTGGAAATACGCCAGCCGGAGGATTTGCAGGCGGTGACGCTGTTCCACGTTGAGAATCGTCGCGTTCCCGCCGATGAACCCAGCTGGGAGAACTGGAAAATGCGCTATGGGCCTGTGGAGCTGAACATTCAGGCGGGGTTAACCTTCAGCGATGAAACGCATGCGCTACAGGCGGCGGTGGCCGGTCAGGGCATGGTGATTGCCAGCGAACTGCTGGCGCGGGATCTGCTGCAGCGTGGCGTGCTGACCGCGCCGTTCAACGTGACGTTGCCCGGCGCGAACTATTATCTGGTGGCGACCGAAGAAGCCGCGCAGCGCCAGGATATTGTGGCGCTGCGGGAATGGCTGCTTCGGCAGATGGGCGCGAACTAAAGGCGTTAGACCGGCAGAACGATATTGCTGCCCGCCAGCGTGCCCATGCGGTTGTACATGGTGCAGGCCGACTCCACGATATGCATCGCGATAGCCGCGCCGCTGCCTTCGCCGAGGCGCATCTCCATGTGCAGATACGGCTCAAGCTCCAGATGCGCCAGCGCGATACGCGCGCCTTTCTCGGCGGAGAAGTGGGAAGGGATCAGATACGGCTTCACGCCCGGCGCGATACGGCAAGCGGCCAGCGCTGACGCATACGACAGGAAACCGTCCAGCACTACCGGCAGACCGCAGGAGGCGGCTCCGAGCATCACGCCAGTCATTCCCAGCAGGTCATAGCCGCCCACTTTCGTCAGCACGTCGAGACCGTCCGCGGCGTTCGGCTGATTCACCGCGATAGCGCGGCGGACTACCTCAACCTTATGCGCAAGCTGCGCCTGCGGCAGATTGGCCCCAATCCCCACCACCGCTTCCGCTTCGCTGTCGGTCAGCACGCTGACCATCGCCGCCGCCGGGGTGGTGTTGGCCATTCCCAGCTCGCCGACGCCAAACAGCGTTACGCCCTGCTCCGCCAGTTGACGGGTATAGTTGATGGTCGCCATCAGTACCGTCTGCGCCTGTTCGGCGCTCATGGCCGGCCCCTGCGCGATATTGCCGCTGCTGCGCGCCACCTTCATGTCGATAAGGCCAGGGATCGGCTCGGCATCGATGCCGACGTCGATCACGTGCACCTCGGCACCGGCCTGCGCGGCCATCACGCACACGCCAGTGTTGTGGCGCGTCATATTTGCCGCCTGAATCGCCGTGACCACCTGCGGTGACACCGCCACGCCTTCATGCCAGACGCCGTGGTCGGCGCACATCACGAGGATGGCTTTCTTCGCCACCTGTGGCGTACCGTGCAGCCCCGGCATCCCGGCCAGCTGCACCGCCAGAGATTCCAGCCGCCCCAGGCTCCCCGTCGGTTTCAGCAGGCCATCAATATGCTGCTGCGCGTGCGCCATGGCGGCGCGGTCAATGGCGGGAATGCCCGCTAACAGTGAAGCCAGTGTTTGCATTTTTTATTATTTACCCCGTTAAGCGCTGGCTTACAGTAGCGCCAGCAAGAAAATCACTTCGCCCAGCTCAATCGCCGCGCCCAGCGTGTCGCCGGTCTGCCCGCCCAGCGTACGCTTCAGCAGCAGGCTTAAAATAAAGACGCCGATAAACGCCACCAGCAGCGCGCGCAGGCCGTGCATACCCAGCATGGCGGCCACCAGCGCCGCGCCGATCGCCAGCGTCACCCAGGTCTGGCGGAAGCTGATTTTGCCGATAAACAGGTTGCCCAGCCCCTCTTCCCGCGCGTAGCGGTGGCGGTACATCATCAGCACCGAACCCGCGCGCCCGGCAATGCAGGCCCCGGCAATCGCGGCCAGCATCGGCGTGTCGCGTAGCGCCAGTTCACTGATGGCCAGCACTTTCGCCAGCAGAACGAAAATCAGCGCCAGGCCGCCGTGGGTGCCCAGGCGACTGTCGCGCATAATTTCCAGCATTTTTTCACGGCGGCGGGCGGAGAAGATGCCGTCGCAGGTATCCGCCAGCCCGTCGAGATGAAAACCGCCGGTCAGCAGCGCCAGCGCCAACACCGCAAAAAGCGCCGCCAGCGGAATACCGCACCAGCCATCGACCACCATAAAGACCGCGCCGCTAAGCGCCCCGAGCAGCAAGCCGATGACCGGGAAGGTGATAACCCCGCTGACGTAGCGATCGAGATCCAGCCCCTGCGACCAGCGCTGCGGCACCGGCAGTCGGCTCATAAACGAGAGGGTGGCGAAAAACAGTCGGCTCATTTTATTTTGACTCCAATCCCGGATACCACCAGCCAGACGTCGTCCGCCGCCTGCGCCAGCTTTTGGTTTACGCGCCCGGCAATATCGCGAAAATGCCGGGCCAGACGATTCTCGGGCACGATGCCCATCCCCACTTCATTGGTCACCAGCACCACCGGCGACGGGCAGGCTCGACAGGCGGCAATCAGCGCGTCGATCTCGGCGTTCACCTCGTTCTCCAGCGCGGCGAAATCCCAACGCTCAATCTCCTGCGCGTTGCCCGAGGCAAAGAGGATGTTGGTGATAAGCGTGGTGATGCATTCCAGTAAGATGGCTTCGTTGGGATCGTTGTGCGGGGTAATAATGTCGGCAAGATGTTGCCAGCGCTCTTCGGTGCGCCAGTGTGCGGGGCGGCTGTCCCGATGATGCTGAATGCGCTCGGCCATCTCGGCGTCGAAAATCCGCGAGGTGGCGATATAGCAAACCTGAGGATACTGGCTGAGTAACGATTCAGCGTGGCGGCTCTTGCCGCTGCGCGCGCCGCCGGTCACCAGCATCATGATTGCGCTTCCTGATGTTGCTGCATTGTTAGCGAGATCCTTTGATATCAATACGTTCCCACATAACTGTGGCTAATATATCAAACACAGAGCTTTATACTCCGCATTACTCGCGATGTCACTGAGGTTTGTGATGGTAGGATGAGGAAGAAGGGAGTGCGATGGCCGGGTGACGGCAAGGCCGCCACCCGAGAATGACGGTTACTCGCCTTTCTGTTCGCCCATGACTTTCAGTTTCTTAGAAATGTCACGACGTTCTTTGGACAGCTCGGCATTTTTGATGATGTAGTCATCAACGCGATCTTCGTAGTCGCCCTTCATGCTGGCAATGATGCCCTGAATAGCTTCAACGCTCATGCCCGGTTTGATGTAGTCGCTGAGGTTGTCCAGCAGCAGGACACGCTTCTGGTTGTCACGGATCTTTTTCTCTACGTCCTGGATTTCGCGCTGCAGTTTGTTCTTACGACGGAACAAACGTACAAATTCCAGTACGTCCTGAAACGAAGGTTTCGTGGTTTCCATTTTTATACCCCTGATAGTTGAGAGTCGGATTCGTTAAAACAACGGCTACACGATAAGGTACACATTACTTATATACCCTTCAACCAGTATGATTTCGCGCGTCGCCGTTGTGGCAAACAATCATTTTTACTTTGGGTTCATCATAACCCTAAATCCAGCTGAATCGAAACAACCAGACGCAAAACCCTGCGCATCTGCCTTTTATTTACGCAATGCGCGGCACATCAGGCTGGAGAGCAGCTCCAGCTGACGCGCCAGCTCCAGGCTCAGCCAGACGTAGCCATGAATCGGCGTTTCCGACAGATTATCGCCTTTATAATCGCTCACCAGCTGGCGCAGTTCGACGACAATGTCGTTGAGCTTCTCGCTATTGGCCTTGATGGGCCGCGGATTCCCCTCGTACAGCGCGTGGGCGATGGAGAGCAACGTTTGCTGAGTCATGGTCTGGGTTTCGCGCAACGTGTGGGCGTTGAGCATCAGCAGGTGGCTCGGGCGGGTGGCCCAGTGGGCGTTGATTTGCAGCTCCAGCATACATACCAGATTGCGGCTGACGGTCTGAATGGCCTCAAAGATGCCTTTGTGGATATGCGTCTCTTTGCTGGCCGGAGTGATCAGGCCGCGCATTTTCACCACGTCGTTAAGCACCGTTTGCAGATGCTTTTCCAGCCTTGGGCGCTCGACCAGGTTCGGTGACAGGCCCGCCTGGTAGATACGGTTAAACTGGGTGACGAACGTCGCCATCTGGATGCGCCAGTGGATAAACGCCCGCTGCGGCCAGATGCCGGTAAACAGCATCGCCAGCAGGCAGCCGAAAATCACGTCGCCGCTTCGCCACAGCGCGGTGGTCATATCCCCCGGCGGCGCCCCGACGACCACCCCCAGCGTAATGCCAATCAGCAGCGCCTGATACGGCTTCTTGCCCAGCGCCAGCCAGCCGCACAGGAACATCGCCGCCGCGCACCAGATAAGCATCAGCGGCAGCGAAATAAGCTCCAGCTTAAGAGCGACCAGGCCCAGCACGGAGCCAAGAACCGTGCCGCCAATCCGCTGAAAGGCACGCGGCACTACATTGCCCCAAAACGAAATCGGCCCCATCACCACCACGAGGGTGATAAGCGGCCAGGAGCCCTCGGGAATGCCGAGCAGGCGGACAATCAGAAACGTCAGGACGAAGGCCAGAGCAATGCGCGCGCCGTGTACGGTACGATAGTGACGATATAGCCGAATTTCAAACGGGCTGAGTGACTTATCCGGACGCACACCCACTCTCCACAAAAACGAAAGCGCAAATTGTACCTGCTCCGCCGGGCAACGACCACAGGGAGCGAAAAAACGCCCCTGAAACGGGGCGTTATTCGACGAGATTTAGATGTAAATCAGGCTTTGTGGTGCAGATAGTCGCTTAATCGCGAGAACAACCAGCCTTTGCCGACGCTTTCCAGCGTCACCAGCGGCCACTGCGCCACCACTTTATCGCGGTCGAGCAGCTGGATTTCCCCTACCCGCTGATGAGCGGCAATGGGCGCTTCCAGCTCTTTATTATCCAGCACGTATTTGGCTTTAATGTTGGGCAATTCCGCTTTCGGCAGCGCTAACCAGAAATCCTGATCGGTTCCGAGAGCGATTTTCTCTTTATCACCGTACCAGATACGCTCGGTGCCAACTTTTTTGCCGTTTTTCAGCACCTGCACGGTATCGAAGTTTTGCTGGCCCCAGCGCAGCAGCGTGCGCGCCTGCTCTTCACGCCCTTTCGGGCTATCGGCCCCCATCACCACGGCAATCAGGCGGCGCTGGCCGTCGACCGATGAGGCAATCAGGTTAAAGCCCGCGCCGGAAGTGTGGCCGGTTTTCAGGCCGTCGATGTGCATGGTTTTTTCCCACAGCAGGCCGTTACGGTTCTGCTGGGTGATGCCGTTCCACGTCAGGCTTTTCTCGCTGTACATGTGGTAGAACTCTGGCTCGCCGTGAATGATCGCCCGCGACAGTACCGCCAGATCGTAGGCCGAGCTGTGCTGGCCCGGCGCGTCAAGGCCGTGAACGGTTTCAAAGTGGGTATCACGCAGATTCAGCTTCTGCACGTAGTCATTCATCATTTTGACGAACTGCGGCTGGCCGCCGGCCACGTAGTCCGCCAGCGCCACGCAGGCGTCGTTGCCGGAATCGACAATCAGGCCGCGGCTCAGATCGCGCACCGAGACGCGGTCGCCCGCTTTGAGGAACATCAGCGATGAGCCATTAAACACCGGGTTACCCGCCGCCCAGGCATCGCGCCCGACGGTGACGATATCGTCTGGGGTAATGCGGTGGCTATCAATCGCCCGATCCACCACGTAGCCGGTCATCAGCTTGGTAAGGCTGGCCGGATTGCGCTGCTGATGTTCATTACCTGCGGTTAAAATCTGCCCGGTTGTGTAATCCATAAGTACCCAGGAGCCTGCTTTAATGGCGGGCGGGGTGACGGAAGGCATCGCGACATTGTCGGCAAACGCACACGAAACGCTCGAAGCGAGCAAAGAAACGGCAACAAGAAAACGGGCTTTCAACGGAACATCCTCAACGTTTACAAGTTCGCCGTCCTTTTTACGGAAGTTCGCGCCGCCTGGCTGGCTTAAATTGCAAGAAAATATGACATACCTCTGGTTATGGACAAAAAAAGAGGCTGCGTAGTCGCTTCCAGAATCGCCCTCTGCGCTTCTGATGCTCGGCTAAATCGTTTACCATGGACATTCAATGCCATACACGGACACAGTAAACGCTATGCAAGAGACCTCAAGCGCGCCGGGATTCCTGTTTCACGACTATGAAACCTTCGGAACCAGCCCTTCCCTCGACAGACCCGCGCAGTTCGCCGCCATTCGCACCGATAAAGACTTCAATATTATCGGCGAGCCAGAGGTCTTTTACTGTAAACCGGCGGACGACTACCTGCCGCAGCCGGAGGCGGTGCTGATTACCGGCATCACCCCGCAGGAAGCGCGCGCCAAAGGCGACAACGAAGCCGCGTTTGCCAAACGCATTCACGATCTTTTTACGGTGCCGGAAACCTGCGTGGTGGGGTACAACAACGTCCGCTTCGATGATGAAGTGACGCGCAATATTTTCTACCGTAACTTTTACGACCCGTACGCCTGGAGCTGGCAAAACCGCAATTCGCGCTGGGATCTGCTCGACGTGATGCGCGCCTGCTATGCCCTGCGTCCGGACGGCATCAACTGGCCGGAGAACGATGACGGCCTTCCCAGCTTCCGTCTGGAACATCTCACCAAAGCCAACGGCATTGAACACAGCAACGCCCACGATGCGATGGCCGACGTTTACGCCACCATCGCCATGGCGAAGCTGGTGAAGACCCAGCAGCCGAAGCTGTTTGATTATCTGTACGCCTACCGTGGCAAAAACAAGCTGATGACGCTGATTGACGTGCCGCAGATGAAGCCGCTGGTGCATGTTTCCGGGATGTTTGGCGCCTGGCGCGGTAACACCAGTTGGGTTGCGCCGCTGGCCTGGCATCCGGATAACCGCAACGCGGTGATCATGGTCGACCTGGCGGGCGACATCGCCCCGCTGCTCGAGCTGGATGCCGATGCGCTGCGCGAGCGTCTGTATACCGCGAAAGCCGACCTCGGCGACAGTTCGCCGGTGCCGATTAAGCTGGTACATCTGAATAAGTGCCCGGTGCTGGCGCAGGCCAATACCCTACGGCCGGAAGATGCCGACCGTCTGGGCATCAACCGCCAGCACTGTCTGGATAACCTGAAGCAGCTGCGCGATAACCCGCAGGTGCGCGAGAAGGTGGTGGCGATATTCGCCGAAGCCGAGCCGTTTGTGCCGTCGGATAACGTTGACGCCCAGCTCTATAACGGCTTCTTTAGCGACGCCGACCGCGCGGCGATGAAAATCGTGCTTGAGACCGAGCCGCGCAATCTGCCGGCGCTGGACATCACCTTCGCCGACAAGCGTATCGAGAAGCTGCTGTTTAACTATCGCGCGCGTAACTTCCCGGGCACGCTGGATGAAACCGAGCAGCAGCGCTGGCTGGATCAGCGTCGGCAGATTTTCAGCGAGGAATTTTTGCAGGCCTACGCCCAGCAGTTGGAGATGCTGTACGGGCAGTATGAAGGGAATAGCGAGAAGCAGGCGCTACTGAAGGCGCTGTATCAGTACGTGCAGGAGATAGTTTAAGTCAACGCAACAACGCCGGGAAATCCTCCCGGCGTCATTTTACCTGCGCAGCATTATTTCTGTACGGTAATCGTCCACGCGGCATCGCCAGACTGCTGATAGTCAGTGACCGTGAAGCCCTCTTCCGCCGCCCACTGCGGGATCGCTTCCGTCGCCTGGGTACAGTCGAACTCAATCACCAGCTGGTCGCCGCTGGCCAGTTCCGCCATCGCCGCCTTGGCTTCAATTAATGGGAACGGGCAAACCTGCGTCACTACGTCCAGTTTCTTCACAACCATTTTCTACTCCTTAAGCCGTTGCGGTTTTCAGTTTTGCTTTCCGCTGCGGGCGAACATACAACATCCACGACGCGCACCACACGCCGAGAATCATAAATACCAGGCCAATCCAGCCCTGCCAGGTCATCATCGCGGTCATCACCAGACCGTTACCAATCGAGCAGCCGCCGGCAATGCTGGCACCGAAGCCCATCAGTACGCCACCGCTGGCGCTGCGCAGCGTGGTGCTGGCATCGGCGGCGCGGACGCGGAATTCACGGCTGGCTTTGGCGGCAATAAACGAGCCGATAAAGATCCCCAGCACCAGGAACACGCCCCAGTTGAGGAATTTGCTGTCGCCACCGACGAGGAACTGCAGGATGTTGGCGGTCGGCGAGGTAATGCCAAGGCCAAACATACGCCCGGTCGCTTCGCTCAGCGGCCAGGCCAGCAGCGCGATAAGGCCAATCAGCACCGCGGTGACAAACGGATGCCAGCGCTTTTCAAACAGCAGATGCGCCAGGCCAGTGCGGCGCGGCGGCAGAGAGGCAACCTTCAGCTTCGGCTTGCGCAGCTCTTTGCGCACAAACCACAGCGTCACCACCACCAGCAGCGCGATAATCGGCCAGACGGAGATATTCAGGGTTTCGGCAATGCCGTTGTGCGCGGTGGTGTGTTGACCGAGAAACGTGTTCAGCCCCGCGGCGTGCGGCGAGCGCATCACCGCGCTCATCACCATATAGGTAACCAGCGCAATCCAGCTGCCAATCAGCCCTTCCCCGGCGCGATACCAGGTGCCGGTGGCGCAGCCGCCCGCATAAACGATACCGATACCAAAAACAAATCCGCCGACCACGGTGCCCAGCCACGGGAACGCGCCCGCGTCGTACTGCACCAGGCCAAGCTGGATCAGCGCGAACACGCCGATACTCTGGATACAGATAGCAATCAGCAGGGCGTAAAACATGCGGTTATTTTTGGTGATATACATATCGCGAAAGCCGCCCGTCAGGCAGAAACGACCGCGCTGCATAACAAATCCCAGTAAGGCTCCGCAAATCATGCCACTTATTATCATGTGCAACATAAGAATCATTTAACTCAATATTATCAGTCTTAAAATTATTCCTGACCCCGTCGCACGGCTCCAATAACCAAAAGCTCTATATTATTCCCAGTGGTTATTAATATTGATTTATTAATCACACCGACCCGAAAGCAAAAAAAAACCGGAGGACTAAGCCTCCGGTTTCTACGCGTGATAAAAAATAATTACGCGATATCTTCGTACTGCGGAACCGGGTTGCGGAAACGCTTGGTCACACAGGCCAGGTAAACCAGACCGATGGTGCCCCAAATCAGACCCAGAATCATTGAGCTCTGCTCAAGGTTGACCCAAAGTGCGCCAACGGTCAGCGCGCCACAGCTTGGCAGCACCAGATAGTTGATGTGGTCTTTCAGCGTCTTGTTACGTTTCTCACGGATCCAGAACTGCGAAATCACGGAGAGGTTAACGAAGGTGAATGCCACCAGCGCGCCGAAGTTAATCAGAGCGGTCGCCGTCACCAGGTCGAATTTAATCGCCAGCAGCGCAATCGCGCCAACCAGCAGCACGTTGAACGCCGGAGTACGCCACTTCGGATGAATATAGCCGAAGAAGCTGGTCGGGAACACGCCGTCGCGGCCCATGACGTACATCAGACGGGAAACGCCCGCGTGCGCCGCCATACCGGAAGCCAGAACGGTCACGCTGGAGAAGATCAGCACGCCCCACTGGAAGGTTTTACCTGCCACGTACAGCATGATTTCAGGCTGAGACGCGTCCGGATCTTTAAAGCGCGAGATGTCCGGGAAGTACAGCTGCAGGAAGTAAGATGCACAGATGAACACCATACCGCCAATCAGCGCGGTCAGGAAAATCGCACGCGGAATCACGCGCTCCGCGTCTTTGGTCTCTTCGGAGAGCGAAGAGATACCGTCGAAGCCGAGGAACGAGAAGCACAGAATCGTCGCGCCGGTGATCATCGGCACCACGTGTGCGCCTTCAGACCAGAATGGACGCGTGCTGGTCAGCGTACCGGAGCCTTCACCATGCATGATGCCATAGATGATCAGGCCGACGATAACCGCCACGATGCCCATCTGCAGCACCACGATCAGGGTGTTGAAGTTCGCCACGGCTTTGATGCTGCGCAGGTTTGAAACGGTCATAAACCCAACCAGAGCAACAACGAAAATCCACGACGGAATAGAAGGCATCAGCGCTTCAAAGTAAATTTTTGCCAGCAGAATGTTGATCATCGGCATGAACAGGTAGTCCAGCAGTGATGACCAGCCCACCATAAAGCCAACGACCGGGCTAATGGATTTCTGCGCATAGGTGTACGCAGAGCCAGCGGACGGGAAACGACGAACCAGTTTACCGTAGCTTAGCGCTGTAAAGAGAATGGCGATCAGCGCAAAGGCATACGCCGTTGCAACGTGACCGTCAGTGAGGCCTGATACGATACCGAACGTATCGAACAGCGTCATTGGCTGCATATAGGCAAGGCCCATCATGACAACCGGAATCAACGTAAGCGTTTTACGTAATTCCACGCGAGAGGTGTTTGGAGTAACGTTATTTGACACGGTCAGTCTCCATTACGGCGATGGCCGGCGCAAAAAAGAAAAATTGCCCCATTTTGTTTCTTTTTCCTCAGCGACAACAACTGTCGTTTTTTAAGTAAATATCTATCCGGTACGAAGCCCGGCCTCTTTTATTGGATGGTGGTGTTGATGTAAAAAAATAACCGACGTGGAGTTCACGTCGGTTAGCGTCATTTTTTTACATTCGACATATTTTGCACCAAACGGTAGCAAAAACACAAGCCGCTGTGAGCACTATCAAAACATCTTTTCGTCTAAATGGCTGATAATTAAGCGGCTGCTGAATCATAAATCTCATCTATAGCACTATTTGCTAAAACAGAGACCATTATTCCATCGGCATACGTAACGGGTCAGGATACTGGTACTCAAACCCGAGTTCGCGGCAGATAAGATTACCGTCGATGATTTTGCCCTTCCCATTACCGCTCTCGCTAAAGACGGGAACCGCCAGCCCCAGCTCACGCGCCATTTGCGGGTAGAAAATACCGCGCGCCGGATGCAGAGGCGCACAAATGTTATAAATGTGTCCCCCCTTCGGCGCCTGTAATAAAAGCGTAATAGCGGCAATCACATCTTCCAGATGCACAAGGTTGACCCCCTGCTGGCCATCCGGCGCCGATTTACCGGCAAAGAATCGCCCCGGATGCCGATCCGGCCCCACCAGCCCGGCCAGACGCAGAATATCCACCGAGGTCCCCGGTAGCTGATGCAGCCAGTCCTCAAGCTCTTTTAAAACGCGGCCGCTGGCGGTGACCGGTTCGCGCGGCGTCGTTTCTTTTACCAGCCCCTCTTCTTTACCGTAGACCGATGTAGAGCTGGTAAAGATGATGCGTGGAATATGGTGCGCCAGCGCGGAGTCGACAATCTCCTGCACCGCCTGATGGTAGAAATCTTCGCCCGGGCCGCTGCGACGTGCGGGTAAGGTGATGACCAACGCATCGACGCTCATCAAGGCATCCAGGTCATCCGCTTCACACACCAGCTGCGGGTCGAGCCGCAGCGGATAGCTATCGATCCCGCACATCCGCGCGGCTTCCACGCCATCCTCAGTCGTTTTACTGCCCGTTACCTGCCAGCCACGCGCCATCAACGACAGCGCCAGCGGCATACCCAGCCACCCTAAACCGACAATTGCCACCTTCTTCATTGCGCTATCTCCTGGTTGATACTGCACTCCTGTAATAAGGCTACGCCACAGCGGGAAAACTGACAATTTATAGTGGCAACATGAATTGATTTAATGAATGAAAAAAGCGCTTGCGTTCAACGACAAAAGTGGTTTAGGCTAAAAGACATCAAGTGAATAGTCATTCAACGAGAAATTTATGAGCCGCGTTCAATTTAAACACCACCATCATCACCATCATCCTGACTAGTCTTTCAGGCGATGTGTGCTGGGAGACATTCAGATCTTCCAGTGGTGCATGAACGCAAGAGAGCCCCCGGAAGATCATCTTCCGGGGGCTTTTTTTTGAACCAAATTCAGCAGGGTAATGAGGGATACAGAATGTTAGATAACAGCCGTTTACGCATAGCTATTCAGAAATCGGGCCGCCTGAGCGATGATTCACGCGAATTACTGGCCCGCTGTGGCATTAAAATTAATCTCCACACCCAGCGCCTGATCGCGATGGCGGAAAACATGCCGATCGATATCCTGCGCGTTCGCGATGACGATATCCCGGGGCTGATTATGGATGGCGTTGTCGATCTCGGCATTATCGGCGAAAACGTGCTGGAAGAAGAGCTGCTGAGCCGCCGCGCGCAGGGCGAAGACCCGCGCTACTTTACCCTGCGTCGTCTGGACTTCGGCGGCTGCCGCCTGTCGCTCGCCACTCCGGCGGATGAAGCCTGGAACGGCCCGGCGGCGCTCGACGGCAAGCGTATCGCCACTTCTTACCCGCACCTGCTCAAGCGTTACCTCGATCAGAAAGGCATCAGCTTTAAGTCCTGCCTGCTGAACGGCTCGGTTGAAGTGGCCCCGCGTGCCGGTCTGGCCGATGCCATTTGCGACCTGGTCTCTACCGGCGCGACGCTGGAAGCCAACGGCCTGCGTGAAGTGGAAGTGATGTTCCGCTCCAAAGCCTGCCTGATCCAGCGCGACGGCGAAATGACCGAGGCGAAACAGCAGCTGATTGACCGTCTGTTAACCCGTATCCAGGGCGTGATTCAGGCCCGTGAATCGAAATACATCATGATGCACGCGCCAACCGAGCGTCTGGAAGAAGTGATCGCCCTGCTGCCGGGCGCCGAGCGCCCAACTATTCTGCCGCTGGCCGGTGACCAGCAGCGCGTGGCGATGCACATGGTCAGCAGCGAAACCCTGTTCTGGGAAACCATGGAAAAACTGAAGTCACTGGGTGCCAGCTCGATTCTGGTACTGCCGATTGAGAAGATGATGGAGTAAGCGCCATGAGCTTCAATACCCTGATTGACTGGAATAGCTGTAGCTCCGAAGAGCAGCAGGCGCTGTTAATGCGCCCGGCAATTTCCGCCTCCGACAGCATCACCCGCACGGTGGCCGACATTCTGGACAACGTCAAAAATAACGGTGATAAGGCCCTGCGCGAATACAGCGCAAAGTTTGATAAAACCGAGGTTGGCGCGCTGCGCGTCACCGAGGAACAAATTCAGCAAGCCAGCAGCCGTCTGAGCGACGAACTGAAGCACGCGATGCAGGCGGCGGTGCGCAATATCGATACCTTCCACACCGCGCAGATCCTGCCGCCGGTGGATATCGAAACCCAGCCGGGCGTGCGCTGCCAGCAGATGACCCGCCCTATCGCCTCCGTCGGCCTCTATATTCCGGGCGGCTCCGCGCCGCTGTTCTCCACCGTATTAATGCTGGCAACCCCGGCGCGCATCGCGGGCTGTAAAAAAGTGGTGCTGTGTTCACCGCCGCCGATTGCCGATGAAATCCTGTATGCCGCGCAGCTGTGCGGCGTGAAAGAGGTGTTTAACGTCGGCGGCGCGCAGGCCATTGCCGCGCTGGCGCTGGGCACCGAATCCATTCCGAAGGTCGATAAAATCTTCGGGCCGGGCAATGCGTATGTCACCGAAGCCAAACGCCAGGTCAGCCAGCGTCTCGACGGTGCGGCCATTGATATGCCTGCTGGCCCGTCTGAAGTGCTGGTGATTGCCGACAGCGGTGCGACGCCGGACTTTATCGCGTCTGACCTGCTCTCCCAGGCCGAACACGGCCCGGATTCCCAGGTGATCCTGCTGACCCCGGACGCAAAAATTGCCGAAGGCGTGGCCGAGGCCGTCGAACGCCAGCTCGCCGAGCTTTCCCGCGCTGAAACCGCCCGTCAGGCACTCTCCGCCAGCCGCCTGATTGTGGCCAACGATCTGGCGCAGTGCGTGGCGATCTCTAACGCCTACGGCCCGGAGCACTTGATTATTCAAACCCGCAACGCCCGTGAACTGGTTGACGATATTACCAGCGCTGGTTCGGTATTCCTCGGCGACTGGTCGCCGGAGTCCGCGGGCGACTACGCTTCCGGCACCAACCACGTGCTGCCGACCTACGGCTACACATCCACCTGCTCCAGCCTGGGGCTGGCGGACTTCCAGAAACGGATGACCGTTCAGGAATTGTCGCGCGAAGGGTTCTCGGCACTTGCCGCCACCATTGAAACACTGGCCGCCGCCGAGCTGCTGACCGCCCACAAAAATGCCGTCACCCTGCGCGTGAACGCCCTGAAGGAGCAAGCATGAGCATTGAACAGTTAGCCCGCGACAACGTTCGCGCCCTCACCCCGTATCAGTCGGCGCGCCGGCTTGGCGGTAAAGGTGACGTGTGGCTCAACGCCAATGAATACCCAACGGCGGTGCCGTTTGAACTCAGCCAGCAGACGCTGAACCGCTACCCGGAATGTCAGCCTAAAGCGGTGATTGAAAACTACGCCGCCTATGCGGGCGTTAAACCGGAGCAGGTGCTGGTCAGCCGCGGCGCGGATGAAGGCATCGAACTGCTGGTGCGCGCGTTTTGCGAGCCGGGCCGCGACGCGGTGCTGTTCTGCCCGCCGACCTACGGCATGTACAGCGTCAGCGCCGAAACCATCGGCGTCGAATGCCGCACCGTGCCGGCGAAAGCCGACTGGCAGCTGGATCTGCCGGCGATTGCCGACAGCCTGAGCAACGTCAAAGTGGTCTACGTGTGCAGCCCGAACAACCCGACCGGGCAGATTATCAACCCGCAGGACTTCCGTACGCTGCTGGAGATGACCCGCGACAAAGCGCTGGTAGTCGCCGATGAGGCCTATATCGAATTCTGCCCGCAGGCCACGCTGGCCGGCTGGCTGGCCGAGTATCCGCACCTGGTGATTCTGCGCACGCTGTCAAAAGCCTTTGCGCTGGCGGGGCTGCGCTGCGGCTTTACGCTGGCGAATGAAGAGGTGATCGCCCTATTAATGAAGGTGATTGCCCCTTACCCGCTCTCAACCCCGGTTGCCGATATCGCGGCCCAGGCGCTTAGCGCGCAGGGAATCGCCGCCATGCGCGAACGCGTCGCGCAAATCCTGGACGAGCGCCAGTACCTGGTGGATGCCCTGCGCACCATCGACTGCGTCGAGCAGGTATTTGATTCCGAGACCAACTACGTACTGGCTCGCATTAAAGCCTCAAGCAGCGTCTTCAAATCTTTATGGGATCAAGGCATTATCTTACGTGACCAGAATAAACAACCTTCTTTAAGCGGCTGTTTGCGCATCACTATCGGCACTCGCGAAGAGAGCCAGCGCGTGATTGACGCTTTGAAAGCGGAGACCGTATGACCCAGAAGTTTCTCTTTATCGATCGCGATGGCACCCTGATTTCCGAGCCGCCGAGCGACTATCAGGTAGACCGTTTCGATAAACTGGCCTTCGAGCCGGACGCCATTCCCGAGCTGCTGAAGCTGCAAAAAGCGGGCTATAAGCTGGTGATGATCACCAACCAGGACGGGCTGGGCACCGACAGCTTCCCGCAGGCGGATTTTGACGGCCCGCACAACCTGATGATGCAGATTTTCACCTCGCAGGGCGTGGTGTTTGACGATGTGCTGATCTGCCCGCACCTGCCCGCCGACAACTGCGAATGCCGCAAGCCGAAAACGCAGATGGTCACCGCCTGGCTGGCGGACGGCGTGATGGACGTCGCCAACAGCTACGTCATTGGCGACCGCGCCACCGACGTCGAACTGGCGAACAATATGGGCATCACCGGCCTGCGCTACCACCGCGACACCCTCAACTGGGCGGCGATTGGTGAGCAGCTGACCCGCCGTGACCGCTACGCCCACATCGAGCGCAACACCCGCGAAACGCAGATTGATGTGGAAGTGTGGCTGGACCGCGAAGGCGGCAGCAAAATTAACACCGGCGTCGGTTTCTTCGACCACATGCTGGACCAGATCGCCACCCACGGCGGTTTCCGCATGAACATTACCGTGAAGGGCGACCTCTATATTGACGATCACCACACGGTGGAAGATACCGGCCTGGCGCTGGGCGAGGCGCTGAAAGTGGCGCTGGGCGATAAACGCGGCATCAACCGCTTCGGCTTCGTGCTGCCGATGGACGAATGCCTGGCGCGCTGCGCGCTGGACATCTCCGGCCGCCCGCACCTGGAATATAAAGCTGAATTCACCTATCAGCGCGTAGGCGACCTGAGCACCGAGATGATCGAGCACTTCTTCCGCTCGCTCTCCTACACCATGGGCGTCACCCTGCACCTGAAAACCAAAGGCAAAAAC
Organism: Kluyvera sp.; assembly: GCF_047971185.1. Classification (GTDB taxonomy): domain Bacteria; phylum Pseudomonadota; class Gammaproteobacteria; order Enterobacterales; family Enterobacteriaceae; genus Kluyvera. The sequence goes on from NZ_JBKDZH010000060.1 coordinate 20,451, forward strand.
GATCACCACCGTGTGGAGAGCCTGTTTAAAGTCTTTGGCCGTACGCTGCGCCAGGCGATCCGCGTAGACGGCAATGCCCTTCCCTCCTCAAAAGGAGTGCTGTGATGAATGTGGTTGTCCTTGATACCGGCTGCGCCAACCTCAATTCGGTTAAAGCAGCGATCGCCCGTCACGGCTACGAGCCGGTGGTGAGCCGCGATCCGGACGTGGTACTGCGCGCCGACAAACTGTTCCTGCCGGGCGTGGGCACCGCGCAGGCGGCGATGGACCAGATTCACGAGCGTGATTTGGTCGAGCTGATTAAAGCCTGCACCCAGCCGGTTCTCGGCATTTGCCTCGGCATGCAGCTGCTGGGACGCCGTAGTGAAGAGACCCACGGCGTTGACCTGCTGGGCATCATTGACCAGGACGTACCGAAAATGACCGACCACGGTCTGCCGCTGCCGCATATGGGCTGGAACCGCGTGTACCCGAAAGCGGGCGATCGCCTGTTCCGCGGTATTGAGGACGGCGCTTACTTCTATTTCGTTCACAGCTACGCGATGCCGGTTAACGAGCACACGATTGCTCAATGCCACTACGGCGAAGCGTTCACTGCGGCGGTACAGAAAGATAACTTTTACGGCGTGCAGTTCCACCCCGAGCGCTCCGGCGCGGCGGGCGCGCAGCTGCTGAAAAACTTCCTGGAGATGTAATGATCATTCCGGCTTTAGATTTGATTAACGGCACCGTGGTGCGCCTGCATCAGGGAGATTACGGCCAGCAGCGCGACTACGGTACCGACCCGCTCCCTCGCCTGCAGGATTACGCGGCCCAGGGTGCGGAAGTGCTGCACCTGGTCGATTTAACCGGCGCGAAAGATCCGGCACAGCGCCAGATCCCGCTGCTGAAAACCCTCGTCGCCGGGGTAAATGTCCCGGTGCAGGTTGGCGGCGGCGTGCGTACCGAAGAAGACGTGGCGGCGCTGCTGAACGCGGGCGTGGCGCGCGTGGTGGTAGGTTCTACCGCAGTAAAATCGCCGGAGGTGGTGAAAGGCTGGTTTAAACGCTTCGGCGCAGAGCATCTAGTGCTGGCGCTGGACGTGCGCATTGACGCTAACGGCAGCAAACAGGTGGCGGTCAGCGGCTGGCAGGAGAACTCTGGCGTGACGCTGGAAGAACTGGTAGACACCTATCTGCCGGTGGGCCTCCAGCACGTGCTGTGCACCGATATTTCCCGCGACGGCACGCTGGCTGGCTCTAACGTTTCGCTGTACGAAGAGGTTTGCGCCCGCTACCCGCAGGTGGCGTTCCAGTCCTCCGGCGGCATTGGCGACCTGAACGATATCGCCGCCCTGCGCGGCACCGGCGTGCGCGGCGTGATTGTCGGCCGCGCGCTGCTGGAAGGTAAATTCAACGTAACGGAGGCCATCCAATGCTGGCAAAACGGATAATTCCTTGTCTTGATGTGCGGGATGGTCAGGTTGTTAAGGGCGTGCAGTTCCGCAATCACGAGATCATCGGCGACATCGTCCCGCTGGCCAAACGCTACGCCGATGAAGGCGCGGATGAGCTGGTGTTCTACGATATCACCGCCTCCAGCGATGGCCGCGTGGTCGATAAAAGCTGGGTATCACGCGTGGCGGAAGTGATTGACATTCCGTTCTGCGTCGCCGGCGGCATTAAGTCCATCGACGATGCGGCGCGCATTCTCTCCTTCGGCGCGGATAAAATTTCCATCAACTCCCCGGCGCTGGCCGACCCGGAGCTGATTACCCGCCTGGCGGACCGCTTTGGCGTGCAGTGCATCGTCGTCGGCATTGATACCTGGTATGACGCCGACAGCGGAAAATATCACGTCAATCAGTACACCGGCGATGAGAGCCGTACCCGCGTGACGCAATGGGAGACGCTGGACTGGGTACAGGAAGTGCAGAAGCGCGGCGCGGGCGAGATCGTGCTGAACATGATGAACCAGGACGGCGTGCGTAACGGCTACGACCTGGAGCAGTTGAAAAAAGTGCGCGAGGTTTGCCGCGTACCGCTGATCGCCTCGGGCGGCGCGGGCACCATGGAACACTTCCTCGAAGCCTTCCGTGACGCCGACGTCGACGGCGCGCTGGCGGCCTCGGTATTCCACAAGCAGATTATTAATATTGGTGAACTAAAAGCGTACCTGGCAGCACAGGGCGTGGAGATTCGGGTATGTTAACTGAACAACTGGACTGGCAAAAAACCGACGGACTGATGCCCGCCATTATCCAACACGCGGTATCCGGCGAAGTGCTGATGCTGGGCTATATGAACCAGGAAGCGCTGGCGAAAACGCAGGAAACGGGCAAAGTGACCTTTTTCTCGCGCACCAAGCAACGCCTGTGGACCAAAGGTGAAACCTCCGGCAATTTCCTCAACGTGGTGAGCATTGCGCCAGACTGCGACAACGACACCCTGCTGGTGCTGGTCAACCCCATTGGCCCGACCTGCCACAAAGGCACCTCAAGCTGCTTCGGCGACACCAGCCACCAGTGGCTGTTCCTGTATCAGCTGGAGCAACTGCTGGCCGAGCGAAAAACCGCCGACCCTGCAAGCTCGTACACCGCTAAGCTGTATGCCAGCGGCACTAAGCGTATCGCGCAGAAAGTGGGTGAGGAAGGCGTGGAAACCGCGCTGGCCGCCACCGTGCACGATAAGTTTGAGCTGAAGAACGAGGCGTCTGATTTGATGTATCACCTGCTGGTGCTGTTGCAGGATCAGGAGCTGGATTTAACGACGGTGATTGAGAATTTGCGCGAGCGTCATCAGTAAAAAAATGGGCCCAATGCAGACTGCGCTGGGCCCATTTTTATTGTTGGTCAAACATTAGCTACGGCTACGATACTCTCGCAGCGCATTACGCCCCAGCACGATACCGGCACCGATCATCCCGCCCAGCAATACGGCAAGAACCAGCACAATAGCGCGTTTCGGGCTATCGCGGCGAACTGGCAGATCTGGCTTCATTACGTAGCGGAAGGTCTGGATCGTTTTGGCATCGATATTGAGATGCTTAATATCGAGCAAGTTATTTTTGGTCTGGTAGTAGCTGTCGGAGAACACCAGCGGACGGGTGGACTCGTTTTCAATCATGGCTTTCAGGCCATCGCTGCCCAGCAGGAACATGGTGTCCTGGGTGACATACTGAGTCTGTTGCACCTGAGGCTTGGTGATTTTGGCTTCTTCGGCGTACTTCAGCGCCTCTTTAATTTGGCTCAGACGCGCGTCTCGCTGCTCTTCAGCGACCGTTTCCTGGGTTTTCAGGGAAGATTCCAGCGCCGTCACCTGCAGCTTAATATTATCACTTAGGTTGGTATGCAGTGTGTCCGCGATGTGACGGTCGACCTGCTGCAGGTACGCGGTCAGCTTCTGCTGCGCTTCCTGGGCACTGGGTGCCACGTAGGTTACCTGGATAGGGAAATCACGCCCTTTAATAACCGGCTCAACGGCTAGCTTCTCCGGTTCTTCCTGGTTATCCAGCACATTAGACAGCGCGGATAAGGCGCCGCCGAACCGCCCACCAACGCTATTTTGCACATCGAGTACGTTTATTCCCGTACTGTTAGTGCCGGGTAAAACGGGATTCAGCACCTTCAATGCGTTGGTGTAGGTCGCAACCTGCGCGGCATCCGGCTCCGCCAGTATCGCCGTCGAAGTCCATTTTTCTTTGGCGACGAACAGATAAACGATAGCCAGAATCAAGATGATAACAACGCTGGCGATAATGGTCATTTTGCCCCGCCAGAGCTGCATGACTAAATCAATCAGATCAATCTGCTCAGGATCGGAACGGCGCTCACCCGCCCCGCTATTGCTCGCTTGTGTCATACAAACCTTAACATCAAATAATTATATATAAGGTCAGATATTCTACTCGACGACCTGATAATTGCTACCAGAATTCTCCCCTGATTTTCCGCAGTTTTATCGCCAAAAGCGGCCAGACTTATTGTGGATTACGATTATCTTTTTTCTTTTACGGCAGGTATGATTCTTCTTTCCGTTACGATAATGGCAGTGAAGCCTTACCGGACGTGTGTTATAGAGGATTTTTATGAAATATCTTGTTACGGGTGCAGCCGGTTTTATTGGCTTTCATGTCAGCGAACGTCTGCTGAAAGCCGGACATCAGGTGGTCGGTATTGATAATTTAAACGACTACTACGACGTCAGTCTGAAGCACGCGCGCTTGCAGCGTCTGCAATCACCGCAGTTCCACTTTCATAAGATTGATCTCGCCGACCGCAGCGCGATGGAAGCGCTGTTTGCCGATGAAAAATTCGAGCGCGTCATCCATCTGGCCGCACAAGCCGGGGTACGTTACTCCATTGACAACCCGCATGCCTATGCAGAATCGAACCTGATGGGCCACCTCAACATTCTTGAAGGTTGCCGCCATCATAAAGTACAGCACCTGCTTTACGCATCTTCCAGCTCGGTGTACGGCCTGAACCGCAAGTTGCCTTTCTCTACCGACGATAGCGTTGACCACCCGGTGTCGCTGTATGCCGCCACCAAAAAAGCCAACGAGCTGATGTCGCACACCTACTCCCATCTCTACGGTTTGCCGACCACCGGGCTGCGTTTCTTTACCGTGTATGGCCCGTGGGGCCGCCCGGATATGGCCTTGTTCAAATTCACCAAAGCCATGCTGGAAGGGAAAAGCATCGACGTTTACAACTACGGCAAGATGAAGCGTGACTTCACCTATATTGACGATATCGCCGAAGCGATTATTCGTCTGCAGGATGTGATTCCCGAAGCCAACAGCGAGTGGACCGTCGAAAGCGGCTCTCCGGCAACGAGCTCGGCACCGTATCGCGTCTATAACATTGGCAACAGCTCGCCGGTGGAATTGATGGACTACATCACGGCGCTGGAAGAAGCGCTGGGGGTTGAAGCGAAGAAAAATATGATGCCGATGCAGGCCGGCGACGTGCTGGAAACCAGCGCTGAGACGCAGCCGCTGTATGATCTAGTGGGGTTCAGACCGCAGACGTCGGTGAAAGACGGGGTGAAAAACTTCGTCGAATGGTATCGCGAGTTTTACAAGGTTTGAAAATATGAAGCCCTCGTCATGAGGGCTTCTTTATTGTGGCTGACCGTGGTCAATGTTCAATCATTACCGAACAGATCGCGGGTATACACTTTCTCTTCCACGTCCGCCAGCTCGGGCGCCATACGGTTAGAAATAATCACGTCCGCCTCCTGCTTAAAAGCATCAAGATCGCGCACCACGCGGGAGTTAAAGAACTCATCTTCCTGCATCACCGGTTCATAAATAATGACTGGAATCCCCTTGGCCTTGATACGCTTCATAATCCCCTGTATGGAGGACGCGCGGAAGTTATCCGAACCAGACTTCATGATCAGACGGTATACGCCCACCACCTTCGGCTTACGCGCGAGGATAGAGTCAGCAATAAAATCTTTACGCGTACGGTTAGCGTCAACGATCGCACCGATAATGTTATTTGGCACCGATTCATAGTTGGCCAGCAGCTGCTTGGTGTCTTTCGGCAGACAGTAGCCGCCGTAGCCAAATGATGGATTGTTGTAGTGGTTGCCGATGCGCGGATCCAGGCACACCCCTTCAATAATCTGTCGTGAGTTCAGCCCCAGGCTTTCGGCGTAGCTGTCCAGCTCGTTAAAGTAGGCCACACGCAGCGCCAGATAGGTGTTGGCAAAAAGCTTGATGGCTTCAGCTTCAGTAGCATCGGTAAACAGCGTCGGAATATCTTTCTTCACCGCCCCTTCCTGCAGAAGCGCGGCAAAGCGCTCGGCGCGTTTGGAACGCTCACCAATCACGATACGCGAGGGATACAGGTTGTCGTACAGCGCACGGCCTTCACGCAGGAACTCCGGCGAGAAGAAAATATTATCGATACCCAACTTCTCTTTAATCGACTGGGTAAAACCCACCGGAATGGTAGATTTGATTACCATCACCGCATTCGGGTTAATCTCAACCACATCGCGGATAACCGACTCGACGCTGGAGGTGTTGAAATAGTTGGTTTTTGGGTCGTAATCGGTTGGCGTGGCGATAATCACGTAGTCTGCATCACGGTAAGCATCATGCTTATCGGTTGTCGCACGGAAATTCAGCGGTTTGGTCGCCAGATACTCTTCGATCTCTTTATCTACGATCGGCGATTGTTTCTGATTCAGCATGTCGACCTTGGCCTGAATGATATCGAGGGCCACCACTTCGTGGTGCTGGGCGATCAGAATGCCGTTCGACAGGCCTACGTAACCTGTTCCTGAGATAGTTATCTTCATTCGCTCTGTAACTTCTTCCGGTTAAACATTTGAGGGTGAATGCATCACCACCGTGAGACCCAACGTTGTCGTATCGGATCGGCGTAGGGCCAGTATATCGCGAATTACCATGGTGCCGCCTATCAGACCTGACTGAATGCTGTTTTCAGACAATAAAAAAGCCCGGAGGAGCGCTCCGGGCCTGGCTTTAGCCGCTGGCTATTTCAGATTAATCCAGCCATTCGGTGTGGAACACACCTTCTTTATCAGTGCGTTTATAGGTGTGCGCACCGAAGTAGTCACGCTGAGCCTGAATCAGGTTCGCCGGCAGTACCGCTGCGCGGTAGCTGTCGTAATAGGCTACTGCAGCAGAGAAGGTCGGTACCGGAATACCGTTCTGTACCGCGTAAGCCACGACGTCACGCAGCGCCTGCTGGTATTCGTCAGCGATGTTTTTGAAGTACGGTGCCAGCAGCAGGTTAGCGATGCCTGCATTTTCAGCATAGGCGTCGGTGATTTTCTGCAGGAACTGCGCACGAATGATGCAGCCCGCGCGGAAGATCTTCGCGATTTCGCCGTAGTTCAGATCCCAGTTGTACTCGTCAGACGCTGCACGCAGCTGAGAGAAGCCCTGCGCGTAGGAGACGATTTTGCCCAGGTACAGCGCACGACGGACTTTCTCAACGAACTCGGCTTTATCGCCAGCCAGTTTAGCCTGCGGACCGGACAGCACTTTAGATGCCGCCACGCGCTGGTCTTTCAGGGAGGAGATATAGCGCGCAAACACGGACTCGGTGATCAGCGACAGCGGCTCGCCCAGGTCCAGGGAGCTCTGACTGGTCCATTTACCGGTACCCTTGTTTGCCGCTTCGTCCAGAATCACGTCAACCAGGTATTTACCGTCTTCATCTTTTTTGGTGAAGATATCTTTGGTGATGTCGATCAGGTAGCTGCTCAGCTCGCCTTCGTTCCACTCGGTAAAGGTGGTTGCCAGCTCTTCGTTAGACAGGTTCAGGCCGCCTTTCAGCAGAGAATAGGCTTCAGCAATCAGCTGCATATCGCCATATTCGATGCCGTTATGAACCATCTTCACGTAATGGCCTGCGCCGTCAGCGCCAATATAGGTCACGCACGGCTCGCCATCTTCCGCAACGGCTGCGATTTTGGTCAGGATCGGCGCAACCAGTTCATAGGCTTCTTTCTGACCACCAGGCATGATGGAAGGGCCTTTCAGAGCACCCTCTTCACCGCCGGATACGCCAGTACCGATGAAGTTAAAACCTTCAGCAGACAATTCGCGGTTACGACGAATGGTATCCTGGAAGAAGGTATTACCGCCATCAATGATGATGTCGCCTTTATCCAGATACGGTTTCAGGGAATCAATAGCAGCATCAGTTCCCGCCCCTGCTTTAACCATTAACAGGATACGACGTGGGGTTTCAAGAGACTCGACGAACTCTTTCACCGTGTAATAAGGAACCAGTTTCTTACCCGGGTTCTCGGCAACAACTTCTTCAGTTTTCTCGCGGGAGCGGTTGAAGATGGAGACGGTATAACCACGGCTTTCGATGTTGAGCGCCAGGTTGCGCCCCATCACTGCCATACCGACGACGCCGATCTGTTGCTTGGACATTACATACTCCTGTCA
>NZ_JBKDZH010000061.1:0-2515 GCF_047971185.1 Kluyvera sp.
AGACTGTACTGTTTCATCCACTAAGCCTCGAAACACCTGTACCTTGGTCTTGGCCCAGGAGACCTGGAGTCCCAGTGGCTTCACTTCCTTATGCAGTGCTTCTAGAGCCATCACCAGAACCTCCAGCGACTCAGCGAGGATTACAGCATCATCGGCAAAAACAAGGTCAGTGACTCTGGTATTGCCGACAGACGCTCCACAATGACTCTGGTCCACAGCTCTGCCCAATACCCAGTCCATACAAGTGTTGAAAAGTGATGGGGCAAGGACACAACCCTGCCTCACTCCCGTATTCACAGGAAAGAAGCTGGACACGCCCCCCCCACACTTCACTGCACTCTCAGTCCCTGAGTACAGGCCCGTCAGCAGACCAACAATCCTTGCAGGAATCCCACGGAGTCGCAGGAGATCCCAGAGTGCCTCACGATGCACTGAATCAAACGCCTTCTTGAGATCGACATAGGCTGCAAGCATCCCCTGCCGAAACTCACGTCGGCGCTCCACCAGTACGCGAAGCGCTAGGATGCGGTCAGTTGTTGACTTACCAGGTGTGAACCCTGACTGCTCAGGTCTCTGCAACTTCTGCAGTTGACTGCGGATCCGCATGAACAATAGATGGGCAAGCACCTTGCCTGGCACTCTGAGCAGTGGAAAACCGCAGTAGTTGTTGAAATCCTGACAGTTCCCTTTCAATTTCCAGATAGGGACGACCAACTCCCTCTTCCAGTCAGGAGGAATGGTACCAGACTGCCATACAGCAGTCAAGACTGTAGGTAACCCACGGTTCTTGGCCTCACCTCCAGCTTTGAGCAGCTCCGCACTAATGTTTTAAACACCAACCGCCTTTCCACCCCTCAACCTAGCCAGAGCCTCTCTGACCTCGTCCAAAGACGAGGGGTATATACATATACTTAATATGGAGTTTTACAGTAATGTTTAGTACATAGAAATATACATCTTGCATTCAAACATTCATTCGCTTCATACTCAAGCATAATCTAAGAAATCCCTACATACGTCATATAATACATAAGTAAATCACACCTCGCTGATCAAGTTGGTTTCCTTCAGGGAAGTCTTCAGCCTGTCGATCACATCCGGATGACCGTCCCCAAGCAGAAAGGAGAGAGCAAAGGGCACGCCCATCCTCTCGCAGTAATCTACGTGAGGCTGACGCGCCTCTTCGTACTCTCCACAGTGCAAGAGGATGTGACCGATAGAAAGCGTTCTATTACAAGGGGTACATTTTGGTGGGAAGGTGCTGTTGATATACGGTCTGAGGTGGGTGCGGAGGGTGGAATCCACCCTGAGACGTGCGAGGTCCACTTCCTCCCGTCGCGATAGACGACTAGAAGTGACCCACTGGCCTAGGGTGGGCTTGGACAGTAGGGAGTTGTAGGGTCCAATGAATTTGCCACAGAAGATTAACTGACGGCTTTCCCAGGGAAAGACATGGCTGCAGATCTCCAGGAAGGTTCCACGCTCCGTGGAGCTCTACAGCCGACGTAGCCACAATGTCAGCCTGTTCATGGCCGAGGATATTTTAATGTTCGCCTCTTCGTGCAGTGCCTCGAAAGCCATCACCAGAAACTTGCTAATAGATGCTCCCAATAATTCTGGTCCACAGCTTTGCCTAATGCTCAGTACATAAAAGCGTTGAAGAGTGAAGAGGCAAGGACGCAACCCTGCCTCTCTCCCGCGTCCACAGTAAAGAAGCTAGGTACGCACCCCCAGCACTTCACAGCGATCTCAGTCCCAGAATATTCATGCTTTATCTAGTTTTATTTCCATGCGTGGGTAATCAGAGTTTGTTATCAGCGAATGTTGTTCCTCAAGTACTTGCACGGAACAACAACTTTCGGCCTCTTGAACCGAAAACCGCTTTCCTTCACTACTTTATACAGGTACGTTCTTCCAAGTGGAAAAATTACAGGGGCCTGCGTCACCTTTTCAAGAGTTTTATCAATCCAGGGGGTTTCACTTCTTTGGTACAAAGATAAAAATAACCTTATTATGCACGCTTCCTCGAAGTCCAGCAATGGGTGAGTTCCTTTCCTCTTGGAGGGAGGTGAATAAATTCTACCTTTTACCACTTTTTTGAATCGTTGCACAGAGTTCACTAGTAACCCTGTGACCTCTGCAGTCTGAAGTGCCAGCTCTGTTTCATTTAATGAGGTTTTCTTGCGCTTAAAGTAGTGGATGATGTGTATAACCACCAGTTTTGTTTAGCTGGAGTATGCTTTTCTGCACTCTGGCCCCAAATGCTGTACGTCTTCTGCCATTTCTCTGTCACTGCCTGTAACATAAGAGCAGACAATTAACGTTGGTCTTTTTTTTGTGTGTGTGCATGTGTTCATATTTTTCCTCCTCCTTTTTCTTCTGCTTCTAATTCATATTATGATTATTATTATTGATAATATTATATTTAGCAACACTGGTAATTGTAGTAGCAACAGTAGTGGAAGTTGTAGTTGTATCATCATGACCGTTAGTATTATTGTAAATGTAATATCCA
>NZ_JBKDZH010000062.1:0-2260 GCF_047971185.1 Kluyvera sp.
CATTCCTTCTGTTCCTCGTTCAGTTACTTTACACTTTCGACGTTAAGTTCCACCTTTTCAACACTATCACGCAGCTTCGCTTCCAGCCCCTCACACAGGATTTTCAGTTCATTATTTTCCCTCTGCAAGGTCTCCCGCTTACCTACAACGTCATGCAGCCTAGCCAGCAGTCCTGCTATCACCTCCTCCAGCATATACACTCTTCTCTGCAGCATTATTTCGCCACCTTTTTCGTCCTGAGAGTGAAACCCAGAAAACGCACCCTCACCACTACTTGTAAACACTGCTGCCGCGGCGTCATCTTGGTCTTTGACTTTCCTACGGGTGTTCATTTTCACTCTTAACTCATGGATATTAACCTGACTGATCACAATTATGAGACGGGACAGCACTTATGGCATAGCTCCCACCTATCTGTCGCCCACTAGGCTGCGCGGACTTGTAGAATTTCCTTATTTCGCTGGAGAGGGAACAACACGTGTGGACCGTTCACCGTTCTCCGTGTGTGTTAAGCCTCAGCTGCTTGGCGCTGCCTGGCACCATTGATTATTGAGCTCTTTCATGTGGTTGACAGCTAAGTGTGTCCCAGGTACAAAGTCCAGTATAAATCTAACCATTTTGTTCTGAACCATATATAATTTTTGTTTGGCTTTCTGTGTCATTGCAGCACATTATGATGATATAGCATATAATGCAGATGACAGTGAACAAGCGCTTGGCACAGGATCTTTTTTACTGCTGTTGGGAAGCATCTTGCCTGTCTGTACCAAAGTTTTATCCAACCAGTACATTTCTTAGCAACTGTTTCCAGTATTCCTTCTCTGGATAGTGTTTCATCAAAATTTATCCCTAAGTATTTCACTTTTGAAACAAATTCTATTGAAGTGTCCTTGCATTTTACTCCAGACCCTTCTGTACTCCTCATTTTCTGCTTTGTACTGCAAAGCATGGCCTCAATCTTTCCTCGGTGGAGCGAGAGTCTGTTGTCTACCAGCCACACATTGCGTGATTCTAGCTCTTTAGAGAGGGTATCTGATACAGTTCTAGGGTCATTATCTGACACAAGTAGTACACTGTCGTCTGCATATAACAATAGTTTGCATTTAACACTGATTGGCATGTCATTCACATAACATAAATTTAGTAATGGACCCAGGATGCTTCCCTCCGGCACTCCACATGCAAGAGGCAAGGATTCTAAGACTGTCTCCTATTTTGAGTTTCTGAGTTCTGTCACTAAGATAAGATCTAAACCAAGTAGTGGACCAAGTGCCCATCGCTTCCACTTTGTTACATAGTATAGTGTGGTCAACAGTATCAAATGCCTTCTGTAACTCTAGACAGACCATTCCTGTTTAGCTACCTTTTGCCATCTGAATTCGGATATGGTCCGTGAGGTGAATCCGACATGTTTCTGTGGAGTACATACCTCTTAACCCTGACTGGAACTTATATGGAATGCTGTTTTCTTTTAGGTATTGTTCATCCGGAATGTAAATTGCCCTTTCAAGTATTTTGGGTACAATGCATAATATACTAACATATCTGTAATTACTGACATTTAGTTTCTCTTTCTTGTGTATCAGTGTAACAATTGCTTCCTTTACTTGGTTTGGTACCGTGTCTGTCTTAATTGACATGTTTACTGTGTGGGTTAAGGGTTCAGCTATAACCTTAGCTTCATCACTGAGGAACCTGGCAGGTAATTTGTCTGGGCCTGTACTCTTGTTAGTTTTCAGTTACATTAATTCATGCATTGTAAAGTCAGGAGAAACTGTCGTCAGTGTGAATCTATTTGGGAGAATGCCTTTGTTTTTATAGTAATTTTGGAATGTTGATGTATCTGTGGTGTACTTGTTTGGTGACAGTGGAAGAGTTCAAGCTAGTGTGTCTGCAGTCGTTGTGAAGAATGAATTGAAATAGTTGGCTACCTTTACTTCATGGTGACATGTTTTCCCATCACTATTAAGTACCATTGCAGGATTTTCTTTTGGCTTGTCTCTGTATCCTGTTGATTTCAAGTGCTTCCATAGCTTCATGTTTGTGTTCCTCAGTCATATTGCAGAAGTTGTCTGCCCTTACAGTTTTTATATCTCTGGCTAGCTTATGCTGTGCTCTGTTGTATTCCTGTCAGGGTTCAGTGTACCCTTTTCTTGAGAGGCTCACTGGATGATTGTGATGATGAAGGGCATTTGGGTGGCATGATGCAGTTGACGAAAGATGAGATGTGAAAAAATTCCACAATACACTCGAACCTCGG
>NZ_JBKDZH010000063.1:0-4923 GCF_047971185.1 Kluyvera sp.
GTCAGGAAGAACAGGCCAACTTTATCAGTTGGCGTTTTGCGTTGCTGTGCGGCTGTATTCTGCTGGCTCTGACTTTCCTGCTGGGTCGTGTGGCCTGGCTACAGGTGATCAGCCCGGACATGCTGGTTCGTCAGGGCGACATGCGTTCTCTGCGCGTGCAGGAGGTCTCTACCGCGCGTGGCTTGATTACTGACCGCTCCGGTCGTCCGCTGGCGGTGAGCGTGCCGGTGAAGGCCATCTGGGCTGACCCGAAAGAGCTGCATGAAGCGGGTGGTGTCAGCATTGATAATCGTTGGAAAGCGTTGGCTGATGCGTTAAACATGCCGCTGGATCAGCTGGCATCACGTATCAATACCAATCCGCGGATGCGCTTTATCTACCTGGCGCGCCAGGTCAATCCGGACATGGCGGATTACATCAAGAAGCTCAAGCTGCCGGGCATCCATATGCGCGAAGAGTCGCGCCGTTACTACCCGTCAGGGGAAGTTACTGCTCACCTCATTGGCTTCACTAACGTGGATAGCCAGGGGATTGAAGGCGTTGAGAAGAGCTTTGACAAATGGCTTACCGGCCAGCCTGGCGAGCGCATCGTGCGTAAAGATCGCTATGGCCGCGTCATTGAAGATATCTCTTCAACCGACAGCCAGGCTGCACACAACCTGGCGTTAAGCATTGATGAGCGCCTGCAGGCACTGGTCTACCGCGAACTGAACAATGCCGTGGCGTTTAACAAAGCGGAATCGGGAAGCGCGGTGCTGGTGGATGTCAGCACCGGTGAAGTGCTGGCGATGGCCAACAGCCCGTCATATAACCCGAACAATTTCTCCGGTACGGCCAAAGACATCATGCGTAACCGCGCCATTACCGACGTGTTTGAACCGGGTTCTACGGTCAAGCCGATGGTGGTGATGACCGCGTTGCAGCGCGGGATTGTCAACGAAAATACCGTGCTGAATACCATTCCCTACCGAATTAACGGCCACGAGATTAAAGACGTGGCGCGCTACAGTGAATTGACCCTGACCGGGGTACTACAGAAGTCGAGTAACGTCGGTGTTTCCAAGCTGGCGTTAGCGATGCCGTCCTCAGCGTTAGTAGATACTTACTCACGTTTTGGGCTGGGAAAAGCGACCAATTTGGGGTTGGTCGGAGAACGCAGTGGCTTATATCCTCAAAAACAACGGTGGTCTGACATAGAGAGGGCCACCTTCTCTTTCGGCTACGGGCTAATGGTAACCCCGTTACAGTTAGCGCGAGTCTACGCAACGATTGGCAGCTACGGCATCTACCGTCCGCTGTCGATAACCAAAGTTGACCCGCCGGTTCCCGGCGAGCGCGTCTTCCCGGAGTCTATCGTCCGCACCGTCGTTCATATGATGGAAAGCGTGGCGCTGCCCGGCGGCGGCGGCGTGAAGGCAGCGATTAAAGGCTACCGTATCGCCATTAAAACCGGTACGGCGAAAAAGGTCGGCCCGGACGGGCGCTATATCAACAAATACATTGCTTACACCGCGGGCGTCGCGCCAGCCAGCCAGCCGCGCTTTGCGCTGGTGGTGGTCATCAACGACCCGCAGGCAGGTAAATACTACGGTGGCGCCGTTTCCGCGCCGGTGTTCGGTGCCATCATGGGCGGCGTACTGCGCACGATGAACATTGAGCCGGACGCGCTGGCAACGAGCGATAAGAGTGAATTTGTGACAAATCAAGGCGAGGGATCAGGTGGCAGATCGTAATTTGCGCGACCTTCTCGCTCCGTGGGTGCCGAATGCACCGGAGCGAGTACTGCGAGAGATGACGCTCGACAGCCGTGTGGCTGCATCGGGCGATCTGTTCGTAGCGGTAGTGGGTCATCAGGCGGACGGGCGTCGTTATATCCCGCAGGCAATTGCACAGGGTGTTGCTGCCATTGTCGCCGAGGCAAAAGATGAAGCGACCGACGGTGAAATCCGTGAAATGCACGGCGTGCCGGTTATTTACCTCAGCCAGTTAAACGAACGCTTATCGGCGCTGGCCGGGCGTTTCTATGATGAACCGTCGGATAGCCTGCGCCTCGTTGGCGTCACCGGCACCAACGGCAAAACCACCACCACGCAGCTGATTGCGCAGTGGTGCCAGCTGCTGGGTGAAACCAGCGCGGTCATGGGCACGGTCGGCAACGGCCTGCTGGGCAAAGTGATCCCGACCGAGAACACCACCGGTTCGGCGGTTGATGTACAGCATGTCCTCTCTGGCCTGGTGGCTGACGGCGCGACGATGGCGGCGATGGAAGTCTCGTCCCATGGTCTGGTCCAGCACCGCGTCGCGGCGCTCAAGTTTGCCGCCTCCGTGTTCACCAACCTTAGCCGCGATCACCTTGATTATCATGGCGATATGGAGCACTACGAAGCGGCGAAATGGCTGCTGTACTCCACGCACCACTGCGGTCAGGCGATTGTCAACGCCGACGACGAAGTGGGCCGTCGCTGGCTCAGCCGCCTGCCGGATGCGGTGGCGGTATCGATGGAAGACCACATCAACCCGAACTGCCATGGCCGCTGGCTGAAAGCCACCGCCGTGAACTACCACGACAGCGGGGCGACCATTCGCTTCGATTCCAGCTGGGGCGAGGGCGAAATTGAAAGCCGCCTGATGGGCGCCTTTAACGTCAGCAACCTGCTGCTGGCGCTGGCGACGCTGTTAGCGCTGGATTACTCGCTGAGCGACCTGCTGAAAACCGCCGCGCGGCTACAGCCGGTTTGCGGGCGGATGGAAGTGTTCAGCGCGCCGGGCAAACCGACGGTAGTGGTCGATTACGCCCACACCCCGGATGCGCTGGAAAAAGCCTTACAGGCCGCACGCCTGCACTGCGCCGGTAAGCTGTGGTGCGTCTTTGGCTGCGGTGGCGATCGCGATAAAGGCAAACGTCCGCTGATGGGCGCGATTGCTGAAGAGTTCGCCGACGTTGCGGTTGTGACCGACGATAACCCGCGCACCGAAGAGCCGCGCGCGATTATCAACGATATTCTGGCCGGGATGGTCGATGCCGGGCATGCGAAAGTGATGGAAGGCCGCGCGGAAGCGGTGACCAACGCCATCATGCTGGCCAAAGAGAACGACGTGGTGCTGCTGGCCGGTAAAGGCCATGAAGATTATCAAATCGTCGGCAACCGTCGCCTCGACTATTCCGACCGTGTAACCGCAGCGCGTCTGCTGGGAGTGGTGGCATGATTAGCGTCAGCTTAAGCCAACTGGCCGACATCCTGCGCGCCGAACTGCACGGCGTCGATCGTCAGATTAGCGACGTCACCACCGACACGCGTAAATTAACCCCCGGCTGCCTGTTTGTGGCGCTGAAGGGCGAACGTTTTGACGCGCACGATTTTGCGCAAACCGCCAAAGACGGCGGCGCGGGCGCGCTGCTGGTCAGCCGCAGGCTGGACATCGACCTGCCGCAGCTGGTGGTGAGCGATACTCGCCTTGCCTTTGGCGAACTGGCGGCCTGGGTGCGCCAGCAGGTGCCGGCGCGCGTGGTGGCGCTAACCGGTTCTTCCGGTAAAACCTCGGTCAAAGAAATGACCGCCGCCATCCTCAGCCAGTGCGGCAACACGCTTTATACCGCGGGCAACCTAAATAATGACATCGGCGTGCCGATGACATTACTGCGCCTCACGGCGGAGCATCAGTATGCGGTGATTGAGCTGGGCGCCAACCATCAGGGCGAAATTGCCTGGACCGTCAGCCTGACGCGTCCGGAAGCGGCGCTGGTGAACAATCTGGCGGCAGCGCACCTCGAGGGCTTCGGCTCCCTGGCGGGCGTCGCGAAAGCCAAAGGCGAAATCTTTACCGGGCTGCCGGAGAACGGCATCGCGATTCTGAACGCCGATAACAACGACTGGGCCAACTGGCAGCATGTGATTGGCGATCGCACCGTATGGCGCTTCTCGCCGAGTGCGGCGGGCAGCGACTTTAGCGCCGCCGACGTACGCATTACCTCGCAGGGAACTGCGTTCACGCTCAATACGCCGAAGGGCAGCGTGGACGTGCTGCTGCCGCTGCCGGGCCGCCACAACATCGCCAATGCGCTGGCAGCAACCGCGCTGGCAACGGCGGTGGGCGCTGACCTGAACGCGGTGAAAGCCGGGCTGGCGCAGCTGAAAGCGGTGCCGGGGCGTCTGTTCCCGATCCACCTGACGGCTAGTCAGCTGCTGCTGGACGACTCCTACAACGCCAACGTCGGTTCGATGACCGCCGCGGTGCAGGTGCTGTCTGAAATGCCGGGCTACCGCGTGCTGGTCGTGGGCGACATGGCTGAGCTGGGCGATGAGAGCGAAGCCTGTCATATCCAGGTCGGTGAAGCGGCGAAAGTGGCAGGCATCGATCGGGTGCTGAGCGTTGGCACATTAAGCCAGGCCATCAGCACGGCGAGCGGGGCAGGGGAGCACTTCTCCGGGAAAGACGCGGCGATTGCCCGTCTGAAATCGCTCATTAATGAACATAAAACGATCACCATTCTGGTGAAAGGATCACGCAGTGCCGCCATGGAACAGGTCGTACGCGCTTTACAGGAGAACGGGACATGTTAGTGTGGCTGGCCGAACATCTGGTCAAATATTATTCCGGCTTTAACGTCTTTTCCTATCTGACGTTTCGCGCCATTGTCAGCCTGCTGACCGCGCTGTTCATCTCGCTGTGGATGGGCCCGCGCATGATCGCCCGCCTGCAAAAAATGTCGTTCGGCCAGGTCGTGCGTAACGACGGTCCGGAGTCGCACTTCAGCAAACGCGGTACCCCAACGATGGGTGGGATCATGATCCTCACCGCCATTACCGTTTCCGTGCTGCTGTGGGCTTATCCTTCTAACCCGTACGTCTGGTGCGTGCTGACGGTACTGATCGGCTACGGCATTATCGGTTTTGTCGATGACTACCGCAAAGTGGTGCGCAA
>NZ_JBKDZH010000064.1:0-50141 GCF_047971185.1 Kluyvera sp.
ACCAGACGGTTGGTCATCAGAAATTACTCTTCAGAATCCCCAGCTTCAGCATCATCTGCGGTTTCGTTAGCGAAATCATCGCGACGTTCACGACGCTCGTCTTTCGCTTTAACCATCGGAGATGCTTCAGTAACAGCGTGTTTAGTACGCATAACCATGCTGCGGATAACGGCATCGTTGAAGCGGAAGGTAGTTTCCAGCTCATCGATCACTTCCTGCGGCGCTTCAACGTTCAGCAGAACGTAGTGAGCTTTGTGCAGTTTGTTGATCGGGTAAGCCAGCTGACGGCGGCCCCAGTCTTCCAGACGGTGGATCTTGCCTTCTGCACCAGTGATGGCAGCAGAGTAACGCTCGATCATACCCGGAACCTGTTCGCTCTGGTCAGGATGGACCATAAAAACGATTTCGTAATGACGCATCGAATTGCTCCTTACGGATTATTCAGCCTCCTGTCTGGGTCAGCCGCGGCCCATGGAGGCAAGGAACGTGTTAAAGGGCGGCTGAAAAATTGACGCGTCATAATACTTGCCTCCCCCTCTAAACTCAAGCTGATTGCGCAAAAAATTCGCACAAAGCGTGAAGCTGGTCTAAGTCGATGATTTAAAATTGAACAGTACGGACGACGCATTTTTTTGAACGACAGCATCAGAAATGGTCGCGATACATCCGCCAAAGAGGGATTACACTTAAATCAGAAGCCCCCCAACACCACAGGAGAGCCGAGTAACCGTCAGGACCGTGAGTCAGGAGTTGAGTATGAAAAACATCATTATTGCCATTTTTGCTACGCTGCTCGTCAGCGTCGGCGCACAGGCCGCCATTAAGATCGATGGCCGTCAGGCGCGTAACATGGACGATGTTCACAGCCTGGGGGTTATCTATATCAACCATAATATCGCCACTGAGCAAGAGGCCGACCAGGCGCTCAGTCAGGAGAGCGACGCCCAGGGGGCTAAATATTACCAGCCCATCCTGGTGCATATGCCGGGCAGCGATGGTTTAATCCACGCCAGCGCGGCGCTGTACCGCTAGGTTGCCGCCATAAAAAAGGCTCCGGAATCAGACCAGTACATCCCGCAGGCGTACAGATCCCGGAGCACAATTCGGTTATACCGGTAGCCCGGCAAGCGTAGCGTCGCCGGGCGTTCCCGGGGTCGGCTACGCCTCGTCCGGGCTACACGTCACTGGCCGTAGTAAGCGTTCGGGCCGTGTTTACGCAGAAAGTGTTTATTCATCAGATACGGGTCAATGGGGCTGAGCGCCGGGTTTATCTCCCGCGCAATCCACGCCATTTTCGCCACCTCCTCCATCACCACCGCGTTATGCACCGCATCGTGCGCGTCTTTTCCCCAGGCGAACGGGCCGTGCTGATAGACCACAATGCCCGGCGTATGCAGCGGTTCGACGTCGCCCAGCGTTTCAACGATCACCTTACCGGTGTTCAGCTCATACTCGCCCTGAACCTCGGCCTCGCTCAGCCCCCGCGTACAGGGGATATCGCCAAAGAAGTAATCCGCATGGGTGG
Source organism: Kluyvera sp. (assembly GCF_047971185.1). GTDB lineage: Bacteria > Pseudomonadota > Gammaproteobacteria > Enterobacterales > Enterobacteriaceae > Kluyvera. The sequence goes on from NZ_JBKDZH010000064.1 coordinate 1,526, forward strand.
TGCCCAGCGCCGGAATCGCCAGCCCCGCCTGCGCCCAGGCCGTAGCGTGGGTGGAGTGGGTATGAACAATACCGCCCAGCGACGGGTAGCGGTGATACAGCGCCAGATGGGTGGCGGTATCAGACGACGGGCGGTACTGGCCCTCGACAACCTTTCCCGCTAAATCCACCACCACCATGTCATCGGCCTTCATGGCGTCGTAGGCGACGCCGCTCGGCTTAATCACGATCACGCCGCGTTCGCGATCGATGGAGCTGACGTTACCCCAGGTAAACGTCACCAGGCCGTGGCGCGGCAAATCCATATTGGCTTCAAATACCTGCTGTTTTAGCGTTTTCATTATGCCGCCTCCACCAGCCCGGCGCGGGCCATCCGCGCTTTCACCCAGTCTCGCGCTTTCGCCACCTCGGCCGCCGGGTCGTCTGCCGTTTCGCTCCACATCTCAATCAGATACGGGCCGCAGTAGCCGCTTTCCCGCAGCGTGGTGAAGCAGCGTTCAAAGTCGACCACGCCTTCGCCAAACGGCACGTTCTTGAAGACGCCGGGTTTGGTGTCTTTGACGTGAACGGCGACGATATGCCCTATTCCGGCGCGCAGTTCCATCTGCACATCGTTGTCCCAGGCCGACAGGTTGCCGATATCCGGGTAGAGCTGGAACCACGGGTTATTGAGATAGTGCGCGTAGCCCAGCGCCTTGCTGATCGAGTTCATCAGCGGGTAGTCCATGATCTCCATCGCCAGCGTCACCTGCGCGCGGCTGGCCATTTCAACGCTCTCTTTTAGCCCATCGCGAAAGCGGCGGCGCGTTTCGTCGTTGGCCTGCTGGTAGTACACGTCATAGCCCGCCAGCTGAATCACCCGGATGCCGATATCCTGGGCGAACTGGATGGCTTTACGCATGATCGCCAGCCCCTGGTCGCGAACCGCGTCATCTTCGCTGCCGAGCGGAAAGCGGCGGTGAGCGCTCAGGCACATTGACGGAACGCGCACGCCGGTTTCCGCAATCGCGCTTACTAGCGCCAGACGCTGCTCGCGCGTCCAGTCAAGGCGCGCTAAACGTTCGTCGGTCTCATCAATCGACATTTCGACGAAATCAAAACCCAGCGTTTTCGCCAGCTGAAGACGTTCCAGCCAGCACTCCCCCCCGGGGAGCGCTTTTTCATAGATGCCGAGCGGCGTCTGTTTCGACAACATAGCCGCTCCTTAACCCCAAAGCTGGGCGATTGAGCGCTTAAACTGCCGCGCGGCTTCTACCGGCGATGCGGCATCGCGAATGCTGCGACCAGCGATAAAGACATGGATCGGAATCCCCTTGAACAGCGGCAAATCCTCCAGCGCCAGCCCGCCGGTGACGGTGACCTTAAAGCCCATATCCGCCAGCCGTTTGATGGCGGTGATGTCCGCCTCGCTCCACGCCACGCCCGCGGCCTGCGCATCGCGGCTGCGGTGATAGACCACCTGCTGAATGCCCGCATCGCGCCACTCGCTGGCCTGCTCCCAGGTCCAGAAGCCGGTCAGCTCAATCTGCACGTCGCCGTTAAACTCTTTCGCCACTTCCAGCGCCCCTTTGGCGGTGTTGATATCGGCGCAGCAGATCACGGTGACCCAGTCGGCGTTGGCTTCAAAGCACATACGGGAGAGGATTTTGCCCGCGTCGGCAATTTTGGCGTCCGCCAGCACGATTTTGTGCGGGTAGAGCGCCTTCAGGTCGCGCACCGCGCGCACGCCTTCGCCCACGCAGAGAATGGTGCCAACTTCGATAATATCCACCTCTTCCGCAATCAGGCGGGTGGTTTCATAGGCGTGGGACAGCGTCTGGTTATCCAGCGCCACTTGCAACATCGGTAATGACATTTTCAGATTCCTTTTTATACAGCCGCCGCGTTGGCGCTATCGATTAAATCCAGCACGTCCTGCTCGCTGCGGCAGGCGCGTAAACGATCAAAGTTGGCGTCATCTTCAAACAGGTTGACGATCTGCATAATGCCGTCCTCCTGGTGGGTACGGGCATCGACCGCCGCGAGGGTGATGAGGATATCCACCGGGTCGTTATCCTCGTGGTTGAACACCAGCGGCGTTTTCAGGGTCACCAGCGCGAAGCCGCTCTTTTTCACCCCTTCTTCCGGGCGGCCATGCGGCATCGCCAGGCCCGGCGCAATCACAAAGTACGGGCCAAAGCGCTCAACGCCATCGAGGATGGCCTGGTAGTAGCGCGGCTCAACCACGTCGGCGGCCACCAGCAGGTCGACGCCCAGTTTGACCGCCTCCTGCCAGGTGTCCGCTTCAGCCTGCAGGCGGATGGATTGGTTTTCCGCTAACGAATCACGTAGCTTCATGTCGTTATCCTTACTTCACGTCTTTTGGGAAATGCGCGCTGATGACTTCCATCAGCTTCGGGCCAAAGTCCGCCGCCGAGAGCATATTGCGCACGCCCACCACATATTTGTTGCCGGAGACGGTGATTTCGCTCGCCACGTGGGTAGAAGCGATAATGATGTCGGCCCCGCTCAGCTCGCTTTTGTACTCGCCCACGGCGCAGCTGTTTACCGTGTGATCCACGCCCTGCTCCTTAAGGAACTGGTCGACTTTCATTTTCATAATCATCGAGCTGCCCTGCCCACAACCACATACAGCCAGGATACGTACGGTCATAATCAAACTCCTTATTGAGCAGAAGCTTCTGCCATTTGTTTTTGCGCATCTTCCTCGGCGCGTAAGGCGCGGCCGGCGAAGAACATATAAGCCAGGGCAATCACGATAATGACGGCCATGAAAATCAGCCCGATGGAGGCAAAGCCCTGCATCATCGGCGGCGCCAGAATCGACCAGTCGGCCATCCCCATCCAGGCGCTCATGCCGGTGAGCTTCACCGCCCAGACGCAGCCGAAGATTTCAATCATCCCCATCACCAGGCAAATCTTGAGCGCCGCCCGCCAGCCGCCGAAGTGGTTAGCAAAGACGCCGATGGTGGCGTTAGAGAAGAACATCGGGATAAAGCCAGGAATAATCAGGATCGAAGAACCGCAGGCCACCAGGATACCCACCGCAATCAGCTGGCCGATGGTGCCCCACATAAAGCCCCACACCACAGCGTTCGGCGCGAAGCTATAAATGGCGGCGCAGTCAATCGCCAGCACCGCGCCGGGGATCAGGCGCTGAGAGATACCGTTGAAGGCCTCCGACAGCTCGGCGACGAACATGCGCACGCCCTGGGTAATGATGAAAATGGCGACGGCGAACTGGAAGCCGGTTTGCAGGATGTAGATAGTCCAGTGCGTTTTACCGGCCATCGCCTGTACCACGTCGAGGCCGAAAGAGAGCAGTATCGCCCCGAAGAACACCGTCATCACAATCGCCGTGGAGACGATGTTGTCGTGGAAAATATTCAGCCAGCCCGGTAGCTTCAGCTCCTCCACGCTCTCTTCTTTTTTACCGAGATACGGCGCCACCTTGTAGGCAATCCATGAGGCGAACTGCTGCTGGTGACCAATCGAGAAGCCGCAGTTGTCGGTCACTTCCTGGGTTGGCTTGTACATCATGTTGGAGGTGATGCCCCAATACAGCGACACCAGCACCGCGGTGCAGATAATGGTGGTCCACATGGAGTAGCCGCAGATGTAGAAGAACACCGCAATAAGCCCGGCCTGCTGGAACATGATGTGGCCGGTGAGCATGATGGTGCGAATGCCGGTAATACGCCGCAGCAGCACGTAGCAAATATTCAACGCCAGTGCTAACAGCACCGCGTATCCCACCCAGCTATAGGCGTCACCCATGCGTTCAATGGTCGCCATCATTGATGCATAGGTATCAGAGATGGCGCCGTTAATGCCGTAAACCTCAGACATTTTCGCCACCACCGGTTTAAAGGTGCTGGTCAGAATGCCGGACCCCGACTGCAGCAGCATAAAACCGATAATGGTTTTGATGGTGCCTTTAATTATCACGCTGACGCTTTTACGCAGCAGGATATAGCCGATACAGGTCACGATACCCAGCAACAGCGGGGCGTTAGTCATCACCTGGTTAAAAAAGACGGTAAAGATGTTGTAGAGAATCTGCATAACGCTCTCCAGTAAATGAGGGGGCTGAACTGAACGCCCTGTCCAGCCGGGTGCCACACACTCTAATAATCAAAAATAATCACAACAAGATTTGATTTGATTAAATGTGATGCGCGCCGCAATAATAAGCTTACGGCTAAAAGGGTTTACGCTGGAGAAAAGAAGGGAAATAAATAAACGCATAAAATCATGTAATTGCATAAAATCATTGCGATAAAAACGTCTAAGAAAGGCTATGTAACCGGCAATAACCCGCAAAAATGCGCAAAACGCCCCGTTGCAATCGTGAAAAAACGGTGACAATATTAATCACAACAAATCACCATGTGATTACTCATGACGTCTTCAAGAGGAAAAACACGATGAGCAAAGTAGAAACCATTTCACGGGAATCCTGGATCCTGAGCACCTTTCCGGAGTGGGGAAGCTGGCTGAACGAAGAGATTGAGCAGGAACAGGTCGCGCCGGGGACTTTTGCAATGTGGTGGCTTGGCTGTACCGGAATCTGGCTTAAATCAGAAGGCGGCGCCAACGTCTGCGTCGATTTCTGGTGCGGGACAGGCAAACAGAGTCACGGCAACCCGTTGATGAAGCAGGGGCATCAGATGCAGCGCATGGCCGGGGTGAAAAAGCTCCAGCCTAACCTGCGCACCACCCCTTTTGTCCTGGACCCATTTGCCATTCGCCAGATCGATGCCGTGCTGGCGACGCACGATCATAACGATCATATCGACGTTAACGTCGCCGCCGCGGTGATGCAGAACTGCGCCGATGACGTACCGTTTATCGGCCCGCAAACCTGTGTCGATCTGTGGATGGGCTGGGGCGTGCCGAAAGAACGCTGCATCGTGGTAAAACCGGGCGACGTCGTCAAAGTCAAAGACATTGAAATTCATGCCCTCGATGCCTTTGACCGTACCGCGCTGATTACCTTACCGGCAGATCAAAAAGCGGCTGGCGTACTGCCGGACGGCATGGACGCGCGCGCGGTAAACTATCTGTTTAAAACCCCGGGCGGCAGCCTGTACCACAGCGGTGACTCCCACTACTCCAACTACTACGCGAAGCACGGCAACGAGCATCACATTGACGTCGCGTTAGGCTCCTACGGCGAGAACCCACGCGGCATTACCGACAAAATGACCAGCGCCGATATCCTGCGGATGGGCGAAGCGCTGAATGCCAGGGTGGTGATTCCGTTCCATCATGATATCTGGTCAAACTTCCAGGCCGATCCGCAGGAAATCCGCGTGCTGTGGGAGATGAAAAAAGACCGCCTGAAGTACGGATTCAAACCTTTTATCTGGCAGGTGGGCGGCAAATTTACCTGGCCGCTGGATAAAGACAACTTCGAATACCACTACCCGCGCGGTTTTGATGACTGCTTTACCATTGAGCCGGATCTGCCGTTTAAATCGTTCCTGTAGTCAGGCTTCCCGGCCGAGCATCGCGACGCCGGGAAACCTCCCCATCTTTCCCCTTCCCACCCGTATATAGTTTTAGTAATTTGCTGATATTTCAAATATCATCTTTACTCATCATTTTTTATCGGATTAGCTCATGACGGAAGCGCAAAGACATCAGATTCTACTGGAACTGCTGGCACAGGCGGGTTTTGTTACGGTAGAGCAGGTGATTTCCCGTCTGGGGATCTCACCCGCCACGGCCCGCAGGGACATCAATAAACTGGATGAAAGCGGTAAGCTGAAAAAAGTGCGCAACGGCGCCGAAGCCATCAGCCAGCAGGTGCCGCGCTGGTCGCCAATGAACATTCACCAGGCGCAGAACCACGATGAGAAGGTGCGCATTGCCAAAGCCGCCGCGCAGCTGGTGATGCCCGGGGAAAGCGTGGTCATCAACTGCGGCTCAACGGCCTTTCTGGTCGGCCAGGAGATCTGCGGCAAGCCGGTGCAAATCATCACCAACTACCTGCCGCTGGCAAATTATCTGATCGACAAAGAACACGACAGCGTGATCATCATGGGCGGCCAGTACAACCGCAGCCACGCCATCACCCTTAGCCCGCAGGGCAGCGAAAATAGCCTTTATGCCGGGCACTGGATGTTTACCAGCGGCAAGGGGCTGACGGCGGAAGGGCTGTATAAAACCGACATGCTCACCGCCATGGCGGAGCAGAAAATGCTGAACGTCGTCGGGAAACTGGCGGTGCTGGTCGACAGCAGTAAGGTTGGCGAGCGCGCGGGCATGCTGTTCAGCCGCGCCGATGAAATCGATCTGCTGATCACTGGCAAGCAGGCCAACCCAGAGATCCTCAAAAAACTGGAGGATCACGGGGTTCAGGTGATCCGCGTTTAAAGATGCTGGCGGAAAAACGCCACCGTGCTATCCAGCGCCTCCGGCGTAATACGGTGGCGCACGCCCGCCTGCCAGACGCAGCTCAGATGCGTATCCAGCCCGCCTTCCCGCAGCGCCTGCTGTAAGCGGAAGGTTTCCCCGGCAGGAACCACATCATCCTCTTCACCGTGCCACAGCAGCAGCGGCCTGTCGGCTAAGCGCGCGAGCTGATGGCCAACGTCCCATTTTGCCAGCGGTACCATCAGGCGTTCGCGTTGCGGTGCCGGCGGCGGAAACAGCGTCGCAGAAAGCTCGCTAAAATAGCCCGATCCCATCAAACTGGCGACGCACCTGAGCTCCGGGTGCTGAGTCATCAACCCCAGCGCGGTCATGCCGCCCATCGACGCGCCGGCCACCGCCAGCCGCCCTTCACTCACCAGCCCGCTGGCCAGGAGCGCATCGCGCAGCGCCGGGAACTCGGTAAAATTTTGCAGCAGAATCTGCCAGAAGTGCTGTAAGCGTTCGGCATGGTCGCCGTTAAAGCGCTCGCCGTGCTCCGCCGCACTGGGCATCACCACCCGAAAACCGCCCTGCGCCAGCGCCACGGCAAAATAGCTGTACACCACGTTAGAAGAGGTAAATCCGTGATAAAACACGATTGTTGGCAGCGCTCTTTCCGCGCATCCTTTAGGATAAGCGTGCAGAATTTGTTGTCCTGCCAGGGTGCGTGTTTCTAGTTCGATCATCGGGCCTCTCCTTTAGCTATGCTGATGTAGCAGACGAAAATGGATTCAGTCATATGACGACAATACCCTTGATTGATAACATTGAGAACCCGGTTACGCTTTCATGTTATTTTCATTCGAAAATAGCGCTGTGGTTAACAAATCAGGAACATTTACCCAAAAGGGAATTTTTTCCCCACTACACTATGGCTATCAGGAAACGGGAAATGACGATAAAACGGTTTATCCCACTGTTGTTGGCGCTCTTGTTGAGCGGTTGCACCCTGCTGGAAGGCACGCCAGAAGCGCCGCCTCCGGCAACCGACCACCCGCAGGAGATTCGTCGCAACCAGACGGAAGGTTTGCAGCGCATGGGTACGGTTAGCGCGCTGGTATACGGCTCGCCGATGGATGTTGAAGAGACCATCAGGGCGAAGGCCACCGCGCAGAAAGCGGATTACTACGTGATCGTGATGATTGACGATACCGTCGTACCCGGGCAGTGGTATTCACAGGCAATCCTTTACCGTAAGTCACTTTAATGAACTTTACGTAGGTTTGCCCCGTTTCACGTTTCCTTGATGCACAATGACGCCTCTGTCGGAATACGGATATGCGTCTGCTATGGACTGCCCTACTGGGTTATGTGAAATGGAGCTGACGATGAAACAATCACTTACCTTATCTACCCTGCTTTTGTCAGGCGGCGCGCACGCTGCTGCGGCGCAATCGGCAGAGTTCGCCAGCGCTGATTGTGTCACCGGGCTCAATGAGATCGGACTGATTTCGGTGAACAACGTCGCCGGGAGTCTGGAAGACGTCGAACTGGTTATCGCCCGCAAGGCGGACGAACAGGGCGCCTCCTGGTATCGTATTGTCCAGATGTATGAAGAACCCCAGCAGGATAACTGGCGTGCACAGGCGATTATCTATGCCTAAGACCAGCCTCTAGTGGAAGAAGCGTTCGTTTATCGCGCCTCTTCCACCCCCTTCCCGATCTAGCGTATCCCACCCGTAGCCCGATGTAACACTTCGCTTATCACCTGTTCATGCAGCAGCACGCCACCGCGTGGGTCGAGCATCATGCGACACCAGGCCTGAGCCAGCGGCGGAGAAGCGTAGCGCAGCATTTGCGCCCCAGCCCCCAGCAGATAGAGCTGAGCGGTAATCTCACGCCCCTGGGCTTCCGAAGGCCTGCGCAATCGTTGCTGGAGCTGACGCCAGTGGCGATCGAAATGCCTGTCCAGGCCTTTGACTTCCGCACACTCATCGGCCAGCAGCGCCAGCGCATCCGGCTGTTTGACCAGCACCCGCAGCACGTCGAGGCACATGATATTGCCGGAACCCTCCCAGATGCTGTTCACCGGCATCTCGCGATACAGACGCGGCAGCTCGCTCTCTTCGCAGTAGCCAATCCCGCCCAGCACTTCCATCGTTTCGGCCACAAACGGAATGCCCGCTTTACAGATGGCAAACTTGGCGGCGGGCGTAAACAGCCGCGCCCACAAGGCTTCGCGCGGGGTACGCGATTGGCCCCAGGCGCTGGCCAGGCGGAACATCAACGCCGTTTGCCCCTCCAGCTGTAGCGCCATTCTGCCCAGCACCTGACGCATCAGCGGCAAATCGACCAGGTTATGGCCAAATGCCTGGCGCTGGAAGGCGTGGTACAGCGCCACCGAGAGCGCACGACGCATCAGGCTATGGCTGCCCAGCGCGCAGTCGAAGCGCGTCAGACCGCCCATTTTGAGGATCTGCCGAATCCCCTCGCCTTCTTCACCCAGCGGCCAGCCAAGCGCCTGCTGGAACTCCGCTTCGCTGCTGGCGTTGGCGCGGTTTCCCAGTTTGTCTTTCAGCCGTTCAAGGCGAATGGCGTTGCGCGTGCCGTCGGGCAGCAGTCGCGGCACAAAAAAGCAGGTCAGGCCGCCGCTGGCCTGCGCCAGTACCAGATGCGCATCGCTCTGCGGCACGGAGAAAAACCATTTATGGCCCGTCAGCTGATAGCTGCCATCTTCCAGCCGCTCCGCCCGCGTGCTATTGCTCAGCACGTCCGAACCGCCCTGTTTTTCGGTCATCCCCATCCCTATCAGCAGCCCACGTTTCTGCGCGCCGGGCTGTTGATGCGGGTCGTAGCGATCGCTCAGCAGCGGGGAGCGCCACTCGGCAAACAGCGGCGGTAGTGCCTGCTGCAGGAGCGGCGTGGCGGCGAAAGTCATGGTGATGGGGCACAGGGTGCCCGCCTCCACCTGCGCATGCAGCATAAAACGCGCGGCGCGGGCGACGAACGATCCGCTGCGCGCCTCCTCTTCCCAGGGCAGGTTGTGTACACGGTTGGCGCACAGCCCCTGCATCAGCAGGTGCCAGGCGGGATGAAAGCGCACGTCGTCCAGACGCTGACCCTGCGGATCGTAGCGCAGCAGCTCCGGGGGATGGGCGTTAGCCAGTCGCCCCAGCTCCAGCGATTCGGCAGTGCCAAGCTGTTGACCAATACTGGCCAGCAGTTCGCTGTCCCAGCCGGCGTCGTGGCGGGTGATGGCGTCGCGCAGCGCGGCGTCTGAGAGGAAAAGGTTGCTGTTGTTAAGCGGTGCGGGTTGGTTGAAAACGGTGTGAGTTTGCCAGTGCATTGTGTCTCCCTCCGTCAATAGGCAACAGATTAAGTATGGACGGTTGGGGGCGATACACAATAAAAAGCCACCCCGGAAAGGGTGGCTCGGCGCACAACTCGGGCAAGGCGTTTACGCCGCTCCCGGGAGTGGAGCATTAGCCGCGCTGACGCACCGCTTCAAACAGGCAGATGCCGGTCGCCACGGAGACGTTCAGCGACGAGACGGTGCCCGCCATCGGGATGCTGATCAGCTCATCGCAGTGCTCGCGCGTCAGACGGCGCATGCCTTCGCCTTCCGCGCCCATTACCAGCGCCATCGAGCCGGTCATTTTGCTCTGGTACAGGGTGTGGGTCGCTTCACCGGCGGTGCCCACAATCCAGACGTTCTCTTCCTGCAGCATACGCATGGTACGCGCCAGGTTGGTCACGCGGATCAGCGGTACGCTTTCCGCCGCGCCGCAGGCCACTTTTTTCGCCGTCGCGTTCAGCTGGGCGGAGCGATCTTTCGGTACGATAACCGCGTGCACGCCCGCCGCATCTGCGCTACGCAGGCAGGCGCCGAGGTTATGCGGGTCGGTAACACCGTCGAGAATCAGCAGGAATGGGTTATCCAGCGTAGCGAGCAGATCCGGCAGATCGTTTTCCTGATACTGACGACCCGGCTTCACGCGCGCAATGATCCCTTGGTGCACCGCACCTTCGCTTTTCTCATCCAGGTACTGACGGTTCGCCAGTTGGATCACCACGCCCTGCGCTTCCAGCGCGTGGATCAGCGGCATCAGACGCTTGTCGTCGCGACCTTTCAGAATAAAAACTTCCTGAAAACGTTCAGGCGCACGCTCCAGCAGTGCCTGCACGGCGTGGATGCCGTAAATCATTTCACTCATGAATGTACTCGTTGTTAATTCTACGTTGTGATTACCCTCGGCCCAGCCCCCTCCCTACAGGGGAGAAGGTCCGGGTGAGAGGAACAAGGTTATTCCGCTGCTTTTTTCTTCGCGGCGCGCTTAGCTTTGGTTGCCGCCGCGATTTTCTGCGTCCTGGTCGAAGGTTTTTTCGCCTTCTTCGCCGCACCTTTCTCGGTAGACGCCGGTTTAGCTTTCGCCTTACCTTTCTTCTCACCGCGGAACGCGCTGTCCGGTTCGAAGTTTACGCGTTTGCCCACCTGACGGCGTTTACCGCCCGGCTTGCCGCCCGCGTCTTTCTTCGATTTTTCACGCGCGGTTTTACCCACGTTGCGCGGCGCGCGTTCGCTGGAGATCAGCGAGAAGTCAATTTTGCGCTCGTCCATATTCACCGCTTCCACGCGGACTTCCACGCGGTCGCCAAGGCGATAGGTCTGGCCGCCGGATTCACCGATCAGCCGCTGGCCGACCTGGTCAAAGCGGTAGTAGTCGTTATCCAGCGAGGAGACGTGCACCAGGCCATCAATAAACAGCTCGTCCAGACGGACAAAGAAGCCAAAGCCGGTCACGCTGGCAATCACGCCGTTAAAGACGTTGCCGACCTGATCCTGCATAAAGTCGCATTTCAGCCAGTCGGAAACGTCACGGGTCGCTTCATCAGCGCGGCGTTCGGTCATCGAACAGTGCTGGCCCAGCTGCAGCATCTCTTCCATAGAATAATGGTAGCCGCCGGTCTCCGTGCTGTTGCCCTTATGCCCCTGCTCTTTCGCCAGCAGATATTTGATGGCGCGGTGCAGCGACAGGTCAGGGTAACGACGGATCGGCGAGGTGAAGTGCGCATAAGACTGCAGCGCCAGGCCGAAGTGACCGCGGTTTTCCGGATCGTAGATAGCCTGCTTCATCGAACGCAGCAGCATGGTTTGCAGCATTTCAGCATCCGGCCTGTCGGCCACGGATTCCAGCAGCTCGGCGTAGTCGCGCGGCTCCGGCTTGTTGCCGCCCGGCAGCTCCAGGCCCAGCTCAGAGAGCACGGAACGGAACGCGGTGATCGCTTCGGTGGTCGGCTTATCGTGGATACGGAACAGCGCCGGCTCTTTGGCTTTCTCAACGAAACGCGCCGCCGAGATGTTGGCCAGGATCATGCACTCTTCAATCAGCTTGTGGGCATCGTTACGCTGGGTCTGTTCGATACGCTCAATGCGGCGATCGGCGTTGAAGATAAACTTCGCTTCTTCACTTTCAAAGGAGATGCCGCCACGCTCGGCGCGCGCCTGATCCAGCACTTTGTAGAGGTTGTGCAGTTCTTCGATATGTTTGACCAGCGGCGCGTACTGTTCACGCAGCTCCTGGTCGCCCTGCAGCATATGCCAGACCTTGGTGTAGGTCAGACGCGCATGCGAGCTCATGACCGCTTCATAGAATTTAAAGCCGGTTAAACGCCCTTTGGTTGAGACGGTCATTTCACAGACCATACACAGACGGTCAACCTGCGGGTTCAGCGAGCACAGGCCGTTGGAGAGCACTTCCGGCAGCATCGGAACGACCTGCGTTGGGAAGTATACTGACGTTCCGCGGCTACGGGCTTCGTTGTCCAGCGGTGTCGGCGGACGGACGTAGTAGCTCACGTCGGCAATGGCCACCCACAGGCGCCAGCCGCCGCCGCGTTTTTTCTCGCAGTAGACCGCATCATCAAAGTCACGGGCGTCTTCACCGTCGATGGTGACCAGCGGCAAATCGCGCAGGTCAACGCGGCCAATTTTGGCCTCTTCCGGCACCTGCTCTTTTAATCCGGCAACCTGCGCTTCTACCGCTGGCGGCCAGACGTAAGGAATTTCATGGGTGCGCAGCGCCATTTCAACCGCCACGCCGGTGCCCATATTATCGCCGAGCACTTCGACGATTTTACCGATCGCTTTGGTGCGGCGGGTTGGGCGCTGGGTCAGTTCGACCACCACCACAAAACCCATACGCGCACCCATCAGCGATTCAGGCGGGATCAGGATATCGAAGCTCAGGCGGCTGTCGTCCGGAACGACAAAGCCCACGCCGGCGTCGGTAAAGTAGCGGCCGACAATCTGCGCGTTACGCGGCACCAGCACGCGAACGATGCGCGCTTCGCGGCGGCCTTTACGGTCCGCGCCCAGCGGCTGCGCCAGCACTTCATCGCCGTGCATGCACATTTTCATCTGCTCGCTCGACAGATACAGGTCGTCCTTGCGCCCTTCAACGCGCAGGAAGCCGTAGCCGTCGCGGTGGCCGATAACCATGCCTTTGAGCAGGTCCAGACGTTCCGGCAGCGCGTAGCACTGGCGGCGGGTAAAGACCAGCTGCCCGTCGCGCTCCATCGCCCGCAGGCGACGGCGAAGCGCTTCGATTTGCTCTTCGCCTTCAATGTTCAGCTCGACGGCCAGTTCTTCACGATTAGCCGGCTTTTCGCGTTTTGTTAAATGTTCGAGGATAAATTCCCGGCTAGGGATAGGGTTAGCGTATTTTTCCGCTTCGCGTTCCTGGAAAGGATCTTGTGACATCTCGGTTCCTCCGTTGTCATCTCTGGTGGAGATATTCGTCACTCCACCAGCAATAATTTGTATAGCGGTTGATTGTGTTCAACCAAATCAGCCAGTGTGTAGTTGTCCAGTTCCTTGAGAAAACTTTGCACGGCTTGAGAAAGCGCCTGTTTCAGACGACAGGCAGGCGTAATGTGGCAAAACTCGCTGCTGCAGTTCACCAGCGACAGCGGTTCAAGCTCACGCACCACGTCCCCTACGCGAATATCTTTCGCCGGTTTACCCAGACGGATACCGCCATTTTTCCCCCGCACCGCCGTCACGTACCCGGCGCGGCTTAGCTGGTTGATGATTTTAACCATATGGTTACGCGACACGCCGTAGACCTCGGTCACCTCCGAGATATTGGTCATCTTGCCTTCCGGCAGCGACGCCATGTAAATCAGCGCACGGAGTCCATAATCGGTAAAACTTGTTAACTGCACATCAACCTCAGGGAAAAGGGGAAAAACAGGATGAGCCTGTTGATATTAATTATATTGATGATAAACCAGCCAGCCTGTGAGCCGCTAATTTATTTCTTTCGGGAAGGAAAAAAGCGAGGGTTTAACGCACGATTAAGCCGGATGGCGACGCTTTGCGTCTTATCCGGCCTACAAAGCGAGTAGGCCTGATAAGCGCAGCGCCACAGGGCGCTGCACCTTGAACCACAATTATGCGTCGAACGGGTCGCGCAGAATCATGGTTTCAGTACGGTCCGGGCCCGTTGAAATAATATCAATCGGCACACCGGTCAGTTCTTCAATACGCTTGATGTAGTTCAGCGCTGCCTGCGGCAGGCCACTACGATCCTTCACGCCAAAGGTGGTTTCAGACCAGCCCGGCATGGTTTCGTAGATTGGTTCGATACCTTCCCAATCATCAGCCGCCAGCGGGGTGGTGGTCACTTCACGGCCGTCCGGCATGCGGTAGGCCACGCAAATTTTCACTTCCTTCAGGCCGTCCAGAACGTCCAGCTTAGTCAGGCAGAAGCCAGACAGGGAGTTGATCTGTACAGCACGACGCACGGCAACGGCGTCCAGCCAGCCGGTACGACGACGACGGCCGGTCGTGGCGCCGTATTCGTTACCCTGCTTGCACAGGAACTCACCGGTGTCATCAAACAGTTCGGTCGGGAACGGACCGGCACCCACGCGAGTGGAGTACGCTTTGATGATGCCCAGTACGTAGTCAACATAGCGCGGGCCAAGGCCAGAACCGGTTGCTACGCCACCTGCGGTGGTGTTGGAAGAGGTTACGTACGGATAGGTACCGTGGTCGATATCCAGCAGCGTGCCCTGCGCGCCTTCGAACATCACGAAGTCGCCGCGCTTACGCGCCTGATCCAGCAGGTCAGAAACGTCAACCACCATGCTGGTCAGGATGTCGGCAACCGCCATCACGTCGTCCAGCACTTTCTGGTAGTCAACCGCGTCAGCTTTGTAGAAGTTCACCAGCTGGAAGTTGTGATATTCCATCACTTCTTTCAGTTTGTCGGCGAAAGTGGCTTTATCGAACAGATCGCCCACGCGCAGACCGCGACGAGCGACTTTATCTTCGTAAGCCGGGCCGATACCGCGACCGGTAGTACCGATAGCTTTGGAGCCACGCGCTTTTTCGCGAGCGTTATCCAGCGCGACGTGATAGTCGAGGATTAACGGGCATGCTTCGGAAAGCAGCAGACGTTCGCGAACCGGGATACCACGGTCTTCCAGGCCTTTCATCTCTTTCATCAGCGCAGCCGGAGACAGCACAACACCGTTACCGATGATGCTGGTTACATTCTCGCGGAGAATACCTGATGGAATAAGATGGAGGACGGTTTTTTCACCGTTGATTACGAGAGTATGGCCTGCGTTGTGGCCACCCTGATAGCGAACAACATATTTTGCACGCTCAGTAAGAAGATCGACGATCTTGCCTTTACCTTCGTCACCCCATTGGGTGCCCAGTACGACGACGTTGTTACCCATTTTTCAAAATCACCCATTGCTTAAAAATGGATTCTACCATCGCTTTTTCAGATATACAGCACTTTTTCACCACAAAATGGCACTTTATCGCTGGCTTTTTAATCAGCCAATCGTTTTCGTCAACATGTAGTAGATCACTACGCCAGCAACCACAAGACCGCCGCCAAATCGACGTAACATCGTATCCGGTAACTGGGTCATCGTAGAAATCATCTTACGCCAGGTTTTTGGGTAGAGCATCGGGCCGAGGCCTTCGAGAACTAACACCAGCGCGAGCGCCAGCCAGATTGTGGAATTCATTTTTCATCCTTATAAAAGAAAACCACCGGCTCCCGAGGGAGGCGGTGGTTTTATTCAGGCTATCGCGCGCTTAGCGGGCGGTAGTCCCCGGGTTTTTCATATAGCGGAAGAAATCGCTATCCGGGCTCAGGACCATCACGTCCTGATTGCTATCGAAGCTCTTCTCGTAGGCACGCAGGCTACGGATAAAGGCATAGAAGTCCGGATCCTGGCTGAACGCATCGGCGAACAGTTTAGCCGCTTCGGCATCACCTTCACCGCGCAGGATACGGCCCTGGCGCTCTGCCTCTGCCAGCGTCTTCGTCACTTCATAGTCAGCGGTAGCGCGCAGTTTTTCTGCCTCTTCCTGACCCTGTGAACGGTGACGACGGGCTACAGCTTCACGCTCGGCGCGCATACGGTTGTAGATAGCCTCAGACACTTCGGTCGGCAGGTTGATCTGCTTGATACGCACATCGACCACTTCAATACCTAACGCCGCCATACTGTTCGGGTTAATGGTTGGCCCTTTGATGTTCGCCTGCTGCTCAACGCGCTCTGCGGCTTCCGCAATCGCGCTATCGGCTGCCGGAGTGGCCACTTCATCTTCCGCGCCGGAAGAACCGGAGTTCAGGGCATCGCGTACTTCCAGGGTCAGACGACCGCGGGAGTCGGTGACGATGTCTTTCACGTCCAGACGACCAATTTCAGAACGCAGACGGTCAGAGAATTTACGCTTCAGCAGCACTTCGGCCTGGGAGACGTCGCCGCCGCCGGTTGCCAGGAAGTAACGGCTGAAGTCGCTGATGCGCCACTTGATGTAGGAGTCGACGATCAGGTCTTTCTTCTCTTTGGTCACGAAACGATCGGCCTGGTTATCCATGGTCTGGATACGCGCGTCCAGCATTTTCACCGACTGAATGAACGGCACCTTAAAGTGCAGGCCCGGCTCATAAATCAACGGTTTCTTATCGCTGTCGCGCACCACGCTGCTGAACTGGAACTTAATTCCGCGCTCGCCTTCTTTAACCACGAAGATAGAAGTGTACAGCACTACCAGCACGATGATGATAATCGCAATAACTGACTTACGCATCGTTATTCCCCCTGACGCTGGTAGTCGTTACGCTGCGCGTTAGCGCGGCGTTGGTCCATGATATTGCCCTGACTGGCAGACGAGTTGTTGCTCGCGCTACTGCTGGAAGAGGACGCAGGCGGCAGGCGCAACAGGTTATTCGCACCACTGCTATCGCTCTTTGCTGCCGGGGCGTTGCCGCCTTTCAGCATCTGATCCAGCGGCAGCACCATCAGGTTGCCGTTCTTGTTGTCGCTCACCAGCACTTTACGGGTATGGCTCAGCACTTTTTCCATGGTCTCGATATACAGACGCTCGCGGGTAATCTGCGGAGCAGCCTTGTATTCTGGCAGGATCTTGGCAAAGCGCGCCACTTCACCCTGCGCTTCCAGCACGGTCTGAGTCTTATACGCACGCGCTTCTTCCAGAATACGCTGCGCCTGACCGTTAGCACGCGGCTGCACTTCGTTGGTGTACGCTTCTGCTTCACGGATGTACTGCTGCTCGTTTTCACGCGCGGCAATCGCATCATCGAAGGAAGACTTCACCTCTTCCGGCGGACGAGCGGCCTGGAAGTTGACGTCCAGCAGGGTAATACCCATGTTGTACGGACGAATGGTCTCTTCCAGCTCGCGCTGGGTATCGCTACGAATAACGGTACGACCTTCGGTCAGGATACGGTCCATGGTGTATTTACCGATGACGCCACGCAGGGCGCTGTCGGTGGCCTGACGCAGACTGTCGTCGGCGCTGGTCACGCTAAACAGATAGCGCTGCGGATCGGTCACGCGGTACTGCACGTTCATTTCGACGCGCACGACGTTTTCGTCGGAAGTCAGCATCACGCCAGACGCGGCCAGTTCGCGTACGGCTTCGACGTTCACCGGCGTCACTTCGTCGATGAAGGTTGGCTTCCAGTTCAGGCCCGGTTCCACCAGGTGGCTGAACTTACCAAAGCGCGTCACAACGCCGCGCTCGGCTTCTTTAATGGTATAGAACCCGCTGGCCGCCCAAATGACGACCACGGCAGCCGCTGCGATACCGACGATGCGCCCGCCCATCGGGCTACGTGGCCCTTGAGACGAACCGCTGCCGGAACCGCCTTTACCGCCCCCAAAACCACCGAGCTTTTTGCTCAGCTTACGGAAGATATCATCCAAATCCGGCGGCCCCTGATCGCGACCGCCTTTATTTCCATTCCCCCCGGAGTTGCCGCCTTGATTATTGCTGCTTCCCCACGGGTCGCGGTCTTGTCCGTTATTACCGGGCTGATTCCACGCCATGTTTATGCTCCATATTTGTTATGCGGTGATATACCTTTTCCCAGTCCAGATCATTTGGCTGATAACCGCGACGCCGTCCTGGTTGTCGCGATCGCGCGGAGGCGACCTGAACCGCTGGGTGCCCAAAGGGCTAATGTTTTCAGGCAAGCTGCACGGTCAGACGACGTAGTCTGCCAGTGTCGGTTCTTGTTTACAGAGGCGACGCCAGTCGACAATCGGCATACGAACCTGCAAATTGAGACTGCCATCCTCCTCCATCCACTCTTTTTCGATTGCCTGAAGCTGATAAAAGCGGCTGCGCAAACGCCCTTCCTGCGGAGGCAGACGCAGCGTGTGCTGCGCGACTTCGCCGGCCAGTCGTTCGGTCAACGCCTGAAAAAGGAGTGGTATCCCTACCCCGGTTTGTGCAGACAGCCACACCCGGGTAGGTTTGTTCTCTTCATCACGGTCGATACGCGGTTCGAAGTCGTCGAGCATATCGATCTTGTTCATCACCAGCAGGGTCGGAATCTCGTGCGCGTCGATCTCTTCAAGAACGGTATTTACCGCATCGATGTTTTCCTGCACGCGAACGTCCGCGGCGTCAATCACGTGCAGCAGCAGCGTGGCTTCGCGCGTTTCCTGCAGTGTGGCTTTAAACGCCGCCACCAGGTCATGCGGCAGGTGACGAATAAAGCCTACGGTATCCGCCAGCACGGTCTCGCCCACATCAGCCACGTCAATACGACGCAACGTCGGGTCAAGGGTC
This sequence comes from Kluyvera sp., assembly GCF_047971185.1. GTDB lineage: Bacteria > Pseudomonadota > Gammaproteobacteria > Enterobacterales > Enterobacteriaceae > Kluyvera. Next base: position 20,021 of record NZ_JBKDZH010000064.1, read on the forward strand.
GCAAACAGCTGATCGGCGGCGTACACCTCCGCCTGCGTAATATGGTTAAACAACGTCGATTTACCGGCGTTGGTGTAGCCCACCAGCGATACCGTTGGCACATCGGCCTTCACGCGCGCGCGACGGCCCTGCTCACGCTGTTTCTCTACGCGCTCAATGCGCGAGAGGATTTGCATAATACGGTTACGCAGTAAACGACGGTCGGTTTCGAGCTGGGTTTCACCCGGGCCGCGCAAACCGATACCGCCTTTTTGTCTTTCAAGGTGCGTCCAACCGCGCACCAGGCGCGTCGCCAGATGGCGAAGCTGCGCCAGCTCAACCTGCAGCTTACCCTCATGGGTACGCGCACGTTGGGCGAAAATATCTAAGATCAGACCGGTACGGTCGATAACCCGGCATTGACACAGGGCTTCAAGGTTACGCTCCTGCGCTGGGCTTAGTGCGTGATCGAACAGCACCACGGAAGCACCTGTCGCTTTGACGGCTTCCGCAATCTCGACAGCCTTACCTTCACCAACAAAATATTTTGGGTGCGGCGCTTTACGGCTACCAGTAATCACCTGCATTGCTTCGACGCCGGCGGAAGAGACCAGAGATTCAAACTCCTGGAGGTCTTCCATATCTTTGTCTTGCGTAAAATAGATGTGTACCAGCACCGCCTGCTCACCGGCGTCATAACGGTCAAACAAGCGTTATATCTCCTGAAATACCAGCGGGGAACCAAAATGCTCGTCGTCTTTTAAGCCGCAGCTGCGTTGACTTAAAAGCCATAGAGCATATGCTGGCTCCCCGACATGGATTAACAGCCATCAACCTTATTCGGTTTCTTCGCTGTCTTGCTGTGCAGAACCCTGCGCGTTGCTACCGTGATGGTAGTTGCTACCGGTGCCGCCGCCAGCGTTGTTGCTGTGGTGGGAAACCGGACGGGACGGAACAACGGTAGAAATTGCGTGCTTATAGACCATCTGGCTGACCGTGTTTTTCAACAGGATCACGAACTGATCGAAAGACTCAATTTGCCCTTGCAGCTTAATACCATTCACCAAATAAATAGAAACTGGAACACGTTCCCGACGCAGTGCGTTCAGGAACGGATCTTGTAAAGATTGCCCCTTAGCCATTCTCTCTTTTCCTTATATGCTTATTTGTACTTATACACGCCATCCCTCAAGCCGCTTCTGCGTTATCTGCTTTGCTACAGCCCGAACGATGTTGCGTATGAACCTTACGATTCCGAAAATTGCGCACGATACGACTCAATTGTACACATTCAGTCTACACTAGCACCCACTACCTGTAATAGTTGGTTAAACGCCTGCTCCGGTTGCTCACTATCTAACCAGTGAACCCCTTCCCAACCGCGTAACCACGTCACCTGGCGCTTGGCTAGCTGTCTCGTGGCACAAACTCCTCTATAAACCATTTCATCATATGAAATTTCGCCTTCAAGGTATGACCACATCTGGCGATATCCCACACAACGAATGGAAGGCATGTCCGTATGCAAATCTCCACGGGCAAATAGCGCCCGCACTTCTGCTTCAAAACCCGAAGCCAACATCTGATGAAAACGCTGCTCAATGCGCTGATGGAGCAGTTCACGGCTCGCCGGGGCGATGGCGAACTGATGCACCTTGTAGGGCAGAGCGTCTCCTGACGTTTGCGTCAGCTCCGTTAAAGTTTTACCCGAAATGAAAAAAACTTCCAGTGCTCGGGAAAGTCTTTGCGGATCATTCGGATGAATGCGCTCGGCCGCGACGGGGTCAATTTCCCGCAGCTGCTGATGCAGCGCCACCCATCCCTGCTCTGCTGCCTGCTGCTCAATTCGCGCCCGGACTTCCGGGTCGGCCGAGGGCAGCGGTGATAAACCTTCAAGCAACGCCTTGAAATACAACATGGTTCCACCGACCAGCAGCGGAATTTTCCCTGCGGCAGTGATCTCGGCCATCTGCGCCAGCGCATCACGACGGAAATCCGCCGCCGAGTAGGCCTGTGCAGGGTCGAGAATATCCAGCAGCCGATGCGGAGCGGCTTGCAGCTCCTCCGCGCTCGGCTTGGCAGTGCCGATATCCATCCCCCGATAGATGAGGGCGGAATCTACACTAATCAACTCTACTGGCAAAACTTTACGCAGCTCAATGGCCAGCGCCGTCTTGCCCGAGGCGGTTGGCCCCATTAAAAAAATTGCCTTAGGCAGGCTCGCCTCGGTTACGTCACTCATGTCTCAGGGCGTTCATCGCAGAATCTAAATCAACGGGTTGTAACAAACCACCCGGCGGAGCTTTGACCAGCTGCGGGCAAAGACGTTCAACATCTGCCAGCATCGCGATGGCCTGCGCGGTATTCCACTGCGCGTGGTCGCTTGCCAGATGACGGGCCAACCACTGCGCCACGTCGCCGGCATCAACCTGAGTTTTCTCCACCAGGTAGCCTATCAGTTCAGGAATCAAGATTTGTAAATTTTGTTGTCGTAAGGGTAAAGGCACGGCGCAGATCGTCACGTGCTGCCCCTCTAGCAGAATTTCAATGCCCAGCTGGCCCAGCATTTCCCGCGTGTTTTCCAGGGTTTTACGCTCGTTCTCGCTCGCTTTCAGGCGCAGCGGAATGAGCAGCGGCTGAGCGCAAATGGTCGCCTCGCCGGGCGTGAGCTGCGCCTGACGCAGCCACCGTTCCGCGACCGGCAACGACAGCAGATTGAGCTTACCGTTACGCTCCAGCAGCGCGCAGCGTTCATCAATGATGGCCAGCACGCGGCCAAAGCTCTGGCTGTGTCCCGCCAGGTTTTCCGCCACAGGCTTGACCGGCTCTGGCCGACTCACCGGCGTATCCAGCAGCTGGCGATACAGCGCCCCCTGCTGTTTCTGGTAGCCAGGCTGCGCGTTCGGCCAGCTTGCGCCGCCGCTGCGCCCACCGCCGCCGCTTGATGACGACTGATAGCGCGGCGTCTCCGGCTCGCGTGCCGCCGCCGGTTCGGCGAACTGATTGCGCCCGGCGGCGATACGGTTCTCCGGCAGCGCGCGCGGCGCGGGTTCATCCTCTTCCGCCAGCGGCAACGGCGCATCCAGCTGCTGTTGCAGCACGCTCAGAACGCCCTGGTAGATAAAGTCATGCACCAGCCGAGACTGGTGGAAACGCACTTCATGCTTAGCCGGATGGACGTTCACGTCCACCTGATGCGGATCGATTTCCAGATACAGCACAAACGCCGGCTGCTGATCCGCCCCAAGCTTGTCTTCGCAGGCCTGGCGAATGGCGTGGTTGATCAAGCGGTCGCGCATCATGCGGCCGTTAACGTAGCAATACTGAATTTCCGCCAGCACGGCGGTGGTGTGTTTCGGGTCGACCACCCAGCCACGCATCGCCAGGTCACCGTGCTGCCACTCAATCGCTAGCGCCTGTTCGAGGAACGGCGCACCGCAGATAGCCCCCAGACGGCGTTCTTGCGACGCCCCTTCGGCTACCGCGCGATACTGGCGGATCGCCTTGCCGTTGTGGGTCAGGTTGAAGCTCACATCGAAGCGCGCCAGCGCAATGCGGCGAATGATCTCATCGATATGATTGAATTCGGTTTTTTCGGTACGCATAAACTTGCGCCGCGCCGGCGTGTTATAGAACAGATCCAACACTTCCAGCGTGGTGCCAACCGGGTGCGCAGCGGGTTTGACGGTGACGTCCTGGTCGCGCCCTTCGGCGTAGGCCTGCCAGGCTTCCTGCTGCTCCGCCGTGCGTGAGGTGAGCGTCAGGCGCGACACCGAGCTGATGCTCGCCAGCGCTTCGCCGCGAAAGCCGAGGCTGATAATGGCTTCCAGATCGTCCAGCGAGGCGATTTTACTGGTGGCATGACGCGCCAGCGCGAGGGCCAGCTCGTCTTTCTTGATGCCGCAGCCGTTATCGCGGATGCGGATAAGCTTCGCGCCGCCGCGTTCAATATCAATATCGATGCGGGTGGCGCCCGCATCGAGACTGTTTTCCACCAGTTCTTTCACTACCGATGCAGGCCGCTCAACCACTTCACCCGCGGCAATCTGGTTCGCAAGCTGCGGCGGTAAAACCTGAATCGGCATGAAAACTCCTTAGTTAACGAGCGTCCTGTTGGATGAGACGGCGCTGGCGGTCTGCGACTGTTCATCGCGAGGGCCGGATTGTATCGGATGCGCCGTAAAATAGTTACGTAAACCGTTATAAATGGCTTCAGCAATTTTCTGCTGATAGTCATCGCTGCCCAGCAGCCGTTCTTCGCCGCTGTTGCTGATAAAGCCGGTCTCCACCAGGATCGACGGGATATCCGGCGAACGCAGCACGCCGAGGCTGGCGTGTTCCGGACGGCGTTTATGCAGGTTGCCGACCCGCTGCAGCTGGCTGATGACGTTAGTCGCCACATCATACCCTACGCGCTGGGAATGACCGAACTGCAGGTCGAGCACCGCCTGGCTCAGGTACGGATCGGCCTGGCTGTTGGCCAGCACGTCGCCCGCGCCGCCCAGCAGCTCGGACTGTTTCTCATGCTGTTCCAGCCAGCCCGCCATTTCGCTGTTGGCGCGGCGGTTAGACAGCACCCACACCGAGGCCCCGGTAGCGTCGCGGTTTGGCGCGGCGTCGGCGTGAATCGACACCAGGAAGTGGGCGTTTTGCTTACGCGCCACGTCGGAGCGGCCCATCACCGAAATAAAATAGTCGCCGTCGCGGGTCAGGACGCCGCGGAACATCGGATCGTCGTTGAGCAGCGTTCTCAGCTTGCGGGCAATGGCGATGGTGACATTCTTCTCACGCGTGCCGCCCGGGCCAATCGCCCCCGGATCCTGGCCGCCGTGGCCGGCGTCGATGGCGATAATCACTTTATCGCCGGAGAGGCTGCGCGCGCGGGCCGCCGGACGCGGCGCCGGAGCGGTGTTGCTGGCAATCGCCGGCTGGCGTTCGGTGGTGAAGCTGCCACCGCCGTTGCCGTTGCCGCTAAACGGGTTACGTGCGGGCTGGCTCGGCACCGGCGCAGGCGTCACGACCGGCGTTTCCACGCGCTTCGCCACGACTGGCGGCGGTGGAGGCGGCGGCGGGACGTCGGCGTTGATGGTAAACACCACGGTGTAATTCGCGCCGTTTTGCTGTTTCACCGCGCGGGTTTTACCGTTTTCGGTAAGGTCGACCACCAGCCGCAGGGACTGATCGTCCTTCGGCGCGCCGGAGCGGATCGCTTTCACCAGATTGTTGCCGCTAAAGCGCAGCGGCAAGCCCTGAATCACGCCCGTTTGCTTGATGTCGAGCACCACGCTGCGTTTGTCATCCTGGCTAAAATTGTATTCCGGGTCGCCCATAAAGCTGAAGGTGATCCGCGCCTGCGTTTCACCGTTCGCTACCTGAATATCGGACAAGCTTGCCGCCATTGTCGGTGCGCCAACCAGCATCAGCGCCGCCATCAACCACCCTTTTGCGCGAAAAATCATCCTGGGATCCCTTAAATTAACCGGCTAACCGCGCCAGCAGAGACTCACCTAATGAGGAGACCGCGGCAATGCGCGCCTCACGCCCTTGCGCCTGGTATTCTAAGTGTATTTCGATATCCGGCTCGGGCAGAACACCTGCGCCCTGTTGCGGCCATTCCACCAGGCAGATGGCATCGTTAGCGAAGTAATCGCGGATCCCCATAAATTCGAGCTCCTCGGGATCCGCAAGGCGGTAAAGATCAAAATGGTAAACCATCAGGTTATCGAGCTGGTACGGTTCGACCAGCGTATAGGTCGGGCTTTTGACGTTGCCGTTATGCCCCAGCGCCTGCAGAAAACCGCGGCTGAAGGTGGTTTTCCCCGCGCCTAAATCGCCGTACAGATAGATGACCGTTGCGCCGACGCAGGCCTGCGCCACTCGGTTGCCAAGGTCCAGGGTTGCCTGCTCGTCAGGTAAAGGAATCACTCGATTAATCATGGTCTACGTCAATCACATCCGGGTTAACAACACGCCGTAGCGTGGAAAAGAGATCGGTCGCCAGCATTCCGCGGGTGCCATAGCGCGCGGCCAGCCTGTCTGCCGCCGCGCCGTGGGCAATACACCCTGCGCACGCTGCATCATACGGCGATAAGGCCTGCCCCAGCAATGCGCCAATGATGCCCGAGAGCACATCGCCCATGCCGCCGCTGGCCATGCCGGCATTTCCGGCATCAATAATACTGAGTGGGCCGCGTTCATCGGCCACCACCGTCCCCGCGCCTTTCAGCACCACGACGCCACCGTAACGTTGTACCAGACGCTGCGCAGAAAGTAAGCGATCGTTCTCAATTTCTGCCACCCGGCAGTTGAGTAAACGCGCGGCCTCGCCGGGGTGCGGCGTGATCACGCGATTGTGACGTTTATCCGGATTGAATGCCAGCAGGTTCAAAGCGTCGGCGTCCCACAGCATCGGTTTACGGACGTTCTCCACTTTTCGCAGCGCCTGCTTGCCCCACTCCGTCTGGCCTAAACCGGGGCCAATCACCACCACATCGGCCCACTCGAGGCTTTCATCAAGCAGCTGCGGCGTCAGCTCGTGCACCATCAGCTCGGGGCGGGCGGTGATAATCGGCGCGACGTTTTCCGCTCGCGTGAGTACGCGCACCAATCCCGCCCCCGCCCGCAGCGCCGCTTCACCGGTCATACGAATGGCCCCGGCGGTACCGTGATCGCCGCCAATCACCACCAGCCGGCCATGATCGCCTTTATGCGATGTCGGGCGACGCGGCGTCAGCCACTGCGCCAGCTGGGAAGCATCCAGCCGCTGAATATTCGTCGGGTGCTCCGCCAGCCACGACTCTAATTCCAGCGCATGATGATGCAGCGTACCGACCACGTCGCGGGCTTTTCCGGTCAGCAGCCCCGGCTTCAGGGCAATAAACGTGATGGTATGGGCAGCGTCAATCACCGCTCCGGGCGTGGTGCCGGTCTGGGCGTTCAGCCCGGAGGGAATATCCAGCGCGATAATCGGCGCCGGAAAACGGTTCGCCTGCGCAATCAGGCTTGCGATGGGGTCACGTGGCGCATTTTGCAGCCCAGTACCCAGTAGGCCATCAATAATCAGATCGGTATTCTTTGGCCACAGGATATCCGTCGCATGGATAACACCGCCCGCTTCCAGCCAGGCCTCGCGCGCGGCGTGGGCCTCGTCCGGCAGCGGTTTTTCGCTATCCTGCGCCAGCAGCGTGACGCGAATTCCCGCCGCCTGCGCCAGACGCGCCACCACGTAGCCGTCGCCGCCGTTATTGCCGTGGCCACAAAGGATCAGCCAGTGACGCGACGCGGGGTACTCGGCGCGAGCCACCTCAAACGCCGCCTGACCGGCGCGCTGCATTAATTCGTAAAGGGAGATGCCGAGATCCGCTGCCGCCGCTTTTTCGGCGCGACGCAGCGCATCCGCAGGCCAAATGGAGTGTGGTATACTGTGGGGGTTTCTTGTCAATGTATGGTCCGTCATGTCACAGCCCCTCGATCTCAATCAATTAGCGCAACAAATCAAACAGTGGGGCACTAAACTGGGGTTTCAGCAGGTCGGCATCACCGATACCGATCTCAGCGCCTCCGAGCCCAAATTGCAGGCATGGCTGGATAAACAATACCACGGCGAGATGGAATGGATGGCGCGTCACGGTATGATGCGCGCGCGTCCGCACGAACTGCAGCCCGGAACGCTCCGGGTGATTAGCGTTCGTATGAACTACCTTCCCGCCAATGCGGCGTTTGCCCGCACGCTGAAAAACCCCGAACTCGGTTACGTCAGCCGTTATGCCCTGGGGCGTGATTATCATAAGCTGTTGCGTAACCGCCTTAAAAAGCTCGGCGAAATGATTCAGGAACGGTGCGTCTCGCTGAATTTTAGACCGTTTGTCGACTCTGCGCCTATTCTGGAGCGCCCATTAGCGGAAAAAGCCGGTATCGGCTGGACAGGTAAGCACTCACTTATTCTCAACCGCGACGCCGGATCGTTCTTTTTCCTCGGCGAGCTGCTGGTTGATATCCCTCTGCCAATCGACCAGCCGGTGGCCGAAGAGTGCGGGCGCTGCGTGGCCTGCATGACCATCTGCCCCACCGGCGCCATCGTCGAGCCTTATACCGTCGACGCCCGCCGCTGCATCTCCTACCTGACCATTGAACTGGAAGGCGCGATCCCGGAAGAATTTCGCCCGCTTATTGGCAACCGTATTTACGGCTGCGATGACTGCCAGCTGATCTGCCCGTGGAACCGCTTCTCTCAGTTGACCGACGAAGCCGACTTCAGCCCGCGCAAAGCGCTGCATGCGCCCGAACTTATCGAACTGTTCGCCTGGAGCGAGGCGCATTTCCTGAAAGTCACCGAAGGGTCTGCCATTCGCCGGATCGGCCACCTGCGCTGGCTACGCAATATTGCCGTCGCGCTCGGCAACGCGCCGTGGAGCGAAGCCGCGCTTAACGCGCTGGAGAGTCGCCGAGGTGAGCACCCACTTCTCGATGAGCACATAACATGGGCGATTGCGCAGCAAATTGCGCGTCGTAATGAGGGAGCGATAGAGGTCCAGCTAGCGAAGAAACAGCGTCTGGTAAGGGTGGTGGAAAAAGGTCTGCCGCGCGACGCCTGATCTATTCACAGCCTGTGAGTAAAAATAAAAAGGCATTGCGTTTCAACGCGCCAAAGTTCGTCAAGCGATCTCGCTAACATTTTGAAACGATATATCTCTATATATATCAATGAGATAAATAAATTTGTAAAAATCTTAATAAAATTAGCGTGCGAAGAAGCTGATGACAGCCTGTGGATAAGTCTGTTTACAAGAGTATTTCGGAAACGAAAAAAACAACCTCAACGGCTGATTACGTTGTGGAAGTGATTTTATTGTGGAAGAAAATTTGGAGCGGGAAACGAGACTCGAACTCGCGACCCCGACCTTGGCAAGGTCGTGCTCTACCAACTGAGCTATTCCCGCTTGGGTGCTTGGTACTGTTGTACTGCTTTCAAATTTTGGAGCGGGAAACGAGACTCGAACTCGCGACCCCGACCTTGGCAAGGTCGTGCTCTACCAACTGCGCTATTCCCGCTTGGGTGCTTGGTACTGCTACTGCTTTCAAATTTTTGGAGCGGGAAACGAGACTCGAACTCGCGACCCCGACCTTGGCAAGGTCGTGCTCTACCAACTGAGCTATTCCCGCAAAATCTGGCAATTTTTGTTGCTGTCGTAATTCGCATTTCTGCTTCGTTACGGGAGGCGCATTATACGAGAATTCTTTCCCCCTGCAACCCCCCCTGAAGCGATTTTTTAAAAAATTCGTTCAACTGCTGGATAAATCGGCAGGTTGATTATTTTAACGCCGATTCATCCCATTTACACCTTAAAGTTGAATAAAATGCTCGCGATAGTAAGCCAGCTCCGCCACCGACTCGCGAATATCATCCATCGCCTGGTGAGTGCCCTGCTTTTTAAAGCCCGGCAGAATTTCCGGCTTCCAGCGGCGCGCCAGCTCCTTCAGCGTGCTGACGTCCAGATAACGATAGTGGAAATAGGCTTCCAGCTCCGGCATGTATTTAAACAGGAAGCGACGGTCCTGCCCGATGCTGTTGCCGCAGATGGGCGATTTACCTTCCGGCACCCACTGCTTCAGGAACTCCAGCGTCGCCAGTTCGGCTTCACGGTCGCCCATGGTGCTCGCCTTTACGCGATCCACCAGGCCGCTACCGGTATGGGTACGCACGTTCCAGTCATCCATCAGCGCCAGTTGAGCGTCAGACTGATGGACGGCGATAGTTGGCCCTTCCGCCAGGATATTGAGATGCGCATCGGTCACCAGCGTAGCAATTTCAATAATGCGATCGCGCTCGGGATCCAGGCCAGTCATCTCCAGATCGATCCAAATCAGGTTGTTTTCATCTGCACTCATGTTATTTTCCACCCTTCTTATCTAACCTGCCGCTGCGGGTTAACTAGTATTAATTAGCGTGTATCATAGAGGTTTTGCCCCACAGGGGCGACCAGGAGTCAGCACGATTGAGTAAAAATAAACTCTCCAAAGGTCAACAGCGCCGCGTTAAGGCCAACCACCAGCGCCGCCTGACAACTGCCGCGGAGAAGCCCGATTACGACGATAATCTGTTTGGCGAAGCCGCCGAAGGCATCGTCATCAGCCGCTTTGGGATGCACGCCGACGTGGAGTCCGCCGATGGCGAAACCCACCGCTGCAACATCCGCCGCACTATCCGTTCGCTGGTCACCGGTGACCGCGTCGTCTGGCGTCCGGGCAAAGCCGCTGCTGAAGGCGTCAACGTAAAAGGGATCGTCGAAGCGGTTCACGAGCGTACGTCGGTACTCACCCGCCCGGACTTTTACGACGGCGTGAAGCCGATCGCCGCCAATATCAATCAGATCGTCATCGTCTCCGCCATTTTGCCGGAGCTGTCGCTGAATATTATCGACCGTTATCTGGTGGCCTGCGAAACGCTCAACGTCGAGCCGCTGCTGGTGCTGAATAAAATCGATCTGCTGGACGATGAAGGCATGGCGTTCGTCAACGAGCAGATGGATATCTACCGTAAGATTGGCTATACCGTTCTGATGGCCTCCAGCCATACTCAGGATGGCTTAAAGCCGCTGGAAGAAGCGCTGACCAACCGTATCAGCATCTTTGCCGGGCAGTCTGGCGTCGGGAAATCGAGCCTGCTGAACGCCCTTCTGGGGCTGAACGACGACCGCATCCTGACCAACGACGTCTCCGATGTCTCCGGTCTGGGTCAGCACACCACCACGGCGGCGCGCCTGTACCACTTCCCGCACGGCGGCGACGTGATTGACTCCCCCGGGGTGCGTGAATTTGGCCTGTGGCACCTCGAGCCGGAACAAATCACCAACGGATTTGTCGAATTCCATGACTATCTCGGCCACTGCAAATACCGCGACTGTAAGCACGACACCGACCCGGGCTGCGCTATCCGCGAAGCCGTAGAAGAAGGGAAGATCGCCGAGACGCGTTTTGCCAATTATCACCGCATTCTGGAAACCATGGCGCAGGTAAAAACGCGTAAAAACTTTTTAGACATCGATAATTGAGAACTATGATTTTGCCGACTGACATTTTCGTCAACTCTCGCTAGAATCGGCCGCTTTTCTTGAAAGATCCAACGCCTGGCGTTGGATCAGGATCGACACATAATGGCCTGGAGGCTACCTTGTTAAACTCGTTTAAACTTTCACTGCAATACATTCTGCCTAAACTGTGGCTTACGCGTCTCGCAGGCTGGGGTGCGAGCAAACGAGCGGGATGGCTGACCAAACTGGTTATCGATCTGTTCGTGAAGTTCTACAAGGTCGATATGAAAGAGGCGCAAAAGCCGGATACTGCCAGCTACCGCACCTTTAACGATTTCTTCGTTCGCCCGCTGCGTGAAGACGTCCGCACGGTCAACACCGACCCAAGCGTGCTGGTCATGCCGGCCGACGGCGCAATCAGCCAGCTGGGCGCCATTGAAGACGACAAAATTTTGCAGGCGAAAGGCCATAACTATTCGCTGGAAGCGCTGCTGGCCGGCAACTACATCATGGCCGACCTGTTCCGCAACGGCACCTTCGCCACCACCTATCTGTCGCCGCGCGACTATCACCGCGTTCACATGCCGTGCAACGGTATCCTGCGTGAGATGATCTACGTGCCGGGCGATCTGTTCTCCGTCAACCACCTGACGGCGCAGAACGTACCTAACCTGTTTGCCCGTAACGAACGCGTTATCTGTCTGTTCGACACCGAATTCGGCCCGATGGCGCAGATCCTGGTCGGCGCCACCATCGTTGGCAGCATCGAAACCGTGTGGTCCGGCACCGTCACCCCGCCGCGCGAAGGCATCATCAAACGCTGGACCTACCCGGCGGGCGATCAGGAAGGCTCCGTCGCGCTGCTGAAGGGCCAGGAAATGGGCCGCTTTAAGCTGGGCTCAACGGTCATTAACCTGTTTGCGCCGGGCAAAGTGACGCTGGTTGAGCATCTGCAAAACCTCTCCGTCACCCGTCTGGGCGAGCCGCTGGCCGTGTCTACCGAAGCGGTAGCAGAACCGGTGGTCGAACCCGTAGTCGAAGCGGTGGTTGAACCGGTCGCCGAAACGGTCGTCGAGCAGGACGTCGCCCCGCAGGCTGACGATACGCCAGAAAAAAGCTAATTACAGAATAAGGGTCTGACGTGCGCCTGATTATCACTTTACTGATGGCCTGGTGCCTCAGCCAGGGGGCGTTCGCAGCAACGGCCCCCAATGCCCGGCAAATTGCCCAGGAATTAGAACAGGCGAAGGCGGCGAAGCCCGCCCAGCCTGAAACCGTCGAGGCGCTGCAAAGCGCCCTCACCGCGCTAGAAGAGCAAAAAGGCTCCATCGAGCGCGCAGCGCAGTACCAGCAGGTCATCGACAACTTCCCCAAACTCTCCCAGACGCTGCGTAACCAGCTCAACAACCTGCGCGATGAACCCCAGCAGGTGCCGGACGGCATGACGACCGACGCGCTGAACCAGGAGATTTTGCAGGTCAGCAGCCAGTTGCTCGAAAAGAGCCGTCAGGCCCAGCAGGAGCAGGAACGCGCCCGCGATATCGCCGACTCCCTCAACCAGCTACCGCAGCAGCAGACCGATGCTCGTCGCCAGCTCAACGAGATTGAACGCCGTATTGGCACCCAGACCGGCAACACGCCGCTGGCTCAGGCGCAAACGCTCAGCCTGCAGGCCGACTCCAGCAAGCTGAAAGCGCTGGTCGATGAGCTGGAGCTGGCACAGCTTTCCGCCAACAACCGTCAGGAGCTGGCGCGCATGCGCTCCGAGCTGGCGCAGAAGCAGAGCGAGCAGCTCGACGCCTATCTGCAAGCCTTGCGTAATCAGCTCAACAGCCAGCGCCAGCGCGAAGCGGAACGGGCGCTGGAGAGCACCGAACTGCTGGCGGAAAACAGCGAAAACCTGCCGGCCGGCATCGTCGCGCAGTTCAGAATCAACCGCGAACTTTCCCAGGCGCTGAACCAACAGGCGCAGCGGATGGACCTGGTGGCCTCTCAGCAGCGTCAGGCCACCAATCAGACGCTGCAAGTACGCCAGGCGTTAAATACCCTGCGCGAGCAGTCTCAGTGGCTGGGATCGTCGAATCTGCTGGGCGAAGCCCTGCGCGCCCAGGTGGCGCGTCTGCCGGAGATGCCGAAGCCGCAGCAGCTCGATACCGAGATGGCGCAGCTGCGTGTTCATCGCCTGCGCTACGAAGACCTGCTCAACAAGCAGCCGCAGCTGCGCCAGATTCGCCAGACTGACGGCCAGCCGCTGACCAACGAAGAAAACCGCATTCTGGAAGCCCAGCTGCGCACCCAGCGCGAGCTGCTGAACTCGCTGCTACAGGGCGGCGACACGCTGATCCTCGAGCTGACCAAGCTGAAGGTCTCCAACAGCCAGCTGGAAGACGCGCTCAAAGAGGTGAACGAAGCCACCCACCGCTATCTGTTCTGGACCTCCGACGTGCGGCCTATCGACTTCAGCTGGCCGATTGAAATCGTGCAGGACCTGCGCCGTCTTATCTCGCTCGACACCTTCAGCCAGTTGGGCAAAGCCAGCGTGATGATGCTGACCAGCCGCCAGACGCTGATCCCGCTGTTTGCCGCGCTGCTGCTGGTCGGCTTCAGCATCAGCTCGCGAAAACACTTCACGCGCTTCCTCGAGCGCTCCAGCGCCCGCGTGGGAAAAGTCACCCAGGACCACTTCTGGCTGACCATGCGCACGGTGTTCTGGTCGATTCTGGTGGCGTCGCCGCTCCCGGTGCTGTGGGCAACGCTCGGCTATGGTCTACAGGAGGCGTGGCCCTACCCGCTTGCCGTGGCGATAGGCGACGGCGTGACCGCCACCGTGCCGCTGCTGTGGGTCGTCATGATTTGCGCCACCTTTGCCCGCACCAACGGCCTGTTCATCGTCCATTTTGGCTGGCCGCAAAACCGCGTGGCGCGCGCCATGCGCTATTACCTGATGAGCATCGGGTTTATCGTGCCGCTGATCATGGCGCTGATGATGTTCGATAATCTCGACGACCGTGAGTTCTCCGCCTCACTCGGCAGGCTGTGCTTTATCCTGATCTGCGGCGCACTGGCGGTGGTCACCCTCAGCCTGAAGCGCGCCGGGATCCCGCTCTATCTCGACAAAGAGGGCAGCGGCGAGAACCGTATTAACCTGCTGCTGTGGAACCTGATGACCGGCGCGCCGCTGGTCGCCATTTTCGCCGCCGCCGTTGGCTATCTTGCTACCGCCCAGGCCCTGCTGGCGCGCCTGGAAACGTCGGTCGCCATCTGGTTCCTGCTGCTGGTGATTTACCACGTGATCCGCCGCTGGATGCTGATTCAGCGCCGCCGTCTGGCCTTTGACCGCGCGAAGCACAAGCGCGCCGAAATGCTGGCGCACCGCGCCCGCGGCGAAGAAGAAACGCACGCCACCAGCCTCGAAGGTTCCGCCGAGCAGGAGGTGAGCGAAGTGAACCTCGATACCATCAGCGAGCAGTCGCTGCGCCTGGTGCGCTCCATTCTGATGCTGATTGCGCTGGTATCGGTCATTATCCTATGGTCGGAAATCCACTCGGCGTTTGGCTTCCTCGAGAACATTTCGCTGTGGGACGTCACCTCCACGGTGCAGGGCGTTGAAAGCATCGAACCGATTACTCTCGGTGCCGTGCTGATCGCCATTCTGGTGCTGATTATCACTACCCAACTGGTGCGCAATCTGCCCGCGCTGCTGGAGCTGGCGATTCTGCAGCACCTGTCGCTGACGCCGGGCACCGGCTACGCCATTACCACCATCACCAAATATCTGCTGCTGCTGATCGGCGGACTGGTGGGATTCTCGATGATTGGTATTGAGTGGTCGAAGCTGCAGTGGCTGGTCGCCGCGCTGGGTGTCGGTCTCGGCTTCGGTTTGCAGGAGATTTTCGCCAACTTTATCTCTGGCCTGATCATTCTGTTTGAGAAACCGATTCGTATTGGCGATACGGTCACCATTCGCGACCTGACCGGCAGCGTGACCAAAATCAACACCCGCGCCACCACCATCAGCGACTGGGACCGCAAAGAGATTATCGTGCCGAACAAGGCCTTTATCACCGAGCAGTTCATCAACTGGTCGCTGTCGGATTCGGTGACCCGCGTGGTGCTGAGCGTGCCTGCGCCGTCGGACGCCAACAGCGAAGAGGTGACGCAGATCCTGCTGACCGCCGCGCATCGCTGCTCGCTGGTGATTGATACCCCGGCGCCGGAAGCATTCCTCGTGGATCTCCAGCAGGGGATTCAGATTTTCGAGCTGCGTATCTACGCCGCCGAGATGGGGCACCGTATGCCGCTGCGCCACGAGCTGCATCAGCTGATTCTGGCGGGCTTCCGCGAGCACGGTATTGATATGCCGTTCCCACCGTTCCAGATGCGTCTGGAGAGTTTGAACGGCAAGAAAACGGCGACGACGCTGAGCTCAACGGGCCGCGGTAGTCGTATGCCGGGGAGCCTGTAAAAGCGGGGCGCGATGGCCCCTCTCTTCAAAGAAGCGAGGGGCCATCCGGCGCTCATTTTTTATTGTGCGCTTTGCCGGTACTGCCTCTCACCACCAGCGCCACCGGCAGCATCTCATCCGCCGCCGTCACCTCTTCCAGCAGCAGCCCAACCGCGCGATAGCCTAGCTGATGCTTATCCACCGCAATCGTGGTCAGCGCCGGACGGCTCCAGGCGGCGGGTTCAATATCATCAAAGCCAACAATCGCAATATCCTGCGGCACGCGGAAGCCGCGCTGTTCGCAGATATTCATCGCCGCAATCGCCGTAACGTCGTTATAAGCAAAGATGGCATCAGGCGGCTCCGCCAGCGACAGCAGCTCATTCATCGCCGTCACCAGCGACTGGCTGGTATCGACCAGCGGCGAAGCAATCACCTCATACTCCGGCGGCATCATCATCTGCGACTCGTACAGCGCCTGACGGTAGCCCTTCTCGCGCTGGCGAATACTGTAGTGGGTTGCCGTGCTGGCAAGGAAGGCAATGCGCTTGCGGCCGGTATCAATCAGGTGGCGCGTCGCCAGATAGCCGCCGCGCTGGTTATCGACGTTAACGCACGGCAGGTCGGGCGCCCATAGGTCAACCAACACCATCGGCAGTTGGGTTTTCTGCACCGCCATAATCAGCGTGCTTTCAAAGTACCCTGCGCAGATCAGCGCATCCGGGTGATGCAGCGCAATCTGCTCCTCAATGTTGTCGCCGGGGCCAATCGACAAAAAGCTCATGGCGATCCCTTTTTCGCGGCAGTGATCCTCCACGCCCAGCAGCAGCAGCGAGTAAAACGGCAGCGCGCGGGCGATATCATGCTGGCGATGCAGTAAAAACAGCACCCGCTTCACCTTGTCGCCGCGCAGACGGGAAAAGTCATAGCCCATCTCCTGCGCAACCGCCATCACCCGCCGGCGGGTCTCCTCCTTAAGTCCCGGCTGCCCTTTCAGCGCCCGGGACACCGCCGCGACGGAAAGCCCGCACGCCTCGGCAATACTTCTGATCCTGACCGGCTTCGTCATGACGCTCCCGAAAAAAGAAACATGGTTTTGTTCACTATAGTTTTATGCGCATTTCACCGCAACGACAGATCGCGCCTTCCCGCACCAGCGCGCCATGACGTATGGATGATGCCGCTATCTGCATGAAATATATTGCTCAGTTCGCGGATAAACATGATCGCATTCACGCTTCGCTCACCGTTTTCTTCCCCTGAAGACAGGTTAATTTTTAAAGTAACAATATCTTGTTTACTAAAAATGAGGTTTTATATGTTACTGGCAAGGGGTGTTAAGCAAGAGAACTACCTGCTCTCCAGCATATGGTTTCTCTTTTTCTTCATCTGCTGGGGTGCCTGCTTCCCCTGGCTGTCGCTGTGGCTCACGGAAAAAATCGGCATCGACTCAACGGAAGTCGGCATGGTGTATACCTGCATCGCCATCGTGGCCGTGGTCTTCCAACCGGTGTTCGGCATACTGGCCGACAAGCTGAATTTCCGTAAGCACCTGATGTGGATGCTGGCCGGTCTGATGATCGCCTTCGCGCCGTGGTGGATCTTTGTCTTCGCGCCGCTGCTGAAAATCAACATCATCGCCGGGGCGCTGGCGGGCGGCGCGTTTATCGGCCTGGCGTTCGGCTGCGGCTGCGGTATCTGCGAGGCATGGATTGATAAAGTCTCGCGCCTGGAAGGCTTTGAATTTGGCCGCGCCAGAATGTGGGGCGGCATCGGTGCGGCGGTCGGGACGTTTATCTCCGGCAAGCTGTTCGCCATCAATCCTGACTACATCTTTATCATGGCCAGCTGCGCCGGCCTGGTGCTGGCGGCGCTGCTGTGCTTCTTCCGTCCGGGCCAGGACGGCGGCGCGGATGCGCTGAACCCGCAGCGGCTGAAGATCGATCGCGGCGACGTACTCGCCCTGCTGAAAACCCGCCGCTTCTGGTTCCTGGTGCTCTACATGGTGGGCGTCGGCGCGGTGTATGAAACCTATGACCAGCAGTTCGCCGTTTACTACAGCAGCTTCTTTGCCACCCGTGAACGCGGCGCGGAGGTGTTTGGCTACCTGTACACGGTGCAAATCTTCCTTGATGCGCTAACCATGTTCTTCGCCCCGGCGATCGTTAACCGCATCGGGCCGAAAAACGCCCTGCTCTACTGCGGCTTTATCATGGCGTTCCGCATCATCGGCAGCGCAATGGCGACCGGCCCGATCCTGATTTCTACCATGAAGCTGCTGCACGGCTTTGAAAGCTCGATCCTGATTATCGCCACGCTGAAATATATCTCCGCCAACTTCGACTGGCGGCTCTCCGCCACCGTCTACCTGATTGGCTTCCAGTTCGCCAAACAGTTCAGCCAGATTTTTATGAGCACCGCCATCGGCAATATGTACGACGTGATGGGCTTTAAAGAGTCGTACACCATCCTTGGCGCGATTGCGCTGTGCTTCACCGTTATTTCCGTCTTTACGCTTTCAGGCAATCGGGTGCTGCAACCCGCGCCTGCGGCCTAACGCTGTCTTTCAGGAGTCGCTATGTCAGCCTTATTTACCGTGATTGAAAACGGCATCACCATGGTCTTTGATTTACAGGACAGGGCGCGTCTGCTGCACTTTTCCGCCCTACCGTTTAACGCCGACACCCTCGGCCACAACGCCGATGAACTGTCGCGTTTTAACCTGGTGGAAGTGAATATCTCCGGCCTCGATAAGCCGCTGGAGCGCCACGGCGCTGGCTTCACCGCTACCGCGCCGGGCTACACGCTGGGCTACCGCCAGCACGAGGACACCCGCAACGCCGACGGTCGCAAGCTGGTGTTTACGCTTTTCGACGTGAATACCGCCGCCGAGGTGGAGGTGCACTACCAGTTTTACTCTCGCCTCTCGCTGCTGCGCAGCTGGAGCGTTATCCGCAACCGCGGCGATGTGCCGTTTACCGTCGAGTACCTCTCCAGCTTCGTGATTAACGGTATCGAGAAAGAGAGCGCAAAGAACTGGGGAGACAACTTTAGTCTGCACATCCCCCACAACAGCTGGACTCGCGAGCTTCAGTGGCGCCAGTACACCTTTGATGAACTGGGCTTTATGCCCTGCATCCAGAAAGGCCTACAGCGCTCATCAAAGCCGCTGCACTACACCAACACCGGGGCCTGGTCGAGCAAAGAGTATCTGCCGATGGGCTATCTGGAAGATAAGCACACCGGCACGGGGCTGTTCTGGCAGATTGAACACAACGGTTCCTGGCATTGGGAAATTGGCGATCAGGCCAACCACCTGTATCTGCAAATCGGCGGACCCAACGAGTTTTATCATCACTGGTTTAAAAACCTGCAGCCGGGCGATGAATTTTGCTCGGTGCCGGTGGCGGTTGGCGTCACGCAATCGGGCTTTACCGACGCTATCGCCACCCTTACGCAGTATCGCCGTCGCACGCGTCGCGTCAACGACGACAACCAGCGGCTGGGCGTTATCTTCAACGACTACATGAACTGCCTGTTTGGCGACCCCACCACCGCGAAGCTGCTGCCGCTGATCGATGCCGCCGCTGAGGCGGGCGCGGAGTACTTCTGTATCGACTGTGGCTGGTATGACAAAGGCGAATGGTGGAACGGCGTCGGCCAGTGGCTGCCGAGCGCCGAGCGCTTCCCGGAAGGCATTCAGTACGTGATTGGCTACATCCGTGAGAAGGGGTTGATTCCCGGGCTGTGGCTGGAGCTGGAAGTGATGGGCGTGAAGTCGCCGAAGCTGGCGGAAACCGACGACAGCTGGTTCTTTATGCGCCACGGTAAGCGGGTCTTTGACCGCAGCCGCTACCAGCTGGACTTTACCAGCCCGGCGGTGCTGCGCCATGCCGACGAGGTTATCGACCGTCTGGTCACCGAGTACGGTGTGGGCTACATCAAGATGGACTACAACATTGAGCCGGGCATCGGTACTGAGCAGGACGCCGACAGCGCCGGTGATGGCCTGCTCAAACATAACCGCGCCTATCTGGCGTGGCTCGACGCGGTCTTTACCCGCTATCCGCAGCTGATTATCGAAAACTGCGGCAGCGGCGGTCTGCGTATGGACTACGCGATGCTGAGCCGCTGCTCGATTCAATCCACCAGCGATCAGGAAGATTACCTCAAATACGCCACCATCGCCGCCAATGCGCCAACGGCGGTGACGCCGGAACAGGCGGCAATCTGGTCCTATCCGCTGCGCGACGACGACGAACAGGCGGTGATTTTCAATCAGGTGTCGGCGATGCTGCTGCGCATTCACCAGAGCGGCCATCTGGCCGAGCTGTCCGAACCGGGGTTCCGTCAGGTACAGGAGGCCATTCGCTACTACAAAACCCTGCGCGCACAGCTGAAAACGGCGCTGCCGTTCTGGCCGCTGGGGCTGTCGAGCTTTACCGACGAGTGGGTGGCGCTGGGGATGCAGGCCGAGGATGGAAAAGTATGGCTGGCGGTGTGGCGGCGCGAAGGCGATCAGGCGAGCTGTGAACTCCCACTAACTGGGCTGAAAGGTAAGATAGTTCAGGGATATCCATCCACCGTGCAACACGCAACGGCCTGGGACAATGACGTATTAACGGTCACGATGCCGCCACGTTCGGCGGCGATTTTTGAGATTAGGCGTTAACAAACTGCCGGGTGGCGCTGCGCTTACCCGGCCTACCATTGCATCGTAGGCCCGATAAGCGTAGCGCCATCGGGCACTATTCCGTCGCCAGACTCGGCTGAACGTTGACACGGCGGTGATAGTTTTCATAAATCGCCATCGCCAGCAGCGAGAAGAAGATTGGCCCGCCGATCATCCACAGCGCGCTGCTCCAGTCTCCTGCTTCGATCACCGGCTGAATCACGGTAAAGATGTTGGCGAACGTCACCACCAGCACCACCACGCTCGTGGCCAGCACGGTCGACGTTTTGCTTTTGAAAATCACGAATGGACGTTCGAGATCCGCCTGCGCTTTAAAGAACGGGAAGGCCAGCGCCAGGAACAGGTACGGCAGGGTCATCGACACGTTCGCCATCAGCGTCAGTTTGTTGTAGAACGCCGATGCGGTATCACCGCCAAACGACACCAGCAGAATAAACAGACTCACCAGCACGCACTGCATCCACATCGCCGTCGACGGCATGCCGTTTTCGTTCAGCCGCGTCATGGAAGCCGGCCACAGCGCTTTCGGCGTGCCCTGAATAATCGCCTTCAGCGGCGAGTAGCTCAGGGTAAAGAATGCGCCGGTATAGGCGAGGAACATCGATAGCCCGGTGATACGCGCAAACCACACGCCCACGGTGGCCGCCGCTTCCGGCGACAGGTGCAGCGCGTTGCCCAGCGTGGCGCCGAGGCTGGTCATCAGCACGTAGGTAATATTGCCAAGGTTAACCGAACGGTCGCTGAGAATTTGCTGCCAGTTGGTGCTCACGCCCCACAGGAAAATCGCCAGCGAATAGCCGATGGAAATAACAATTGCAGCGAATACAATCCCTTTGGCGAAGTTCTTTTCCGGCTTATCGGTTTTATCCACCAGGCCGCCCACCGCTTCAATACCGCCGTAGGCAAAGATGGCGAAGACCACAAACGATAATACCGCCAGGCCAGATTGATAACCTGGGTTTGGTGAAGCGGTGAAATTAATCGGCTGGGCAAAGTGACCGCCGTTTAATAACAGAATCGCAATACTGACTAACAATAAAACCAGATTCAGGCACATTACGGCGATACCGCCAACGGCGGTAATGCGGGCGATTTTATTAATGCCTTTCGCCGCCACGGCGGTAACCAGCACCATCCATATCACCGCCAGCAATCCCACTACCTGGGTAGATTGCAGCCCCGCGAAGCCCCAGTGCTGGGTCATATCGGAACCGAACAGGAAAGTGGAGAACGGTACCCACACCTTCGCCGAGGTGCTGACCATCCAGATAACGTATGAAGAGAACCACATAAAGGTGCCAATAAATGCATAGCGCGGGCCCACGCTATTATTCATCCAGGAATAGATACCGCCCTCTTCTTTACGGTAGGCCGATCCCATTTCAGCCATCATTAAGGCAAATGGAATAAAGAATAATAATGCCGAAAATATATACCAGGTAATGGCGCTATATCCCATCAGGTAAAAGGCGGACGGGCTATTGGCAAAACCAAAAACGGACGTAAATATCATCAGGATGAGACCAATCAGGCTCATCTTTTTTATTGATGGGGTCATATGACCTTCCCTCACTGTGGATCGTTTTTTTTACACGTCGACAGGGCAGCGGCGCTGCGGGCTTGTCAGCAACAAGGCAGCGGAAAATCAACGCGAGGATATGCTGGCCGGATGATAGCAAACATCCAGAGCATTCTTGTGGCTATAAAAGGGATTTCGGGAAGATATGACTAGAAAATGGCGCGTGATGCGCCATTTTATGTTGCATAATGGTAAATTATCAGACTTATGCCCGATCGACGCTAAACGCCAGCACCTCGGCCAGCGTTTCGACGCCCAGCGCCAGCATAATCAGGCGGTCAACGCCCAGCGCCACGCCGGAACAGTCCGGCAGGCCTGCGGCCAGCGCATCCAGCAGATTCTGGTCAATCGGCTGCTGTGGCAAACCGCGCGCCGCGCGCTTGCGGTTATCCTGCTCGAAGCGCTGCTGCTGCTCGCGGGCGTCGGTCAGCTCATGGAAGCCATTCGCCAGCTCCATGCCTTTAAAGTACACCTCGAAGCGCTCCGCCACGCGGTGATCTTCCGCGCTGATCTGCGCCAGCGACGCCTGGCTTGCCGGGAAGTGATAAACGAACGTCGGGCGCTCTTTACCAATGTGCGGCTCTACGCCGAAGGCAAACAGCAGCTGCAATAACGTATCGCGGTCTTCTTCGGTATCGGCCACGTTGCTCAGGTCGAGCTTCGCCGCCACTTCGCGCAGCAGCGTTTTATCCGCCGACAGCGGGTCAATTTCCAGGTGGCGCTGGAACGCCTGCTGATAAGAAAGACTTTCCGCCGGCTGACACTCCAGCACCTGTTGCAGCAGATCGTCCACTTCGTTAATCAGGCGATACATATCAAAGTGCGGGCGATACCACTCCAGCATGGTGAATTCAGGGTTGTGATGACGCCCCATCTCTTCATTGCGGAAGCTACGGCACAGCTGAAACACCGGGCCGCATCCTGCTGCCAGCAGGCGCTTCATGTGGTACTCCGGGCTGGTCATCAGATAAAGGTTCATTCCCTGGGAATGCCCCGGACCGACGAAACGTGTTTCAAACGGGACCAGATGTACGTCAGTCACCGTCGCCTGGCTCATGCAGGGCGTCTCCACCTCCAGTACGCCGCGGTCGGCAAAGAAGCGACGGATTTCCGCCATCAACGCCGCGCGTTTTAACAGGTTAGGGATGGATGCGCTCGGCTGCCAGGTTGCCGTCTCGCTCATGGTTATTTCTCCGATTACAGACAAGGGCACGAAGTCTACCCGCAAGCGTCACATGACACAAATTTTGCGCAGTGATTTCTCGATATAAGGGAAGGAACATTTCCTCAAGTAATTCCATAACGTAATTCATCAGCTACAGTGATAAATAAAGCGCACATAACGACAAAAAAATCGAACACATCAAATTTCCCCACCAACCCGACGGGTATACTGCTTTACCCATAAAGGAGCAGTGGAAACGTTTTTGCGCAGGCCACGTGATATCCCCCCACGTAGCGTGTTGTGAAATAACAAAAATCTGGAGGAATGTCGTGCAAACCTTTCAAGCCGATCTTGCCATTATAGGCGCAGGCGGAGCGGGACTACGCGCTGCTATCGCAGCCGCTCAGGCCAACCCGAAAGCCAAAATTGCTTTGATCTCAAAAGTTTATCCTATGCGCAGCCACACCGTGGCCGCTGAAGGCGGTTCCGCTGCCGTCGCACAGGACCATGATAGCTTCGAGTACCATTTTCACGACACCGTCGCCGGCGGCGACTGGCTTTGCGAACAGGATGTCGTAGATTACTTCGTCCACCACTGCCCAACCGAAATGACCCAGCTGGAACAGTGGGGCTGCCCGTGGAGCCGCCGTCCTGACGGCAGCGTTAACGTCCGCCGCTTCGGCGGGATGAAGATCGAACGCACCTGGTTTGCCGCCGATAAGACCGGCTTCCACATGCTGCACACCCTGTTCCAGACCTCCTTACAGTTCCCGCAAATCCAACGTTTTGACGAACACTTCGTCCTCGACATTCTGGTCGACGACGGTCAGGCCCGTGGCCTGGTGGCGATGAACATGATGGAAGGCACGCTGGTGCAGATTCGCGCCAACGCGGTGGTGATGGCGACCGGCGGCGCAGGCCGCGTCTATCGCTATAACACCAACGGCGGCATCGTTACCGGCGACGGGATGGGCATGGCGCTGAGCCACGGCGTCCCGCTGCGCGACATGGAATTCGTGCAGTATCACCCGACCGGCCTGCCGGGTTCCGGCATCCTGATGACCGAAGGCTGCCGCGGCGAAGGCGGTATTCTGGTCAACAAAAACGGCTATCGCTACCTGCAGGATTACGGCATGGGCCCGGAAACCCCGCTCGGCGAGCCGAAAAACAAATACATGGAGCTGGGCCCGCGAGACAAAGTCTCCCAGGCCTTCTGGCACGAATGGCGCAAAGGCAACACCGTGCCGACGCCGCGCGGCGACGTGGTCTATCTTGACCTGCGCCACCTCGGCGAGAAAAAGCTGCTGGAACGCCTGCCGTTTATCTGCGAGCTGGCGAAAGCCTACGTGGGCGTCGACCCGGTGAAAGAGCCGATTCCGGTACGCCCGACCGCGCACTACACCATGGGCGGCATCGAAACCGACCAGCAGTGCGAAACCCGCATTAAAGGGCTGTTTGCCGTTGGCGAATGTTCCTCCGTGGGCCTGCACGGCGCAAACCGCCTCGGCTCCAACTCGCTGGCGGAACTGGTGGTGTTTGGCCGCATGGCCGGCGAACAGGCGATGGCCCGCGCGGCCACGGCCGGTGAAGCCAACGGCAGCGCGCTGGACGCCCAGGTCAGCGATATCGAAAACCGTCTGAAAACGCTGGTGAACCAGGAAGGCAACGAAAACTGGTCGAAAATCCGCGACGAAATGGGGCTGTCGATGGAAGAAGGCTGCGGTATCTACCGTACGCCGGAGCTGATGCAGAAAACCATCGATAAGCTGGCCGAGCTGCAGGAGCGCTTCAAGCGCGTGCGCATCACCGATACCTCCAGCGTCTTCAACACCGACCTGCTCTACACCATAGAGCTGGGCCACGGGCTGAACGTCGCCGAATGTATGGCACACTCGGCGATGGCGCGTAAAGAGTCCCGCGGCGCGCATCAGCGTCTGGACGAAGGCTGCACCGAACGTGACGACGTCAATTTCCTCAAGCATACCCTCGCCTTCCGCGACGCCGACGGCACTACCCGCCTCGACTACAGCGATGTGAAGATAACGACCCTGCCACCGGCAAAACGCGTGTACGGCGCGGAAGCCGAAGCGGCCGAGAAGAAGGAGACGGCGAATGGCTGAGATGCAGAATTTAAAAGTTGAGATCGTGCGCTACAACCCGGAAGTGGACAGCGCACCGCACAGCGTCTTCTATGAGGTGCCTTACGATGAGCAAACCTCGCTGCTTGACGCGCTGGGCTACATCAAAGATAACCTCGCGCCGGACCTGAGCTATCGCTGGTCATGCCGTATGGCGATCTGCGGCTCCTGCGGCATGATGGTTAACAAGGTGCCGAAGCTGGCCTGTAAAACCTTCCTGCGTGAATACACCAAGGGAATCAAGGTCGAGGCGCTGGCAAACTTCCCTATCGAGCGCGATCTGGTGGTCGATATGACCCACTTTATCGAGAGCCTGGAAGCCATCAAGCCCTACATTATCGGCAACCCGCGCACGCCGGATCAGGGGCCAAATACCCAGACCCCGGCGCAGATGGCGAAATACCATCAGTTCTCCGGCTGCATCAACTGCGGCCTGTGCTATGCCGCCTGCCCGCAGTTTGGCCTGAATCCTGAGTTCATCGGCCCGGCGGCGATTACCCTGGCGCATCGCTATAACGAAGACAGCCGCGACCACGGTAAGAAAGAGCGTATGGCGCAGCTGAACGGCCAGAATGGCGTCTGGACCTGTACTTTTGTCGGCTATTGCTCCGAAGTGTGCCCGAAACACGTCGACCCGGCCGCCGCTATTCAGCAGGGTAAAGTAGAAAGCTCGAAAGACTTTCTTATCGCTACCCTGAAACCACGCTAAGGAGTGCATGATGACGACTAAACGCAAACCCTATGTACGGCCAATGCCGTCCACCTGGTGGAAAACGCTGCCGTTTTATCGCTTCTATATGCTGCGTGAAGGCACCGCAGTGCCGACGGTGTGGTTCAGCATCGTGCTGATCTACGGGCTGTTTGCGCTGAAGCACGGCGCGGAGAGCTGGGCCGGGTACGTCGGTTTTCTGCAAAACCCCATCGTGGTGGTGCTGAACCTGATTACCCTCGCCGCCGCGCTGCTGCACACCAAAACCTGGTTTGAGCTGGCGCCGAAGGCCGCCAACATCATCGTCAAAAGTGAGAAAATGGGGCCAGAGCCAATTATTAAAGGGCTTTGGGTGGTGACCGCGGTGGTCAGCGTGGTGATTCTGTTTATCGCCCTGTTCTGGTAAGGAGACTGGCATGATTAACCCTAATCCAAAACGTTCCGATGAGCCGGTATTCTGGGGCCTGTTTGGCGCGGGCGGCATGTGGAGCGCAATCATCGCGCCGGTGATGGTGCTGCTGGTCGGCATCCTGCTGCCGCTGATGGCCTCCGGCGACGCGTTCAGCTACGAGCGCGTACTGGGCTTCGCCCAGAGCCTGATTGGCCGCGCGTTTATCTTCCTGATGATCGTCCTGCCGCTGTGGTGCGGTTTACACCGTATTCACCACGCGATGCACGACCTGAAAATCCATGTGCCAAACGGCAAGTGGGTGTTCTACGGTCTGGCAGCGATTCTGACGGTGGTGACGCTGGTCGGCGTGCTGTTTATCTAACGCGGTGCCGCTACCCGGCGGCGCTTCGCTTGGCCGAGCTACAATCTGATGCTGCATCGTAGCCCGGCCAAGGCGTTTACGCCGACGCCGGGGTCATTAATGCGCGCTCATTTTTAAACCAATAATCCCCACCACAATCAGCGCCAGGCTGGCGATACGCAGCGGACTGGCGGATTCACCCAGCAGCAGAATACCGGTAATCGCCGCGCCCACCGCGCCAATCCCCGTCCATACCGCATAGGCCGTGCCCACCGGCAGGCTTTTCATCGCCCACGACAGCAGCGCCATGCTGGCGACCATCGCCACGATGGTGATGACGCTCGGCATCAGACGGCTAAACCCATGGGTGTATTTCAGGCCAACGGCCCAGACCACTTCAAGAAGACCGGCAATAAAAAGAACTAACCAGGACATGCTTGGCTCCATAACGATGGGGCCGTCCCCGGATGAGAGATACGCTTACGGGTCGTCCCGTAAGGTTTCAGGTATGAGCAGACTATTATAGAGAAGGGCAAATGACGGTACAACGGCCCGCTGTACCGTCAGGGCAAAATTACTGCTGCGCTTTAGTGGCGGCACCAGAAATAGCATTACCCCCATCCGAAATATCCTGACCGACTCCTCGAGTCGTATTACACGCGGTTAAAGCAGAGGAGAGAACCAGAACTGTAAAAAATGCTGCGATCGCTTTTTTCACCATAATAATCATCCTTTGTGTCAGTTTTAGTTATCTTGCTCAATAAGCATAGACAACTTCATACAGGATGCTGGATCTCAGCGATTTTTTTCAGAACAAGACGAAGCGGGGAACAGCAGGAGAGCGGCTGGCGCAGCATGATTGCTGCGCCGAACGGATCAAAGCATGAATTACTTCACGCGGGATACGTATTCGCCGGAGCGGGTATCGACTTTGATCACTTCGCCAATCTGGACGAACAGCGGAACTTTAACCACTGCGCCAGTGGACAGGGTAGCCGGCTTGCCGCCAGTACCTGCGGTGTCGCCTTTCAGACCTGGATCGGTTTCTACGATTTCCAGTTCTACGAAGTTCGGCGGGGTCACTGCGATCGGCTGGCCGTTCCACAGGGTCACGATGCACTCAGCCTGGTCCAGCAGCCATTTCGCGTTGTCACCGATCGCTTTCGCGTCAGCGGACAGCTGTTCGAAGGTTTCGTTGTTCATGAAGTGCCAGAACTCACCGTCGTTGTACAGGTAAGTCAGGTTCATATCGATAACGTCTGCGCCTTCTGCAGAGTCGGTAGATTTGAAGGTTTTCTCTACGCGGGTGCCGGTCAGCAGACGACGCAGCTTAACGCGCGCGAACGCCTGACCTTTACCTGGTTTAACGAATTCGCTGGCTTCAACCGCGTACGGTTCGCCGTCCATCATGATTTTAAGACCAGCACGGAAATCGTTGCTATAGTAAGTCGCCATAAGGCCCTCTGAAATTGTTAAATGGTAGCTTAGCCACAAAATGGCGCATATTGTAACCCTAAATACCCCATCCAGAGAAGGTTGGTTGATACAACTTGCCGATGTTCTCACCGATCCGGATGAACTATTCCGTCTTTTGAATATAGACGCCGATGAAAATTTGCTCGCTGGCCGCGAGGCTAAGCGTCTTTTCGCCCTGCGCGTTCCGCGCGCATTCGTCGCGCGTATGGAAAAAGGCAACCCGAACGATCCGCTTTTGCGCCAGGTACTGACGTCGCAAGAAGAGTTTATCGCCGCGCCGGGGTTCTCAACCGATCCGCTGGAAGAGCAGCACAGCGTGGTACCCGGTTTACTGCACAAATACCATAACCGCGCCCTGCTGCTGGTGAAGGGCGGCTGCGCGGTAAACTGCCGCTATTGTTTCCGTCGCCATTTCCCGTATGCCGATAATCAGGGCAACAAGCGCAACTGGCAGGCGGCGCTGGACTACGTGGGTGCGCATCCGGAGCTTGACGAAATTATCTTCTCCGGCGGCGATCCGCTGATGGCGAAGGACCACGAGCTGGACTGGCTGCTCACGCAGCTGGAGGCCATTCCGCACATTAAGCGTCTGCGCATCCACAGCCGCTTGCCGATCGTCATTCCGGCGCGCATCACCGATACGCTGGTCGCGCGTTTCGCACGTTCACCATTACAGATTCTGCTGGTGAACCACATCAACCACGCCAATGAGATCGACGCCGAGTTTCGCGAAGCCATGTCGCGCTTGCGCCAGATCGGCGTGACGCTGCTCAACCAGAGCGTGCTGCTGCGCGGGGTGAACGATAACGCCCGGACGCTGGCCAACCTCAGCAACGCGCTGTTTGACGCCGGCGTGATGCCCTATTACCTCCACGTGCTGGATAAAGTGCAGGGCGCGGCGCACTTCCTCGTCAGCGATGACGAAGCGCGTGAAATTATGCGGGAGCTGTTAACGCTGGTTTCCGGCTATATGGTGCCGAAGCTGGCGCGCGAGATTGGCGGTGAGCCAAGCAAGACGCCGCTGGATTTGCAGCTGCGCCAGCGATAAGAAGAGGAGCCAACCCTCTCTTAATGACTAAGAGAGGGTTTAGAACGCATCAGTTCGGGCACTTATAAACCTGGCCGTTCATTTCGCTGTCGGTAGGAACGAAGCTGGAGAGCATGCCTTGCGTCGGGCTGCTGACACCGTAAATCACGTTGCCGCCCATTTCCGCCGCGTGGTTACGCAGCGCGTTTGCCGCCCCGCGCATTGAGCCGCCTTCTGCGCCCTGCTGGCCGGAAAGCCAGTTGCTCTGCGCGCCCTTAGCAGTGCCCAGCAGCTGGCATTCTGCGCCCGGCTTATCTTCGACAAAGCGCACGCTCTGACCGGCTGAGGTCAGCTCGGTGGTAGAGCTACAGCCCGCTAACAGCAATGCCGCGCCGACAATCCCTGCTAAAAATTTTACCTGCATGTTAATCCCCACAATCAATGAGCTGGACGCATGTCGTCCGCGTGTAAACCTTATACTAAAAAGATGACTAAAAGAAAAACCCCCGCGCATTTCTGCGCGGGGGTTTCTTGTTGCTATGGGGTATAGCGCACGATTACATCATGCCGCCCATACCGCCCATGCCACCCATGCCGCCAGCAGCACCTAAGTCAGGCGCGTCGCCTTTCGGCAGGTCGGTCACCATGCACTCGGTGGTGATCATCAGGCCAGCCACGGAAGCCGCGTACTGCAGAGCAGAACGGGTTACTTTGGTTGGGTCCAGGATACCGAAGTCGATCATGTTGCCGTCTTCTTCAGTTGCCGCGTTGTAACCGTAGTTACCTTCGCCCGCTTTCACGTTGTTGGTCACCACAGACGGCTCTTCACCGGCGTTGGAGACGATCTGACGCAGCGGTGCTTCCATTGCGCGCAGCGCAACTTTGATACCGACGTTCTGATCTTCGTTCTGAGCGGTCAGGCCAGCCAGCTTAGCGGCTACACGCACCAGCGCAACGCCACCACCAGCAACCACGCCTTCTTCTACCGCAGCACGGGTCGCGTGCAGGGCATCGTCAACGCGGGCTTTCTTCTCTTTCATTTCAACTTCGGTCGCCGCACCGACTTTGATTACCGCAACGCCGCCAGCCAGTTTCGCTACGCGCTCCTGCAGTTTTTCACGGTCGTAAT
>NZ_JBKDZH010000065.1:0-91603 GCF_047971185.1 Kluyvera sp.
ATGGGCCAAAGGCCAGCTTCTTCTCTTTCCCGTCAATACGGTACTTCATGTACCAGAGTTTTGAGCCGTTGGGTTTGATCAGCAGGTACAGTCCGGCACTGTCGCCGAGTTTGAAGGGTTTGTCTGTGGGTCTGAGCTTGCGGATAGCGGTATCAGTGAGTGACATAGCGGGGGGCTCCATTCGTTCAACGAACTGTGAGGCCCCCGATTAAGCCCCCAAAAACTACAGGTGTCAAGAAACCCGGCAATCCTTACCAGGACAGCCGGGTCAATCTAATTGCTTGTTTCTATAACGTATTAAGACTCACTGAGATGTCTTAATACTAAAATCTGGCTCCTCTGACTGGACTCGAACCAGTGACATACGGATTAACAGTCCGCCGTTCTACCGACTGAACTACAGAGGAATCGTGTGAACGGGGCGCATATTAACGATGTCGCCACGGCTTGTCAAAGGGTGAAAAGCGTTAATAAGTTCGTTTGCTGACAATTTCAGCAATTCGCCGTTGTTTGCTTATTTTACCCGCGCTTTGCACCGCGAAAGTGCAGATTTACCCCTTATGGGGCATACGGCAATCTTCTGACTGGCCTAAAAAAGGGCCCCAGCGATAGGTTTACCCGCATTTAGCGCCCTTTTCAAAACTGGCAAGCATCTTGCAACTCCTCCGATTACTTAACGCCAGCGTGGCAGTGGATCTCGTACCGGAGGCAAAAATGAACTTA
Source organism: Kluyvera sp. (assembly GCF_047971185.1). Taxonomy (GTDB): domain Bacteria; phylum Pseudomonadota; class Gammaproteobacteria; order Enterobacterales; family Enterobacteriaceae; genus Kluyvera. The sequence continues at coordinate 724 of NZ_JBKDZH010000065.1, forward strand.
AGACGACTGAAATACTTCGTGAAAATCGTCGATATCGGCAGCCTGACTCAGGCGGCTGAAGTGTTGCATATCGCACAGCCTGCGCTGAGCCAGCAGGTTGCGACGCTGGAAGGGGAACTCGATCAGCAGCTGCTGATTCGCACCAAACGTGGCGTGACGCCGACCGAGGCCGGTAAGGTGCTTTACACGCATGCCCGCACGATTCTGCGTCAGTGTGAACAGGCGCAGCTGGCGGTGCATAATGTCGGGCAGACGCTAAGCGGCAGCGTGTCTATCGGCCTGGCGCCGGGCACGGCGGCCTCGTCGATTACCATGCCGCTGCTGCAGGCGGTGCGGAATGAACTGCCGGAGGTGCTGGTCTATCTGCATGAAAATAGCGGCACGGTGCTGAACGACAAACTGCTGAACGGCCAGCTCGACATGGCGGTGCTTTACGATCGCGCGCCGCTGGCGGGCATCGTCAGCCAGCCGCTGCTGAAAGAAGATCTCTATCTGGTCGGTACCCGCGACTGCCCGGGGCAGAGCGTCGATCTGACCGCCGTCGCCGAGATGAATCTGTTCCTGCCGCGTGACTATAGCGCCGTACGCGCACGCGTCGACGAGGCGTTTTCGCTGCGCCGCCTGACGGCGAAGATTATCGGTGAAATTGAGTCTATCTCCACGCTCACCGCAGCGATCGCCAGCGGAATGGGGGTGACCGTGCTGCCGGAGTCGGCGGCGCGCTCGCTGTGCAGCGCGGCAAACGGCTGGATGGCGCGTATTACTACGCCGTCGATGAGCCTGCCGCTGTCGCTCAACGTTTCGGCTCGCGGCCAGCTGTCGCCGCAGGCCCAGGCGGTGAAAGAGATTCTGATGTCGCTGGTCAGCCGCCCGATGCTGGATAACCGTGAATTGCTGCTGGTGAGCTAAGCTTATATTCCATTCAGGAATATGTTGCTGGTTTTTATTATTTGTTTGTCCGGTCGACAAACTTTAACAATAGCGTCATAACTGACTCAATCGGGGTGACGCGTGAACTTCCAGCAACTTAAAATTATTCGCGAAGCGGCGCGGCAGGATTACAACCTGACCGAAGTCGCCAATATGCTCTACACATCGCAGTCCGGCGTTAGCCGACATATTCGCGAACTTGAGGAAGAGCTAGGGATTGAGATCTTCATTCGTCGCGGCAAGCGGCTATTAGGCATGACCGAGCCGGGCAAAGCCCTGCTGGTGATTGCCGAGCGTATTCTGAATGAGGCCAGCAACGTTCGCCGGCTGGCCGATCTCTTTACCAACGACGCTTCCGGCGTGCTGACCATCGCCACGACCCACACTCAGGCCCGTTATAGTCTGCCGCCGGTCATCAAAGCCTTTCGTGAAATCTTCAAAGATGTGCGCCTGGAGCTGATTCAGGGCACGCCGCAGGAAATCGATGCGCTGCTACACAGCGGCGGCGCCGATATTGGTATTGCCAGCGAGCGGCTCAGCAATGACGCCACGCTGGTGGCCTTCCCGTGGTTCCGCTGGCATCACAGCCTGTTAGTGCCCACCGACCATCCACTCACTCAGACCACGCCGCTGACGCTTGAAGCGATTGCCCGCTGGCCACTGATTACCTATCGTCAGGGGATCACCGGACGTTCGCGCATTGATGAAGCCTTTAACCGCAAAGGGCTGACGCCGGATATCATACTCAGCGCGCAGGATTCCGATGTTATCAAGACTTACGTGGAGCTGGGGCTGGGGATTGGGCTGGTGGCCGAACAGTCGGGCGATGCGCAGGAGTCTGGCAGCCTGGTGCGGCTGGATACCCATCATCTGTTCGATGCGAATACCGTCTGGCTGGGGCTAAAACGGGGTCAGCTCCAGCGTAACTACGTGTGGCGCTTTATTGAGTTGTGCAATGCGGGGCTGTCGCTAGAGGAAATTAAACGTCAAGCGATGGAGAGCGAAGAGACGGTGCTGGATTATCAGATTTGAAGACGAGCTACCCGCCGAGCGGCGGGTAGCCCGGAGGGTTAGTCGTTAAACTTTACCGGACTCTTACGGTAGGACTGAAGTTTCTCCCGCATCCAGCGGCTACTGTTGCGGTTAACCGCGCTGACCACGCCGGTGGTGGCGCCGCCGCCGACCTGAACGTGGAAAATCCCGCGTGAAGGGAAGTCCTGATATTTGGCTCCGGAAAAATCCCATTCGTGGCGGCTAAAAAGTTCCCGCGGCGTGCGGCCCATCATGCTGGCATGGACATCAAGAAATTCGATGTTCAGCAGTTTCGGGTTAATGGCCTCGAGGGTAGTGCCAATTTCAGCATGGCCCATCAGATAGCTGCCGCCGGTTCCCCAGAACTGTTCCTCAGGTTCGCCAACGTCATCGCTAACGCTTGCCAGACGGCTGGCCGGCATCTGCCACGGCAGTACTGGCTGGCGGAGATGGCGGCTTAGCGCCGCGCAATAATCGAACGTTCTGTCCCACTCATACGGTGAATAGCAGTAGCCATTTTTGTAGGCGCGGGCGGTAAAGTCGTCCGCCTCATAGCGGTCAACGGCCATAAAGTCAGCGCCTTTAGCGGTGGCGGGAGTGCCGTTAGCCTGAACGTATTGGGTCTCGTCAAAGACACCGACCAGCAGTGCGTACTGTGCGGAAAGTTTGCCTGCCAGCGCCGGGCTGATGGTCAGCTTTTTCTTCTGGCCATCTTCCGGGTCAAAGACGTCGTCATAGGTGAAATCGTCATACACCCACTGGGAGCCGCCGACGCTCCACAGGTTAATCTGCCAGCCAAGAGAGACGTCCGGCGCAACCACACGCACCAGCCAGTTCACCCCCTTGATGTAGCCCTTCAGCGTGTCGGTAATTCCCGCAGGGATAGCCAGATTCACCCCGTGATGCGCCATCGCCTTAGCGAGCGGTTCGCGTACCGGAACAGGATAATCGGGAGAGAAGCCGTATTTCTGGCACTCGCCGAGATAGTCTGGGTTGACGATAAAGCCTGCCGGTACCGGATGCGCATCGTCTTTCATCGTCTGCGCCATCTGCAACGCCTGAATAAAGTTGGCGAAGCTAAACTGATGACGAACCGGATCGTCGATGATGTTTTCCACATCGCCGAGTGAAAGGTTACAGGTATAGGAGACCATCACCGGCAATACGCTGTCGCCGGTTATCGCCTCAACGTCGCGGGCCATCTGGATGATTTTACTGGTCGGTTCTTTGGCCGGGTCGAGATACGCCGAGGCATCGCCCATGCCGTCATCGCCGGAATACTTGAACAGCGAAGAGACTCGCGCCTGTGCCAGATCCTCTACGTTGCTCGGCGACATATCGGCGCAGCCGCCGAAGCTCAGGAAGTTCGGAAATCCTTTTACGCACAGATTTGCCCCTTCACTAATCGTTACATTGACGGTGATGGGCATCTCTTCACTAACGTGCAGCTCTTCGGGCAGAACGTCGATGTAGTACAGCGTGCCGTTCTGAATAAAGGTGCTGGAGGCGAGGTGATAAATGCCGGGGGCAATCGCCTCCCCTGGGGTGTGGTGGCCAGTCTCCATGGGCAGTGGGGAGAAACGGTACTGCCGCGGTGCCTCACTCTCCTCAACCAGACGGAGTGCGAACGTCGCGGCTACGTTTTTTTCCGCTTCCACGGCGATGTTCAACGCCGGGGAGCGGCTGACGACATCCTCGTTCTGATGAATATGCGTTTGATTGAACGTGACGGCATGGTAGCCGTTATCCAGGTTGCCGCTCTGCGCATCGAAGCGGTAATGGACGTTATTCAGCGTGATGTCATTGATGCTCAGAGTGTAGCGGCCCTGTACCGGACGCTGTTCCAGGCGCAGCGTTTTGCCCGCGTGCAGCTCCGCGCGCCGAACTTCACCATCATTTTCCAGATACACCATCGTCAGCGCTTCGCCGTACAGCGCATGATCGGATGGCAGATTGAGCGTAACGTCCAGCGTGGTGCTGCGTTCTGCGGGAGCAAAGGTGATGACCAGCGAGGTGCATTGGCCCTTCGTGATATTCAGCGAGGCCGCGCTCAGCCGTACGGTCGCGCGAATGGTACCCTCCGCGGTCCGCAGTTCCGCGACGCTGGCCGCGTAGGTGCCTGCTGCGATCCTGAAGCGATTAGCGCCAGCGATCGGATGCAGCGTCTCCTGTTTTTCACCGCGTGCTAGCGTCAGCTCCATCTCACAGGCTTCAAGCCCGATGGGGAAGGTTTCGCAGCTGACAAGCAGTTCACCCGTGACATCGGTCTCTTCATCTGCCGCGATGCTGAAGGTATTTTGCAGCGTTGACCATGCCGGCGCGCTATCGGAAGAGACGTTCACGCCCATATGGATATCAGAAATCGCGCCGCCGAGGGCGGAGCCGTCTGCGGCGGTAAGCGTCAGCTTGATATCGAAAATACCGCTGGAGACCTCGCTGGACTGCACTGTGGTCTTAATTGCGCACCAGGGGTTCGTGGTCACAATTATATCTCCTTCGGTAATCTTCCCCGGCGCGCTGAACGACAGCACCATTTTCTCCTGAATATCTACAGGCTGCCCCTCGGTGGAGGTGAAGCCATGGATATCAACGGTGGGGTACCAGGTATCGTCTGTAAATTGAAGCGTGAAGTCTAATTGCATGTTTTCTCTCCCTGAGAAATCAGTGTGATGGACGTCGTGTTCGCCGAACAGAAGCGTGTCCTGATGGCGTTTTTTTTATAATCAAAACCACGGAGAGAGTCATATAACTTATTGATAAAATGTTGTTATTTTATATTTTGATGTTGCCGTGTTGGCGCATGATGCCAGGCTGTCGGATAAATGATGACAATGAGGTGGAGGGTGATGGATTTTTTGCTGAACGCAGAAAAGCAAAAAGCCCGCTCGAAAGCAGGCTTTTTAAATTTGGCTCCTCTGACTGGGATCGCCTTTGCCAGTAATTGGCTAATAAGTAAGCTAAACCTGAATTGCCGCTCTGTCAAGACCACCAGAATGACCACCAATAGGTGTGGGTTACATAAATCTCGTTTGAGCGTTCCAGAGTACATAATGATCGTTACTATGATTCTACATAACATCATGAGCTAAAAAATGATTGAAGGTTAATTATTCTTCTCTTCGGATTTGATTCTGCACTTTTTCATTGACACAATTAATAATGACAGTTCAAAAATTAGGCGATTATGTTGATATGCCGCTAATCGATAGATTTATCCGGTATTTGCTCCCAGCCTGAACTACCTACTCGCTTGCAGGTGGATTTCTCAATACGGACAAGACATACCATTAGTAAGTTTTCTGATCTTGATCAGAATGATCTGGCGATATCCGGCTCATTGGCACGGCTTTGTTTGATGTAGCTAACTTTTTTTTCCTTCCGCTCATCTGGTCAACGATATGATGAAAGCCGGTAAACATACAGCGTCGGATTGCCCTCAACTCAGGCAATAATTGTAGGAGTAATGCTGGATTGCACGGGAGGTACTGGTAGTAGATTACCGTTTTAATGCAGTGATACAGACGTTGATGAGTAATCCTACAGAATCGGCAATATTATGACACACGGGGTGATTAAGCATGAAGGCGCTTTCTAATCCCCTAAGAAAAAAATGCTTTGGTTGTTAATATAAATTATTGATATTTATTCAAATAATCATCATGTGTAGATGGGTTATGGCTCGACCACTAAGAAAATTAAACAGAGAAAGTGTGGCTTATACTCGGCGAGAAATCGCTGAGGCTGAGATCAATGAACTCGAAAAGCTCAGTGATGATGATATTGCCATCAGAGGAGCTGTTTGGCCTGAAGGTATCCCCGGTTTTATCTCGAGTGAAGCTTTACTTTATTTTGTACGAAACACGAATAACCTTTCACTTCGAGAAACATTGCTTAAATCTTTGCTGGAAAGAGTTCATCGGAACCTCCCTAAGCCCAATAGGTTGGATGGAAAAACTGCATCGATGAGTAGCATGGCGATCCGGGACAAGGCCCGTGATGATTTCATAGACCTAATGCTGCTAGATTAAGCTGATTACGATGAGCGACTCGACTATTTTGAAGTCAATTTTAATGGAGCATTTGCTAGCGATCGGGTTGATGTTAAAAGACAAGTTCTAACCTGCTCCTATTTTTGGAACGAAAAAATCTTTTACGGTATAATGTATATGTACAGCAAAAGGCTGTGCGATTAAAACAAGGAAAATTAAATGGATATTAAAATAATTAATCAGCTACTTTCTGATTATGCGGATATTAGCCGTAAGTTAGCTAACTATATTGGTGAACGTGATTATACTGAAGAAGAGCAAGAGATTATGGATGTACTAATACGTATACATACTCGTCTTACTGAATATAAGATAAAGTGATATTACTTTTCTCAATTGCCATGTCTAAAGTATATTAGTCGCCCAGGTCACCGGCCACAGAAACATCAACATCCTCTGGCGGGTCTACACCGATCTTTATCCCAACCGGGTACACGCCAAGTTTGAACGGTTGCAACAAAAAGTGGTAGCAGGGGCCAGATAAAGTGGGAAAAGTGGGATGATGAGTCTCACGCCCCCATTCAATTTATCCACTTGCTACCCTACAATAGATTAAATACTACCTAGGGGGCAGTTTTTTCCTTTTATCTAACAATCTAAAGCCTTCAGGTACTGGCTTGAATTTATCATTCTCTTCAGGCCAGCGTTTTGCTCGGCTTTGGAAAGCTCGGAGTGCGGTAATATCCAAGGTGGCTGCAACCATAAAATCATTGTCTCCACCTCTCAATCTAGCGATATCGCGCAGGAAGCTCTCTTTGGCTGGCGATCGGATACGACTATCACCGTATTTTCGGTTGTTTACCAGTATAGTGTAGGCATGAACGTCCAATGCTGCGGATTCGATAAGAGACGAAAAAGTATCTAGATCCCTATTCCAACTGAGAACCATAAGAGCGTCAACAGCGCCTTGGAAACGAATTCGTGCTTTGCTGTTTTGCAGTTCCGAACAGACCATTACACCAAAGTTGAAGCCATTATGGATATAAATCGGCTTTGGTGCTTTCTCAGGTGTATCCCACTCCTTTCCATATTTCACTGTTAGCTCTCTATCCTCGCCAACTGCTGGTTCAAGCTTTGGCTGCCATATTTTGACAAAGGTTGGATAGCCAAGCCGGTTATCTGCGAGGACCAGTGCTGCTTCACTTAGGATTTTGTTGCCATCTTTGTGCCGATACTCGGTTCCTGCGATTAGGCTGATACCCGCAGCACTGAGTCTGCTAGCGATACTGTTCAGCCAGCGCAGAGGAATAGATAGTTCTGGAAATATAACATAATCAGGCTTTGGGCTCAGTTTCAAAGCATCGTTAACCAGCTTTGATATTTTCTGATAACGTTTGCGGCTTAAATTCGGTTTATTGCAGGCGGTAGCAGCCCAGTCAGTGTCTTCGGTACGTAAGTTGGTTAAGGCAACGACGACTTTATCCTTGCTATCTGTCCCTATTCTCAGGTATTTCTTGCGCTGTTTTGATTTCTTGTCGTTGGCGTCCTGTTCCGCCGCCAAAAGGGTGGGCTTTATCCAAACCCCACGCAGCACTTGGGTGTATTTAGCCCAAGTCACTGCTGGACCATAGATTGGAAGTTTTCCAGATGCCGATAACAAGCCTACGCATTCAGGCGCTAATTCTGATATTTCAGCCGGAGATAGTGGCCTGGTTGGGAAAAGATAGGGCAGATAGCTGTCATTTATCTTTTGTCCCTTGGTTACCATGCTTAACCTAGTTTTTCGGGTAGAGCTAATAAACTGCTCAAATACCTCCACATCGAGAAACTCTGAGTTACCAAGCAACTTAAGGATTCTCTTTTCCTTCTTAGCATCGCGTTTACCTGCTAGTTTTTCAGCAGACGGACTATTCAGAATGTGCTTGTAGGCTTCTTTTGCGAGGTCTGCTGCTGCAACAAGTGGTGCTTTCTTCTCGAAATCTGCCACATCAAAATGTAGGTCTAATAACTCTACAAAATCAGTCAGTGTTATCACAATCTGATTCAAAAAAAGATCCGCTAAGCGTTTCTTTTTGCTCGACCGTTCACCTAAGAATAGCTTGTTTGGATCATGGTAGCGTGTGGCAGCATCAATAAATAACCATGTCAAAGTGCCCTTGATATAGCCCCATAGATCTTTGAGTACTTTGGCATCACCTCCATTAATTCGAACCTTCTTACCTTGGCCTACTTCGGAAGCTAAGGTATCAATGGCTTGATAGGACTTTACTGCTATTTGCTCGGCTTGGTCCCACTCGTTCATGCTGATTGCAAACCCGAGTAGTCTTGGCAAGTAATGGAAATGAGCAAATAGATTATCCACTCGTAAGATATGGTTATGGGCAAACTGGTAAAACTCTTCGCGCTGCTCTTTCCATTGATTAGGTGGCAAATCTCGCGCAAGGGTTTCTACATGGCGTAATTGCAGTGACCACCCCAAACGGCGAATGGTCAAGCCATCAGCTTTACGCAATGTATCGGCATTTTCCCCTACGCTACCGGCAGCGGAGAGCACTTTGGCTGCCGTCGAATGCTCCAACTGGTCTGGCGACGGCATCAAACGGTGTTCACTGGAAAGCTCATATATCTCTTTTTCAATGCTATCCAGAAGATCGAGCCCCGATCGCCCCTGTAATATAAATAACTTTTGCTTGTCAGACTGAAGCGAAATTTTTGAATTGCCTTGGATATTTGCGCCTTGGTTTATCTCCCAAACCTTTCTGTTTTTAGCGTTCTGATAAATAACGTTTTCACCCATTCTAGCCTGAATCAGGTTCATTAGATCCAAGCTATTGAAAATCGTACCGGTATCACGTAGAACCAAAAACATATCGTCTACATAGCGGCCGTAATGTATCGGTGACAGCTTCTCCAAAACAAGCCTGTCCCATTTGTATAGCAGGGCATTTGAAATGATACGACTACATGTAAGACCAATCACCAATCCGCCGCTGATCTTGGCTCTCTTACCCCCAACAGTTTGGCCAAATTTTGAAGCACCTTCGGCCCAATTGCTGAGGAATTTCGAGAGCTGTTTGGTGAATGCTTCTTCTTCATTTGTCAGTTGTAGATCAAGTGCTTCAAGCAAACCTTTGCCAAAAATAGCAAGCGGGTCAATAAAGTGGTAATAACATTTCAGATCTAGGGATACAGCAATAATATCGCGTTCTTTTTCTAACTCGTCCCGGATAGCCTTAAGGCCGTCGCTACGCCATTTTTGATAGGGCTGAAAATACGGGACAAATGAGCCAATTGAGCTAATGTGGAATGGTTTTTCATCGCCATCTGTGAAGAACTCATCATTACGAATTCGTTTTAGCCTAGCGCCGTAGCAGCTATCATCGAACTTGGCGTCGAACTTGCGACCAATCATGTTGAGCCACAGTGCAGAAATGATGTGGGTTTCTACAGGAAAGTCGCCCACAATACGGAATTCAGGAACTATGTCGTAATTATTGAACAGACTTTCTACCGCTCTCTCTGGTTTAGAAAAGTGCACGTGGCCATTCTCAATAGTATCTGATTTTTTATTTGTAGAAAGTTTCTTTGGCAGTAATCGAAAATGCCCGAGTAATGCTTCATTATCGTCAAAACCCGCGTCGCTCTTTAATTGAATTAACAGCTCATTTAGGTTAGCCAATAAGTCTTGCTCATACTCAGCGAACTTTATGGCAGTCGGGAAGATATTCTCGAAGAAACAGTCGGCTTTGGCCTTCCTATACGCAACTAGGAGATCTTCTATAGTTAGAGAGTTCCATCCTGTAAATTCAGCCTGATAACTCATTATTGTTCCCCTTGGTTATCTACTGCTGTCACTACCTGTTCTATTAGCCGCTTGATAGTTGGATGGCTCAACTTTGATGCGAGTGGAGATACATAGTCACGACCCTGACTCCAATGTAGGTTAGTATTGTATATCAAGCCAAGCAGGAAGTAGCTTTCTGGAATATCAATACCAGTACTGGCAGCGAAGTCCATTTTGTTCTTGGTTTTTTTGGTAGTAAGAAACTCGTTCTGTTGATCTTCATGAGTCAGCATTTCATAGCCGAGTTTCTCTACGGCGACACGGACGGCAAAACAGACCGCTATAGGGTCGTAATTTTTACACTCCAGATAGCGCTTCAGTTCGATATAGGCATAATTTTGAAAAGCTGCTGAACTTCGCCACACTTGCGGCAAGTTGTTTGGCCATTCAGGTTCGGGAATCTCGCATTGGTCTGTATGAAAATGAAACCAACACATCTCTAATCGGTCTTTGATTAATGCTTGTTTATCCCTTGCTTCTATCAGGCGAAGTGTGTCCTGCGACTTTCCTTTAGACATTGATTGAAGATAATTGATCTGAATCTTATGTTTGTTAAAACAGAAATCAAAAAATACGCCTGGGTCCAAGTGCGTTAAAATTATTGGATAAATTATTTGGTTGCGTAGTTTGTATTCTTCAATAATTGAGGTGACATAGTATTGGAAAGCTACCAGATTGGCGTCATCCAAGTAGTCAAACACCTCGTCAATCACCAATATGAGCGGTTTCTTGCTGCTCTCATACAAAGTTTTATGTAGCTGTACCACAAGCGTAATTATGTCACGTTGGCCGTTCGATAATTGGTGGGCTTTGGGGAAGCTAATAACCAACTCTTTCTTTTTCTTGGTCTCTTCAACCTTGGCCCATTGCCAAGTAGAGCTTTTGAAGTTTGTCAGCAAGTCTTGATAGTGTGCTTTGACTGTAACGTAATATAGCCAGTCTGTCGCAGCGGAAAATGTTTTAGGATCGGCTGCATGTAGGCTGGCGATTTGGTAAGCCGCAAAAAAACCTTCGATCTCGGTAGCGGCTGCACCACTCTTGATTAGCCGTTCAGAAATGCCATTTAAAATAGCCACTGCTCTTAGGTTATCAATACAGTTATCCAATATCCATTGTGATATGACAGCAGCACTTCCATTCTGTTTGTTCACCATGTCGGCAATGGCTTGAACCGCTGTCTGAATTCGAAATTGAGTGAACTTTGTTAAATCGACGTCCTTAATTGCATCCAAAATTCTTTGATCTTTTAATAGATCGGCTATGTTAGGCAGAATCTTTCCGTTTTGACCAAAATTGGCTTTAGCATCAGCAAGCTTATACGAAAAGTCTGCTTTTTCCGGAATCTTGCAGATGATTATGGGTTTCACTTCAATGGTGGAGGATACCGCCCCCTTGAAAAGCTTTTTCGCTTTCGGGATTAGGCCGCTATTGACTACCAGCACATCAAACTGTTGTCGAATTTCGTTTTTTGTTCTATTAGCACTTAATTTCTGCCCGTCAACGGTAATACTCAGTTCGGGCACAAGAGTTTCATCCCCTTTATGATGATCGTTTTCGGCAAGATCTATTCGCTTTGTATTCATTGACGAGAAAGCTGTAGCGATCGAACTCTTGCCAAAGCCATTAGGTGCAACCAAAAGATTGGGTTTATGGGCACTTAGCTGCACATTGAAGCATTCGTGCGAAATGCCTCTGATGTTCCTTATCTCTATTTGGCTTATGGTCATCGTTTAACTTCCTTATTTTACCGTTACTTGACCGTTCATTAGCATGTGAAGGAACCAGTCACGAAGTTGAGCTAGTTGTGCATTTTCTCTTTCTGTAAATGTAGTGGTCAACTAAAACTGACCACCGCTTTAGAGTTTTTCCGATATCGATTTTCTTATTGGTTTGGTGATAACCCGTCTTATATTCGTACGGCCTGAGTGCGATTGCATGGGCAGTGTCGTTGAAGCTCATATAACCTGTTACAGGCATATAATACTGGGGGCAGGTCACCCTGGCAACAAGGGCGCATGCGCAATCCATTTTTTTGCCCGGCCAAACTCCACGGCCTCTTTGAACATCTCCGCTTCCATCGTTTTTTTGCTCAGAAGACGCTGAAGCTCGCGGATTTGCTTATTGGCCGCAGCAAGCTCAGAGGCGGGCAGGACTTCTTCGCCAAATGTTACGGCGGTCAGGGAACCGTCTTCATACTGCCTACGCCATTTGAAGATCTGGTTAGCATTGATGCCATGCAGGCGAGCACATGAGACACGGTGATGCCGGGTTCCATAGTTTGCTGAATAATGGCAATTTTTTCCTGCGAAATACTCCGCCGACGCCGACGCCGACGCCGTTCAGGTCCTGATAACACTTCGACCATCTTATTATTCTGACTGGTGTTAAACATAGTTCTAAGACTACCTCTTTTTTAAGAGAGGCGAAGTGTCCGATGATCTATGGGGCCAGTCTAAATACTCCGGAGCTAAAACCTAGCAAATCCACTGGGAAATAAAGATATAGGGGTGAGAATAATTTAGGGTATAAATGATTCCTTTATACCCTTATTGCGAAAATAGGTCACAGAATATTTTTCTGTAGCCAGATCTGGGTGCCTTCTATATCGTACGCCTTTGCTCCATATCCTTTCGCAAGCAGGGACTCCGGCAAATAATCGTCATATTTATCCAGATATTTTTCTGGAACATCTGCAGCGAGCTCAGACTCTGATGGCAAGCCCGACAACTGAATTTCTTTTAGTGCATGTTGGACCGAGGATACACTTGCGTCATCTATTTCTATAACACCGGCAAATGAACTAGCTTTGAAGCTGCTACGCATTAGCAAGGCCGTTATTGTGTTAACGACTTTATCGCCCATCCAGGGGAGAACATAACTACGCTGGCCATCGGAAATAGAATGGGAGTTTTGCAGATTGTAACGTTTAAAGTTGTCACAACCTTCTGCAAAAAGGCTTCTGGCGGTGGCATCCACATAATCGACTCTCTTACTTCCTACCGAGATGCGATAATCATTCTCCCTGTATATGGCGAGCATCTCTTGGCGAACTACATCATGAACAGACATACCCCCACCACTAAAATGTGGCGGCTGGCCGCCTTTGGTCGCCTTAACATAGATAACTTTTTTTTCCACCTCGATCTCTGTCACTTTCCAGCGGCGCCCACCGAAGATTATGTGCTGGTCAGGCAGAAGGGGAGAGTCCACTGGTATTGTGCCAAGGGTTCGACTTCCTGTGACAATGCGGAACTCTTCTGGAGTATTGAACACGGCGTAAAACGTATAATGGTTAGTCAGTTTCTCTCCCTCAGCCCCGATAACCATTTCTCCGCTAGCAAGTTGTGTCAGTAGGCCGTGTGCCCCCATATGTCGAAGCAGACTTTTGAAATCAGTTAAGTCGATGTTCCGGAAGGGGCCTGTCTGGCACAGTTGTGACCAAAGTTGATCGGCTCGAACCCCGCCCCATTGCGCTGTGATCGCAAGAATCTGATGTAGCAACGTGGAGTAATGCATCTGTCGGGCATCAGCCGGTTCGAACCATCGCTTAGTGATCATCAATCTAATCATCGCCATCGACTGAACCAGTTGTAGCCGCAAGCGGTCTACGATGCCGCTGGTTGCGGTAAGTTCTTGCTCAGAGATCAGCATTCTCAGAACCGATGGCGAATCTCGCCGTCCTGACCGGCCCATACGCTGACGCAGGCTGGAGACGGAATGTGGAGGAGTAACCTGTATGACCGACTGCACTTTACCGATATCAATACCCAGCTCAAGCGTCATGGTACAGACGGCTGTTGTAGGCAAATTACCCTGCTGTAGGCGGGCTTCGAGCGTCTCGCGTAATTCCCTAGACAGGGAGCCGTGATGGGGAAAGAATTCATTGGGAACAACATTTTCCTCACACATGTCGCTCAGCGTCGCCGCAATGCTTTCAGTGCGCTTTCGACTGTTTGCAAAAACTAAATGGGAGTCGCCACGGCAGAGTCTGAAAATGTCAGCGCAGACGTGTTTTTCTGCTGAGCTTTGTGGCTCTTCTCCTTTTTCGGTCTCCGGCACTAGATAGCCTTTAACCTGCACTTGCAATGTGGCCGTGCTATTGCTGTCTGTCACAATTTCGCAGGGCAATCGCTGATCCGGACGCAACAGTTCAGGCACTTTATCCAGTTCTCCTAACGTAGCGCTTAACGCAACGCGGGGAACTGGGTTCGCATGACGTCCCAGCACATGATCAATTCTGTTTAGAAGAGAGAGCAACTGCATACCGCGCTCGGTACCAATAAAGGCGTGAAACTCATCAATAACAATGTAGGCTACTGGCGAAAACGCCTGTTTAATCCAGCCTGATGAATTTATGAGTAAGGACTCAAGTGATTCTGGCGTGATAAGTACGATGCCCGCCGGGTCAGTCCGTATCTTCTTCTTTTTGCTTTGCGGTACATCACCATGCCATGGCGTCACCGGCATATCCAACGCCTCGCCCAGGCTCTCAAGACGACGGTACTGGTCGTTAATCAGCGCTTTAAGCGGGCTGATATAGACAATACCAAACCCGCTAGTGATACCTGCAATTGCTGAACAGGCAGGTAGAAAGAAAGCCTCTGTTTTACCCGCTGCTGTGCCTGCACTAATTAGCACGTCCTGGTCTCGAGCTAAAATTGCCGGGATAGCGCTCTCTTGCAGGGGCCTTAATGTAGACCAGCCCTGCTTATAAACCCACTTACGAACGCGAGGATCGAGACTATCGTATGCGCTGCTCATAACTTGAAGTTGGCCAGATCGTCATCATTTTCTTCCTGCTCAATAGCATCATCCATATCGCTTGGCCTGTCATCTTCAATCGACACACCCGAGATTAGCGTTTGCCAGTTTATATTACTGTTTTGTTCCAGCACGGCCAGCATATCCAGGAAACCTTTAATGGTATTTCGGGGGGTACGGAAGTAAGCATCCCCGATGGTTTTACTGCAATGATGCAGAAAAGCGGTGAGTGCGCCATCTGATACCAGATACTTTTCGGGCTCTCCGCCGGCATAAACATGGCGGAGATTTTTCAGTAAAATATACAATTCCTCTGGGGTGAGGCTGGCAAGATGTAGAGTAGGTGACGAGTAGTCAATCACTCCTGCTTTCTGAGCGAACCGATTTTCCGCCAGACGTGATTGCAGCGCCTCATAACTGTAAAGTCCTTTACGCGGATCAAACAAGAACTCGGGCGTGCCTCCAAGAACAAAACCAATATTCTCGGCAGAACCCTGCAGACAGTCATTCAGGATCCTCAGGATCTGTTCATAGTTTGCAGTTCTCGCCTGAGTGTTGTTCAGCTTATAAAGGTTTACCATCTCGTCGAGACTGACCAGTAAACCGGCATAACCTGCCTGACGGACAAATAGGCTTACCAGCTTCAATGAATCGTAGAACGAAGCGTCTGAGATAATAGTCCGGACGTCGAGATCGTTACGGGCATCGGTTTTGGTGGTGTATTCACCCCGCAACCAGCGAATGGCATTTGATTTTAATGTCTCGTTATCCTGTTCATGTCCGCGCCAGAATGCATCGATGACTTTAGCAAAGTCATATCCCCCCACCATGTCAGACAGAGCAGCCAGGCGCTGGTGAATAACCGACGAGACTGTAGTGCCATCCGCATCAGCCTCCTTTCTCGCCTCCGTGACGAACCGCTCCACAACACTGAGTAACGCATTACCATCAGGTTTGTTGCGGGTTGACATGTTCTTCATAAGCTCTGAGTAGAGATTGCGCGCCTGACCTCCCGATGAATGAATGCGCCTGTCGGGGGAAAGGTCGGCACTGACTGTTACCAGCTTTTTTTCCAGCGCAATAGAACGTACAACGCTCAGAAAGAACGTTTTGCCTGATCCGTATTCACCGATGATAAGCCTGAAGCTCGCGCCGCTGTCAGCGATCCGCTCAATATCCTGATGGAGGGCTGTTATCTCATTTATCCGGCCTACCTGGATGTGCTGAATGCCTATTCTTGGCGTTACACCAGACTTCAGTGATTGGATAATAGCATCCCGTTCTTTAACTCTTATACGTGTTACAGACATTAACTATCCCTCTAATTCTTTGGCAATTTCCAGGTCTACCCAGATATCATCATCGGCATCATCCAGCACTGGTGCATCAACCACTGCATAGGACCAATCATTAATAACCTCAAGTGCACCGCTGAGCATCAAATTAAAATTCTCGCACAGTTCCGTCACCTCTTTCCGGGGCCACTGTTCCTTTTCCAAAAGCCTGTGGTAAAGCTGGCTATGTGCATTATCAAGGCCACCATCCTGCGTCCCGGCTGCGGGTGTGCTCTCGCGCAATTCCGGTTCGTCCTCGGTGAAAATCGCGCTAAGTAATTTACGGACATCGTCTGTGGCCGACTCATGGTGAGCCAGCACGCTGGCGTCCAGCGTGAACTCAGCGGCCCCAAGACTCGCTGATGTAGGCGACAGCGGGGTAACCTCTGCCGTAGAATGCTGATGGATGTTGCCGGAGATAGTTGAAGGATCCAATCCTAGGCCTGAATAAATTTTTTCCAGCTGTTTGATTTCGCCAGGCTCAATTCGGCCATCCGAGCAGGCTACTCCCACGATAACCTTACCTACTGCTGATTTTTCCATCGGACTCAACAGTGCTATTCTATTTTTCATGCCTGCCATGTTGGCTGGGGTATGAAGTTGCCACGTCAAATACGAATGTAAGGAGCGCTTTTCATCTTCGCTAAAGCCAGAATTATGGTCGATAGCATTTTCCAGCACTTTCTGCTCGGCCTGATCAAGGCTATTGTCGGTTAAGGCCACCATTGACCCTAGCCTTAGTGTCATCACCGCTGAGATAAACGCCGGAGATGGTGGTAAGCGCGTTCCCTCACCAGCGGCGAATAAAACCAGTGCGCCGTCAGCTTCTGCTTTCACATGGTGGTAATGCGGATCAGGTGCCAGGTAGTAGCCCATTTTCAGTGCAAAGGCCTGCATCAGGTCGGCCTCTTTTTTATTGATTTTCGCCGGGCAAGTAGCTCCCATATGTGCCCAGAAGTCAGCAACGGTGGTTAACCCCTTGTGACTCGCTATCACTTCATCAGCCCAGCGTTTAAATGTATTTAAAACTTTTCCTGCGCTTTCATTGATGATTTCCATAGGCAGCAACATGATTGCCGCAGTATCATTTTCTGACGTACCTTTCCTGCCAAGATAGCGGCTGTAAGCATCCAGTTCATCTGTACAGATCTCTGCAAGCGTCATGATTTTCTGGACTGGTCCCTTCAATGCACTAGGGTCAGGCAAGTCTGGAACAGGAAGGCGAACGCCGCGCAAGCTGGGACTTGCAGGGTTGTAATCCAGACGCAGTCGCGTTTTATTCGGTTTGACAACTATACCCTCACCGTATTTGAGGGTATAGCGCCGTTTGAAAAGCGCAGCAAATTCTTTCGCACAGCGGCGGGCGGGAGTTCGTAACGCATACTCCGTGTGATTTGTTACCCACGTCAGCGCCAGATCGGCTGACACAGGAACTCCAGCATCCACAGCCTTTGCCAGCGCTAGCTTAAACAGCATACCATTGCTGAAACTCGAATCACGGCCAAGGTCGGCAACCAGATCAACATCTGGGCGCAGAATAGACATTGCTTCCAGTAACTGGGACGAGTAATTCCGGAAAGAGCGGTTCTCAATGAATACCGATCTTAACCGGCAGATTTCATTAAATAGTGTACGGAACTCTGCGTCAGGTGTATTACCATCCCGGCAGTCAAAAAGTGCCTTTCTTTCCAGCCCATACAGATAGATAAATACGTAGCCTACAGGGCATGACGCGTCGGACCTATCACTGGCAAGCCAGTTTAGATACGCGCCGCGCGCATCCGCTGAAAGCGAGGAATAGCTGGGCCAGTATCCCAATGAACTATCTTCGTAAAGATAAGGTTTATGGTGAATATTAAGCGTGTCGTCAATTAATGATGCCTCAGTGCCATCATCATAATAGCCGCTCATGCTTTGCCCGGCGGGCTTCATCCGCTGTCCGAAGTAGAAATGACCACTGGTGATCTTCATACCGCCTACAGTAGTCACCTCACCAGGCTGCACCCATCGAGCCAAAGTACCAGTAGTTTTTGGGGGATTCTGACGTTGAATCGTTGTTACTCTGTATTCGACACTCCGGTCGCTGTCCAGTGTAAAAGTTGCCAGATCATCATCTTCACTGTCATCTTTTCTCACAACAGCCTCTTTTTTCTTGATGTCAGCAAGCCATTCTTTAGGTGGCGCTTTCACGGTTTTTGAAGAATAAGAACCCGCAGATTTATGTTTTTTCTTTTTGAAAAACAATAGATAAATTACATAAATCGCCGCTATAAATATCCATAACTCCATGGGCAACAACCTTAAGAATGACTTTTCGCATACGCCGAAAATGGCGAGGGAAAGTAGGGGGGAAGTAGATTAATCTTAAAATAATACTTCTAAATTGCGAGGGTTAAAATCAAAACTTGACCAAATTTAGCCTATTGGTTTTCATCGATAAAACCATTAGCTATCAGCGAAATGCGCAAAGTCGGCAGTTAATTCTTAAGAAGTACTAATGCTAAACCTCCGAGTACTGTTGCGGGGGCAACACCAGTCACATAGATGTAGTCTCGACAAGTCTTCACACTTACTGGCAAAACTTACCTGTCAATGAGCAGAACCCACGATTCGACTGGAAACATAGCCTTTTGGGTTAGCTTTATTCCTAACCTATTGATCTCTAGCATTTCCACTTTTCGCAAAGCAGACAGCAATGTTTTATTGTCTTCAACCTCAAAACACTGCTAGTTCAGGTCTGAACGAATACCGAACAATTCAATCCCCAACCCATTCCACCACTGCGACCCAAGGGGCGCTACGCCCGCCTATGCTGTGTCAGTTTTTTCTCCGTGCGACTTCCGTTCTCGTATCAGCTTCCGGTTAATCGTTTCCCAACACAACCCGTCCCGCAAGGGTAAATGGCACGCATTCTGCGCCCTTGCTGGCCGGAACGATGTCGGGAAAGCGAACCGTCAGGCGATACGAAGACGAAAATCACACCACTGACGGAGAAAAAACATGACCATTTCCCTGCATACCCAGACTAGCGCCCCTAACACCGCAGCGGCGACCAGCGTATCCCCGCTGGAGCAGTCAGGCTCCTCAAAAACGAAATTTTCTAAAGCCAAAACCGATATTTATCAGACTGTCACCAACAACATCATTGCAACGCTTGAAGCCGGTGTAAAACCGTGGTCTTGCCCGTGGAAACGAGTGCCGGGCATGTCTGGGTTACCTTCCAACTTCGCAACCGGTATCGCGTATAGCGGAATGAATATCATGCTGTTGTGGTGTAGCGCGTCAAAACAGGGCTTTGGTGATTCACGCTGGATGACCTACAAACAGGCGCAGGCAATAGGCGGGCAGGTTCGAAAAGGTGAAC
This sequence comes from Kluyvera sp., assembly GCF_047971185.1. Classification (GTDB taxonomy): domain Bacteria; phylum Pseudomonadota; class Gammaproteobacteria; order Enterobacterales; family Enterobacteriaceae; genus Kluyvera. Next base: position 19,978 of record NZ_JBKDZH010000065.1, read on the forward strand.
ACGGTACGACAGCCATTTTCTATACAACCTTAGAGAAAGAAAACGAAGACGGTGACATCGACCAGATCCCAATGCTGAAAACCTTCAATGTGTTCAATGTTGAACAAATTGATGGCCTTCCACTGACAACTGAAATAGTCAGCCCAGAAGCAACCTTTGACCCGTTGCCTGAGGCTGAAAATCTGTTCCAGAAGAGTGGCGCAAACATCATTGAGAAAGGACAAAATGCATTTTTCCAACCCTCAACTGATGAGGTCTGGCTACCAGAGCGTCACCTTTTTTCCGATGCTGCTAATTTCTACGCTACTGGCCTGCATGAGCTGGTTCACTGGAGCGGTGGTAAAAAAAGGCTTAACCGTGAAATGAAAGGGAAATTTGGCAGCGCAGATTATGCGGAGGAGGAATTAGTGGCTGAGCTGGGAAGTGCTTTTCTGATGGCGGATTTGGGTATTGTTGGAGAGGTGCAGCACGAAAGCTATATCGCTTCCTGGCTGAAAGCATTGAAGAATGACAAGCGTTATATTTTCAAAGCGGCCAGCACGGCATCAAAAGCACATCGTTATTTGATGGATAAAGCCTGAGGGCAGGGGCAAGAAGCCGCAAAGGAATGTGGCTTTAACATAATATGGTAGTGGGTGGAGTAGCGGTGGTGTTAGGGGGTATCATTCCACTGCGAATTTTCCTGGCACCGGATGTCAGGAAAATTCGCAGGCTGCGGGGCGGGCGGCAAAGAGCCCGTCAACCCTTTAAATGTATAGGCTCCGACTTGATCCGGCGGTCCTCTTTGTTAGAAAACGATTCAACCTGACAGTCGACAACGAACAGCGGACATTGTCTGAACTGGGAGGTAAGCTCTAAAATGAGTGACACAATTTGCAGGAATACTTATAGCATCCTTAACCTGTAGCGTAGGCAAAACTGCACCGGTCTTACTCCTCCTTTCTACCTCTGGCCTTTACATAAATCACCATGCCGTATATGTTTATCAAGCCAATAGCTTTCATATGATAGTAAAGTGTCTAGGTAGTCGTTCAATTGCCTAGACCTTCAGAATTTTACTGAGCAGCGGCCAAATTAGCGCCGTTGCGTGCAGGGATGACCCGCTATGATCGAATCAATCAGTCTCTCCAATATCGCTACCTACCGTCCTGACAAATCAGAAGTTATTAATCTCAAAAAGATTAATTTCATTTATGGAGCAAATGGAGCGGGCAAGACCACAATCAGTCGACTTATTGAGAAACCTAGCCTCTCAACAGACTCTAGTATTACCTGGCTCAGAAATATGGCAGTGCCAGCAATGGTCTATAACAACGACTTTATCACTGCCAACTTCTCAGAATCCAAAGAGTTTCAGGGAGTATTTACACTCGGCAAGGCCGAGAAAGTTCAGCTCGACCGCCTCAAAGATCTTAAAGATGAAAGAAAGCGCCATGAACAGTTGAGGGCCAAGTTAATCATCTCTCTTGATGGTGAAGATGGAAAACCTGGAAAGCATGCTGAGTTGATTTCTTTGGAAGCAAAGTTGGTTGGCCGATGCTGGGAACAGAAAGTGAAGCATGATGAATATTTCAAAGGGGCATTTACTGGTTTAAGGAATAATAAGGAAGCATTCAAAGCAAGGGTTCTTCAAGAACATGAGAATAACAAATCCACCTTGGTTGATTTGGTTGATCTCAAAGCTAGAGCGGCAGTTTTATATGGTGACCAACCCTCGAAAATAGATCTTGTTTCGACCTTGGATTTATCACGGTTGATAGCATTCGAGAAAAGCCCGATTCTGGTTAAAAAGGTGGTAGGCAAAGACGATGTTAGTATATCCGCGATTATTCAGCGGTTAGGTAATAGCGACTGGGTTAGGCAGGGTATGAGATTTCTGGAGCATACGGATGAACAATGTCCGTTCTGTCAGCAGACTCTGCCCCACGACTTCGAGAAGGAACTTACTGACTACTTCGATGAGACTTTTGAGGCGGATTCGAAGGCGATCTCTGCCCTACGTAATAATTATTTTCAAATTGCTGAGGATCTTTTGGCTCAGGCACATGTTCTGTTAGCTTTGGATTGCACAGAACTGGACAAGGAAAAACTTAATCCTAAGATTCAAGCACTGGATGCTGTTGTTCTTATCAATAAAGGGCGGATGGACGATAAAGTTACTACTCCAAGTGCTGAGGTGTTTCTTGAGGGGCTGGAGGATATTGAGGCTGATATTGCTGCTATTGTTAATACGGCGAATGCGAAAATAACCGAACAAAATCGCCTAGTTGCAAGCTTCACTGCTGAGCAGCGCAGGCTCACCGGAGAAGTGTGGAAATATATTATCGATGCCGAGCTAAAGAATACCTTGGCTGATTATACCTCTGAGAAGAATAAGCTACAGAAATCTATTTCGGGCATCGCATTGAGCCGGGATAAAGCCACGGAAGATATTAATGCTACAGACGTCGATATCGATAAGATTGAGGCGGAGCTTACCAGTGTAAAGCCTACAGTAATTGCTATAAATAAGATTTTAAAAAATTTTGGATTCTTCAGCTTTTCTCTAGATCCTGCATGTGCGGATAACTCTTATAGAATTATCCGAGCGGATGGGAGAGATGCCAAGCAAACATTGAGCGAGGGAGAGAAGACCTTCGTAACGTTCCTTTATTTCTACCACCTGTTGAGAGGGAGTATTACGACATCCGGTATAACCGCCGATAGGATTGTGGTCATCGATGACCCTGTTTCTAGCCTTGATAGTGATGTGTTGTTTATCGTGAGTAGTTTGATCAAGGAGCTTTTCGCCGAAGTTAGAAAGAGTGGTAGCCATCTTAAACAAGTTGTGGTGCTTACACACAACGTGCATTTCCATAAAGAGGTCACGTACGATCAGCGCCGGAAGGCCAATACATCTCTTGCTGATGAAACATTTTGGATTGTCCGCAAACCAAATGAGTATTCGGTAATTGAGTTCCATTCAAGTAATCCAATCAGGAATTCTTATCAATTACTCTGGGCAGAGCTGAAAAGGACACCGGTGCCAGTCCTTACGTTGCAGAATACCATGCGACGGATTTTGGAGAACTATTTCAAGATTTTGGGTGGTGTCGATACGTACCACTTGGTTGACAAGTTTGAGGGTATTGAAAAGACACAATGCCAGTCTTTGATGAGTTGGGTAAACGATGGATCGCATTACGCTCCGGATGAGCTCTACGTGGCCATTAGTGACAATATGGCAGCGAGCTACCTGAAAATTTTCTTCAAGATATTCAAGGCGGCTAAGCATGATGCGCATTACAGAATGATGATGGGCGATTCATATGTTGATCTAGATCCGGAAGAGATCTCAGAGCAGCAGGCGATGACTGATGCTAAAGAAGAGGGGGGCGTTGTATTTAATGATGCCGGTGTAGTAGAGAAATCAGCCCCAGTACCGACTGTACTCAAGTCTGAGATTGCTCAGCCCGGATTCGATTAGGGTATGCCGTTTTGAAGCCTTCCGTTGACGAGCGCATCTATGAAAACATCCATCGACTAGATCAGGTTCGAAGCATCCGACCGAACGAGCGGAATGATCACTTTCCCTTGATTAAGGATAGCGTTGCAACGACCCGTTAAACTCACAGTATAAAGCGGACAAGCTTACTGAGCCGAAGGTCCGATGTGAGCGAGAAGCGGACACCGGCTGTCTGAAATGAATTCCTGAATCACTTCACAGCCTGATCATGTCAAAATGCTGCGCAAGAAATTCAATAAACGCCCTGACCTTAACTGACATCTGAGAGCCTTTACTGAATAACGCGCATACCGGCCGCGATGGCAAAGAAGATTCGGGCAGCACTTTTTCAAGTTGCCCCGAACTGATATAGGGTCTGACAGCCCAGTCAGGAACCAGAGCAATGCCGCAGTCATTTACCGCTGACTGAATTACGCAGTCTAAGGCGTTGGCCCGCATCCTGACCGGTACTCTGATTTTCTCTTTCCTGCCATCACTCATCAGCTCCCACACATCAGAATGACTGTACTGACTGTAAATAAGACATTGATGACCTGACAGTTCCTTTGGTGTTGAGGGGCGCCCGTGCCGCTTAAGATACTCTCCTGATGCTATCAGTCCCCAGTGAATGGAACCGAGTTGACGGCCTATCAGTTCACTGTCGCTGAGTGGCCCCACCACTATTGCAACATCTATACCTTCATCAATGAGGTTAACCGGACGGTCCAGAAGCGATACATCCACAGCCAGCGCAGGGTGCTTTTGCATAAACTGAGTTACCGCCGGCATGATTTTTTCACGACCAAATAATGTGGGTGCGGTAATACGAATGATACCAGCGGTTTGCCCTGATCCGGCAGTGAGCCCGTTTTCAAGCGCTGAAATTTCGTCAACCAGTCTGCGGGCGGACGCATAATAAATTTGTCCCTCTGTAGTTGGGGACATATTCCTGGATGATCTGAACAACAGGGGTGTGGCAAGGCGCATCTCCAGAGCACGAATCCTGCGGCTCACAGTGGGCAGCGAAATGCCCGTCGTACGGGCCGCTGCGGACAGGCTGCCGCCATCAACAATCGCTATAAAAAGTTGTAAGTCACTTATATGTTTCACAAAAAACCTGTCTTTCATTTTTGAAAGGGTACCTTACATATTACTTTATTTTTTGAAAAGGATTTCGGGCACATACTTTTCAAATTGCTTATTAAGAGGATGTGAACATGCCGGAGAGTACGACGCAGTCAGTGCCTTATTCAGGTGGACGCTTGCTTAAAGCCATGGCGGCAATTTCAGTATCGGTCGGCCTGGCGACTCTTGATACCTCAATTACCAACACCGCGCTGCCGGCTATTGCGGAACAACTGCAGGTTGGTGATGCGGACGTAATCTGGGTTGTCGCTGCTTATCAGATAATAATGACCGCAGCCATCATGCCCCTGGCCGCACTGGGTGGGACGATCGGATACCGGCGTGTATTTATGGCAGGTCTGATACTTTTCATCTTTTCATCAGCATTCTGCGGCCTTGCCACATCGCTGCCGGTCCTGATCATCGCACGTGCCTTTCAGGGGCTGGGCGCAGCGGCCATCATGAGCACAAATACAGCACTCGTGAAGCTTATCTATCCTCCTGAAAGACTGGGTAAAGGCCTGGGACTCAACGCACTTGTTGTGGCTCTTGGACTGGCGGGCGGACCGGTAATAGCGTCGGCTGTCCTGAGTTTTGCCAGCTGGCACTGGCTTTTTCTGATAAATATTCCGACAGGTGTCCTCGGCCTGATCCTGACTTTACGCAACATCCCACAGAGCAGACCAAGACAGACCGGATTCAGTATGTGGACTGCTGCCCTGACCTTTTTAGCCTTTCTGCTTTTTATTACCGGACTGCAGAGAGCGGAAAGTAAAGCCTGGCCTGAAGTAAGTGCTTATACAATAACAGCGATATTGTGCTTTGCTGCACTCATCCGTGCCGAGCAAGGGCGCAGTAACAGGGTATTTCCGACTGATTTGTTCAGATCTGCAGATTTTTCACTTTCCGCGTTAACAGCTGTTTTAGCCTTTGCAGCGCAGGGACTCGCAATGGTTATCTTTCCGTTTTTTTTGCTGTACGGTATGGGCAAAATGCAGTGGGAAATTGGCTTGCTGATTGCCCCCTGGCCTGTACTGGGGGCTCTGATGGCTCCCGTATCAGGTTCGCTTTCCGACAGATTCCCTGCTGCATGGCTCAGCACAGCGGGCATGGCCGTTCTTTCAGTCAGTCTGCTCACGATGACCCTACTGACGTATGAAACGCCGGTGTGGCTGCTGATGTTCAATATGGCGTGCTGCGGCGTTGGTTTTGGCCTATTTCTGTCGCCAAATCAGCGAACATTGATGGCTTCTGCGCCGCCATCAAGAAGCGGAGCGGCCAGTGGTGTCCTGGGAGTAACCCGCCTTCTCGGCCAGTCTGGCGGTGCTGCCTGCGTCGCTTTCTTTCTGGCTGGAGGTGATGTACAAGCGGGCCAGTCTGCGATTATGGCACTCTGGAGTGGTGCGGCCCTTGCCATGCTTGCGGCAGTTAGCAGTTTTTCGCGTATATTCTTCACAGGGCAGGTTTTAAAAAAATAAAGCATTGGTATGATGTGAAGTCCGCTTCTGGCACAAAGTTGCCTGTCAGATTAAGTTATGGCCCTGAGCCATAAAAATGTTAACTCATATCTTAGCTAACATTTTTAGAATCAGTGACCCGACTTCAATTATCAATATACCTTTCTGCATCGCCAGAACGAGCCGTGGTACTCCGTGCTGCCGCATTACGCCCGCGAGCAATTTTCACATAATTCTCTTCTCGCTCTATACCGATGAAACAGAAACCTTCCATCGCCGCAGCTTTTCCGGTGCTCCCACTTCCCATAAAGGGATCAAGGATAGTGCCGCCCGGGGGCGTAATCAGGCGGCAAAGGTAACGCATCAGCTCGGTGGGCTTTACACATGGATGATTGTTACCCTCACCACGGTCCTTTCTGCTGGCTTTCGCACAATAAAAGAACCGACTGGGGCTGCTAATTTCTACCTGCTGAGGGTTATCCCTGAACCAGGCAAGCACTGCGGCACTGCCATCATGGATAAGATTGGCAGGCCATCGGCCATCGGGGTTTCCTTGCCTGGCGATATCCCCGTCACCTTTATTTCTGCCTCGCCACATGTGGTTGGGATCGGAACCTCCCGGTCCATTTGGATAATCATAGGGTGATTCTCTTTCTGCCAGAGGGATCCTGCATTCGCCGATGTTCAGAACGCCGGTACCATATACGTCTACGTTGGATGCTATGGTTCCCTTACATGGCTTGCGGGCCAGGGTAATCGGTTCCAGCGCCGGTTTTAACGCGTGGTGAGATTTAGGAAAGCCCGAACCGTATACCCAGCCCAGCATTCCGTCACGTCCAAATGTCGCGTCCAGCAATTTGAGCTGATCCGACGATAAACTTTCGATTAGTACCCTGGCAGCATTACTGGTCTCGTAGAGAAATACGATCATGTCACGTATTTCAAAGCCCGCATCCTCAATACGCGCTGCCATCCGGTGTTGAGTGCGGCATCCTGCGAAGGACAACAGATGACCACCGGGTTTGAGTACGCGTAGACATTCTTCCCAGATGACTTGTGAGGGCACATCATAGTCCCATGTCTTACCCATGAATTTAATACCATAGGGCGGGTCGGTCACGATGCTGTTCACAGAGTTGTCCGGCATACTGCGCAGAACGTCAAGGCAGTCGCCATGAGTCAAAATGTCATGCATGGCGTTCCCTCCCGTCATCGTCAGCAACTGATGAAGAGGGGCCACCCTGTTTTTCACTGACACTATTTTCCAGTTCATCAAGGGTACGGAACAGAAACATTTCCCGGTTCTTCGCGTCAAACGGAACCGGAACGCTGTTCCTCATCACCGTCCTGATACTGTCAAACAGCCTGACCAGCGATTCTTTAGTTTTACCATCCGGCATAACATACATCGCATAGTGCCAACGTCCGGCGTCGCTGGCGGCGAGATGACTGCTGATAATGCTGATGTAACGAGCGCGGGTTTTCATCGTTCGCTCTGTTTCCACTGCAACGATGGCACCGCTGCTTAAGGTAATAATGCCGTCCGGTCGGTGTCGGAAGCCCGAGTATCGCGACATAAACTCTCTCCGATCGCCGTTAAGCCAGCCTGTACCGCCTTTTTCCTCAAGGGCGATCCTGACCCGCTGATTTAACAGTCGATGTTCCAGAGTCGAGTGTTTGAGTTTTCCCGGTTCAAAATAGGCGGGGAAAACCTTGTCATCAGCGCTAACCACCATCGCCAGTCCCTGCATGCTGAGCCCCCACAATGATTTTTTCCCGGTCAATACCGGATATTCGTGTTTAATCAGGAGGCCCATCGCAACCGCTTTATTGAGCAGTTTATACATCGCATGGTTATGTTTTCCTTTATAGCCGACAACTTTTTTTAAGGTCCGCAAATCAGAGAACGTTTCTTCCTTGAGAAAATACAGCAATGCCCGCATTCTCCGTTTTGCGGCTTCATTTCTTTCAGTAACGTTATGAATAAGCATTGATAGCCTCACAGGTTGACGGAGGGTTTGTGAATCTGATTTTCTTTTTTGGTATGCGGAGGGTTTTTATTCTCAAATGCAAACAGGTCGATATATTGCTTCTTCACTGGTATGTGGAATAGTTTGGTTGCCTTCGCCAGATCGTTCTGGGTAAAAACAAAACCAACAAATTTGGGGAGGTTAAGCAACATGTTGCTGTCTATATAATATCGTTCAGCCTGGCGGATCATCCTGTCAGTATCCATTTTCTCCGTCAGGGATATATCCGTTTTAACTTTCCTCATTTCATCGTCAACCAGTATAGAGCCTGTCATTCTGGCGAACCAGTCGGCAGTATCCGGATCGCGAATGCGATAAACCAGCATAAACTTGCAATTCTCAATCACTGAACCAGCAACGGCATCACCTTCCAGATCTGCCGGACAGTCATATAAATCTTTTACCGACTGGTGAGCCATGATGATATGCACGCCTTTATCCCTCGCTGCGCCAAGTCCTTCAAGCGCAGGGCGGGACAGGTGATACTTGAGTTCATCAAGGAAAATAGCGACCGGGCGAAGTTTTCCTTTTATCCGGTCACGCGTTTCGGCTATCTGAATCAAGCGAGTTAAAATCATGCGCTGAGCCGAGATGATTTTCTGGTTACGCATTGAGCCGATGATGTAGCAACATCCGCCTTCATCAAAAATGGTCTTTAAGGAAAATCCCTTATTGGCATTGATGGAGTTCACTAAAGCGATTTCCTCAAGCTCGCCATAAAAAGCAGGCACATCTTCACTGAGGGATTTCACAAAGTCAGTGTTAAATAAGTCGCGTAACGTCATTTCCTTTTCATAAATAGCTGCCGTATTTCTGGCTGCACGACGGTCAGCAATACGATAAAAGTCAGCACCTTCGCCTTTTTTACCCAGGCTGAAACCTGCATTAAACAACTCCTCCAGCTGTTCATGAGAAATATCAGCCAGTAAATCAAGTTGAAAATTAAGGTCATTCAGGTTAATCAGAACAAATTTTTTTCCCGCTTTCTGACAAGCTTCCCGTAGTACATGCGGTGCCCACTCATCATTTTTAGGATCTTCGACAAATACGCCTTCACCTGAAAGTATTGCCTGATAAAGCAGTACACAGGCACTGACGCCTTTACCGGAACCTGTGGTGCCGATAAGGTCGGCGTGCTGAGTTTGAAATTCTTCAGGAGTGATATATTGCGGCTGATCATCTTTATCCAGCCCGATAAAAATACCTTTATTCAGGTCAATATAATCCAACGGATTATATGCAATACTGTCTGGCAACATGTCCCTGACTTCGCGAACATCCGTTCTGACATTTCTTTCCAGTTTACTTTTTTTAATCATCCGGTGTTTCAGACTGTCGATTTCCCCCGTCAGCAGCCTTCGGACTACAATATGAAAAGCCAGACCTGCCAGCGTAAATTCGACAGTCAGTATCCAGCGTGATAATCTGAGCAAGATGTTATTATCGAGCACTTTAAAGAAAAAACTCAGCCCCTGAATGGTCAGCGGTGACAGGGTGCCAAATATGAAAAAGAAGGTGGATACACCCGCCACCAATTTTAACCAAAAGGGGGCATTTTTTCTTTCTTCACGTGGCAGATTAAATATAAATGGCAGCGTCAGTCCGGCAAATATGGATAATATTACCGGGTTATGTTGCAGCCAGAGTAGAAAAAAAGAAAAGGCATCCGTAAAGGCATTCAGCCTTTGCATCAGATGAGTTCCCATTACAGTGACCTCCGGTCTGATTTCGGTGTGACGGGCGCATCGCATGGGCGTCACCGATGGACGCTAAACCCCATGCCCATACGCGACGCCTATTGATGACGCCCATAAATGAATGAAAAGCACTGAACGTCTCCGACGCTCATGCCCGTGAACCGCGCTTTCAGAAAACAGCCGACGCGTGGTCGTCAGTCCCCTGAAACGCACGTATGACGGGCAACAGCGTGTGACATTACGCTCGGGCTGGACGCACTCCCTGCATGTCACATGAGGGTAATGTCGTGGCTGGACGCCGCGCCAAAACCCCCAAGGTCAACGGCGGCACACCGTCGGCCGCTACGCGCGACCACCCCCTTTAAGACGGTCGCTTTCGCCTTTTTCTTCCCTTTGCTCGTGCCTCGCAGCGGGAATAAAAGGGAAGCTGACCTTTAAAGAGGGTGGTCGCGCCACGCTACCGGCTTTTGGCCGGAGACTTAGCCGCGACGGTGTGCGGGGCGATGCCCCCCAAATAAACCGCTGTCGTGGGCGACAGCTTTTCGCTCGCTGGGGCGGCGAAATTTATTCGGCTCCCCCCGGCCGGCAAAATCCGCGTGGGCGCGGCTGTTTGCCGGTGAGGCGCGGTGCCTGAACTATTTTCGCTCCTTAACCCGCGAAAATAATTCTGTCCGCTGCCTCATTTTTACGGCCCGCATTTCTTCACGCCTTAATTCGCGAAAAATGTGCTGGGCCGTAAAAACCGGAAAATCACCACGCCTTAATCCTGAGTCGGCTGAAATATTTTGGCGCTATAGGTGACCTGCGAATAAAATTAATACAGGGATTAATAGTGGCTCTCGCGGATTTCCCTGATGATGTCAGAATAACACTGACAACTTTCTTTAATGCTGGTTTCATCCAGCGTAAACCCTCGCCGGTTGGCTTCCTCTGTCAGCTTTATTCTGTCAGTGGGGTTCAGCGTTTGCAGTAATTGCAATAACCGGCATATAACCCGGTAGTGATAAATTTCATAATAAAGGCCGCATCCACGCATCGCCTCATTTTCAATGTGCTCAATAACACAGGCTGCGCGCATGGAATCTCCGCGCTGACGTGTCCAGGGATACTGAATAAAACCCGGTTTTGTCATGATGACTACCTCCGTTAATTAGCCACGCATGCGGCCAAATTTATTGATTATCTGGCTGATAATTGCCGGATCTGATGAGTTGCATTCAAGTAAAAATGATTTTCTGGCATCGGCAGTATGGTCTTGCAGAAAACCGTGCTTGTTCTTTTTCACGATATTAAAGAATGCACGTTCAGCCGAATGACATTCATTGCCGCCGCCGTTACCGGTGGCTTTACCGTACATGCATAACACCACTTCACAGGCGTCAGCGGCCATGACGGAGGTTGAATATGACTCCATAATGCAGAGTAATAATGCGGAGAATATTGCTTTTTTCATTTTGGTCACCTTCATATTTAAACGAGGGTTGCGTAATTCGATAAGTTATTTATTGAAGTCCTTTACTGAATACACCTCTCATGCCATTAAGATGAAGGGGTTTAAAATAAACATCATTCATCCGGCGTATGTCACCATGAATATCAATGCTGACGATCACATCAATGCTTTTTAGCACCTTGCGTAACAGCACGTCGAAAGGCATGTTCCGGCAGGCGGGATTTTCATAGCAGCGGTCAATTATCCCTTCAATACATTCTTCCGGGCTGCCCGCATGCAGGGAGGTCATCAATCCCTCATGCCCGGAACCGACGATTTTCAGTGCATCCCAGGCTTCCCGACCGCGAATTTCTGCCAGTAATATCCGGTCAGGGTTCATACGATAATTGGCACGTATCAGCCTGCCGGGCGTGACAATGGCATTATCCCCGGCATCCGCCGGATAAAAGAGATGGACATAGTTGGTGTGGTGATAGAACCGGATTTCGGGATTATCCTCGATGGTGGTCAGCCTGAGGTGCCGGGGAATATAGTGCAGCAGCGTTTTCATATAGGTGGTTTTACCGGATCCGGTTTCACCGACGATAAAAATCGTCTTGCCGTATTCCACCGCTTTTTCCATAAAACGGGGAATATCCTCACTCTGATAGTAGCGGGTCAGTTCAACATCTTTGCCTTCCGTCCGCTCCTTACCGGTCACCCGGTTATAAAATCCCGCATCAATCCATGACTGATGCGTTTTCTGCCCGAATGAGGGTTTGCGCAGCGTAATAGACACGGTATTACGCTCACAGGCCGGGGGAATAATGGCCTGAATGCGCTCGCCTGATTCAAGCGTGGCGGAAAGGATCGGCGAGGTGTCGTCGATATTATCGTCCTGCCAGGACGCCAGCGCTCTGGCAAAGGCGTAACACTGGCGCTGCGTAATCGAGGCTTCATGTCTTCGCCATTTCCCCCGGATTTTGGTATGCAGTTCACCCGGCCGGTTAACGGCAATTTCCGTCAGGCCGTCCTGTGCAATAAAATCACCAAACAGCTGGTTTTTCATAAAATCCAGCGACAAGTTTTCAGCGTTCATACCACCTCTTTTTCAGTCGCAGCTGCCAGACGGATGAGAAATCAATATCGGTGCCTGTCATGATGCCGATGACATCACCCTGATTCAGGTACAGGGTGGGCGGGATATTGATGCTGTTGTCCAGTGTCGTTTTCGCCATTTCCGCCGTGGCAGCGCGGGTGTTTTCGGTGTAGTCGGTATTGCGGTCTTTCCCCGGGGCAGCATCCGACGCCGCCGCTGCCACGTCCTGGACGGTACTGAGCATCAGGGCATTGCCGAAGCGCTCCCAGAAGTGATTGTCGATCCAGCCTGAGATCCCCGCCTCGCCGAGCGGGCCGCTGGCCTGCGTATCAGTTAGCGGTATTTGCAGGCTGCCGGGCTCAGGCGTACGCAGCTCCGTCCATAGCACAAACATCCGGCTGCGTCCGTGTTGCAGCGCCCCGGTGCGGTAGATGCCACGGGCGACCGTTCCCGCCGGGATCAGCGTCACATGGTTGCTGGCGCTGTAAACATCTTCACTGACCAAGCAGGAAATATGCCCCCCGACATCGGACACGAAGCGCCACATCATCGAACACGGGATATAGCGGTCCACCGGGATATAGAGATCAGGATCAAGACCCAGTCGTCTGACGCCGGTGACACGGGCGACGCCCGGATTGTCGTTGTTACCCGTTTCCGACGCGGCAGTATCCGGGCAGCGCAGGTTGCCATCCTTTCCCCTGGACAGTACTGACGGACAGGATATGTATGTCGTGGATGATGACCGACTGTTGGACGTTTCTGCGTTGCTGCGCGTTTCACCCGGGGAAGTGCGTTCAGTATCGCCCTGCATTGTTTGGGCGTTGTTCACCCCGTCAGCCAGCGCGGCGGCCTTGTTCAGGGCTGGTGGGGCTGGTGGCAGGGTGGGTGCGGGAGTAACGGTCTGGCTGACAGGGTCTGTTCCGTCCTGTGTGTGCGGCCCGAACAGGCCAAACGGGTTACTGTCCATGCCCAGATTTTGACGCTCATGCAGCGTCTTTCCGGCGGAGGGTTGCGGCGCGGTGTCGGCTTCTTTCTCATTACCCCCTTTGAATGCACTGAAAAGACGATCGCCGCCGGATGCCAGGGCGATCACCAGCGCCAGACTCAACAGGCTGACGATCAGCGTGCGGCGACCGGATGCCTTACGAAAACGGGTCACTTCCGGCTGGCCGGGCGGTGTTTTCTGCTCCGGCTCCTGATACGCCATTGCCGCACGGGCGCGTTCGCGGGCTTCCGCTTCCCGCTCTGCGGTGGTTTTTTCCGGTTCGTCCGGGACAGGTTTGTCAGTCATTTGGCCTCCAGCGTAACGGACGGTGAAACGGTGTCGCGGCGGGTTATCGGGATGCGCCCGAATCCGTCGTTTTCGATCCCCACCACCGAAGTGCCGTAACGCAGCACCAGTTGTGGTGATGCCGGAACCACCATCACGATGTAGTTACCCTGTTTAACCGTCCTGGGCGTGACCGCCCGCTCCCGTCCGTTAACCACCCGGAAAACGGAAGGCAGGGTTCTGAGATGCGAGAATCCGAGCCAGGTGAAGCGGCCATCGTCCCAGGCAAAATCCGGTGCGATGGAGGCCGAACCGGCGGCGACCCGTTTGGTGTATCGCCAGTTGCGTGGCGTGCTGGCCTGTCCGAATGCCGCTGCTATCTGCTGCTTCTCCTGTCTTTCACGCTGCTGCGTCTGACGCGCGGCGCTGTCGGCGGCGGATTGCTGGCGAACCTCGGCCGGATAGTGGTAACGGATAACGAACGCCTGCGCGGGGGAATCGTGGTCCAGCACGTTCAGCTCCAGGCTGTAATCACGCTTTGAGGTCACCACGAAGAGGTTGGTCTTCCAGTCCTTTGCCGTGGGCAGGAACACCTGGCTGATGTTGTTGCCGCTGGCGTCCGTCACCGGCTGGGTGATGGGGTTCGGGCTGACGCCTACCCGGTTATCACTCTTCGTGACCGTCCAGCCTTTGGGAAAACCCGCTTGCGCATCAATCACAGCTTCATCGTCGTCAAACAGCAGTGTGGTGACGTAGCCAGGGCGGGTATTCACCACGGTGGCGTTCTGGCTGTTATACGATACGTTCTGCATCCGGCTGTCATAGCCGCTGCCACGCGGGGTGGCGGCACTCCATGCCGCGCATGATGCCAGTAAGCCCGTCAGGAGCAGGATGTTTTTCAGCATCATTCGCTCCTCCGTTCTTTATCGCGCTGGTAGCTGGTGACGATAAAGCCCAGCGGGTTCACTTCACGCTGGCTGTCCGTCAGTTGCTGATGCGGGATATAACGATAAGTGAGTCGGATATTCCAGAAGTCCGTTTTCACTGAATTATCAGAAATACGGCGAAGGGTACGCTTGATACGCAAGGTTGCCAGGTTATCCTGCCCGGTTGCAGGCGCGTGCACATTGGAAATAATGTCGATATAGACAACATATTCGGCTTTATTAAAAACAACGTCCGGTGCCTGGTCGCCGTTAAACCCGTCAAGATAATCCCGGTTCACGCTGTCGCTGTTAAATAATTGTACGTCGTCGTAATCACGCTGGAGGGAGAAATAATTATACCCTTCGCGGAGTCTGGCATAGTGTGCCGCCAGTGAATGCGCCAGCGCTTTTTCAGACGCAATATCCCGCTCTTTAATGCGGGTCATATACTCATAACGACCGGTCTGTTTGTCCACCGACCATAATTCAATGTCAGTGGTTTTCAGCGGCAGCAGAATAAGAATGGCTGTAATTGCCAGTGCAGCCAGAATCAGCCCGGCAGCGGCCACCCGCCAGGCAGTTTTGCGGGAACGCTCTTCCTTTTCCAGCAGGATGGATTCAAAAGAGCGCGAGACATTAATGATGTGCTGAATATCAGACATGGTGAGTCAGCTCCTGGATCATGGCGGGGGAATTCACCGGCTGGGGATCGCCGGACACCGGCGGGAGGTTGCCCTGATGCTGCGCGCAGCCCGTAAGCGCGCACAGCACCAGAAGCAAGATGCTAAATTTCATGGAAGCCTCTTATCGGATAAATGCAGGAAAGCCGCACCGCTGGCAGAGGCCACGGCGTGACGGAGAAAAGAAATTAGCGGTCGGGAGGATTAACGGTGACGCTGCTGATTCTGGCGTTTCATGCTTTCAATGGCGGTGGTACGTTTCTGCCAGGCGCTCACGGCTTTGCCCGCACCTGCGGCAATGAACCTGCCGGTTGTCGCGGCTGCGGCCATGCCACCTTTGGCGGTCAGTCGGCCTCCGGCCTTTATGCCGGGTCTGGCTACGTCGGCAGATTTGCTCGCCAGCGCACTCAGTCCGCTCATCGCAGCCCCCTGTAACACAGCCTGCACGGCGGCACCGCTCAGCGCAGTGGCTATTTTCGCTGAAAAATACACCACGACGCCTGCCGCAATCCCGGCCAGCAAACATTGTGCCGCCAGGGTCACCATATTGCTTTCAGCAGACGTTGCTGTGGCGGCATCCAGTATTGTATTCAGGTAGTTGATGGCGATCCGGACAGACAGGGCAGAGAACATGATCGTTAAGATTGCGGTAAATATTGTTTTCAGCCAGTTATCAAACATGGGTTTAAGAAAACCGTACAGCAGGCAGAAAATAAAGAGTGGGGCGGTGGTGGTCATTAACAGAATGGTGATTTCGGCGAGCAGGTTGACAAAGGTTGCAGCCAGTAACAGAACGATTGCACCGCCCCAGACCAGCACCTCGGCAAAGCCGCCATTCACTTTAACGTAGGTGGATGTATCGAGATTAAACAGCGTTTGCCCCAGCGCTTGTGCCTTTTCCCACACCGTGTCGAGCAGCGCCCAGACATTATCATCGCCACTGATGCCGTCCTTAAGCCCTTCAATGGCCGCAATGATGGCATCCAGCCAGCTATCGCGGTTTAAAACAAAGGTGGTGATCAGCAACATGCGGCCCACATCCCAGACAACATCTTCAACCGGTGTCTGGAGTTTGCCGCCAAGCGTCTGATACCCGCGATACGTAATAAACAGGGTGAAGGAACTGACGATAATCACACTGATTAGGGTGCCGTAGGTAGAAGACTGACCTTCTAATACGGCATTGAGTCCATCCATGATGTTTTTGTCCATACCAACAAAAATACCACCGGACATGGTGCCTCTCATTAGTCAGGAACAGACAGGGGATAAAAAAAGGGAAGGACCCCTGTTTTTGTTGGTGGGGATCTTACTGAGTGACGGATTTTCTTTTTTGGGCTTCCTGCTGAAACAGCGTCTCGAATTTTTCCCTGATGCCGGGTTTGCCTGTCTGGGCAAACATGAGTGCTGCCCGGTGCGCAAACTCGCAGTTGTCGCTTGCCTCGCCATCCTTGAGGCATTGCGTATAGATCTTATAGGTTTCATCGGGATGTTCTTTATACCAGGCTTCTGATTTCGTCTCTTTACAACCTGATAAAACGAGAATGCCTGACATGACGCATAAGGTTAATACGGGTTTTAACATGTTAACCTCCCTATAGAGAGTTCAGATCGGCAACGGGCGCAGTTAATTGCTGTTGCTCAAAGGCTTTCTGTTTTTGCTGTTCCAGCAGCGTTGTTCGCTGTTCAGCCTGTTTGACTGACATTTCCCACTGGCTAGTCAGCGCATTTAATTGTACGCTTTTGGCCGCGATGGCGTTAGCCAGGTCCTGCGACTCTTTCGAATCCTGCGCATTGGCAATACGGTCTGATAAATCTGATATATCGTCGAGCGTGCCCGTTATCTTGTTTTCAACCTCGGACGTATTTTCTATTGCTACAGCCTGATTCAGGATCATCTGTTTGCAGCTGTCCAGATAGCGTTGTGAAGCGCTGGAGGGGTTACAGGTATCGAACGTTTTATATTTGTTATACAATCTATTAAGTTCAGACGAATATGACCCGCTTTGGTTGCTCAGCAGGTCATCCAGTAAAATACCGTTTTGACGAAGATTTTCAATATCGGTTTTCAGACTTTTGGCCTCGCGGAGAAATGCCTGAACGTCACGCACGCCCGTTGCCGTGGCTAATTGCTGCTTGTAGGCATCAAGTTCACTTCTATAGTGGGTAACGGTTTCCTGCCACTGCTGGAGTTTCTGGATCCACTGATTCATGGATTCGGTATTCTGTACGGCGTCGAATACCGGTATTCCGGCGCTCATCGCCTGGGTGGAAATAAACAACGATAATGCCAGTATGATATCTCTGAATCGCATTTTCATTACCTCCGTCATGAATATTACAGGGCTTGTTCAAGGAAGGCGGCTTTCCAGTCCTCAGGCTGCATTCCTTCCTGATACAGGGTGTCGAACAGTTTCAGGTTGTCTTCGCTCCCGCTCAGGATTTTGGTGAGTTTCCCGAGGCCCGATAAATCCATTTTCGCCATCGCCACAAAAGGCCGGGTTTCACCTGCGCGTAATGGCGTTTTCAGGACCACCATAGAGCGCTCACCCGGATCGAGGTTTCTGACGATGTCATACACGCTTTCCGGCACTTTCATCTTTTCCACGTAATCCGCCCGGCTGGCCTTCGGGTTGACGAGAAAAATCTGCGTACTGCACTGCTCGATAATCGCCGGGGCAATAGGGTGCTTGACGATTTCGTCAGGTGACTGGGTGGCGGGGACGAAGATGCCGTTCAGCTTGCGGATCACTTTCAGCATATTGAGCGAGAAACGGGAAAATTCGACATCGGCCAGCCATTTCCAGAACTCGTCCATGAACATCACCAGCCGGCGACCGTCCAGCAGGCTGGTGACGCGGTACAGCAGATAAAAAGTGATGGGGCCGCGAACATCGTCATCATCGAGAAATTCCGTACCGTCGATACCCACGTTATCAATGTTGCTGATGTTGAAGGTGTCCTCCTCATTGTCAAATACCCAGCCGAACTCGCCGCCCTGCGCCCACTGTTTAAGGCGGATGCGCAGCCCGTTGGTGCGGGCGTCAGTGGTTGGCGGCTCCGGCAGGACTTCCAGCAGCCGGGTGATCCCGAACTTGCGGTATTCCGGCGGGTAGTCGAGCATAATGGTATCTACGGCGGCACTGATGCGCTCCTCATCGCGCGGATCGAGCGGCTTCCCGTTGCGGCCGCACAGCATGCGCACCAGTCGTTTGATAAAGCTGATATTCCGCCGGGTTGGGGCAAGCGAAAACGGGTTAAATCCGGTGGGCGTGCCGGTACGGATACGGAAGTAGCGTCCACCCATCTGACGTATCGCCATCTCCGCCGCCCGGTCCTTGTCGAAATACACGGTAGTCAGTTGCTTAAGAGGTGCTGATTCAGAGAACGTCGCCGGATTACGGTACTTCTGCATCAGTTGCTGCATCATGGTCATCAGCATCGTTTTTCCTGAGCCGGTTTTACCGATAATCGCCGTATTACCCGGCGTTTTTTCGTTGAAGTCATCCCGCCCGCTCTGGCTGTCGTGCAGGTTCAGGCAATACCCGCCACCGCCAGGGGATTTGAGGATGGCGATGGCATCGCCCCAGGGATTGCCGTTTCGTTTATGAGGATGAAAATTGTGCAGGCTCGCCAGGTCGGCAAAGTTCTGGCTGCTGACGGCCACCAGACGGGGGCGCAGCGTATAGATACCCGGCAGTTGCGCCAGGTACGCAGCGGGCAGCGACAGCGTGGACAGCGTCGTCATGATGCCGAGGTCGGCGAAGGGCTGCGCCAGCGCGTTGGTGTCCTTGACCACCTGGTCGGCGCTGTCTGAAGATACCAGCAGGGAAAAGTGGTATTTTCCGCAGGAGACATGCCCGGACTGGAGCAGGTCACGCAACACAATCAGCTCTTCGCGCTGCGAAATGGCGTCGTCATCCGCCGAAGTCAGGCGCTTTTCCGCCAGACGAATATGCTTCTGCGCCTCATCGCGGGCCATGCAGGTGAAGGACTGCGTCAGCACATACTCGCTTTCGGCATACAACAGCGCGTCCAGCAGGCCGGTCGCGGTTTCAGGCGAGTAATCTTTGATTTCCAGACTGCGAAAAAAGCGGGAGCCGCCGACCGTCTGGCACTCGGCAGTGTCGGCGGTAAAAAAGACATCCGGCGTGCTTAACGTTTCATAAAACGGTGCACGCGTGACCGTCACCTTTTGCCACTGGCCGGTGAGCAGCCGATGATACAAGGACAGCTGGGCGGAATACACCCGCCGGTTTTCTTCATACATCCCCAGCGGCGTCGCCGTATAGCGGGACAGCGCCGAAGCCAGCGCCTCCCGGTGTTCCAGCATCACTTTCAGGGCATCATCCAGCGCCGCTTTGCGTTTACCGGACGGTTGGGCCTTCATGGCCTTTTTGTCCAGCGGAGAGAAGGGCGCGTAGCAGAGGGAGAAAAACAGCCGGTGCCGCCAGAACGGTTTTTCGCTGGTCGGCTGGTAATACAGCCGGGTCACTTCATCAGAAAAGGGAATACCTGAATTCGCGTCAAAGGCATCGTGGTACTTTTCCCGGATACGGTGAAGATAAAAGGTAACCGGCAGGCCTTCATACGCACGAATCACGTTATTGAGATGTGTCGCCATTAAGGTCAGGTGATGTTCGTCCTCGCATTCAAAAACGGTGCCCTCCAGCTCCCAGCTGGCAACCAAATCACCCTGGCGGTTTCTGATGACGTGTGGGTGAATATGGGAGGAATACGGAATGTATTTCTCCAGCGTAACGCGCTCGTTTAACTTCATCTTTTCAATAAACTCCGAGACGTCGACGGCGTCATAGCGGTTTGCCAGCAGGGCATTGGCACCAAAAAGTTTATTGGTGCCAAAACGGCCACGGGTTTTAAAGGCCAGCCAGAGCAGGCCGAAATAGTGAATATCGGTTCTGGCCTTTGCCTTCATCTCCAGCCAGGCGGGAATAAGCAGTAATATCAGGTAATAGCTGACATAGACCGCCAGCAGGACGATGGCCCCGCTGACAGTCACGAATGGCACGAGGGGAATGCCGGCTATGGCGGCAGGCCGCGTCAGCGCTTTGTTCAGCGTAGCCATCGTTGCCTCCCTTATGACGCCCAGTAGGCACCGAAACCTGACGCACCGACGATAAGGATGGCGCCAATGATGACGTTGCGCATGTCATGGAGGCTCTTGCCGTCAAACAAGACTTTGTATCCCACCCACATGGTGGCCAGCGTGATGGTGACGGCGGCCAGCCCGAGCAGGCCTGTGGAAGTGTTGCTCAGCGTCTCATTGGCTTTATTAAACCCGCTGTCTGCCGCCAGCACCGGGCTTGCCATTAACAAGGAAGAGAGGACGGGCCAGTCAGTCTGTTTTCGTTTCATCATTGTTCCTCCTGGGGGCCGGGAATGGGTAACGCGCCGCGTATCACGGCGTTGGGGTAGCGCAGGGATGTCAGAACTGGCGTGGCGTTATCGGTAAGCTCGCCACGGATGAAGGCGGTGGGGTAATGGATTGCCGGCAGGGTCTTTTCGGTGAGAGGTCGCTGCCGGTCTTCCCGCGTTGACGGCACGGCGTAGCCGATGCGCTGGATGTAGCTGGTCTGGTTAAACGCAGATTCCGGCTGTTGGCCGGTCGTGAAATTTCCTGAGTAGTAGCAACTGAGCGCACGCTTGAGGGAACCGCCGCGGTGGTAGCAGTCGGTGAGGATGTGCTCAAACACGGACAGGTTGGTACAGGGGTCAAGAAGGTCACTGGCGGTCACGCCGTAATGACGGAAATTGGTGCTGGTGATTTGCATCAGCCCGACCGAATAGCGTCGGCCCTGTGCTGCCAGCCGTCCGGTGAGGCTGATGGCCTCATCCCTGCTCGTGGGAAAATGTGAAATCACGCCTTTGCCACCGGGCAGAATTTCAGCGATGGCATACGGATTCAAACCGGATTCGACCCGCGCCACATCAAGCGCCGTTGACGGGTGAATGCTGGGGGCGCACTGTATAGCCGCCGCCAGAAATACGGTGGTGGAAAGCATGGTGGCCTCGGAACGGTAAACCGGGCAACGCGTACCGCCATCAGACGGCACAGGGCCGGGAAAAGGGGGAAGGGCGGTTAAATAGGCTGAGTAGCCTGTGTCGCGTCGCCGTCATCCCTGGGCTCAAGGAGCACCAGCTTTCCGGAAACGGCAATGCCGGGTGTCAGTACCACGTTCAGTCCGGGTTTACCGTGATGGGCAAAAGCCACGCCGACTTTTGTCCACCAGGTATTTTTTTCACTCTGTGAGTCGGGCTGACTTTCATGGGTGACAAATACGTGATAAATGGGTTTTCGCATGACGCCTCCTCTAATAAAAACAACAATGAGTTAAATGAATGTCACATCCCAATTCTGCATTCCGGTTTTAACGGGTCAGCGAGAACATTCAGCGGCACCCTGAATTGTGGTTTCGTGACAGCCCGAACCTTATTTTTAAAGAGCAATGCCCGATCTGGGGAAATTAACGACCATTCGGGCAACCATTCTTTAATGACGTTTTCAGGATCAGATATCCGGGGCGGCATATACACAATAAATTCAAAGTTAAAATGAGAGAGATAAATTAGTGGTGGAGGGGGTGAGCTCTGCGAGAAATAAAAGTAAGTGAAATATATAATAAAGACGACTGTGGATTGATAGTTAATGATAGAGACATGCAGGGGAAATATTCCTGCATGTCTCTGTGACCATTATTAACGTATTCGACGTTCAAGTTTTTCCTGGCATTCTGTGCAGGTGGTTATGCCCGGGAGTGCCTGCCGTCGCTTTTCAGGAATGGGCTTACCACATAGACGACAATGGAAAAATGATGGCGTAGACCCTGGCTTAAAACGACTCTGTTCAATCATCTCCTCCAGTCGTTGCTCATTAAATTCCTGATCGCGGTCGATCTCATCCGGCATGTGCGGCCCTCCGGTCTGACGCCTCCCGCTCGCAAAGTGCGATACGCTTCCAGACGATGGTCAGTGACAATCCTTCGACTTTCACCAGCAGGGTTTGCGTTACCTGCATCATGGCGTCCAGCGCATCGGTTGATTCCAGACTGGCCACCCGGCATTGTTGCCATTGCCGCCAGATGGCCGCATCCGTATCTTCGTCCGGCTCTGGCGTCCGGCCATAAGGTACACGGACGCCCAGTAACCGGCGGCGAAGGCAAACTTCGTTGGAGGTGAGGCCAAAATACTTGTTGAGTAGCGCAATTGACCCACCCAGCCGGATGGCGTGGTTGATACGCTGTTGCTGCAGAACCTCCTCACGGGATTTCGCCAGAAGCAGGCGTAACGCGTCGTGATGAACCGTCACAGCCAAAAATGGTGCAGACTCACGACTGAGGATAAACAGCTCGTCTAGTGACAATTGGTTGAGGGCATTCATTTCGTCGAAAGTGAATCCTAGCGATTCACAGTGACGAATGTTGCCATCCTTCAATGCATGCAGGGCATCGGTTAAAACGGCGTAATTAAGTGACGGAATAATCATGGTGTTTTCTCCCTTCAGCCTATTGAGCGGCGCACTAATTTAATATTGATCCATTCGTCAATTTCCGATTCGAGCCAGGCGACACTGGCTGGGCCAATCTTGATTGAGCGAGGGAAGGTGCCGTCTTTCATATACAGATAGATTTGAGAGCGCTTCAGGCCCGTTTTTTCTTCAACCTGTTTCAGACGTAATAACTGATGAGATGTCACGGTATTCTCCTGTGGCAGATGTAGCGCTAGCCGGGAGATAACACGACAACACAAAGACGTGGTGCGGAGAAAGTTGATGAACCCGTATTACGGAAAATCCAATCCTTAATACGGGTTTTCATAGCGAAGGGCATCATCTTACTTTTGTGTTGGTAGGGAAGGGGGCGAACCGCGCTCAAGCGCAGTTTTGAGCGTGTCGCCACTGAATCGATCGGTAATGCCTTCCTCTGATGCCCATTGCTCAAAAATGGATAGCAACTTGTAAGGCTTTCCTATCAACGGGCTGATAGTTTCATTATTTCTACAGGCAAGCCAAAATAGTCTTGATAGAGGGGATGATATGCGTGTGGAAGAATCCGAGGGTGATTTTTTTTCCAGCCAGCCTGTTGAATAGTTTATTTAACTCAGTTTTCCTGATAACAAAACATGCATCCTTCGGTAAGTTATAAATAGGTAAATAGGCATCATTAAAGCTTAAATCTATGCTGTTTAATGATATTCCATTGCGTAATGAAATTCTATTGTGAACTAGAAAGGTTTCCCCTGATAAGGAAACAGTGATGCCATAGTTATTGTTCCCTCTAAGTACAGGTGATGGTATTTTTAGATTGTGAGCAAGTAGGCATTGTATGAGGAAATATTCATATCCAAAAAGATTTGTATCAATGACGCCATGATCAGTGTGAAAATATTTACCTTCGGTGCTGAAAGTTAAGTTACTCTCGCTAAAAAAATCGATTTCATCCAATTTAATTTTGTCGTCCGGTAAGTTATTATCTTTAGGCTTTAGCTTTAATTTATGGTTATAGGATTTTATTTTCCTCAAGGAAATTGGAGACTGAAAGTATATCGAAAGGAGGATTTTTCCCTGCAGAGCATATCGATAGATATCACTTTCTAGTATTTTTCTAATGCCCTTTTTCTTTGATGCTTTAACTGCTTCTTTGATAGTTAACCAGTCTGAGTTTACATTTTTATTCTTAAAAAAAGCGAGTCTGTCTGACATAACATATCTCCTTTTACATATCCGTGCTGATAAATGTAATACCCTCTCATAAGATGAATAAAGAATAACGATTGATGAAAGGTTAGATGGTTTTTTAAGTAACACCCGTTCAGATTTATTTTTAATATAAAACTGCCGCAAAGACTTCGCGGCATTTTGGTTTCTTACAAATTTGGATTAACATCGGGGTTTTCAAAGTCTGGAACAAAAGAAAGGTATTTCCCACCAATCTTAATAGCCCGTCTGTTTGCTTCGGCATCATGAATATGTAGTGGTGGTATAACGCCCTGTTTTGCTACGATTCCTGTTTCCCTAAAGAACCCTTCGAATCCAGCAGGAGAGAACATCAGTAATATCTTGATAGGTTTAATACTGTTGTTTCTAAATTGATGATAAATCCCCTTGGGAACATAAACAAAATCGCCTGGATTGGCATGGAAAATAATTTCTCCGGCTCTTACTGTTAATTGTCCATCTAGTACATAAAAAATCTCATCAGCGTCTTCATGAAGATGCCAGATTGGCCCCCCACCTGGACCCACAAAACCCTGGATAATAGAAATGTTCCCCCCGGTATTTTCTTTATCCAGCTTTATAGTATAAGTGTCGTTATTTAACCAGAGCGGAACGCCTTCATTGTCTCTAATAATAAATGGCTGCATGATCTATACCTCAGAAATAATAATTTAAAGAGAGTGGCCACCATCGATAACTATTCGTGAACCCACTAAGTAGTCAGACTGGCCTGAGCAGGACCAAATAATGGCTTCAGCGATCTCTTTAACATCGCCAATACGCCCAATGGGGATCAAATCGCGCCATCTTTTGTCACGGTCTGCCGCCGATTCGCCGGGAAGTTGGGTCATTTCGGTGGCCAATGGGCCAGGGTTTATTGAGAAAACCCGCACGCCGTGCGTGATAGCCTCTTTTGCCGAGACTCGGGTCAAAGCATCGACGGCAGCCTTTGAAGCGGTGTAGGCCGCCGTGCCCGGAATATTCAGCCCGATAGACATATTTGATGAAATATTAACGATAGTCCCGGCCCGGTTTTCTTTCATCGACTGAAGTTCGCGCTTCAGACTTTCAAACAAACCAATGACATTAGTAGTGAATACGTGATTAAAGTCTTCACTGGGGGTTTCATCGACAAAACCAAAAGAAAATACTCCGGCGTTATTAACGGCAATATCAAGAGTGCCGACTTTATTTTTTATTCCATCAAACAGGTTATCTATTGATTGATTATTATTTACGTCGAAAGGAATAACCCATGATTTGCCAAGAGTCTCGGAGATCGCTTGTGCCGTTTCTTCGAGTTTCTGTGTATTTCGACCTGCAAGAATAACGGTTCCGCCAAGTCGTGAAAATGCCAAGGCTATTTCTCTGCCAAGTCCACTGCCTGCGCCGGTTACAAGAATTTTCTTTTGCGAAAAAATACCACTCATCGGTTCTCTTCCTTATATAAAGTAATCTTCGACTTTGCCACCAAGGAGAATATCGCCGCACACCTGCAGGACTTTTTCCTGCGCGACAGCGTGCTGGCAAATGGTGTTGATATCACGTAATGCGCGGTCAAAAGGTGTTTCATGGGTGTAGATAGAACCCCCACCCTGTAGGTCATACAAGCTTGAAACGATGGTTCGTGCGGTTTGAAAGGCATTTCTTCGACTCAAAGCTGACTGCACGCGCCAATGAGTAATATCGTCATGAGCAGCATCGGCTTCGAGCGCCTCCCATAATGTACTTACGCTGGTGAGCACGGCGTTTCTGGTGATAAATAACTGATTCTCTGCGTTAGCCACCGCCGTCTGTACGCGCTTTGAGTTTCGCCATTTCACATCATTGATTCTGTCTGTGCGGTCGTCGGCGACGTCGTAGATATAGTCCAGACAGGCTCTCGCAAGCCCCAGCGGGATACCGGCCATTTTGCGTAAAATTGCATCCGGCGTTTTGTGCAGTGGCCCTTGACGTTTTGGCGCCGAGAAATTGAACGCGTGCTGTTCGGGAATGAACAATTCTTGCGTTGAGTAGTCCTGACTGCCGCTTCCCCGCAGGCCGGTGGTGAACCAGGTATCGGAAAAAAGGTAGTCGGCAGGACGCGCCAGCATGACTCGCCAAAGGGGCTTGCAGTTATCATCCAGTATAAGATTGCCGTTACGGTAGAGGAAGCAACCTGCCGAGATGACATCGCCATGAGGCGATCCGCTGGCAAAACGCCATTTGCCAGTGACGATGTAGCCGCCATCAACTATCTCGGCTTTTCCCTGCGGGTGTATCCAACCCGCCACGGCCAGATTGGCGTGTGGAAAGATCTCTTTGGCGCTTTTTTCTTCCAAGAAACCTGAATAAATACCTGAGTCACAACCGATCATGGCGCACCAGGCGGTAGCAGTATCGCCCCGGGCGAGTTCTTCCAGCACAAGGATTTGCTCAATCGACGTCAGTCCGGCACCGCCCCATGATTGCGGGAAACACATTCCAAATATCCCAATGCCACGTAGCCTTTCAATAATATTGAGTGGTATCCTGCGATGCTCTTCTATTTCACGAGCGGAGTTACGCAATTTTCCGCGTAAATCTCTTAGATTAACCAATATATTGCTAAATGAATTTGCTTCATGAGTTATCATGGATATGCCTCAATAAATGAACCTATATAATTAAATCTTAAAAGTACATATGGGTTATTATTAATAACTATATCGCCCTGATGCGAAAATTCCCTTTGGATCTAACGTTTTTTGCAAACTTCTGATGATTTCACCTTCACGAAGCGTTCTGGCATTACGACTATTAGTGAGAGGATGTTCGACGTCCAAACGATAAGGATAAAAACCTGAGGCACTAAATTTTTCATGAAGAAGTTTCAGAGCCTGATGAGCTTTTTTTATTTCCTCTTCCTCGCGCTCAAAACGAATGGATACGACGAGATCAATAATCTGATCACTCAGTGTATTAATTGTGGCGCCGCAGCGCACGCCAGTAGACTCGAAGATATCGTCAAAATGTAGATAAGCCTGTTTAATGGCCTGACCGCTAAAAGGAAGCAGAGGCAAGAAAAATATCCAGCCTTTGCCTTCGGTATCTATTTCAGTCGGTGTAGTACCGAGCGTCTTCTCCAGAAGGATATCATGATATTTAGTATCCCCTTGATAGGCAGCGGCTACTAAATTGGCGACGATATCATCCTGATAAGGATTCGTAGAGCTGTCGCTCCAGACCAAAGAGATGAATTTCTCACCAGCTTTTACAAACTCGGTTTCTAGCGCGATGGAAAGTGCCGAAACCACTGAGGCTGCTCCAGAAATGGGCAGGTGAACGAGAAATTCGCCCTTATTTGCACCATACGTCAGTGTTGAGGTTTCATCATAAATCTTAAGTACTCCGTGAATTAACCCTTGTGCTGACCAGTGCTGGAAAGTATTGATAGCGTACTCTAAGTTTTCGGGGGAAAAGGAAATATAGGCGACGCGAGATTTTTCTGGTCGATTAAGTAGTCGTACAACGCCACCGGTTATAATTCCGAGATTCGATTGGGTGAAAAATTGTACCAGTGAAGGGCCAATCCCATGGGAGTATAGTGCACTTTGTTTTCCCTGTTCCGGCCACCAACCCACTCGGTGTAATGTTCCGTTGGCGAGAACAATCTCTAGGCCGAGAAGATCTTCTGTACGTTGGTGCCTCAACCCCACGCCCCGGTCAAGAGCATTACCTAAAAAACTCGTTTCTGCAGATGAGGCTGTGACATTAATAAAACGATTAGTGTTAAGTAATTTTCGCGATAATGTTCCCTGCGTCACACCTGGCTCAATGACAGCGTAACCCTCTGCGATATTAATCTCGCGAATTTTATTTAGTCCGTTGAGCTTTAACTGCACAGTGTTATCTGATGGAGATTTTGTTGAACCTAACCCCCAATTGTATCCAGTTGAGTAGGGATAAAGCGCTGTTTCTCCATCATATTGATCTGCCAGCTTAACAATGCGAATTACTTGTTCGATACTGGAAACATCCACCCGACCAGAAACAGATGGGGAAGTATATTCGCCAACATCATTCGGTGTATTTGCATAGGCGACGACGTTTCTATGATCTAAATGCTCTTCAAGAAGTGAGATAAAACTTTCGCTCATTTTTCAATCCCCTATTTTGCGATAGCTAACGTTCGGGTTAAGAAAAAAATAGTGCATTTCATTACTGTATGAACCATCGTGGTTTTTTAATCTCCCCGGACGCACACCCTCAAATTCAAACCCTCCCTTTTGCGCGACTCTTTCTGACGCGATATTGCCTTCTTTGACACCAAGTTCTAAACGGACATAGCCCGCTTCGTTAAA
This sequence comes from Kluyvera sp., assembly GCF_047971185.1. GTDB lineage: Bacteria > Pseudomonadota > Gammaproteobacteria > Enterobacterales > Enterobacteriaceae > Kluyvera. The sequence continues at coordinate 48,237 of NZ_JBKDZH010000065.1, forward strand.
GGCCCATTTTTTCAGAAGATTCAGTGCCCTTACGGCATAGCCCAAACCACGATATTCCGGCAATATCCCGTAACCAACATCACCTACATGAGGTGGTACAACATTGCGGATAACAATTTTTCCTACAGCATTACCAGTTGAGCATTCTATAATAGTTAGTAATATATTAGGGCCTACGGCTGAATTAAGCCCGCAACGCCTAATTTTTTGTTTTATTTCATCAAGTGATGCTGTTTCGAATAAACCCCACTTCGATGATTCAGGATTTGATTGCTCTAACCATATACATAATGCGTCTTTTGGTTCAGCTAAACGTAGTGCAATTTTTTCATCGCGATAAATATTACTATCCACTGCAGGGAATAATAGGCTTTTTCCCGTATTAGTTTGATCCTTCAATAATGAAAATACTGCAAATTCCTCTAGCTCTGAATTTGACTTAAATTTTTGTAAAATACCTGCAAAAGTGTACCCGCTCAATATGAGGCTATTAATGATTTTATGATGATCAATTAAAATGCGAGTCTCAACTCTCAGTGTCTTATATTTTTCAAATAAAAGAATTGAAAGTTTACGAAATAGTCCGGTTTTTATTTTTTCTCCTAGCGGCGTATGGATGTTAATGTCCAGAATTATGCTGCTATTATCATTTTCTGATGGCCGCAGGAAAATGTCTCCTATATGCTCCGGCTTGCATTTTCGTATAACAAATATTTTATGTGTGAATGATTTTTTATTAGGCGTGTCATCTGATAGCCTTGCCTCGCAGCTTTGGTCGATAATTTTATCACTCTCGCTGTGGTAAATTATTGGGATCCCATGCTTGTATTTTTTTTCGGTAAATAAATGCGATTCCGGAATAGTTTGAATGTTACTTTCATAGCCTAATGAATTAGTTTCACTGTTCATGGTCTATTCCTATTGGTAAAGTCAGATATTTGCCTGAGGATTGACAGCAGGCGTATCGTAACGGTTGTTTCTCAAAACAGGGAGTAAGGTGACAATCGCCAATCCAGCTAGAAAAATGCCGATGAGAGTTGGTGCACGGTAGCCATAACCTTGGTCGATGGCATAGCCACCGGCCCATGAACCAATTACTACTCCAAGACAGATTACGGAGGTATGCATAGTGTTAATTAATGAAGTATTAGGTGCTGCTTTAAACACGCGTGAGGACATGGCAGGAGTGAGGGTAATACCAGTAAGTCCTAAAATCATTACAGATACCAGCACTAATATTTTATTATCGTAGAAGGTATAAAGCCCACAAAGTGCAAGTACCAGCACGACACTACCGGTGAAAACAACTTTAATCGGAGATTTATCTGCTAGCCTACCCACCAGAAAGTTACCAACTACAGTGAATGCACCGTAAGCAAAAAGAATAGCTGGGATATATGGAGTATCGAAGCCGACAGTGTTTTCAAAATAGGGAACGAAGTAACTGAATGTAGCGAATGTTGCAGCAATAATAAAGAAGCTTGTAATAAACGCGCCCCATATTGAACTGTTTACAATAGAGCTGAATTCAGCTTTAATGCTGCCCTTAACCTCCGCCTGAAATTTAGGAACAATCAGTATAATACCTATTCCAGCTAAAGCTGTAAGGACAATAATTAATGCGAAGGAAACTCTCCAGCCATAATACTGATCAAGTATTGCTGATAGTGGCAGTCCCGCCACCGTCGCTATCATCATCCCGCCCAATACGATGGAGGCTGCAACGCCGAAGCGTTCAGGTGGAACCATTTTTGCCGCTGTCAACAGCGCAAAACCGAAGAAAGCTGCCGAAGATAATCCGGTCGCAAACCTCGCTACTGCTAATAGATCATAAGTTGCAGAAACGGTTGCGACGACTTGGGCGACAAGAAATATACCGGTAATAGTCAATAATGCTGCTTTATTGCTGAGTTTAACTAAAAACGTCGCAAGGAAAGGGCCGCCGAAAACCATACCTAAGGAATAAATGGTTATTAAGTATCCAACTTTAGGAATGGAAACTCCTAGATCAGATGACATGGATGTAATTAATCCAGCAACCATGTATTCAGATGTTGTCATGGCAAAAAGGGTAAAACCTAAAACGTATATTGCCGCTGGGAGTGTCTTGTTCATAAAAATGCTCGATGTGATTAACAGTAATGAACTAATACCCCCTTCCATAAGATTTTGTAAACATAATATGAATCATAATTGTTATGACTTTTTTCATCAATATAACCTGATGGTTTGCATAGTTGTCGTGTTATTTTCGGATGTTGCGATGTTTTATTTTGGTTGTCAAATCGTTCTTAGCTTATCATAAAAAGAGATAATAATATTTTTTTAGATGTTATTTAATGGGTTTCTGTGAATGCTTAAATATCTCAAAGGAGAATGACAATGAGTGAAAACGTGCAAGCAATTGTGAAATCGGATAGCGGTGGTTTTGAATTCACCAGCTTACAGAGGCCGGTAAGAAGGACGGAAAGTGATATTTTAATCAAAGTTACCAATATATCACTCAATCGGGGTGAGTTAGACTTTCCGTGGGAATCGGATAAGCCTGCCGGTTGGGATGCATTTGGTATTGTGACCGAGACGAGCGCCGACGGTCAAGGACCGAAAATTGGGCAGCGGGTATTAACATTGAGTTTTTCAGGTGCCTGGAGCCAATATCGCGTTGTCGACCGTGCCAATGTCGCTATCGTGCCAGAGAGTGTACCTGCAGCGGTTGCAGCTGCGTTGCCGGTGGCAGGATTAACGGCGCTACGTTCTCTGCGGGCCCTTCAATTGCAGCCGGGTCAGTCTCTGGCCGTTACCGGCGCAACGGGCGGTGTCGGGCATTTATTGATTCAGCTAGCAAAGCACGCAGGCATAAAAGTCACTGCGGTGGCCAACAGCCAGCGTGGATTGGACTGGCTGCAAAACAGCGACGTTAAACCCGACGCGATAGTATCAGCAAAAGAATATCCCTTTGAAGAAGCTTTCGATGCTCTGGTCGATACCGTCGGTGGTGATTTACTGGGCCATTTATTAGAAAATGTTGTTCCCGATGGCAAGGTTCTCATTCTTGGCGTTGCCTCGGGGCAGGTGGCGAGCATAGACACCACAATTTTGGTATCACGAGGAATCGATCTGATTTCTTATAAGGATTATTCCCCGGCCGGAGAAGATTTAAGCACCTTGCTCAATCTCATTTCCGAGAAGATCATCAAAGTTTACGCGGATAATATTGGTAATTGGGATAAAGTCATTAAACAGGATTTCCTGCAGCTTCTCGCTCCAGGTAAAGTCACGCTCAACGTACCTCAGGACTAAGCTCAACTCGTACATAGTCCTCTATGATGTCGCCACGCAAGCATATTGCAATAATTGTGGCGACATAGCGTTATCTTTTAACTAATCACACATTGATATTTAACTTCTGTCAGTTTTTTTTGTATCTTTATACCTCCACGAGGCATAGATGTTCGTGTAAGAGATGCAAGAGAAAACTTATGGATTTAAACGCGCTTAAAATCTTTATCAAGGTAGGGGAAACGCAGAGTTTTACCAAAGCTGCGCAGGCATTGGGCCTCACCCAATCAGGGGTCTCACGTGCAATAACCAGACTTGAGCTCGACCTTCGTGTTACCTTGCTTAACCGCAATACCCACTCTGTAAGTCTGACTACCGATGGCTTTTTTTTATATGAATCCTCAAGAAGCCTGATGCATGAAATGGATGAGGTTGGGCATTCGATTACCGGCAGAACTGTATTCCCTGAAGGTGAACTAAAAATAACGACACCTTCTGCTTATGGTCGATTGGTAATTATTCCTACGCTCAAAGAGATCCTGGACAGATATCCGGCATTAACAATTGATGCGGTTATGACTGACCGATTGGTTGATTTGGTGGAAGAAGGCTTTGACGCGGCGATTAGAATTGGAAGCGTACAGGACTCACGGCTTATCGCCAGAACTATTAAGCATTTACGTTTTGTCACCGTTGCGTCACCGGAATATTTAAACAGCCACGGAATTCCTAAAGAGCCAGCGGAACTGGTACAGCATAACTGTCTGGCTGTTAAAGCACAGAAAACTGGGCGTAGCACAAAGTGGTTTTATTCTATAGCGGGAGAACAGCAGGCTTTTGATATTAAGGGTAATCTGGTCGTCGATACTGCGGATGTACTGTTAGAGGCGGCACTCAGCGGAATGGGAGTTGTTCAAATAATGGACTTTGCGGTCGGTAAATATCTGGAAAACGGTAAATTGGTCGAGCTACTACAAGAATACTCCGAGGCTTCGATTCCGCTTTCATTAATTTATGCAAAATCGCGCCATCGTTCGCCTAAAATCAGTACATTGCTGGCGGCGTTAGGAATAAATACTTGACCCTCAACACAGATGCAATTGCGCTTGATTTGCAAGGGTCAAATTCAAAAATTCTGCTCCATTATGTAACTAAACACTAAGCTCTTTATAAGGTTGATAGTAATTTAAATCTATATACGAAGTGTTTGTTCTCAAACTGAGCCCATTAAATTATGAATCGATATATGAGTTTGGAGTACCAGTATTTTACTGGCCAGTGTTTCCGGATGTTTCAGATAGCGTATGACTGTCCGCTAATATCAACTTGCCTGAGAGGAAATATAAATAATATAAACAACCTTGGTGGCGCATTTTCTCTAATATGTAAAAAACCTCCCATATTCATCATGCTGATATCCTTTCTGGTGTGAGAGCTTTAAAAAAATATGTTGGGTGTGGCGGAAATTACATTTGTGAATTATCGGCTTATGTCTTAGTGCTGAAACGTACGACCCGCAAGTGACGCAATAAGTGTTGTCACCAGCACACTCAGGCTTAAAATGAGAGGTGAATAGGTTCCCAGAGTCATCAATTGTCCTGCAACTGCGGTACCAAATGAGCCTGCTGTGATCTTCATGGCCCCAACCCAGACATAAACCTGACCTCGACAGAAAGGCGGGGAATATTCACTACGCGCGGCAAGTGTGGCGGCAAAAAAAGTGGAATTGAGCATCCCCGTGATTAAGAAGTATATAAATAGCGGTAAAAAGCTGCTTACCATAAAGATGGAGAGCAAGCCTGCGACAATCATCCATCCAGTATTCAACATCAGCCTGTCAGGCTCACCTCTGAGAGGTATAAGCATCAGGCATAATGAGCCAGCCAGATTTCCCGCACCATAGGCAACGGTTAGAAAAGCGGCTGTAGTGACTGATATGCCAAGTACATCGGCCATGTTGACAGCAATAACAGGCAGGACTGCAACAGCAAAAGCAACGGCCATTGTGAGATACAGTGTCTGGCGCAGGCACATATCTCTAATCATCAAGCCCATGGTCGCAATAGCGCCCGAAACATGTTTACGCTCACCATCGTGGGTTTCTGACGAAACCGGTAGCCTCATGATAAAGAAAGCCGACATTACGGTACCCATTGCCAAGAGGTAAAAGGCAACTGAAGGTGAAAACCATGCTGAAATGGCAGCAACCGCAGAGGGACCTAGGGTGCCACCGAATCCATAAGTTGCAACATCAAGACCCTGGGCCCTGCGCTGGCTTCTCCGATCAGGCCCTGCAATGGCTGGCAAAAAAGTGCTGATCCCACCGGTCAGAAGTGGACCACAGAGACCTGCGGCTATCAGAAGTAATGCCGTCAGGAATATGGGGACATGACCGAAGGTCGCCGTCAGGAGTCCGGTGAGTCCTGCATAACTCAAACAGTCAGCAACAATCACCTTACGCCCATCTCTGGCCGTGTCGATACTGCGGGCAACAAATGGGCCCAGCATATGTGGCAGAGTAATACAGGCTGCCAGCCATCCTGTACTGCAGAATACTGTTCAGACGACTGACACAGTAAAATCACCGCCAGCACACCACCACCATCTGCAATTCGCGCCAGCATTGCGGCAAAGGCATAGCGGACAAGCCCGGTGTGTCTATAAAGATGGGGATATCGAAGGGTTGTCATGGATTTGCCTACCTGGCCTGATTTAAGCAGGATCGGCAGACAGCCGATCCTGTTGAAGAGTTATTTCAGATCCAGCATTGTTATCACCCGGGCAATTTCCGCTATATCGCCTGCCGACAACGGAAGAAGAGGGCGGGGTAAACAGTCCGTATCGGTAAGCCCTAGTACTCCAGCGGCAGCGGCGATCACCCGAATGCTTCCGCCGTGTTTGCGGAAAAGCGCCCACAAAGGCTCCAGGCGAGTCGTCAGAACCGTAACGCGGGCATGATCGTTTGCCGCTGCGGCCTCAGTTATCTGTTTGGCTGTTTCCGGGAACAAACCGCCACACACCGAGTACCAGACTTCGCAACCGGCCTTTAATCCCAACCCGGCAAAAGCATCACCACTAACCCCGATCGTCACGCCCGGGCGAAGATATTTGCGTAATGTATCCACCCGTTCGCGGGCAGCAGTCGGGCTATCAGGCACGCCAGGAATTTTTACCGAACGCACACCTTCCAGGGATGATAAAAGACCATGCAGCTCATCGGTAAAAGTAAAATGTGTGGTACCCGGATTGTCATAGACACAAACCGGTACCGACACCTGCCGGGTAACCGTCGCAAAAAGATCAAAAACCTCTTCATTGCGTAGGGACTGGTAGCTGACCGCCGGCAGCAACAGGGCATCAGCACCAGCCGACTGGGCATCCTCAGCCAGATGCAGAATTGCATCTGTGCTGAGAGCACCAACGCACACCATTACTGGAATATCCCCGGCGAGCTGTTTTGCCTGCGTCGCGATGCGTTTGCGCTGCTCCCGGGTCAGATATGCATAGCTGCCGGTGGAGCCAAGAATACCCATGGAATCAACGCGAGCCGCCTTAAGGCGAGCCAGAATCTTCCTGAATCCCCGTTCATCCACACCGCTGGTGGTGACCGGGGTTAACGGAAAAGCAGACAAGCCGGTGAACATAATTATCTCTCCTGAATGATATTACGTGCATTGCGCTTCGATGAGCGTAACGTCAAACTGCACACCCGGCATCATTTGTTCAAGGCCGTCGGTCAACATCTTCCCGGCCTCATAAAGTTTCTCCAGCGGCATCTGCGGCAAGCTCTCCAGAATGAACCACATTTGCTGCGCGTCCACATTTAGGCGAGTTCTGATCCCCTGCCGCCAATTCCAGCGGCGACAGGTTATTCCTGCATCATCACACCAGATAATTTCACCTTGCGGCGGGAATTCAACTGCGGGTTCGCCGTCTTTTACAGTATCAAAAGGTTCTGTACCTTTTGCCACGATCAGACGCGGTGACCCCTGATAGGCAGCGATATTTTCGCCGCCAACAGGAACGGCATACCGAAGACTAACGGCATTATAGATATCCACAATCGGATCGAGAGCTGGCATATCGCCGTCGCGAAGCACGCGTTTACGCAGAGCGTCAGCGGAACACGGTGTGCGTTTGGGTTTGGCACCAAATGCCTGGAAAACCTCAGCCCATGCTGCAAGGTGAGATTCTGCCCATTCTGGCGCTCCCGCCAGAATAGCTTTACAGGCATCTTTCAATGCCATTTCACCGATCTGAGGATTTAGTACCGGCGCGGCCTGAACTGAGATACTAAGCGCCCGAAAACCAGGCGCGACAGCATATACCTCAGGGGCGATTGACGGAGAGACAATGAACACGTGATAATCCTGTAATGACCAATTTATCTCATGATACCGACCAATGACCAAAAAAGTCAATTTAGTGACCGATGCTGGTGCTGATGTTAGTACAGTTAACGAAGCCGTGTCACATCGAATAAAGCAGTACCGCAAGCAAAAAAAATTGTCGCTCGACGAGTTATCCAGGCGAGCGAATGTCAGTAAAGGCATGCTGGTCGAGATTGAGGGATGTAAGGCCAACCCCAGCATTGCGTTGTTGTGCCGTCTTGCTGCTGCAATGGGCGTCTCGGTGGCAGATTTTGTCGATGTCAGCACCCGGCCTGATGTCCACATTATTTCGGATGCTGAGATCCCTGAACTCTGGAAGGGAGAAATGGGGGGAAGTGCCAGGCTGCTTGCTGGTTCAGGAGGACCTGACATGACGGAACTCTGGATGTGGGAGATGCAGCCAGGGGAAAAGTTTTCTTCGCCAGGACACCCTTCGGGAGCGCTTGAGCTGCTTTATGTCCAGGCCGGAACGCTGACATTGGGTGTGAAGGATGTCCTTTTTCAGGTGATTACCGGCTACTCTGCGACGGCGAGAACCGATGCCCCCCACTTCTATGAAAACCAGGGCGAAAGCATTCTGAAATTCATCATGACCGTTAACGAAAAAGCATCCTGATTTTAGTACAAGATGATATTAGCAGCCCTTGCACAATGAGAACATAATCATGCGTAAGCCATCCGGTCTTTTAGTCACCCTGATGGAGCTCAAAAAATTTCAGGAAATGGCCTTTCATGATCTGTTACTTTCTGCTGAATGCGATGCAGTGCCTGAGATTGTTCGCACCGGATCATACTGGCTTAATCATATTCATATTGTAGATAAAATTTTCCGCGCACATCTGAGCGGAGAAGTCCATGGTTTTACGTCGACGGTGAGTGATGACACTCCTGAACTCCAGTTTTTAAGACAAGACGCCGCTAACAGCAACGACTGGCTGATTGCCTATGCCGTATCATTGGATGCAGACACGGCCACTGAGGGTGTTCGATTCGCATTTACCGATGGGACGCCTGGTGATATGACGCGTGAAGAGATCCTGCTGCATTTGCTCACCCATGCCAGTTACCATCTGAGTACCTGCAGTCCGGCCCTGGAAAAAAATGGACTTACCATGCCTCCAGTGTTGCTGACTACCATGCTCAGCTCAACCTGTGCGGATGCTCTTTAAGAAAACGCCTGACAGTTACCTATAAGGATTTTGTTTAGTGAACAATCAGCATCTTACTTTTAGAAAAGACAGCTACATAGTGACAACAGATCCTGTGTTTTTCCAGACTGATGCCATACGTGATTTTCTTTCACAGTCATCCTGGGCTCCCGGAATTGATAAAGAAACTGTGCTTTTATCAATAGAGAACAGTTTGTGTTTTGGCCTGTTTGATGGTTCAGAGCAAATAGGATTTGCCCGGCTGGTGACTGACTATGCCACTTTTGGTTATCTTTGTGATGTGTATGTTCTTAAAGAGTATCAGAAGACCGGGCTCGGTCGCTGGCTAATCGAGTGCTGCCACGCGCATCCCGTCATGTCACGTCTTCGACGTATCATGCTGGTGACTGACAGTGTGCCATGGTTATACGAAAAACTCGGGTATACCCCACTTAATCGACCTTATTTTGTCTGGCAAATCAATCGCCCGGATATCTACCAGCAACCGAAGCCATGATTAAAAGGCGGAAATGGAATTCCGTGGCTTTCGCAGGAAGCAAGTATTTGCTAGCAGCTTCAATATACCCTCTTCCCAGTTGCGCCCCCTCTGACCTGCTCCCCCTAATCAACACTAAGTCCTATTAACTACTTCCGTTTTTGGCACTGAGCGGACTTTGGTCCGCGAAATGTCCGCTGTGAGCGGGAGCGGAAGTTGACTTAATAAGATTACCAGGGGGGCTTCAAATGTAACTGGCGCGATTTTCTGAGATACTTATAGCTTGAGCCGCTTTGCCTCGGATACTTCCATGCCGTCAAACTTCTTGCGCCAGTGTATAAAGTAGCGTCCGAAATAGTGTGTTTTGGGCAGAGTTGCTGGGCATAAACACCGGCTTCGGTTTCTCAAAGGATGCTGGTGATCTTTTCGTCGGAAAAAAGCTTCTTCATGGGAATGTGCTTATGTTATTGAAGAAGACATTGTTAACATCACGGTGTATTAATAAACGGGGAGCAGGTCAATCCCAGTTATTCAGCATGATACCACTTATGCAAACAAGTCATGGCGGCGCAATTGATAGGGAAATTGTAGTAAGAGTGCCTGCGTTGTCAGTGAATGCGAAAGAGGAAGTCCTGCGCAATTTTAGCAAAAAAACATATAAAAAGCGCTACTAACTTCCCTTTATTTTTAGTTCGTTAAAAATATCTTCGGTTACTAATCCATTTTTAATTAATTGTTGCACGATATTTTTATTTTCTTTGAAATCATCAATGTGCAAGCCATGATTATTTTCATTGGCAATTCTCGTGATCACATGTACGCTATCTGTATAATCAATCTTATTTTTAAGCTCATTGAGCAAACTGATACTTGGCTTTAAAGTTGAAATTAGCTTACCAAACTCGATTTGTAACTCTTTGGATTGATGAGTATTAATATAATCTTCAATAAAAGAGTCAAAATCGTCCTGCAACTCGACTTTAAGGTTTGCTATATCCTTCATAACATTTTCTAACTCAGAAGAATATGGCCGTCCATGTTTAAAATCGAATAAGAAAAGATTTGCTTTCTCAATACATTCGCAAATATAAAAAGCTGTATAAAGGGAGAATTTTTGCTTAACTTTTAATTTCCCATAGGCATAGTGAACCAAAAGATGTTTAACGTTAATAATGTTTTTATTTTTTGATAGTTGATTATTAGTTGCAGGCGGGTAAATTACCACCTCAACATTATCTAAACTTTGAAAAGCTCTCAAAATAAGAGCTTCAACTTTATTCCAAGCGAGGCCCCCGTTACCACACCCTAAAGGTGGTATTGATATTGATGTGATTTTTCTTTCGACTATGGACTTTGTTAAAGATTCAAGGCCTTGCGAGATAAAATCATATGTTGATTTTTTTCTCCAACTATCCTTAGTGGGAAAGTTTACGATTATCTTTCCCTTTTCTTCAACAAGTAAAACCTGTCCAATTTTCATTGTACCAGTGCCACAAGCTCTTTTGTAAACTTCGAAATTATTGGGAAAGTTTTCTTTGAAAGCCAAAGCAATACCCTTTCCCATGACTCCTTGGCAGTTTACAGCATTCACAAGAGCCTGCGATGTAGAAGTTAGAAGATTTCCGCTTGCATACTTAATCATAGAATTAGAACATATAAGAGTTGACTGTTACAAATATACTTAACCCTTGTTTTTTTATCAAGTCTTCGACATGTTTTTTTTCGTCTTCATTTTTTACATAGATGCAGCAAAAATTTTCCGGCTCGACCGTTACACTTGATAAACACTCAGCCATACATACAGATTTGCATTCTGCATTTTTATAATCCCTTGTATTCATAAGCTCCCAGTTAATTTGAGTCATCCCTTGTTCATAATCTAAGAGGCTGACAGCAGAACTGGCGGATAATGGATGTTTAGGTATAATTTTCCAACCATTTTTACTGGCAAATATTCGTCTAACCGAAATAATGCAAAATGATTTTTCTGTATGGTTTTTCAAAACTCTTCCATCGAATGGATTTTTAGTAAAAAAATGAAAGGGAACCATTGTTTGCAAATTTAAAGCTTCGCGACCTGTTATTATTTCTCCGTCGGCCACATCAACAAACTCGCCTTTTACTGATGCACGGGATCTTAATCCTGTGTCTAAAATATTAGGGAGATTATCCATACATGTTAAATGATAGAGAAGAGCCTGATCTTCGATTTTTTTCCTTTCGCTCATTTCAACTTATCCTTTTAAATTCGTATATCCACTTATAAAACCAAACCTCACTGGCAGTCAAGTCATTTAAGACTATTCCGATTGAATGCTTCCTATCGATCTAATTTTTATCTTTTTTTTTGTGTGATTTGGCATTATTGATATACAAGGTAAAACAACTGTTCAGTGGTCTACAAATGCTGAGTGATTCCGATAGCCGGTTTGAGGGGGCAATGACCAAGGTGCATGCGCAGAACAAAATGAAAAAGGCAGGTATGCCTGAAAGAGTATGTATTGCCTGAAAACGCAACCAGCGACAGAGATGTTCGCTCAGAATCTGATTTCATCCACTAAGCCTAAGTCCATTGGAAACGGGTATGTGGAGAGCAAGGTTTAGATAAGCTCAGTTCATAAGGTCACACTTGCAGAGATTTTTGGGGTGATACGCGTTCTTAGCTGCGTTCTTTGAAAAACGCAGGGACATTCTGGCCTTCCCCATGAGTACTAGTTTTCATTGCATCTATGGGTATGAGCAACGTCCACTCCTGCCACTAATCGGACGAGTTTACTTAGCTGAAGGTCTGCTGTGAGCGAACAGCGGACATTGCTAACAGTATTCTGTGTGAGTCAACGGGGAGTAAGTCACATCCTGTAAGCCTCACCATACGCCTACAATTCGAAAGTGGATGTCAGCGTATTGAAGCATCATGTGATAGATTGCTTTTTTGATCGCGTAAATAGGGAACAATAAGTGACCTCTGAATCAAATCGAATTTCCGCTGCAAGCACCGCCTATGTCGATGCAGTTTGTCGTGCTTGGGGGTGGTCATGGCAAGAGGTAGGACAGGCCGATGATGACGGTTTTGATGGGCTAGTGTACTTGCGAAGCAAAAGGGTCAATGAAGAGCGTCCAAATGATCGCCGATCATGGAAACATGAATTTACTGGGGGCCTAATCCAAGTCCAGGTTAAGAGTGGGGCAAGCTACGTGGAACACACGTATGAAGACTTTCTCGAACTTAGAATTCCAAATCTTGAGGTAAAGCGGGATCTTTGGAACAAATCACCGCTGCCTGTTGCGCTGGTTTATGTTAAGGAAGCATTACCGGGAAAACTTGTAAGCCAAGCTTGGTGGGCCGATCTAAAGCGAGCTGACTCCTATACTAAACGGGGCACTGTGATCGTCCAGCTAAAAAACAGATTCCAATCGGGCCAAGAGTGCATTCGACCATTTTCACGACTTGCTACCGGTCAGCATCGAGCGCAGGGGCTCGTGGAAATTGATATGACGCAGCAGAGTAGTTTACCTGCACGTATTAATTCGATTTCTAAATCAACCAAGTTTGCAGCTTGGGATTTTTATAAATTGTGGAAGGACGCAGGTGCCACGCATCCCACACTTGGTAATGTCATAGTGAATAGAACGGGCTGGTCTCACATTACGCGTGTAAAACGACCACTTGCACGAATCAGTGCAAGTTTTGAGTTGTTACCTACCGCCGCACGTATTATTGAGACAGTCGATACATGGCATAAGCTTCGAAGAGGTCTAAAGACTCGAAAGTTTCCAGATGGTTCATGGGCGGAATACGACTACCTGGGGGTCTCTGCGTTAGTAAAGTGGCCTGCGCGGGAAGCATCTGAGGTAGTCGTGATACTTAAGCGTGAGACTACCCTAAGTGAAGATTTTATAGCTAAAGGTTCTAGCGCAAAGAGCGGTATTAAGGTTATAGAAATAAAAACTTGGTTCTATTCCGTGTACGAGCCCGGTAGGCGTAAAGGAAAAATTTGATCGGTGCGTCACTCTCAGACTGATCCAGACGTACCAGGAAACCCAATACCGGCAGGCTAGGTAAGAGTTAGCCGCTCTCTCTTGCGTGCGCACCGACCAGCGAGCAAGGTACCATAATCACTAGTTAGAGGTCTATACCCAGTAGAACAGGCAGCGCTATAAGCTCACGGCACACATAGCATTCACTTAACTGAAAATCTTGAATGTCTGCTTCTGGCACACAGCAGTCGTTCAGATGTAAGGTCTTACCCTAAGTAAATCTAATGAGGCAAATTTAGTTGGCGATGGTCAAATAATCTGCAAACGGTCGCCAATTAAAATGCAAATGGGTAGTCAAGTCCGATACAATGATGCATGCGCGGCCATGCTGTAATCACTAAACGGTATGAAACCGGGGAGATGGCCGTGTTTCTACATACCGGTTGAATGAACAATGCCGTACCTGCACAGGCTGATACGGCTTTTCTGATGATCTTATTATGTCCGATGCGTTATGCTACTTTGTGCTTCTCTTCTTGACCTTGGATATAAGGCGGTACATATGCCTCCCGGCAGGTATCCAGATAATCCGACCACCACTGCATCATCGCCTTACGGGCTTCCAGATGTTCGGCCTTATGAATGTATGCCAGACGCACGGTATTGCGCTCCTGATGACTCATCTGGCGCTCTACAGCATCCTGCGACCATAAACCGGACTCCATCAGGGCGCTGCATGCCATTGCCCGGAACCCGTGACCGCAGATATCCTGTTTAGTGTCGTATCCCATGAGGCGCAGTGCCTTATTCACGGTATTTTCACACATCGGTTTATATGGATTGTGGTCGCCAGGGAAGACCAGCTCACCATCACCGGAGATATCCTTAATCCGTTTCAGAATGGCGATGGCCTGTTCTGAGAGGGGGACGATATGAGCAGTGCGCATTTTAGCTCCGCGCCCGGAATAACGTACGCCTGCAATGGCTTCGCGTGTCGCGGGTATCGTCCAGACCCGGTTTCTATAATCAATCTCTGACCAGCGTGCAAAGCGCAATTCACTGGAGCGAATGAACACATGTAACGTCAGCAGGACTGCAAGCCGAGTGAGTTCCCGTCCTCGGTGATAACCGTCAATCCGTTCAAGCAGTTCAGGCAGCCGCTCCAGTGGCAGGGCGGGATAATGCCGTCTGACAGGAGGGGAAGTCACCCCGTCAAGGTTTGCAGCCGGATCAATGTCGATTAATCCCTGGTGAACCGCATGACGCATGATGCTGCAAAGGTGTTGCCGCGTGCGGGACGCAACTTCAAGCAGTCCTTTTTCCTCAATCCCTTTCAGCAGGCCAATGAAATGCCAGGGTTTAAGCTCTGAGACTGACAGGTGGCCGATAACCGGAAATACATGATTGTTCAGGCTGGCAAGCAGACGGTCAGCGGTGTTCTGCGACCATTTTTTATTACTTTTATGCCACGCCAGTGCCACGATTTTAAATACTTTCTCCGGTTTGTACGCTCCGCGTTCAACTGCCCGCTGCTGTGCCGGGTTGATGTTCAGCGCCAGCATCTTACGGATACCTTCGCGCTGCTGGCGGGCATCAGACAGGGAGACGGCAGGATAGGCACCCAGTGCAATACGGGATTCTTTACCGTTAATACGGTACTTGAGATACCAGTGGCGGGAACCGCCCGGTTTGACCAGCAGATACAGACCGTGGGAATCGGAGACTTTAAAGGGTTTATCAGTGGGCTTGAGAGTGCGGATTTTCGCGTCGCTAAGGGACATATGGGGGTCACTCCATTATCGAACTAACCTGACCCCAGATTTGACCACCAATTTTTCCCGATGCGGAGGGTAAAATCAAAATGCACCGGGAAGAGTTATCACGCTAACCTGTTGAATCAACATCATATGAGGATTCGAAAGGATGCATGAAAGCAGGAAATTGGCTCCTCTGACTGGACTCGAACCAGTGACATACGGATTAACAGTCCGCCGTTCTACCGACTGAACTACAGAGGAATCGTGTGAACGAGGCGCATAGTACTGGCCACGGATATTTGTGTCAACACTAAATTTAAGCTGCTGATTCAATTGGCTGAATTTAGCACAAGCTGTTGTTTTAGTGTACTGCCGGGGGATTTCCATCCTGCTGGTTATTATCGCGTAACCGTTGCAGCGGGTCCTGGCCGTAGAAGCCGCAGAAACGCTGCCACAGCGCCGGGAAACGCGGGGCGAAAAGTTCAGGGGCGCTGAAAAAATATTCAGAGAGCACTGCAAAGCATTCTGCCGGATCGGTCGCCGCATAGGCATCGATGCTGGCGGCATTTTCGCCAACTAAATCAATCTCATCCTGAATATTGTTCATTGCCGCGTGCAGATCGTGTTCCCAGCCTGCCACTTCACGCAGAGGGATAAACGGCACGCCGCTGGCGCGATCGCCGTTGCGCGTGTCGAGCTTATGCGCCACTTCGTGAATAATCAGGTTGAAACCGGAGGCATCGAAAGAATCCTGAATATCGAGCCAGTTCAGTACGATGGGCCCCTGCTGCCAGCTTTGGCCGGACTGGACCACCCGCTGGTTATGCACCAGCCCGATATCGTCCTCCCACTCGTCATCGACGATAAACGGGGCAGGATAGATGAGAATTTCATGAAAGCCGTCGAGCCACTCCAGGCCAAGCTCCATCACCGGCAGACAGAACAGCAGCGCAATTCGCGCTTCGGTGACGGGTTCAACGGTCAGCCCCTGTAAAAACACCATCCGCTTTTGCTGTAAGAAACGGTCGGCAAGCTGAACCAGCTTCACCTGCTCGTCCATCGACAGATTGGCTAACAGTGGAATCGCCAGGGCCTGCGCCCATGGCAAATCGGCTTTTTCGGCAGTGTCACTCGTTTTCCAGGGCCATTTAATCATCATTCTGCTCGTAAACTCGTCACTTGAACGCAATTGAAGAGACTGGGTCTGTTAAAATGCCAAAATACCTGGCATGATGGCAACCATCAAAACGGAGAGATGCCGGAGCGGCTGAACGGACCGGTCTCGAAAACCGGAGTAGGGGCAACTCTACCGGGGGTTCAAATCCCCCTCTCTCCGCCACTATTCAATCACTTACGCCCTAACGTTTCAACGACCACCATCACACTTGGCATAGTGTAGGTCTACTTACCCATCCTGAATTCCGCTATCAACATACTCTGAATCTTCGTGCGCTGATCTCTGCGCTTTTCCGCGGGCGTCGTCCAGTAGCCGTTTCTGAACCTTAATTCTTTGCTGGCATGCCAACGGTGCGGTTTGTTTAAATTTGTACAAATTAAGGCTTTCTTTCAACGCGCGGCATATGCGTAAATACTTAAATGTGCAATTTTTACGGACATCCTGTTGCGCTCTACACTCATAGGGAAGAGAACTAATCAGGTATTTCTATGCATATTTTACCGCCTATCCGCCCGGAGCAGAGCATCCAGCGTTTGACGGCCCTGCTTGAGCCGATTGCCGAAAAGATGAAGGTAGTGCCGCGTAAGCGCATGACCTGGACACACAAAAACCAGCCGCAGCTTTACCTCTTTCTTGACGGCGAACTGTCGATTCTCAGAGCCTCTGACGGCCTGTTGATTGTCACCGTTTACGATCCCCACCTGTTTGGCATTGCCGAAATGATCCAGCCTGTACGTGGTCATTTGCTGCGCGTAGAAACCGAGTCAACGATATTACGTGTTGATGCCAATGCGGCGATGGAGGTATTTCGTGAACAGGGCGTCTGGGAAGACGTTGCCTCGTTGCTGTCATACCACACGGCTTACCTGTTTTACCGCGATGCGCTGGTAGTACAACAGCGTACTTATTCGGTGATTCGCAACCATTTACTGGAAATGAGCCAGCTGCCGGAAGAGACGCGGATGCGGGTGTCGATTCTGGAATATATTCAGGAACGTACGCACCTCTCACGCAGCAGCGTTTTAAATGTACTCTCGGCGCTGAAGAGCGGAGGGTATATTAGCTTTAAACGCGGCGGTTATTTAACGGAGCTAAATACTTTACCTGAGCGTTTTTAACCCATAATAATGCCTAGCCCCTCTCATTGCTGGAGGGGATTTAACCTTGAATCAAAGGCTTAAGCGCCTCATTCACCTTCTGTAATCCGCTGGCATTTTGTTCTTTCAGATAGTAATTATTCATCAGTTGAATCTGATCAAGCTTTGACAGTGAAACATAAACCCGGTGTGCCTCGCTGTGCTCATCAAATATTTCGGCGGTTTTGACGTCAGTAAGATAATCCGTTTTCAGGTTAAGTGCCGTAGTATCAAGAATGCGTTTATTTTGCTGGTAGATTGCGGCCATCGCCGCCGTATTTTCCGATGGCTGACCATTCTGGATAACAGGAATCTGAATAGCATTAATTTTGGTTAAAGCGGCCGGTGGCTGTGAACTGCAGGCGCTGAGGAACGCTGCAAAGAGAATAAGAGAGAGCTGACGCATGATGTTTCCTGGGGTTTATTATCATGGCGTTTATTATCTTTTTTCACTGCGGAGCGGCGAGCGTTGATTTATCCATTTTTAAATAATGAGCGTGCTTGACGGCCTGAGGCGGTTAGCGTCTTTTGATTTTGTTGCGTCAGGAAAAGGTGTGCGAATGACTGATGCCAGCTTCGCACACTGCTAAACATTATGCGCCCGAGCTGGCCCGTACCACTAATTCCACCGGCAGCAGTAGGCTGGCGTCCATTTGTCCATTCAACAAGATCCCCAGCGCCTCACGCCCCAGCCGCTGCTTATCGACCGCAATGGTGGTCAATGGCGGCTGCGACCATGCGGCAGGTTCAATATCATCAAACCCCACCAGCGCCACATCTTCCGGCACGCGTAGCCCACGCTCTGCGCACACCGTTAACACCAGCAGTGCGGTCGCATCGTTGTAGGCAAAAATGGCATCCGGCGGCTCGGTGAGATCGAACAGTTCGTTAATGGCTCGCACCAGCGATTGCTCGGTATCTAGCTGCGGCAGGGCGATGGCCTCATACTCCGGCGGCATCAGCAGCTGTGCGTCATACAACGCCTGTCGATAGCCTTTTTCTCGCTGCCGGATACTGTAGTGGGAAAGGGTGCTGGCGAGAAACGCAATCCGTTTACGGCCCCGATCCAGCAGGTGACGAGTCGCGAGATAGCCGCCCTGCATATTGTCAGGGTTGATGCATGGAAGGCCCGGCGACCAGAGATCGACCAGGACTAGCGGTAGCTTTAACTGTTCCAGCATAGCCATCAGCTCAGGCTCGAAAAAACCGGCGCAGATCAGCGCATCGGGCTGGTGAAGCATCACCTGATCGGCCAGCGCGTCACCGGGACCGGTCGCCAGAAAGCTCAGCGCAATTTCCTGCTCGCGACATTCTGCCTCGATGCTGAGAAACAGCGGTGAATAGAAGGGCAGCGCGCGGCTGATATTGTGCTGGCGATGCAGCAAAAACAGCACGCGCTTAATTTTGTCGCTGCGCAGACGGGAAAAATCATATCCCTGCTGCTCGGCTGCGGCGATGATACGCTGCCGAGTCTCTTCGCGCAGGCCCGGCTGGCCCTTCAACGCGCGAGAGACCGCGCCGGGCGACACGCCGCACGCGGCGGCGATATCGCGAATTCTGACTGCTTTAGCCATCTCACTCCCACTATTCGGTTATCGACGTTGTTCTCCCAGCCAGGCCGCGCCGCGCACGCCGCTGCTGTCACCGTGAAGCGCCTGCACGACAGGGGTACAGCACTGCTGGCCAAATACGTACTGCGCAATGCGATCCTGCAGGCCGGTATACAGCTGAGGAATATTCGACACCCCGCCGCCGAGCACGATGGCATCGGGATCGAGCATGTTGATCACTCCGGCCAGCGCGCGAGCGACCTGATCCTGATAGCGATCCCACAACGACGCGACGGCCGCATTGCCTGCATTCAGTTGGGAAATAATATCCGGTACCCTATCATGTTTACTAAATTTCTGAAAATACTGTCGTTGCAGGCCGCTGCCGGAGATAAAGCTCTCGATGCAGTTAGTTTGCCCGCAGTAGCACACGTCGCTGGCGCCGTCTTTCTGCGGATGGTAGTGGGGGAGGACGTTATGCCCCCATTCACCGGCGCAGGCGTTCGGGCCGGTAATCAAGCTGTTATCAACGCACAGGCCGCCGCCGCAGCCGGTGCCTAAGATCACGCCAAAGACCACGCCGTAACCCTTACCCGCACCGTCGATGGCTTCAGACAGCGTAAAGCAGTTGGCGTCGTTGGTGACGGCAACGGGCATTTCCAGCCGTTGTTCAAGGTGCTGGACAAACGGTTGCTGATTCAGTACCAGAATATTTGAGTTTTTGATGAGCCCGTCGCGCCCCGCAGCGCCGGGGATCCCAAGCCCTACGGAGAGCGATGGCTGCGTGGCTTCTCGCGCGTCGCGAACGGCGCCGATAACGGCCTGAAAAAATGCGTCATAGCTTTGTTTTGGCGTGGCATAGCGTTGGCGATATACGATTTCGCCGCCGTCATCCAGTACGACCGCCTCAATTTTGGTGCCGCCGATATCCAGTCCTAATCTCATGGTTGCTGTCCTGTTGCATGTCGAGTGATACACAGCAGTGTAGATAATTTGTTTACTATACAAAAGAATTTCGTGCGAAATTTGTGAACTAAAGATGTGGATAGGCCATTGCAGAAGGAAAAGGGAAAGGCAGGTTATTTAGTAGATAAAATCAGGCCCTGAATAATCAGGGCCTGGAGGCTAATTAGAAGTGATAGCTTACGCCAGCCTGTACGCTGGCGTCGTTGTCCACATCGCCGGTGCCGAAGTACACACCGGTATTCAGCGAGAAGTCTTTACCAATGGTGGTATTGATCCCTGCGCCGAAGATACCCATCGTCGCGTTATGGCCGTTAGTGTTGTGATAGTCCGCCGCTTTGATGTCGGTGTTATCGCTAAACTCGGTCTGATAGCGCGCATCCAGCCATGGATACAGCTCCACGTTTTTATTGAGATCCGCCAGTTTGGTGGTCACACGCATACCCACGCCGGTGTTCCATTCAGATACCTGGCTGTCGCCGAAGGTAATGGCCTGATCGGAGAAGCCGTCTTCCTGGGCTTTATCCCAACCGAGGGTGGCGTACGGCTGAAGGACGGTTTCACCCGGCAGCACGACGTTGACGCCGGCACGAGCCTGGGTGGTGTACAGGTTACCGTCGGAGGAACCGTTCAGCGCCTGGGTCATACCGGTAGTGGCGTTGCTGACGTTGTTTGCCGAGGTGGAGTAGCGCATATCGCCATAGCTGAAGCTACCGTCAACGAACATGCCCCACAGGTTGTCGTGCAGAGACTGCTGCCAGCCGCCGTACACGCTGTAGTAGTTACCATAGACGCTGTCGCTGAAATTGTTGCTGCCGTTACCGGTGCTGCGATCGCGGCTGCGGGTCCAGCCCAGCGCAATACCGCCGGTCAGGCTGTCGCCGTTGCCCAGGTGGGACGTCCAGTCCACGCCGCCCTGAACGCCCTGCGTAACGTCTTTATAGTCAACGTCATCGCTGTACTCGCCGTTCTGGTAGAGGAAGTCACCCCAGACCTGCGCGCCGTCAACGCCGTGGCCGAACAGGTTTTGCAGGTGCACCTGGTTGAGGCGGTTGGCCAGATCGTCGGTGATCATGCGGCCAGCCTGTTTCGCCGCGTCCAGACCGGCAATCATGCCCTGCACGTCGCTGGACAGATCGCCGCGAGAGCTGCTGAACAGCACGTTGTAGGTCTTGTCTGCAGATGCCTGCAGCCCGGTTGTGACGGCCTGCTGCTCTTGTTGCGTCAGGCTGTTGTTGTAGTTGTACGCGCCGTTACGGCTTTCAACCTGCTGCTCACCGTTGCTGAAGGCGACTGACACCGCATTGGATGGGCTGCTTGCGTTGGTGGTAAAGGTTGCGACCGCCACATTTTGCTGGTTAGCCGTGCTCATTGAGGTGTTGGTCACGACCAGATTGTTGTTCGCCGTCGCGCCAACGGAGCCCAGGTTAACCAGGCTGTCGGAAGACATATTCACCTGTACGTTATTACCCGTGGAGTTGGTGACATACAGCGTAGAGCCTGATTGAATGTTCCACGTGGTGTTATCCTCAATAGTATCAACGGTCAGGTTGTTGTTACCGGCGGTATTCACGGTTTCGAAGCTAGCGATAGACCCATCCACTGAGCTACCCGCATCCAGGGAAAGCGTATCGGCCCCCGCACCGCCGTTGACGGTGCCCTTCACGTGAGAATTATTCGCTAAGGTGATGGCGTCGTTACCCGAACCGGTGGTGATGCTGCCGTTGACCGTGGCGTTATTCAGCGCGACAGTGGTATTTCCTTCGTTTTCTGCATTAATGTCGCCCGTCAATGTGCTATTGCTCATGGTTACGGTTGCAGCGCTGTGATCGGCGAGGATAATATCGCCGGTAACATTGCTGTTTCCGCTCATGTTCAGGCTGGCGGTAGAACTGCTGCCGGTGCCTACCATCGCAATATCACCGGTAACTTTACTATTGTTCAGCGTAACGCTTGAAGCCTTCTTGCCGGATACGCCCATGGCGATGGTGCTACCGTTCAGCAGAGTATCAATGGCGGACGCATCGCTATTGCCAGCGATATTATCTTCAAAATATTTTAAAAGCGTTTTGTCTGTCGGTTGGCTGACCGAGCCAACGACAGTACTATTCTCCAGGGTAATGGTATTATTGCCCCCATTACTCATAGCATAAATGGCTCCCGTTGAACCATTTGTGCCGCCAATCGAGCTGTCGGACATCGAGATATTATTATCCCCGCCAGTGACCGCATACACAGAGCCCATCAGCGTGCTGCCATTTTTGATGCTGATGTTATTGGTACCCGCGTTAGAACCGGAGTCGACAAAGATTGCCGCGCCGTCCATATAGGCTTTATTACCCTGGGCAGGTTTGTAACCATAGGCAGTGCTGTCGTCTTCGCCGTTTAAGGTCGAATGATTGATGGCCAGGTTAACGTTGGTGGAATCGCCGCTGGCCTTATTGCCCGCTTCAATCATATCGGTAGTTGCATTATTCAGTGTTACGTTTTTTGTGCCAATATATCCTGCCTGAATATAAGTGTCAGACATATTGGTACCGTTAACGGTTAAGGACTGCGTATCGCCTTTGGTTTGATCCCACAGATAGATAGCGTTGTCATTATTCTTATCGCTCATGACCGCAGAGCCATTATTATTGACAAACATCAGATGTGTACCGTTTGGTCCCGGTTGGTTTGTCACATCCTGAAAACCACAGGTCGTTGTTGATGTGCTGGTGCAGGGATCGGTTTGGCCCGCGAGCGCTGAGCCTGACATCGCTGAAAGAGACAGAAGAATGCACTGTGAAAGCAGTGTCAATCGAGCTGTATGACGCATTTTGTTGTCCTTAATATTATATGGGGATAATGACGGACAGAGTATTATTCGAATTGATGATTTTATTAATTTGATAAATGTAATGTTGTATATTTAATGAGTCGATACGTTGAGGGGGCTGTTTACGCGCTGAGTCAGTGTTCAGACCTAATATTATATTTATGTGGTGAATGATTTTGTGTGCTATGCGGACGTGATTGCCACGTTTTAGTCGATTTAATTATCGTTTAATTATAAATGATTTTTGGCTTGCGCTATCTGGTCGCAAATTGATAAATACATTGCGTTGCGTTTACAGATAAATTGTTCAAGGTTGAAATCTTTACTTACCGTTATAAAAAAGCCAGCATCGGGTAGATGCTGGCTTTTATCGGCGAAATGTATTAATTAGCGAGGATTGGCGCGTTAACGCTGAGTGCACCCCGCGCACTGCTTATTCTGAATCTGCTGAAAGAAATCATTCCCTTTATCATCGACCAGAATAAACGCCGGGAAGTTTTCCACCTCGATTTTCCAGATAGCCTCCATCCCCAGTTCCGGGTAGGCCACGCACTCCAGGCTCTTAATGCTGGTTTGTGCCAGTACCGCCGCCGGGCCGCCGATGCTACCCAGGTAGAAACCGCCGTGCTTATGGCAGGCGTCGGTCACCTGCTGGCTGCGGTTGCCTTTCGCCAGCATCACCATGCTGGCACCGTGTGACTGCAGCAGATCAACGTAAGAGTCCATGCGGCCAGCGGTGGTCGGGCCTAAGGAGCCCGAGGCATAGCCTTCTGGCGTTTTTGCCGGGCCAGCATAGTAGATGGGGTGGTCTTTCACGTACTGCGGCAGTTCTTCTCCGTTATCCAGCAGCTCTTTGAGTTTGGCGTGCGCGATATCGCGGGCAACAATGATGGTGCCGTTCAGCGACAGACGCGTAGAAACCGGATGTGCGGAAAGCTGCGCTAAGATCTCGCTCATCGGCTGGTTGAGGTTGATGCTGACCGCATTGCCTTCACCCTGCTGACGCAGCGCTTCCGGGATGTACTGCGCCGGATTGTGCTCCAGTTTTTCAATCCAGATACCGTCGCGGTTGATTTTCGCCTTGATGTTACGGTCGGCGGAGCAGGAAACCCCCATGCCGATTGGGCAGGACGCACCGTGACGCGGCAGGCGGATAACGCGGATATCGTGAGCGAAGTATTTACCGCCGAACTGCGCGCCGAGGCCGAGGTTGCGCGCCTCCTCCATTAACGCCTGCTCCAGATTCACGTCGCGGAACGCCTGACCGTGCTCGTTACCTTCGGTCGGCAGACTGTCATAGTAGCGGGTGGAGGCCAGTTTGACGGTTTTCAGCGTCGATTCTGCGGAAGTCCCGCCAATAACGAACGCAATGTGATACGGCGGGCAGGCCGCCGTGCCGAGCGTGCGCATTTTCTCGACCAGGTAGTTTTTCAGTTTGGCCGGGGTGATCAGCGCCTTGGTTTCCTGGTAGAGATAGGTCTTGTTCGCCGAGCCGCCGCCTTTAGCGATGCACAGGAACTTGTACTCATCGCCATCGACGCTGTAGAGATCGATCTGCGCCGGCAGGTTGGTGCCGGTGTTCACTTCTTTATACATGTCCAGCGCGGCGTTCTGCGAGTAGCGCAGGTTGTCAGAGATGTAGGTGTTATAGACGCCCTGCGACAGCGCGGCTTCATCGCCGCCGCCGGTCCAGACGCGCTGGCCTTTTTTACCCATAATGATGGCGGTGCCGGTGTCCTGGCAGGTTGGCAGCACGCCTTTCGCGGCGATGTCGGAGTTACGCAGGAACTGCAACGCCACATACTTATCGTTTTCGCTGGCTTCCGGGTCGCTGAGAATCGCGCCGACCTGTTGCTGATGAGAAGGGCGCAGCATAAACGCCGCATCGTGGAAGGCCTGCTGGGCCAGCAGCGTTAACGCTTCAGGGGCCACTTTGAGGACCTCCTGGCCGTCAAACTGGGCCACGGAAACGTGTTCGCGGCTCAGCAGATAGTATTCGGTATCGTCATGAGACAGCGGGAAGGGGTCCTGGTAGACAAACGGTTTGTTCGACATAGCTCTTCACTCCATAAAATAAAACCGCCGGAGGTTGCCCGCCGACGGTTATGAATCAGAACATCATAGACATCCACGGGTAGCCGATAACCAGCAGGGCCACCAGGAAGATGCCGCCAAAGATGGTGCCGAGGCGCCAGTAGTCTTTGGTCGGCAGATAGCCGCTGCCGTAATAAATTGGGCTTGGGCCGGTACCGTACGGGGTGATAATCCCCATGATACCCAGCGAGGTCACCATCAGCAGCACGAACACTTCCATATTCATACCCGGAATGGTGGAGGCGATGGTCAGCATCGCCGGCAGCAGCGCGGTGGTGTGTGCGGTGGTGCTGGCAAACAGGTAGTGCAGCAGGTAGAACGCCAGCAGCAGCACGATAGTCGCTACGCCCGGTGAGATACCGCTCATCAGAATGCCGCCTTCTTTACCCAGCCAGCCGATAAAGCCGGTGGAAGAGAGGCCGTCGGCGAGGGCGACCAGCGTGGCAAACCAGACGAAGGTGTTCCATGCGGCTTTATTGCCGGTGATGTCGTTCCACTCCAGCACGCCGGTCCACAGCATCAGGCCGATAATCAGCAGGGCGGCCATCGCCGGTTCAATCCACGCGGCGGCGAAGATCCACATCATCAGTGCGCTGCACACAAACACCAGCAGCAGAATTTCGTTACGCGACAGTTTGCCCAGTTTCTCCAGCTCACGCGCGGCCCACAGCGGCACCTCATCGTTCACTTTGACTTCCGGCGGGTAGAACCAGTAGGCCAGCAGCGGCATGGTGAGAATCAATAGCAGGCCCACCGGCAGGAAGGCGATAAACCAGGTGCCCCAGGAGATGTTGATACCCACGATGCTTTTCACCAGCGCCAGCGCCAGCAGGTTAGGCGCCAGGGCGGAGAGGAACATTGAGCTGGTGATACAGGCGGCGGTGATGGCCACCCACATCAGGTAAGAACCGATTTTACGGGAGCTTGGGTCGTTAGGCTTCGAGCCATACAGCGGTGGCAGGTTGGCGATAATCGGGTAGATGGTCCCGCCGCTGCGCGCGGTGTTAGAAGGCGTAAACGGTGCCAGCAGCAGGTCGGCCAGGGTGATGGCGTAGCCGAGGGTCAGGCTGCGGCGGCCCAGATATTTCACCAGAACCAGCGCCAGGCGGCGACCGAAGCGGGTTTTATCATAGCCGGCGGCAAACATGAAGGCACCGAAAATCAGCCACACGGTCGAGTTGCCAAAACCGCTGACCGCCCATTTAAAGGACGCGCCTGCCAGCTTGAATTTTTCGTCAGCCAGCTGTTCCGGGCTAAACAGCACCCACTGGCTGCACAGGGCGATGACCACCACGCCGGTCAGGCCAATCACGGCACCCGGCAGCGGTTCGAAGATCAGGCCGACGATCACGCCGACGAATATAGCGAAGTAGTGCCAGGCATACGGCGGAAGCCCGTCAGGAACGGGGACGAAAAGTAACAGCACGGCCACGATAATGGGCAGTGCCATCATCAGAAGGCGGTTTTTATTACCGTCTTCCGGTTTACTCACCGGTGTCGGCGAGTGCGATGTCGCAGATTTCTCGTTCATATTACGCTTCTATAAGTAGTTAATAATTCGATTTGCCAAAAAGTGCCGTGCTGCTTTTTTTAGTTTTTTTACTTTATTTAGATTTCAAAAGTACTGCCGGCAATTTTGAGTATGGGTAACTAACGCTATTTTATTTAGCGCTGGTTTGAAAAATTCTTATATTTATATAATGCGCTTTTGATGACTATTACAATTGATCGCGATCAAAAAAAGACAAGCGCGGCGTTATTTTTATACCGGCTTGAATAACCCTATAAGGTTATAGGTTATTAAGCCTGCTACAATTCCTAAAACCCTATTTGTAGTATATTATTATGCAATGAATCTTCTTGTATGCGTATGATTTTGTTGTTTTTAATTTTCTTTTTAACTGGTTTAACCACTAAATTCAAGGTTATGTATTTATAGGGTTTTATTAAATAATTGTGAACAGAATATATTTTAATTAGTAACACCGTGGGGGTATCTCTGTTATTGAGGGGATTAAATAGTTTTATAACTAACGTAATAGCTTTCGTAACTAAAATTACCGTTATATTAATATCATGATATCGGCATAACAAATAACTCAAATGCAGCCCGATCCCGAATTCTTGAATTTAAATTTTTAAAGTTTGGAGTTTATTCTTATGAAAAGTGATCATCGCGTACTTAGCTCCTTTACCTTGCCCAACGGCACTGAGCTGAAAAACCGCCTGTTTATGGCACCCATGACAACCTGTTCGGGTTATTTTGATGGTTCCGTCAGCAGCGAGCTGGTGGAGTACTACCGCGCTCGCGCCGGGCGCATCGGTACGATTATCGTCGAATGCTGCTTTGTGGATGACTTAGGTCTGGCTTTCCCGGGCGCGCTCGGTATCGACAGCGACGATAAAATCGCCGGGCTGGCAAAAATTGCCGAGGCGATCAAGTCCCAGGGTTCAAAAGCGCTGCTACAAATTTATCACGGTGGCCGCATGGTCGAACCGAAGCTGATTGGCGGCCGCACGCCGGTTGGCCCGAGCGCCGTAGCCGCGCCGCGTGACGGGGCCGCCACCCCGGTGGCGCTGACCACCGAAGAAGTGGAAGGCATGGTCGGCAAATTTGGTGAGGCGGTGCGCCGCGCCATCCAGGCCGGTTTTGACGGCGTGGAACTGCACGGTGCGAATACCTATCTGATTCAGCAGTTTTACTCCCCGAACTCCAACCAGCGCGACGACGAGTGGGGCGGCAGCCGTGACAACCGCGCGAAGTTCCCGCTGGCGGTGCTGGATATCACCCACAAAATGGTGCGCCAGTATGCGGATGACGCTTTTATCGTCGGCTATCGCTTTTCGCCGGAAGAGATGGAAGTTCCGGGGATCCGCTTTGATGACACCATGTACCTGCTGGAAAAACTGGCCGCTCGTGGTCTGGATTACCTGCACTTCTCCGTCGGCGCGGCCCTGCGCCCGTCAATCGTAGAAACCAACGACCCGACGCCGCTGATTGAAAAATATGTCGCGATGCGCTCTGAAACGCTGGCCCAGGTGCCGGTAATGGGCGTGGGCGGCGTGGTGAACGACAGCGATATTGAAAGCGCGATGGACCACGGTTATGACCTGGTTGCCGTCGGCCGCGCCTGTATTGCCTATCCCGACTGGGCTGACCGCATTGCCGATGGCCAGACGCTGGACCTGTTTATCGACAGCACCCAGCGCGAAGCGCTGAATATACCCGAGCCGCTGTGGCGCTTCTCGCTGGTGGAAGCGATGATCCGCGATATGAGCATGACGGTGTCGAAATTCAAACCGGGCGTATTTGTGGAGACCGTTCAGGACGACGCCGGTGAACTGGTGATCAACGTCAGTCTGGACACCGACCGCATCGCCGATATCGAGCTGACCGGCGGCGTCGATCAGGACGTTGAGTTCGTCACCAGCTTTGAAGAGATCCGCTCCCGTATCCTCGACGCCAATACCCCGCATGTAGATGCTATTTCCGGTGCGACCAGCCAGAGCGAGGCGGTGAAAAAAGCGGTCTCCAAAGCGATGGTGAAATCCAGTAAAGCGCTGATGGCGGAAGAGGGCGGCGAGGCCGCAGCGCCAAAAGCCTACGACGTGGTGGTGGTGGGCAGCGGCGGTGCCGGTCTGGCGGCGGCTATTCAGGCCCATGATGATGGCGCCAGCGTGCTGATCGTCGAAAAAATGCCGACCATCGGCGGCAACACTATTAAAGCGTCGGCCGGGATGAACGCGGCGGAAACCCGCTTCCAGCGCGTAAAAGGTATTCAGGACAGTAAAGAGCTGTTCTACGCCGAAACGCTGAAAGGCGGCAAAAACAAAAACAATCCGGCGCTGCTGCACCGCTTTGTGGAAAACGCGCCGCAGGCGATCGAGTGGCTGGCGGATCGCGGCATCATGCTGAACGACATTACCACCACCGGCGGTATGAGTATTGACCGTACCCACCGCCCGAAAGATGGCTCTGCCGTCGGCGGTTATCTTATCAGCGGGCTTGTGCGCAACGTCACGAAACGCGATATTGATGTCATGCTCGACACCTCGGTGGTCGATATTGTGATGGAAGGCGGTGAAGTTTCGGCGGTGCGTCTGCTGACCGACGAACAGGAAAACGTGACCATCCCAACCCGCAGCATTATTGTGGCGACCGGCGGCTTCAGCGCCAATAGCGAGATGGTGGTTAAATATCGTCCGGATCTGGCGGGCTTTGTGACCACCAACCACAAAGGGGCGACCGGCGGCGGTATTGCGCTGCTGGAGCGTATCGGCGCGGGCACGGTGGATATGGGCGAAATTCAGATTCACCCGACGGTGGAACAGAAAACCTCGTATCTGGTGTCGGAATCGATTCGCGGCGGCGGCGCGATTCTGGTAAGCCAGCAGGGCAAACGCTTCTTCAACGAGATGGAAACGCGCGATAAAGTGTCGGCGGCGATTATCGCCCTGCCGGAACACTACGCCTACATCGTGTTTGATGAACACGTTCGTACCAAAAACAAAGCGGCGGATGAGTATATCGCCAAAGGCCTGGTCACCAGCGCCAGTACCGCGAGTGAACTGGCGGCTAAACTGGGGTTAGACGACGCGGCGTTCCAGGCAACGCTGGCAAGCTATAACGATGCGGTCGCGAAACAGAACGATGAAGAGTTTGGCCGTACCACCGCGCTGCGCGCCCCCATTAATGAAGGGCCGTTCCACGCCATTCAGATTGCGCCGGGCGTGCACCACACCATGGGCGGTGTGACCATTAACACCGAAACCCACGTGCTGAACGCGCAAAAACAGGTGATTCCGGGGGCTTATGCCGCTGGTGAAGTGGTCGGCGGTATCCACGGCGGCAACCGCATTGGCGGTAACGCCGTTGCTGATATTATTATCTTTGGTACGCTTGCCGGTCATCAGGCCGCGCTGCGCGCGCAGCAGGTACCCTGGGCCATGCTTGAATCAGCATAAGTCACGAATGGCACAGTCCCGTAGCCCGGCACCGCCGGGCTATTCCAGTTCACGTGAAGGGGGATGTTGATGTCAGATACCACCCGGGTATACAGCTATTCCGCCGTCCTGATGGGTTCGCCCATTCTGCTAAAACTCTTCGCCCACGACGAGGCACTCGCCGCCCGCGTTTTTCGCCTGATCAAACAGTATGAAGACCTGCTCACCGTCAACCGCGCCCAGTCGCAGGTGATGGATATCAACCGTGCGGCGGGCCAGCATGCGGTGACGGTCAGCAGCCCGGTTTATGCGCTGATCAAATGCGCCAAAGCCGCCAGCGAGCTGCCGGAAAGCGCCTTTAACCTCGCGATTGGCCCGCTGGTGAAGCGCTGGCGGATTGGCTTTAAGGGCGACAGCGTGCCGCCAGTGGATGAAATTGCGCATCTGCTGACCCTGACCCACCCCGAGCAGGTGATCCTGAACGACGCCGAGGAGAGCGTATTTCTGGCGCAGCCGGGAATGGAGATCGATCTTGGCGCGATTGCGAAGGGCTATATCGCCGATCGCGTGCGTGATTTTTTGCGCAAAGAGGGCGTGGAGCAGGGGCTGATTAACCTTGGCGGCAACGTGCAAACGCTGGGCACGCCGGAGGGCGGCTGGTCTATCGGTTTAAAAAAACCGTTCTCTACCGCTGGGGCGATGATTGGTATGCTCGATGTTGAAAATAAATCGGTGGTGACGTCCGGCGTTTATGAGCGCTTTTTTGAACAAAACGGCCAGCTTTATCACCATATCCTTGACCCGCGTACCGGCTACCCGCTGGATAACGAGCTTGATAGCGTCACCATTGTCAGCACCCACTCCATCGATGGCGACATCTGGACCACGCTGATGTACGGCATGGGGGTGGAAAAAGGCTGCGCGGCGCTGCGCGCGAGGCCGGATATTGAAGCGATTTTCGTCACCAAAACGAAAGAGGTGGTTTTGTCATCGTCCCACCACTATCGTTTTACGCTGCTGGATAGCGAATACCGGCTTACTGGCAGTACTGCTTGAGCAGGCCATATTGTTCCGGCTGCAGACGGTAGCGGTAGACCGGGCGGCCGGTTGCACCGTAGTGAATCGTGGTGAACAGGATATTGATCTGCGCCAGCCAGATCAGATATTTACGACACGATACGCGGGAGATGTTCACCGCCTGCGCCAGGTCGTCGGTGGAAAACTCGGTGTCCGGGTTAGCGTCAATCCACTGGCACAGCGTGCGCAGGGTCTGTGGCGTCAGCCCTTTCGGCAGCCGCTTGGTGTCCGCCAGCTCCGGCGAGCCGCCGTGCAGCAGCCGGTCGACGTCGGCCTGCTCATAGTAGGCATGGCTGCCCATAAGCTGCTTTTTCTCGCGCCAGCTCAGCAGCGCCTCTTCAAAACGCGGGAACTGGAACGGTTTAATCAGATAGTCCACCACGCCGTAGCGCAGCGATGTCTGCACGGTCGCGGCATCAGAGGCGGAGGAGATCATGATAACGTCAATCGCGCGGCCTGCGTTGCGCACTTCGGGCAGTAGATCCAGCCCGTTGTCCTGCTGCATATAAACATCCAGCAGGATCAGGTCGATGGACAGCGATGGATCCATCAGTTTATCCCGTGCCTGTTGAAGCGTTGACGCGATACCGCAGCAGGCAAAACCGTCCACCCTCTCGATATAGCAACGATTCAGGTCGGCCACCATGGCATCATCATCGACTATTAACACATTAATCACGCGCTGTTCCTCTCGCTGTCCCACGGAATATGTACAAAAAATTGCGTAAATACGCCCGGCTCTGACTCGACGGAAAGCGTTCCGCCAAGGTTTTCCGTCTGCTGGCGGGCCAGAAACAGCCCGACGCCGCGGTTTTCGCCTTTGGTTGAAAATCCTTTATTAAAAATAGCGTCGATGCGCGCCGGGTCGATCCCCGGGCCATCGTCGCTGACCTCGCCGCTCAGCCAGCCGTTCTGGTAGTGTAGCAGCAGGCTAATTTCACCTTCGCCCTGGCCCACCATGGCGTCCAGCGCGTTCTCAATCAGGTTGCCGAGCACGGTCACCAGCACCGCGACCTGTTCTTCATTCGGGTTATCGGGCACCAGGCTCTCTTCTGCCAGCGTCAGATTCACCCCCACGTCGCCCGCGCGGTTGATTTTACCCAGCAGGAAACCGGCGATAATCGGCGATTTGATCCGCCGCTGCAGCGTACCAATATCCGCCTGGTAGTTCTGCGCGGTTTGCAGAATGTATTCCTCAAGCTTGTCGTAGCGCTTCATGTGCAACAGACCAAGAATGACGTGCAGCTTATTCATAAACTCGTGGGAGTGGGTGCGCAGGGCGTCGATATAGTTTACCAGCCCGTCCATTCGCTGCATCAGTTGGCTGACTTCGGTTTTATCGCGGAAAGTCCCGATGGCGCCGATGACCCGCTTGTTGTTGCGAACCGGCACGATATTGCACAGCAGCAGGCGACCGTTGCAGCCCATTTCACGGTCGGCCACCGGCGCGCCGCTGGCGAGCACTTCTTTAAGGTTGGTGAGCAGCGGCGCGTGCTGCTCGGCGCCGAGCGCATGGGCATCGGCAGAAAAGAGAATATGACGCGCGGCCTGATTAATCAGCGTAACGCGGCCTTTGTCGTCAACGGCAATCACGCCTTCGCGCATCGATTGCAGCATTGCCTGGCGTTGCTCAAACATGCGCGAGATTTCGTGCGGCTCGAAACCGAAGAGGATGTTTTTCAGCACCCGCACCAGCCCCCAGATGCCCAGCGTGCCGACCACCGCGCTAAACAACACGAACCAGATGGCGTTCCAGCGCGCGGCGCTGATTTGTTCGTCCACCTTTTTGAGCGAGATGCCGACGATCGCCACGCCAATTTGCTGATGCCGGTCATCGTAGATAGGCGTAAAGACGCGCAGCGCTTCCGCCAGCACGCCGCGGTTAATCGACAGATTTTCATGGCCCTTCAGCGCGGGCTGTAGGTCGGCACCGATAAAGTGCTGGCCAATCAGGTGCGCATTGGGATGCGAATAGCGCTCCGCATTCATGTTGGTGATGACGGCATAGAGCAGGCCGTTGCGCTGCTGTACGGCGGTGGCGATCGGCTGGATGATATTCTGCTCAGGCGGCCCGGCGAGCCCGCGCTTGATCTCCGGCGAGTCGGCCAGGGTGCGGGCGATGGCAAAGGCGGTGTCCTGTAGGCCGGTACGCGTCGCTTTCGTGATCTGGATAAAATAGAAGGCGTACACCACTAACAGGACGGAAACAATCACGCTGCACACCATCAGCGTCACCAGCGTGCTGAGCTTCATTGGGCGCTTTGCCTGGTGCGGCGCTTGCGGCGTATCGCGCATGAAAACCTTCTATTATCAATGGCAAAAAATCATTATCGCCGATGTAAACCATTTCATAAAGTCGTCGTGTCCTGACAATCCCAAACCTGTCTTTGTGACCGCATTCGCAGCGCTTTCCATATGAAACACTTTAGTATTGTTGAAGAACCCATAATAAGGAGTCCGTTTATGAGCATTAAGCTTGCAGGTTCAGTCATGGAAAGACGCAGTTCGACGACCGCTGAGATTGACCGGCTGTCTACCCGCGATATGTTAAACGTGATTAATCAAGACGATAAAGTTATCGCTGAAGCGGTGAGCGCCTGCCTTGACGATGTCACCCGCCTGGTGGATCGCGCGGTAGCAACCCTGGGCGTTGGCGGCCGCGTGGTGATTGTCGGGGCGGGCGCTTCCGGGCGCAACGCCATGCTGGTGGCGAACGAGTATGCGCCGGATGAAAAGCATCCGCTGGTGGGGCTGATTGCCGGCGGCGCAGGACTATAATCGCGGGGTGCTGGATCTCCAGGCCATTGGGTTTACCGAAAAAGATATGCTGATTGGCCTTTCCGTGAGTGGCAAAACGCCGTGGCTGTGGGGCGCTATGCGGCATGCGTGGTCGCTGGGGGCGACAAGAGCGCTGATTACCCGCTGCCAGCGCAGCGAAGCCACCGAGCTTGCCGATATCGTGATAGCGCCGCAAACCGGTGCTGAAGTGGTGGCGGGCTACGGGAATCCGAAGGCGATGGCCGCGCAGAAGAGCGTGCTTATGATGCTCACCACGGCGCTGGCCGTACGTACCGGCAGGGTATACAGCAATCTGCGCGTCGATATCCGCAGCAACACCACCCAAATGATGGAACGGCAGATAGCGATTGTGATGGAAGCGGGTGGCTGTTCACGCGCGGTGGCCAAAGCGGCGCTGGAAAGCTGCGACCATAACTGCAAAACGGCGGTACTGATGGTTCTTACCGGGATGGATGCGTGGAAAGCACACGAGCTGCTGACGCAAAACAACGGCTTCGTGCGTCTGGCGCTACAGGAAGCGCCGTAGCATAAAGTCCACCAAAAAAGCCCGCATGATCGAATGCGGGCTTTGTTTGTGCTGTTCTGATTAGAACTGGTAGGTCATGCCTACACCAACGATATCGTCGGTAGAGATGCCGTTGGCGCTGTAGAACTGAGAATCTTCATCCAGCAGGTTGATTTTGTAGTCAACGTAGGTGGAGAAGTTCTTGTTGAAGTAGTAGGTCGCACCCAGGTCAACGTAGTTCACCAGATCCTGGTCGGTCAGGTAAACGCCATTGCTGTTGGCGTGGTAACCAACGTCAATACCGCGAGAGTAAACCCATGCCAGAGACGGACGAAGGCCGAAGTCGAACTGATACTGCGCGGTCACTTCAAAGTTCTGCGTTTTGTTGGCAATGCCATCGTTGCCAAACGGCGTCATATTGCGGGTTTCCGCATACATCATCGCCAGGTAGACGTTATTGGCGTCATATTTCGCACCAAGGGTCCAGACGTCGGCTTTATCGCCGCTAGCGGTTACGCTACCGTTTTTACCATTGCCGTAGCCTAGCGCACCACGATAGCCAACCTGCTCGTTGGTACGGTCAGAGGTAGCGTAAGCCGCACCGACGCTCAGCCCCTGCAGTACTGGAACGGCATCGCTGAAGTCGAAGGTGGTGGACATGCTGTAGCCATCGCCGTTCTGGAAGCGAACGTCGCCGTGACCGTTTTTAGTGCCTTCCTGATCTTCCGTGGCGTTTGAACCTTCGTTAGCGCCCTGATACTGCAGCGCGAAGTTCCAGCCGTTTACCAGACCGAAGAAGTCGGTGTTACGATAGGTGGCTACGCCATTGGTACGGCCAACCATAAAGTTGTCGGTCCAGGTGTAAGAATCGCCGCCGAATACCGGCAGCATATCGGTCCAGCCTTCAATGTCGTACACGGTGCCGTAGTTACGGCCGTAGTCGAAGGAGCCGAAGTTAGCGAACTTCAGGCCGGCAAACGCCAGGCGGTTAAAGGATTTGTCACCGGCGCCTTCGGTGTCGTTAGCGTAGGTCTTGTATTCCCACTGGCCGTAGCCAGTCAGGTCGTCAGTGATCTGGGTTTCGCCTTTGAAACCGATTTGCACGTAGGTTTCATCGCCGTCATCGCCAGCGTTGTCGGAGAAGGTATGACGTGCGTCGATCTTGCCGTACAGATCAACTTTATTACCGTCTTTATTATACATTTCTGCCGCATTTACCGCGCCTGCCATTAATAAGGCAGGCACGAGCAGTGCCAGTGCTTTAATTTTCATTATACTTTCCTTTGCATGATAACGCATGTGAATATAGTAACGTCATCCGGCGTTACTGAACTGAATACTATATTGGGAGTTCACTTTATTTCACGATATAAATGTAATAAAACTATATTAAATATTTCAAGACATTTCCATTATAATTTAAATTATATGGTGGTTTGTAATTCATTTACAAATCGCATGAAAATCATTGCGTTATATGATTTTGTGATGTTTTTGACAGGAAATATGAATTGTTTTTATAGTTTTGCTTGTTTGGGGTGAAGGGCAAAAAAAATCCCGACTGCACTGGCATACAGTCGGGAAGGTCATAAAGAAAAAACATCTTGATGCATAAACAAAAGGCTAATAACGGGGGAGGATGATGACACGGAGAAAATAAAAAATAAAGTGTCTTGATCTCATTTTAAAATATAGTTTGTATGAATGCTTTTTGTGATGTTTAAATATTACTTCGTATAACCGTAACCGTCATTTCTGCCAGTCAATAAACCGTTGAATTAAGATACCACGTCAAAATCCGTGATGAAGAGGATTAAACTTACCTTCTCGCGCCACAGAGCGCTGGCGTAAGGGCAAACTTGCCGGAGATCAAACCAGCGGCAGTTCGTGGTCCGGAGAGCAAACGGGAGGCTTTCTCCGCCCCTGTTAGTTGTTATAATGTGATTTACGTCACACCTTTGGCGTGGCGGCCGTTTGAATGATTGGCGTGATGAGAGTGTTTTTTATGGAAGAAAGGATTGACCGAGGCCCGGGCGGTAAGCTGGCGCTTTGGGTCTTTTACGCGTTTTGTGGCTACTTTGTCTGGGCGATGGGCCACTATATTTGGGTCATCAGCGATGTGCAGAGCATTCCGGGGGCGACCGTTGACGGCGAAATTGGCTCGACCAGCGGTAAGTGGCTGGGCGCGCTGCTGGGCTTTCTGGTTTTAAGCCTTGTCGGCGGGCTACTTGGCGGCATCGCCTGGTATACGCGCCCTCGTCAGGCCGAGCAGGAAGAACGCTACTAATATTGCTATGCTGAGTGGCGAACACTCACTCAGGCGATAATAAAAATGGATTTAACCGCATGGCAGCAGGACGTTGAGTTCTGGTTTGAAACACACGACTACAGCGGCGATGCCTCGCATGATATTGCCCATTTCCGCCGCGTCTGGCGCACCGCGCGGCAGATAGCGGAAGGGCAGCCGGTCGATTTACTCGTCATCCTGCTGGCCAGCTATTTTCACGATCTGGTCAGCCTGCCAAAGAATCATCCCGATCGCGCGCGCTCCTCGCAGCTGGCGGCGCAGCAGACGTTGGCTATTCTCCAGCGTGATTTTCCCCATTTCCCTCCTGAACGCTATGACGCCGTCGCCCATGCGATAACGGCGCACAGCTTTAGCGCCGGCATTGCGCCGCAAACGGCTGAAGCCCGTATTGTGCAGGACGCCGACCGGCTGGAGGCGCTTGGCGCCATCGGCCTGGCGCGCGTTTTTGCCGTCTCCGGTTCGATGAATACGGCGCTCTTCGACGCTGACGATCCCTTTGCCGATCGCCGTGCATTAGATGATAAAGCCTACGCGCTGGACCATTTTCAGACCAAACTCCTGCGCTTGCCCGCCACCATGCAAACGGAGAAAGGGCGCGAAATGGCGCAGAAAAACGCCGATTTTCTGGTGCAGTTTATGGCAAAACTGAGCGCCGAGCTGGCGGGCGACCCGCTGGCGCTGGATGCAGAGGTGCTGCGGCGATTCGCGCCACAAGAATCGCGCAAACTATGATAATCTCGCTTTTATTTGCGCTTTCTTTTTCCTTTTTCTGTATCTGGTCAAATTTATGCAACAACGAGTCTTATCAAACGAGGTAGCGTCGCCCGACGAGCCGGATGCTCAGACGCTGCTGCAGCATATCCTGGAGATTTACGATCTAAAGACCGTTGTCGCCGAGCTGGTTTCCGTAGGGGAGCAGCACTGGAGCCCGGCCATTGTGAAACGCGTCGTCACCTTAGGGCGCGCGAATACCCGGCTGAGCGAAAAGGAGCGGGCGCATCTGGCCGCCATGCTGCCGAAGCCGCCGTCCCATCATCCGCACTACGCGTTTCGTTTTGTCGATCTGTTTGCCGGTATCGGTGGGATCCGCAACGGCTTTGAAGCCATTGGCGGCCAGTGCGTGTTTACCAGCGAGTGGAACAAACACGCGGTGCGTACCTATAGGGCCAACTGGTACTGCGACCCGCAGGAACATCAGTTTAACGCCGATATTCGCGACGTGACGCTCAGCGGCCGGGCCGACGTTAGCGACGCCGAGGCGCAGGCGCATATTCGCCAGTGCATTCCCCAACACGACGTGCTGCTGGCGGGCTTCCCTTGCCAGCCGTTCTCGCTGGCCGGGGTATCGAAAAAGAATGCCATGGGCCGCGCGCACGGTTTTGCCTGTGATACGCAGGGAACGCTGTTTTTTGACGTGGTGCGGATTATTGATGCC
Source organism: Kluyvera sp. (assembly GCF_047971185.1). Classification (GTDB taxonomy): domain Bacteria; phylum Pseudomonadota; class Gammaproteobacteria; order Enterobacterales; family Enterobacteriaceae; genus Kluyvera. The sequence goes on from NZ_JBKDZH010000065.1 coordinate 86,092, forward strand.
CGCAGGCCGCCGATTTTTGTGCTGGAAAACGTCAAAAATCTGAAGAGCCACGACGGCGGCAAAACGTTCCGCATTATTATGCAGACGCTGGACGAGCTGGGGTATGAAGTGGCCGACGCGGCGGACATGGGGGCCGATGACCCGAAGATTATCGACGGTCAGCACTTCCTGCCGCAGCATCGGGAACGCATCGTGCTGGTCGGTTTTCGCCGGGATTTAGGCCTGCATCAGGGCTTTACCCTGCGCGATATTCCTGCGCTGTATCCCGCGCGCCGTCCCACTTTCGGTGAGCTATTAGAGCCGGATTTCGACGCCAAATTTATCCTGACGCCGGTGCTGTGGAAGTACCTCTATCGCTATGCCCGTAAGCATCAGGAAAAGGGCAACGGTTTTGGCTACGGCATGGTTGACCCCACCCGGGCGAGCAGCGTGGCGCGTACGCTCTCGGCGCGTTACTACAAAGATGGCGCGGAGATCCTCATCGATCGCGGCTGGGATCGGGCGCTGGGTGAAAAACACTTCGACGATCCGCAGAATCAGCTGCGCCGTCCGCGTCGTCTGACCCCGCGCGAGTGCGCGCGACTGATGGGCTTTGAGTCGCCGCAGGGTTATCGCTTCCGCATTCCGGTGTCGGATACCCAGGCCTACCGCCAGTTTGGCAACTCGGTGATTGTCCCGGTATTTGCCGCCGTAGCCCGACTGCTGGAGTCGCGTATTTTGCAGGCCGTGCAGAAGCGTGATGTGGAGAATGGCGATGGCGGACGTTCACGATAAGGCCACCCGCAGTAAAAATATGCGCGCCATCGGCGCGCAGAATACCGCCATTGAAAAACGGATGGCGTCGCTGCTCGAACAGCTTGGCCTGCGCTGGCTGGCACAGGATACGCGTCTGCCGGGGCGGCCAGACTTCACCCTCGACGAGTATCGTTGCGTTATCTTCACCCACGGCTGTTTCTGGCATCACCACCATTGCTACCTGTTCAAGGTTCCCGCCACGCGCACCGACTTCTGGTTGACTAAAATTGCCGCCAACGTCGCCCGCGATAAGCGGGATATCGGCCTGCTGGTCGAACAGGGCTGGCGGGTGCTGGTGGTGTGGGAGTGCGCGCTACGCGGGCGAGAGAAGCTGAGCGATAGCGCGCTGTGCGAACGGCTGGAGGAGTGGATCTGCGGCGGCGAAGGCTGCGCGCAGATCGGCATTCAGGGGATTACGAATCTAGACCCGGTTTCTCCGCCGCGCAGGGAATAGCCGTCGCTTTCGCCGGGAACAGGTATTTACCCAGCGTCACCAGCACCACCGCGGCGATGATAATCGCCAGCGCCAGCCACTCGGTGCCGGAGAGGTGCTCGCCGTTAAAGCCGGTGCCGAGCAGCACCGCAACCACCGGGTTTACGTAGGCATAGCTGGTGGCGACCGCCGGCGTGACGTTGCGAATCAGATACATATAGGCGTTAATGGCGATAATCGAGCCGAAAATGGACAGATAGCCTACCGCCAGGAAACCGCTTAGATCCGGCAGCGTGCTTAAGCGCTCGCCGTTCAGCAGCGAGGCGCACATCAGCACGATGCCGGCCGCCAGCATTTCAATCGCCCCGGCCATCATGCCGGTCGGCAGCGTGAGGCGGGAGCCGTATACCGAACCAAACGCCCAGCTCAGGGAACCAATCAGAATCAGCAGCGCCCCCCACGGGTTACCGCTGAGGTTACCGCCGCTGTTGAGCAGTATGATACCCGCCAGACCGATGGCGATGCCCAGCCACTCCAGTTTGCGGGTGGCGATACCAAAAAAGCGGCTAAAACACAGCGTAAACAGCGGCACGGTGGCGACCATCACGGCGGCGATACCGGAAGGAACGTGCTGATGTTCCGCCACCGTCACCATGCCGTTACCCACCGCCAGCAGTAGCACGCCAATCAGGGCCGCATTCAGCAGCGGACCGCGCGCCGGTAAACGATGCCCGGTCGCCAGCAGAAAAATCATCAGCACCACGCCTGCCGAGAGGAAGCGCACGCCCGCCATCATCAGCGGGGGCCAGCTGGCAACGCCAATGCTGATAGCAAAATAGGTAGACCCCCAGATGATGTACAGCGCGAACAGCGCGCCAACCAGCGGTAACAGGTGTTTAATACGCATACTTCCTCACGGCACAATAGCAAGCAGGCTGATAGTAAACGTCAAAACGACTTCGCTGGCGAGTGCTTTAATTCGGGGGTTGATGTTGTTTTTATGTTATAGATGTGTATCCCTTACACCCTGCGCCATTTTGCTTCATACTTTGTTCTCAATAACAAAAAGGAAGGATGTGACTTGTGGCGGGAAGTAGTTTATTAACCTTATTAGATGATATCGCCACCTTGCTGGATGATATCTCGATGATGGGCAAGCTGGCGGCGAAGAAAACCGCGGGCGTGCTGGGGGATGATTTATCGCTCAACGCGCAGCAGGTGTCGGGCGTACGCGCCAACCGCGAACTGCCGGTGGTGTGGAGCGTAGCAAAAGGATCGCTACTCAATAAGGTGATTCTGGTGCCGCTGGCGCTGTTGATTAGCGCTTTTATCCCCTGGGCGGTAACGCCGCTGCTGATGATCGGCGGGGCCTATCTGTGCTTTGAAGGGGTGGAGAAGGTGCTGCATACCCTGCACGCGCGCAAGCATAAGGGCGACGATGCCGCTCGTCAGCAGCGTCTGGAGGCTATTGCGCAGCAGGATCCTGCCATTTACGAGCGCGATAAAGTTAAAGGGGCGATTCGCACCGACTTTATTCTGTCGGCGGAAATCGTGGCCATTACCCTGGGGATCGTGGCGGAAGCGCCGTTGCTCAATCAGGTGTTGATTTTATCCGGTATCGCGATCCTGGTGACCGTGGGCGTGTATGGCCTCGTCGGGGTTATCGTTAAGCTTGATGATATGGGCTACTGGCTGGCCGAAAAGCGCAGCGTGCTGGCGCAGGGGCTGGGTAAAGGGCTGCTGGTGGTGGCCCCATGGCTGATGAAAACGCTCTCGGTGGTTGGCACGCTGGCGATGTTTCTGGTGGGCGGCGGGATCGTGGTGCATGGCGTCGGGCCGTTGCATCATGCCATCGAAGGTTTTGCCGCGCAGCAGGCCGCATGGGTGGCGATGGTTCTGCCGACGCTGGCGAACCTGGTGCTGGGCTTTATCATCGGGGCCGTAGTGCTGGCGGCGGTGAATCTGATCGCCAGCCTGCGTAAAAAGCCGGTATAAATAATCCAATTCCGCTACGCAAACGGGCTGTGAATAGGCTAATGTGAAACAGTTTCACCCTGATACCGGAGGCAGTTATGGTCTTTTTGGTCAGTGATGAAGTTAGGCCCAAAAACGGTGGGCCGCGGATGGTGGTCACGGGATATGCCAGCGGCATGGTGGAGTGTCGTTGGTATGATGGTTTCGGCGTCAAGCGGGAAGCATTCCGCGAAGATGAGCTGATTCCCGGCCCTATCGGCAAGCAGGAGCAAGCATCCTAACCGTGTTTACGCCCGGCATTTTGCCGGGCGTTTTAGAACCGAGTAAATCGCGTTCTTTGTCGTAGTGAAGTATGGAGCATCATGAATTATCAGCAGCGCACGAGTGGGATGTGGGGTAGGTCTGTGAGTCTCAGGAGGCCGCCGTGCGTCCCGTGACCGTCAAGACAGCGGCTTCTTCAGGATGGTGGGCGCGGCTCACGCGGCGGGTTAGCCCCGAACGGGTGGTCAATATCTGCTTTCTGGTGGTGCTGTTCTTCTCTACGCTGCTGACCTGGCGCGAAACCATCGTGCTGGAAGACGCGTATATCTCCAGCCAGCGCAATAACCTGAAAAATGTCGCCAACGATATGGACGCGCAGCTGCAGTTCAACACCGACCGTCTGCTGTTTTTCCGCAACGGCATGGAGTCGGCGCTGCAAATTCCGCTGGCTTTCGAAGTGCTGCGCACCGCCGAGCAGGAGTTCGAGCGCAAGCGCACGCTCGCCAACTGGCGCATCTCGCTGAACAATAACCGCACGCTGCCGCTAAACGGCGTTTCGGACGACTTCGTCAAACACACCAATCTTCTGTCGCGCGATAACGCACTGCTGGGTAATGAGTTTATGGCGACCATTGAGCTGGGCTATCTGCTGCGGCTTTCTGCTATTACGCGCCAGCATCTCTCCCGCTTTGAAACCCATATGCTGTACGTTTCACGCGCCGGTTTTTATCTCAGCACCGAGCAGGATCAGGGCAGCAATATCACCGAGTACTATTACAGCCTGGCGACCAGCCCGTGGTTTATCAAGCAGTCGCAGCGGGATAACCCGCAGCGCGGCGTGAAGTGGCACACCACCTTTAGCCGCGATAAAACGCCGGTGGCCCAGAAGGTGACCGCCGCCGTACCGCTCGACTACGATCAATACTGGTTTGGCGTGTTGGCCATTCAGCTGTCGGTTCGTGAGATGACCCAGTTTCTGATGCAGTCGGTCGAAGGCGAAGAAGAAGGGGAGTACCAGCTCTACGATCGCCGTATGAACCTGATTGCTACCTCTGAGCAGGACCCGCAAAAACGTACGCAGCTTTCGCAAGAGGTGCAGGCCCAGCTGGCGTATGCCTATGAGCACGATAACGAGGGCAGCGTGCGCCAGCTTTCGCGCTATATCAGCTGGGAAAAGCTGCGCAACTTCGACGGCGTGCTGCTGCGTATTCACAGCCTGGAGGAGGGGATCCGCGGCGACTTCGGCAGCATTAGCATCGCGTTGACCCTGCTGTGGGTGCTGTTCACGACGATGCTGCTGATCTCCTGGGCCGTTATCCGCCGTATGGTGCGTAACATGTCTTCGCTGCAGGACTCCTTAGAGTGGCGAGCGTGGCACGATATGCTGACCCGCCTGTATAACCGGGCAGCGCTGTTTGAGCGTGCCGGTAAGGCGCTGGTCGCCTGCCAGCAGGTTGACCAGCCACTGTCGGTGATTCAGCTGGATCTGGACCACTTTAAGCGCATCAACGATCAATACGGCCATCAGGCCGGAGACCGGGTGCTTATTCATATTGGCCGGGTGATCCTTAATAAAGTGCGCAAGTCGGATATCGCCGGCCGGGTTGGCGGGGAAGAGTTCTGTATTGTGCTGCCGGAAACTTCGCTGGAGCAGGCCAAAGTGATTGCGGAACGCATTCGTGAAAGCATCTTCAGTCGGGAAATTCTGATCAGCCGCAACCAGACGCTACGGGTGAGCGCCTCGCTGGGGGTATGCAGCAGCGAAGAACTTCAGCGCTACGATTTCCAGCATCTCCAGTGTAGCGCGGCGCATAAATTGCGAAACTTTGTCACACAACTTTGGATCGCTTTGCGCGATCCAACTTTAAATGTCAAATCGTGAAACCTGCTGGAAATTTCTTGTAGAGCGTCGAGATGCCGACATCAAAAATAATGGCAACACGCTGCCGAGTTTCACCAGCTGCGATTAATCTACCCATCTGAGCCCACTGTTCTGATGAAAATTTTGGTCTCCTCCCACCAATCCTCCCTTCAGCTTTCGCTGCGGCA
>NZ_JBKDZH010000066.1:0-20627 GCF_047971185.1 Kluyvera sp.
GCCTGAACTTCATCGATGATCAGCAGAATGCCGTGTTCCTGAGTCACTTTGCGAATGCGCTGCAGCCACTCGACCGGCGCCGGGTTCACGCCGCCTTCGCCCTGCACGGCTTCGAGGATCACCGCAGCCGGTTTACGCACGCCGCTTTCAACGTCGTTGATCAGGGTGTCGAAGTAGTAGGTTAATGCTTTCACGCAAGCCTCGCCGCCGATACCCAGCGGGCAGCGGTACTGATGCGGATACGGCATAAACTGCACTTCCGCCATCATGTTGCTGACGGCTTCTTTCGGCGACAGGTTGCCGGTCACGGACAGCGCGCCATGGGTCATCCCGTGGTAGCCGCCGGAGAAGCTGATAATGCTGGAACGGCCGGTGACTTTCTTCGCCAGCTTCAGCGCCGCTTCAACGGCATCGGCGCCGGACGGCCCGGTGAACTGCAGGCAATATTCTTTGCCCTGGCCCGGTAATAAAGACAGTAAATAAGATGAAAATTCAACTTTTAACGGCGTGGTAAGATCAAGCGTATGTAACGGTAAGCCGCTTGTGATGACACTTTGAATGCTCTGGAGCACTTCAGGATGATTGTGACCGAGCGCCAGGGTACCGGCACCTGCAAGGCAATCAAGATATTGATTATTTTCTACGTCGGTAATCCAGACGCCCTGCGCTTTGGCGATCGCCAATGGCAGTTTACGCGGATAGCTGCGGACATTAGATTCAAACTCAGCCTGTCTTGCTAAAAAGGTATCATTGCTCTGTGGTAATGAATTAGCACTTAAAGTATCAATACGGACTTTATCCGTCATCATATCACTCCTACAACCAGGTGTAGATTTACGCCTGATTGAATAAATGGTTATAAGGATTACCTGTAAAAAAGCGCGGCTAATATATGTTGTTTTAGCGTGGGACTCAATCATTTATTTTGCCTGGCGAAGAAATGCAATTTTCCTCTTTAAAATCAATACACAAGACCATCGACACAGCGCTGAGTTTATAAAGATTTGTTACTATTTGTCGTCTCTGACGTCATCACAATGTCATCCAGATGATGTAATGAAAACCACCCTGTTTTCGTGGTTTTATTATTCTTTTACACGAATTTACCTTTAATAATATATGCGTTCAGCCGTTACGGCATGATTTCTCACTTGTTTGCGACGAAATAAAATAAAAAAGTCGATCCCTCTGGATAAATCACTTACTATGGCGCGCTTATTTGCAGGCTCTGTAAATAAAGAACTAATGCGCATCACCCGGTAACGCGTACAGGCGAAACACGTTATCGACAACGGGAGTAATTCCTGGGTTGTCATTAGAAATGTTCGCGGGCGGACATTTCGTAAGGCGAAGCGAGCTTCCCTTATGCCGAGAATGAAAATTTTCTAGCCATTACCTGATGGCGCCCTGATATGAGATTGTTATGACTCGCATTTATCCACATTTCATCGTTGCCAAATTTGGCGGCACCAGCGTCGCTGACTTTGACGCGATGAACCGCAGTGCCAGCATTGTTCTTGCTGATCCCAACGTTCGTTTAGTTGTCCTTTCTGCTTCGGCAGGCGTCACCAATCTGCTGGTCGAACTTTCCGAAGGCCTGGAAAGTCCTCAGCAATTAGACAAGATTGAGACGTTACGTACTATCCAGTACAACATTATTTCCCGCCTGAAGCAGCCTGCCGTTATCAGCAAGGAAATTGATAATCTCCTCGAAAATATACGTCGCCTGGCGCAAACGGCGGCCACTTCGCCTTCCACCGCGCTAAGCGATGAACTGGTCAGCCACGGTGAACTGATGTCTTCCCTGCTGTTCACCGAAGTCCTGCGTGAACGTGAGGCGGAAGCCAGCTGGTTTGACGCCCGTAGTGTCATCCGTACCGACGCCAACTACGGTTGCGCCGAGCCGGACGTCGATGCGCTGGCCGAACTGGCCGAAACGCATCTTCGCCCGCGTCTTGAGCAGGCGGTAATGATCACCCAGGGCTTTATTGGCCGCGATGCGTCCGGCCACACCACCACGCTGGGCCGAGGCGGCAGCGATTACACCGCGTCGCTGCTTGGCGAAGCGCTGCACGCCGGGCGGGTTGATATCTGGACGGACGTTGCCGGGATCTACACCACCGACCCGCGCATTGCGCCGAACGCCAAACGTATCGATCGCCTCTCGTTTTCCGAGGCCAGCGATATGGCCGCCTACGGCGCGAAAGTGCTGCATCCGGCAACGCTGATGCCCGCGATGCGCAAAAACATTCCGGTGTTTGTCGGCTCGAGTAAAAATACCGCCGCCGGCGGCACGCTGGTTTGCAGCACTACCGACAACCCGCCGCGCTATCGTGCGGTGGCGGTGCGCCGTAAGCAGACGCTGCTGCGTTTACACAGCCTGGATGCGCAACCGTCGTGCCATTTTCTGGCGCAGATGTTTGGCCTGTTAGCGCGCCATTCGGTCGCCGCCGATCTGGTGACAACCTCAGAAAACAGCATCGCGCTGGCGCTGGACTCCACTCACGCCACCTCCGGTGAGGATCACACGCTGACCACGTCATTATTTACCGAGCTCTCTTCCCACTGTCGTGTGGAAGTAGAAACCGGGCTGGCGCTGGTAACGTTGGTAGGCAATCAGCTCACGCAGGCATCGGGCGTGTTTAAGGACGTCTTTGCCTGGCTTGAAGAACATGCGGTACGCATGGTCTGCCACGGGGCGTCGAGCAATAATCTTTGCTTCCTGCTGCCCGCAGACGAGGCCGACAGCGCCATCAAGGCTCTGCATCTTCAGCTGTTTGAGTCATAAGCCGATAAAAGCAAAAAGTCCCGGTCTGGCGACCGGGACTTTAGTATCTGAATGAATGGCTTCTGCGGAAGTCATTATTTAGCTGTGACGATGGGAGGTTCCCCCGCCGCGACGGCAGCGTTTATCATAGTGACGAACCCACCAGTATCTATCGCTGACCTGTTCATGCCCACCGATACGCGCCCCAGCCAGCCAAAGAATTGCGCCAACGAAGATGCTTAAAATGGCACCATGGGCAAAAAACTGCGGTAGGTTAAGTTGTGGCATCTGGTTTAAAATAGAGTAACCGACGCCGCCGATCATCACGACCAGACCTAACCCCATGAGCACATTACCGAGTAACGAAGCGTTTTTGCGTTTCATAGTGTCACCTCCGTAGATTGGCTTTGGGTTTAGGGATATATCCCTATTCCATGTGTGTAAAGTATAGACAACACCGCTGTGGATAAGTGCGCTATCGATCACAAACAGGCACATCTCATCAACATAACTTTACATTTAAGTTACTGAAATACTTTCAATCAATATTATTCCCTATTTGAACTATTCCGTTTTTAGCCCTTTCGGCGCTTCTTTTTGTCAAGCGGGCGATCACGACGTAAACTAGCCGCCGGAAAGATTGCCCACTCAGGAACAACAACGTGACGATTAAACTGATTGTCGGCCTGGCGAACCCCGGCGCAGAGTACGCGGGAACGCGTCATAACGCGGGCGCATGGTACGTCGATTTGCTGGCAGAGCGCTTTCGCGCCCCGCTGCGTGAAGAAAGTAAATTTTTTGGCTACACCTCCCGCATTAATCTGGCGGGGGAAGATGTTCGCCTGCTGGTGCCCACCACCTTTATGAACCTCAGCGGTAAGGCCGTGGCGGCGCTGGCAACCTTCTATCGTATTAATCCAGATGAAATTCTGGTGGCCCACGACGAGCTGGACCTGCCCCCGGGCGTGGCGAAATTCAAGCTCGGCGGCGGCCACGGTGGCCACAATGGGCTGAAGGATATCATCAGCAAATTGGGTAATAACCCCAATTTTCATCGCTTACGTATCGGAATCGGCCATCCGGGCGATAAAAGCAAGGTTGTCGGTTTTGTCTTAGGCAAACCGCAGGCGGCAGAACAGAAGCTGATCGACGATGCGGTAGACGAAGCGGCACGCTGCACCGAGATCTGGCTGAAAGACGGCCTGACCAAAGCGACCAACCGATTACACGCTTTTAAGGCGCAATAGGCCGACGACTGCGGTATTTTTTCCGCATGACGTGTATAATGGTCAGAGTTATTTACTTTTCTACAATCTGTCATTCATAACAGGTTGAATATCAAAAGATTAAGGTGATTTAAACATGGGATTCAAATGCGGTATCGTTGGTTTGCCAAACGTAGGCAAATCCACCCTGTTCAATGCGCTCACAAAAGCCGGTATTGAAGCGGCGAACTTCCCGTTCTGTACTATCGAGCCGAACACGGGTGTTGTCCCGATGCCCGATCCGCGTCTGGACCAGCTGGCGGAAATCGTGAAGCCTCAGCGCATCCTGCCAACCACCATGGAATTCGTTGATATCGCGGGCCTGGTAAAAGGCGCATCCAAAGGCGAAGGCCTGGGTAACCAGTTCCTGACCAACATCCGTGAAACCGAAGCGATCGGCCACGTTGTTCGCTGCTTTGAAAACGACAACATCATCCACGTCAACAATAAAGTGGACCCGGCTGACGATATTGAAGTCATCAATACCGAGCTGGCGCTGTCCGACCTCGATACCTGCGAGCGCGCTCTGCACCGCGTGCAGAAGAAAGCCAAAGGCGGCGATAAAGACGCGAAAGCAGAGCAAGCGGCGTTGGAAAAATGCCTGCCGCAGCTGGAAAACGCCGGCATGCTGCGCGCGCTGAAGAACCTGACGGACGAAGATAAAGCGGCCATCAAGTACCTGAGCTTCCTGACGCTGAAGCCAACCATGTACATCGCTAACGTCAACGAAGACGGTTTTGAAAACAACCCGTACCTCGACAAAGTGCGCGAAATCGCCGCTGCTGAAGGTTCCGTGGTGGTCGCCGTTTGCGCCGCCGTTGAAGCCGACATCGCTGAACTGGACGACGCTGACCGTGAAGAGTTCATGGCCGAGCTGGGCCTGGAAGAGCCGGGTCTGAACCGCGTGATCCGCGCCGGCTATGAGCTGCTGAACCTGCAAACTTACTTCACCGCTGGCGTGAAAGAAGTTCGCGCATGGACCATCCCTGTCGGCGCGACCGCTCCGCAGGCGGCCGGTAAAATCCACACCGACTTCGAGAAAGGCTTTATCCGTGCGCAGACCATCTCGTTTGAAGACTTCATCACCTACAAAGGTGAGCAAGGCGCGAAAGAAGCCGGCAAGATGCGTGCAGAAGGGAAAGATTACATCGTTAAAGATGGCGATGTGATGAACTTCTTGTTTAACGTCTAAACTACAATCTGTGACGTCTGACCGTCGTCAAGCGCCACAGAAAACAGTCTGAATCTTTAAAATCCACGCACCTGCGTGGATTTTTTTATATCAGTATCTTCGTAGCAGCACATCATCAGCGGGAAAAGCGGGAGATATCGAGGAGGCGTTTCTCTTGCGGCTATCTGGAATATCAAGGCAGTGGGATGGCAAACCGTAACACCTGATGCGATTTCCGCGTACGGCACTGGCCATATCGTCCTGGTCAGTAAAGGGCTTTCGTTTACGATGGTTCGTCGATGGTCATTTTCATTCTCAGCGCATTCAGCTTACCGTTCATACCCCAACAGAACGCCACGAGAATCAGCAATAAACCAAAAGCAAAAATAATAAAGTATTTGTCATACGTCTGATTATTAAGATTCTGGCTTTCTACCTTGAACACCACAATCCACTGCGAATGCCTGAGCTGTTCAAAATAGTAATAGGCATTTTCTTTTTTTAAGTAGAACATTCCTTGATGCGTATTGATCATGTTCTTTATTTCTACAATTTCCCCCTTATCAATATCAGACGATAAGTCAGACACCATCGTACCGTTCTTTTCAACGATCATAACGTTACCGATCACGCCTGAGCGAAATGCGTTAAGGATACCGTGTAACGTATTCAGATCGATATCAAAGGCAACCGCGCCGGTGTGCGTAGCATCACGGCTGAGAATGGTCTGCGAAAGCGTGAGAAAACGTTTGTTTGCGATATAGTCTTTATGCGGCGCGCTATAAAGCACATTATCGGTACCATCGTCGACCTGCTTAAAGAGATGGCGTTTGCTGTAGGTCGCTTTCTTGATGCTTTCGTTGATTGCAGAGTCGTAGGGAATGCGTATGTAGTTTCCCTTTATGTCTATCTCAGCTACCGCTGCCACATCAGGCATCACGCTTACCAGTTCAGAAAGGTAGTTCCGTAATAGAATATTATCATCGATATCCCCCTCACCTCTATCCGTGTTAATGGGCAATCTGGCAAGATGGTTCAAAGTTAATTCAATATTATCCAGGCGACTCTCGAGGAACGCAGATACATTCTCGACAAAAAAGAGGTTCTCTTTGTGCAGATTATCTTTCAGGGTCTTTCTCAGGCATAACAGAAAAACAAGGCTGATGATGAAGATACAGACCGTCAGGCACAAAAAATATTTATTGACCTGTTTTGTGATATCCAGTTCATTCTGAATCTTAGACATTTATCTCTTCTTTAAAACACATAAGTATCGGCCCTCAGCGATAATGTATATTTAAACAGAATATTAACTTTTAAACACCATCGTTAAGAGTAAGACCACTATCAGCAATGACGTTGTTTTTCGATAAGAACACAATGCTAATGGACTAATATCATTAAATTTATTTTCACTCTCGTCATATTGTTTATATCGATCGATGACAATCAATTGATAGACTGCAACTATCATAATTTAATGATTGATCGGCATTACCGATCTATTTAGCTGATTCCAATATCTTAATATGATAGAGAAAGATGCAGGATTGAATAATCTCATACAACCATATCCAATTGAAAAATAAAGGATAAATACATATAACCACAGCAAGCTAGCATAGTAATAAATGAACGATATAAACCGTAAATCCACCGTGAGGAAATAAAAATGCCGTGACCATGGAAATATAATTTCCAGACCAGGTCATAACGCTACGATGCGTAAAAAGAAGAGCGCAGCTCACTATATTCATTTTTCAGAAGACGTTATCCGGCCCAGAAAAAAATAGTGTCATCGTGTCCCCCGACTCCACAACAATTTACTCAGCCAGATGCAACTTAATAGCTTCCAGAAACAGGCTTAACGCCGCATGCTGATGGTCACGAGACTGGTAGAGCCCATAAATACCCAACGGCTGCGGCTCAAGATGCGGCAATACCTGAACCAGACGGCCGCTAGCAATACCGGCACGCGCCTCTATCTCGGGAACCACCGCCAGGCCAACGCCCGCCGCCGCCATATCGCACAACAGCGAAGAGATCCCGGCACTGAAATTGCCGTTGACGCTCACCGATACTTTCTCGTTATGTTCATCACGAAAAGACCACGACTGCCCGGAGAAGCGGCTGTAGTGTAAACAGTTATGCTCCACAAGTTCCTCTGGCGACGCTGGCGTACCGGCACGTTCCAGGTATTCCGGCGAAGCGCACAGCACCGAACGGCAGGTTCCCAGATGACGCGCAATAGTACCCGGCTCCGGCGCATTCGTTATGCGAATGGCCAGGTCGATACGCTCGCCGACCAGGCTAACCGCCTGGTTATTAATATCGACCTCAATCCGTAACGCCGGGTAGCGAGCGAGGAATGCCGGTATCACCGGCGCAAGCAGATGCGTTGCCGTAAAATGCGCGCAGGCAACGCGCAGCGTCCCTGAGGGAGTCTGGCTGGTCGCCTCCCCTTCAATACCCTGCGCTAACAAGGCCAGCTGCCGCGTTTTCTCCAGCGTTTTTTCACCCGCAGGCGTCAGCGTTAGCCGCCGGGTGGAACGGTGAATCAGGCGGGAGCCGGCCCACTTTTCCATCTCATCGAGATAGCGGCTGACCATCGGGCGTGATATGCCCAACGACCGCGCCGCCGCGCTCAGGCTGCCCAGCTCACAAATCCGATTGTAGGTGATTGCCGCCATCATCCTGTCCATCGCCACTCCATTTGATCGTTTAATGAAACTCAGCATGTATTGTTTCAGGAATTCTAGCAGAAGCGCAAATCCGTAAAATGGCGGCTTCCCCCCCCCTACTTTCCAGGAAGACCATGAACATGAAATCGCTTTCGCTGATCCTGACGCTGGCCGCCGCACCGGCGTTTGCAGCCCCGCTACATCTTGACGTCTATAACCCACAGGAAAACGGCATTTTCCCGGTATCGTCCACGCTGGTCTCCGGCCCGAAAGAGGCGGTGCTGTTTGATGCCCAGTTCAGCGTTAAGGATGGAGAAAAGCTGGTACAGATGATCAAAAGCAGCGGGAAAACGCTGAAAACGATCGTCATTACCTCCGGTGACCCGGATTTCTATTTTGGCCTGCAGCCGATTGTGAAAGCCTTCCCGCAGGTTGACGTGGTGGCTTCTCCGTCAGTGGTGGCGCACATCAAGGCGACCAAAGACGCCAAACTGGCGTTCTGGGGCCCACAGATGAAAGATGGCGCGCCGAGCGAAATCATCGTCCCTCAGGCAACCAGCGCCACGCGTTTTACCGTCGACGGTGAAGCGCTGGAGATGAAACATGCGGGTGATTATGCTGCCTATGTGTGGATCCCCGCCAATAAGGCGATTCTGGGTGGTACCGGTATTGCCTCCGGTATTCACGTCTGGACCGCCGACACGCAAACCCCGGCGGTTCGTCAGGGCTGGATGTCGGTACTGAAGGAAATGACGTTATTGCAGCCGCAGCAGGTTATTCCGGGCCACTATCTGGGCCAGCGCCCGGAAAAAGACGCGGCCATCACCTTTACCCATGACTACCTGATGACGTTTGAACAGACGCTGAAGCGTCAGAAAGGATCGGCGGCGGTGATCAAGACAATGAAAGCGGCGTACCCGAACCTTGCCGATGACAGCTCGCTGGAGCTTAGCGCGAAGGTAAATACCGGAGAGATGAAGTGGTAGCCGCATCACTCTTCGTTATCAAATCCACGCCGCGGCGTGGATTTGAACGTTTTACCTGTGGTCGTATTTACAGCCTGAAGACCGCACCAGCAAACGCATCAATCGCGAGCGCCACGTCGTCAACGGTCACCGATTCCGCCGGATGATGGCTTATCCCCCCTTTGCAACGCACAAACAGCATGCCAACCGGCCAGCGCTCGGCGATGGCGATAGCATCGTGACCGGCGCCGCTCGGCAGCGACAGCGAACGCCCCTGTACCCCGAGCACCGTATCCTGCAATACCTGCTGCAATCGGCGATCGCAGGCGGTGGCGGCGATCCGGTAAAAGGCCTCGGCGCGAAAATGCAGATGACGGCGTTCGGCAATCGCCTGCGCCTCCGTCAGCAGCGCCTCCAGCAACGCCTCCAGCGGCCGATCGTCCGGACCGCGAATGTCCAGGGTGAGCGACACCTCGCCGGGGATCACGTTTACCGCGCCGGGCGCGCAGCGCAAGGTTCCTACCGTGGCAACCAGGTTGCCGCCCTGCTCGCGGGTCATCGTCTCGACCCGAACCATCCACTCGGCGGCCGCGGCGAGCGCGTCTTTACGATGGATCATCGGCACGGTACCCGCATGCCCGGCCTCGCCGGTAAAGCAGCAGTTCAGGCGGCGCGCGCCGTTGATGGCTTCCACCACCCCCAACGCCAGCCCTGCCTGTTCCAGACATGGCCCTTGCTCAATGTGCAGCTCCAGATAGGCGACAATCTCCTCCGCCCGGCGCGCGGCGCGGTGAATCTGGGCGGGATCCAGCCCGGCCTGCACCATCGCCTGCGCCACGCTAACGCCGTCGGCATCGGTCTGCGCCAGCCAGCCATCGGGCCAGCTTCCGGTCAGCCCACGGCTGCCGAGCAGGGTAATGCCGAAACGCGTGCCCTCTTCATCACCAAAACCGACAATCTCGATAGCCCTCGCCAGATGCCGCCCCTGCTGGTGCAGCGCCTGTACGACCTCAATGGCCGTCAGCACCCCGAGCATGCCGTCATAACGCCCGGCATGGCGCACGGTATCAAGATGCGACCCCAACAGAATGGCCGGCGCGCCTTCCTGCTCACCTTCATAGCGCCCGCAAATATTGCCGACGCTGTCCTGCCAGACCGTCATGCCGGCCTGGGTCATCCACTGCGCCACCCGCTGATTGGCCTGCAAATGCTGGGGCGACAGGTAAACCCGGGTCAAACCGTCCGGCGTCTCGCTAATCGCCGCTAGCTCATCGGCGCGGCTCATAACCCGCGCCGCCGCCCGCGCGCTGTCCGCCTGCTGGCGTGTTGGTTGGCTCATTGCGCGCTCTCGGTGCGATAGTGATCCCACGCCGCCTGCATAGCTGCACCCTGGGTGGTGGAGAATTTGAGGTAATTCAGCACCGATTCCAGGGCGCTGAGCGTGGTCATCACGCAGTCTTTGCGGGCGTTATAGCCCATGGTGCCAATGCGCCACACCTTACCGTGCAGCGGGCCGAACGAGGTGCCGATCTCAATGCCGAAATCTTCCAGCATCAGTTTGCGTACCTGATCACCGTTGACGCTCTGCGGGATGACGACGCCAAGCACGTTGTTCATCTTATGCTTCAGGTCGCCGAAGGTTTCCAGCCCCATCGCCTGAATCCCTTTGACCAGCGCATCGCCGTGCAGCTGATGGCGGGCGATACCGTTGTCCAGACCTTCTTCCAGGATCAGCCGCGCGCACTCGCGCGCGCCAAACAGCGCCGAGGTGGCTTCGGTATGGTGATTCAGACGCTCTGGCCCCCAGTAATCCATTACCATGCCGAGGTCGAAGTAGTTGGAATACACCATTTCATCCACGCCATCGAGGTGCGCGTCGGTGCGAATGCCCTCTTCCACGCATTTGCGGCGGCGAATCACCTCCTCCATTCGCGGGCTGAGGGTAATCGGCGACGTTCCCGACGGGCCACCGAGGCATTTTTGCATCCCCGCCGACACCGCATCCAGCTGCCAGGCGTCGGTCTCCAGCGGGTTGCCGCCCAGCGAGGCGGTGGCATCGGTATAAAACAGCACGTCATAGCGACGGCAAATCTCCCCCAGCTCCGCCAGCGGTTGCAGCATGGTAGTGGAGGTGTCGCCCTGCACCGTCAGCAGCAGGCGCGGACGCACGCGTTTGATGGCGTCCTCGACCTGGTCCGGTGTAAAGACTTCACCCCACGGTACCTCGATGGTGTGAACTTCCGCCCGGCAGCGGCGGGCGATTTCGCACAGCAGATGCCCAAAGCGGCCAAACACCGGCACCAGCACTTTGTCTCCGGGGCGAATCGCCGAAATTAAAATTGCCTCAATCCCCGCCCGCGAGGTGCCGTCGACCAGCATGGTCCAGCGGTTTTCGGTACGAAATACGCCGCGATACAGCGCCATCACTTCATTCATATAGTGGGTCATCGCCGGGTCATACTGGCCGATAAGCTGGCTCGACATGGCCCGCAGCACGCGCGGGTCGGCGTTGATCGGCCCCGGCCCCATCAGCAGGCGAGACGGCGGGTTGATTTGCGAAAACTGAGAGATATCCATCTGAAGATCCTTGAGTTAATTGAGGCCGCGCACGGAAGAGATAAACTGCTTCAGTTCGGTGGTCTGCGGGTTGGCGAACAGCGTCTTGCTGTCGCCCTGCTCCCAGACACGCCCCTGATGCATAAACACCACGCGGTCGCCCACTTCACGGGCAAAATTCATTTCATGGGTCACGAGAATCAGCGTCATGCCCTCCGCCGCCAGCTGCTCCAGCACTTTGAGCACTTCGCCCACCAGCTCCGGATCCAGCGCCGAGGTGATCTCGTCACAGAGTAATACTTTCGGCGACATCGCCAGCGCGCGGGCAATGGCCACGCGCTGCTGCTGCCCGCCGGAAAGATTGGCCGGGTAGTAATTAAGCCGGTCGCCTAGCCCAACCTTTTCCAGCATCCGCTGGGCCAGCTCGCGGCATTCGGCGGCGCTCTTTTTCAGCACCCGACGCGGCGCCAGCATCACGTTTTCCAGCGCCGTCATATGCGGGAACAGGTTAAAGTTCTGGAACACCATGCCGATGGAGCGGCTGATTTCCCGCGCCTGCGAGTCGCGGTCGGTGATGGTCATCCCGCCGAGCTTGATGCTGCCGTCCTGATAGCCTTCCAGCCCGTTGATGCAGCGCAGCAGCGTGCTTTTCCCTGAACCGCTGCGCCCGATAATCGAGATAACCTCGCCCATGTCGATATCCAGATCGACGCCTTTCAGCACGTGGTTATCGCCGTAATACTTCTGCATCTGGTTAATGGTGATGAGAGGCATTGAATTTGTTCTCCAGATAGCGGCTGTAGCGCGACAGCGGGTAACACAGAATGAAGTAGCCCAGCGCCACCAGCGCAAAGACTTTAAACGGCTGATAGGTCACGTTAGTCAGCATGGTGCCCGCTTTGGTCAGCTCCACAAAACCGATGATCGACGCCAGCGCGGTGCCCTTGATCACCTGCACGGCAAACCCCACCGTCGGAGCGATGGCAATGCGCAGCGCCTGCGGCGCGACCACCCGAAACAGCGTCTGGCCGAAGCTCAGCCCCAGGCAGCGCGAGGCTTCCCACTGGCCTTTCGGCAAGGCGCGGATACTGCCAAAACCGATATCCAGCAAAAAGGCGCTGGTGTAGAAGGTGAGCGCCAGCGAGGCCGCGGTCCACGCCGAAACGTCGATACCAAACAGCGCCACGCCGAAAAAAGCCAGGAACAGCTGCATCAGCAGCGGCGTGCCCTGAAAGAGTTCGATATAGCCGCGTATCAGGCGCTTGATCTGCTTGCCGCCGGTCAGACGCAGCAGCAGCAGCGGTAGCGTCACCAGCGCGCCGCCGAGAAACGCCACCAGCGACAGCAGCACCGTCCAGCGCCCGGCCAGCAGCAGATTGCGGACAATGTCCCAATCGGTAAAGGTGGTCATCATGCCTGTACCCCCAGCCATTTCCGGCCTGCCGCCATCATCAGCTGGCGCATTGTTATCGACAGCACTAAATAAATTCCCGTCGTCACCAGATACACCTCGAAGCTTAAGAAGGTACGCGACTGAATCAGGTTGGCGGCAAAGGTCAGCTCTTCATAAGAGACCTGCGATACCACCGATGACCCCAGCATCACGATGATGCACTGGCTCACCAGCGCCGGATAAATACGCTGTAACGCGGGCGGTAAGATCACCTGAACAAAGGTCTGCGCCCTGCTCAGCCCCAGCACGCGCCCCGCCTCCCACTGCCCTTTTGGCGTCACCTGAATCCCGGCGCGCACAATTTCGGTACTGTAAGCGCCCAGGTTGACGATCATCGCCAGCAGCGCGGCCTCGCCGGCCGTCATCTTTAGCCCCAGATTGGGCAAACCGAAGACGATAAAAAACAGCTGCACCACAAACGGCGTATTGCGAATCAGTTCGACATACCCGCCCCACATCCGGCTGAACCAGGTGGCGCGCCCGCTGCGGATGGCGGCGCCAAAGATGCCGATGGTCAGGCCGCCAATCGTCGCCAGCACCGTCAGCTGCACGGTCACCCACAGCCCCGCCAGCAGCTCCGGCCACAGCGGCCAGAGCGCAGAGAAATCAAGTTGCTCCGTCATTGTCCGGCCTTACACGCCAAGGCTGGCCGGCAGCGGCGCTTTCAGCCACTTCTCAGACAGCCCGTTTAACGTGCCGTCCTTGATGCCCTGCTCAATCAGCGCATCCACTTTGGCCTTCAGCGCCGGCTCGTTCTTTTTCAGCCCGATAAAGCACGGCGAGTCTTTCAGCATAAAGCTCGGCACCGGCGCTTTGTCGGCGTTCTGCCGCGAGATGGCCGCCACCACCAGGTTGCCGGTGGCCACGTACTGCACCTGACCGGATAAATAGGCCGATAGCGTGGTGTTGTTATCTTCGTAGCGCTTAATCTGCGCCTCTTTCGGCGCGACGCCGCTCAGCACCATATCCTCTACCGCCCCACGGGTGACGCCGACGCTTTTGCCGCTCAGCGCCGCCGCATCTTTCAGCTCTGCGCCTTTCGGGCCAAACACGCCAAGGAAGAACGGTGCGTACGCGCGGCTGAAATCGATCACCTTCTCGCGCTCGGCGTTTTTGCCGAGGCTGGAAATCACCAGGTCAACTTTGTCGGTTTGCAGATACGGCACGCGGTTGGCGCTGGTCACCGGCACCAGCTGCAGCTTGAGCTTCATCGCTTTGGCGAGGTAGCGCGCGGTGTCGATGTCATAGCCCTGCGGCTGGAGGTCGGTGCCCACCGAGCCAAACGGCGGGAAATCCTGCGGCACCGCAATGCGGATCACGCCGCGTTTCTCGATATCCTGCAGCTGGTCAGCCTTCGCCACCGTCAGGTTAGTGAACAGACAAGCGGCCCCGGCCAGTGCGATCAACAGTTTCTTCATGATGTTTACCCGTTACGTTAGCATGAAACAAAAGATTCTTATGAATTACTTTTGCAACTAATGTGCCAGATAATTCTGAACATCCCCTGAACCGCTACTGACCGTTTAATCAGGCAACATAGAAAGGAAAACGTGCCATAAAAAAGGAAACGACGGCGCGTTTCCCTCGGAATAAAATGCACCAAAAAGAGGCAAAACACCACGCTGGTGCCCCATTAGCGCTGCTCAAGCTCATCCAGCTGTTGATAAAGGGTGGCAATCTCGTGAATACGCGGACGCCCTTTGTCGAGAATTTCGTGCAAAAAGGCGTTGGCGAGCAGATTGATCAGGCTGTTGACCGCGGCGTAGCTGTCATAGGCCGAAACGCTATCGAGCGGTGCGCAAAGCTGCCAGCGCGCCAGCGGAAACAGCCCGTGGGCCTGCGGCTCGCACATCAACAGCACCGGGATAGCGCTGGCCTGTAGCTGTTGCAGCAGCGGGCGAATAATGCGCGGGCGGCGGCGAAAGGCCATCACCACCACCAGATCTTCGGCGGTTAAATCGACCAGCTCCTCACTCAAGCTTTGCCCCGGCTGCGGCAGTACCAGCACCTGCCCGCGCGCCTGTAAAAGCTGCTGACGCAGGTGCAGCGCCGCGGGATAGGCGTTGCGCATGCCGATAATCACCACTCGCCGGGCGGCGACCAGCGCCTGAAGCGCCTCGGCAAACTGCTGCGGGTCGAGCGCGTTAACCCACTGGGTCAGATTGGCCATCTCCTGCTTATAGTGCCGCGCCAGCAGCGTATTGCCCTGCACCGCATCGCGGTTATCGGTCAGCGGCATCCCGCTCTGGCGCAGGGTGCGCAGCTCATCGCGCATCTCTTTGTATTTGTCATAGCCCAGACGTTTAAACAGGCGGCTGACCGTGGCCTTCGAAACGCCGCTAAGCTGCGCCAGCTCGGCGCTGTTATAGCTAATCAGGTCGTCAAAATGATCGAAGATAAAATCCGCCACCCGCTGTTCCTGCGGCGATAACGACGCGTACTGCGCTTTTAGTCGTTCATCAAGCTGTTGCATAAGACCTCTGTAACTTTCGTTTCATCGCACTATACCGTTAACCGCTTTCACAATGCATGCCAGTTCGTGAAAAAAGCGCGCTGCCGTCGACGCATGAAACTTTACGTTCAGATATGGAACGGCTTTTGCAACCTTTGGGGACTATCCCCACCGACGAGCGAGGAATCGATCATGAACACACCACAAGCCGATTGGGAGGCTTACCTCCAGCAAATGGAACAGCTGCTGGCGCTGGCGCTGGACGACACCCGGCGTACGGAGCTGAGGCTGCAATTCAGCCGTATCGCCGCCATGGCCGAGCCGCTAATGGCCTTTCCCCTCGACGACCGCGTCGAGATTGCCGGAGTGTATAAGGCATGAAGCTACCCGAGATGACCATCCACGACATCCAGCGCGGGCTGACGCGCGGCGAATTCAGCGCCATAGAGTTAGCCCAGCACACGCTGGCGCGTATTGCGCAGGCTAACCCCCAGCTCAACGCCTGGACCCATATCTGCGAAAAGCGGATGCTTGCCGAAGCGGAGAATATCGACACGCTGCGACGAGAATCCCGGCCCCTTCCCCCGCTGGTCGGGGTGCCCTACGCGGTCAAAAATCTGTTCGATGTGGCGGGCCATACGACGCTGGCCGGGGCGGCGTTACTGAGCGATCGCCCAGCGGCGACCGTCGATAGCTGGGCGGTGCGCCAGCTGCACAGCGCCGGGGCGATGCTTTCCGGGATGCTGAATATGGACGCCTATGCCTATGGGTTCACCACCGAAAATAGCCACTATGGCGCCACCCGCAACCCGCACGATCTCGCGCGGATCGCCGGCGGTTCGTCCGGCGGCTCGGCGGCAGCGGTGGCCGCAGGGCTGGTGCCGTTCTCGCTCGGCAGTGATACCAACGGTTCTATCCGCGTTCCGGCGTCGCTGTGCGGCATCTTCGGTCTGAAACCCACGTTTGGCCGGTTATCGCGGTCCGGCAGCCACCCGTTCGTGGCCAGCCTTGACCATATTGGCCCGTTCGCCCGCTGCGTGAGCGACCTCTCTGCAGTCTACGATGCGCTACAGGGGCGCGACCCCGCCGATGGTTTTCAGGCTGATAAAGCCAGCGATCGCACGGCCAACCTGCTGTCGCGTGGCCTTGAGGGGCTGCGCTGCGCCACGCTGGGCGGCTATTTCACCCGCTGGTGCAGCCACGATGCGCGTGCCGCCGTCGACCGGGTAGCGCAGGCCCTCGACGTGCAGGATGAGCTGATCTTTCCGCAGGCCGAGCTGGCCCGTTCGGCGGCGTTTATTCTCAGCGCCTCCGAGGGCGGGAATCAGTATCTCCCCGCCCTGCGCAGCCAGCCGGAGCGCTTTGAACCACACTCTCGCGAACGTCTGCTGGCGGGCGCGATGATCCCCTCCGCCTGGTACATTCAGGCCCAGCGTTTTCGCCGCTATGCGCAGCACGCGTTTACCGCCTTATTCGACCAGGCCGACGTGCTGATTGCCCCGGCCACGCCGTGCAGCGCGACGCCCATCGGTGAGCAAACCATGGCGATTAATGGCCAATCCCTGCCAATCCGCGCCAGCATGGGCATGCTGACGCAGCCGATTTCCTTCCTCGGCCTGCCGGTCGTCACGGTACCGCTACGCACCTCCGGAGGGCTACCGATTGGCCTCCAGCTGATTGCCGCACCGTTTAATGAACAGGCCTGCCTGCGCGTAGCGCGGGTGCTGGAAGAGATGGGCATCACCGACGCCCGCGCCGTGGAGATAGCCGTATGATGAACTCAGAACAGATTAACCTGCCGCAGATTCACGCCGAAGTGACCGAAGCGTTTTACCGCTACGAAGCGGCGCTGGTCAGCAACGATATTGCGGTGCTGGATGCCTTGTTCTGGCACGATCCGCGCACGGTGCGGTTAGGTGCGGGAGAGAATCTGTACGGCATTGACGAAATCCGCGCCTTTCGCGCCGCCCGCCCCGCCGCCGGGTTGCAGCGTACGCTGCGGCACACCGTCATCACCACCTACGGCGAGGATTACGCAGTGTGCAGCACCGAATTCACCCGTGAAGGCAGCGAGCGAATTGGCCGCCAGCAGCAAACCTGGGTACGTTTTGCCGACGGCTGGCGCATTGTGGCCGCCCAGGTCAGCCTGATGAGTTAAGCGGTTTTGCCCCCCTTCCTTGTATGTAATAGGCACATGGTGGTTAGCTACTACCATATGAAGCGAAGTGAGCTAGTCCCCCTTCCGAAGGTAAACCTTGCTTAGCAGCTGATGGCCCTTCGCTTCACCTTTCACGCCAGCAATAATCTTGAACGGTTACCAGGAGCTCGACTCTGAATGAACAAGGCGAACGGCGTGATGGTTATGTGAAAGGAGATACGGGAATGTACCAACTAGGAATAGATGTAAGTAAAAAAACACTGGATATCTGCCTGATGCGTGAAGGTGTCCGTGGCCGGTTAAAGACAAAAAAGATTAAAAACGATTTCAAGGCAGTACACATCATCACGGAATGGCTTGAGCATCATAATTGCGCGCTAATTGATGCTCACATCATTATGGAGGCGACAGGTGTGTACCATGAGTTACTAGCCACAGGGCTGCATCTGGCAGGAGGGACAGTTTCTCTGGCTAACCCTCATCGCACGCGCAAATTTGCCCGAGGCATGGATATTCTGACCAAAACCGACAAGGTCGATGCCTGGATGCTGGCTTGTTATGGCGCTTTAAAGCAACCTGAAGCATGGACTCCCCCAGCAGAAGAAATTCGCCATCTAAGTGCTCTCCTTAAACGCAGGGATCTTCTGGTCAGCGATGCTACCCGAGAGAAAAATCGGCTGGAGAAATATCGTGCTACACACACACCGGAAGCCATTATCATCTCTGCAGAAAGTATGCTGGCACGATTGAATGATGAGCTGAAAACAATTGAGCTGATGCTTAAGCAGCATATTGAAAAACATATCGTTCTTAAAGAGGAATATGAACTCCTGACTTCAATTAAATCAGTTGGGCCACAATTAGGGCTCAATATGCTTGTTATTTTACGCTCACATGACTTTAGAACTGCAGAGCAAGCAGCGGCATTCTTGGGTGTTGCTCCTGTTGAGAAACGCTCTGGTACTTCCGTCAGAGGCCGTTCGCGGATGTCTAAAATTGGGCCTCCGGAAATCAGAGCCAAGTTGTATCTTGCTGCACTCTGCGGTCTGAGATTTAACATAGTGATGAAATCTATGTATGAACGTTTATGCCTGAATGGTAAGGCTAAAATGGTAGCTATAGGGGCTTTAATGAGGAAACTGATCCACTGGTGTTTTGGTGTCCTAAAATCCAGGAGAAAATTTGATATTGATTACGTTAATCTGGTTAGAACTCAATCCAGTATTGAGGGGCAATCTTAGAGCTGCCCCTCTAGCTGAAGCATTTTACCGTGGACTTCTTTCCCTACGGGGAAGAGTTGTGCCTCTAGTTCATGAGCTTCCGCTTTGTGCCAGAAGCGGACATTGCTGTTTTCGAATTACTGATATCTTTACTACTCGGCACTAAGCCAAAAAGTTGAGGCGTTGTCACTTTGAAAATGATGATATGATTAGTTTGAAACCTAGAAAGCTTAATATTGTCGCAGAGACTCTATCTACCTGACCCTTAATCCTAAGATATACTCTCCGTGGATGTTCGGCAGACAACAGCAGCGCAACAAGAGAATACCAACCTGCATCAATAATAAAGCTCATTGCGGGGATGACGTAATAATATCCTGTCGGAATGTCAGCAGGTAGCAATGCCGTAAATATTGAGGCAAAAACAATAGCTGTTTTAGGGTTACTCAATTGTGTAAAAAGACCATCCCGAAATGTCTTCCACAAAGATTTACTTTCGGCATTAGGATTTACTGATAGCGTCAAAGGTTGCGAAGCAGTTCTGAAAATCTTAACTGCTAACCAAATAAGATATGCTCCACCGAAAACTTTCATCGCGATAAATAATTCAGGAACAGCATTTAAAACTTGCTGTAATCCCAGCATCGCCATAAGAGAAAATGTTGCCGCCCCCACACCAGTACCGAGGGCAGTTACCAACCCATGTAATCTTGAATGGACAACAGCATTTCGGGCAACATAAATGAAGCTTGGCCCAGGGCTCATAACCCCCATGACAAGAACTGCAGCAATCGCAATCAGGCTTGTTGAAATCATAGATACTCCTTTATTTTCATTTGGTTATCTTAATGTCGCAAATTAAAATCAATCAAATTCTCAATTCTGCCAGCTGCGAACTATATGCCCTATCAAGGCTCATGGCAAAGATAATATATTCATTTGAAAGGGGATGTATGAGGTTCATTTTTGTATTTAAACCCTGACAATATTAGCCCCCTATGCAAACGAGCCACATGAATTCGTGTAGAGCTGCAACTATTTATTTGTATACTGATAACTCTATAAGATTTAAGTCTGGATCACGAATATATACAGAAATTATATTCCCTCTTGCACCAGTTCTTTCTATGGGACCCTCAAGCACTTGAACATTTTGTTCTGAAAGATGTGAAAGAATCTCGGGAATTGACTTGCTGACTATAAAACAGAGATCAAGCGATCCGGGAACTGGTAGGTGAGCCTTAGGTTCAAATTCTTTACCATATTCATGGATGTTTATTTTTTGGTTACCAAAAATAAGTGCTCGACGATTATTTTTAAACATAGTTACCTCCATACCCAGTATTCGAGTATAAAAGTCCACACATTTTTCGATTGAGTGACATGTCAGCACTAAGTGGTCGAGTCTGTCTATCAAAATAACACTCCAAGCATGATAAGTTATGATGAAATTAAGACTAAAACTGGTTATATCTTCTAGACAACAAAAATTGTGGTAAAGATGTAAAAATTTGTTTAATTAACATCCGCTTCTCGCTCAAAGTGGACCTTCAGTTTAGTCAGAAGATCTGCTGTGTGCCATACGCGGACATAGATTGAACCTGGCTGCAAAAATGATTTTTTCCTTTTGTTTTAACTTAACGTGCCGTGCTGTTTGCAATGAAGCGTTAACAACGTAAAAATGAATGAATGTTCATTCACGACTGATTTGTGATTCTTTCTAATCAGTCTGTTGTCAAAACAAGCAAAGGCAAATTATGACCAGTAAAACGCTCAGACTTTTATTTCCCCAATGGCAAGGCGGCAATAACCCACCCTATCACCTTGGGTCGCTTCTTCTCTCGTATCTTTCCCCTGAATCGGATGGCCCCATTGAGTCTGTTCCGGTCGATGAGCCCACAACGGCGCCACAGGCCGAAGTAGATGGCATGACCGCTAA
>NZ_JBKDZH010000067.1:0-5378 GCF_047971185.1 Kluyvera sp.
AGCTCTGCACCACCGCGAGAGGCTCGGGTGCAGGGTCTGGCATGATAGAGGCTAACGCCTGGCGGAGGGCATCCGCCTG
The DNA here is from genome assembly GCF_047971185.1 of Kluyvera sp. GTDB lineage: Bacteria > Pseudomonadota > Gammaproteobacteria > Enterobacterales > Enterobacteriaceae > Kluyvera. Next base: position 80 of record NZ_JBKDZH010000067.1, read on the forward strand.
GGTAGCTGGTTTTGGATCCTGCGTTGGAATGGTGGCAGCTCTGCCTGTGAAAATAGAGAGCAATTAGTGATTGCCTCGCTGAACGCAGGGGAAATAAGAGATAAGAGATGACAAGGCAGTATTGCAATATCATACTATCTCAAAGCATGTTAAATATAAAGTGGTTTGTTTCGTGATAGAAACAAGACACTTATGGCTAGACTCTTGCAGCGAAGTGCTAGGGAGCGCCGTGGGCGAGGCTTGGTGTGATGCATGGCTTGCCTCGCTGCGAGGGTGTTGCAGCAATGCCTCGCTGTGAGTGAGCGAGGCTGGCGATGCATGAGGGTCCGCACTGCTCGACCTGCCTGTGGCAGGAAGAGAGCGGGCTGTTGGATGTGTGAAGCTAGAGATCAGACAGGGACTAATCGATAGCCTTGCTATAGTATAAGTGACAACATTATATTTCAATGTTGGAACGTAAACTGAAGTAGCTCAGGTAAAGTAATACCACGCAGTTGGAGAACTTACTGTGAGCATGTGGTGATGGTGGTGTGTATTGGGCAAGGGCGAGTAGCCGAATGGGTTCTTCCTCGCTGGAGAAGAAGTTCATCAGCTCTGAACTAGGGCAGTGGGAGCGTTGCCGATGCCCTCGAATCACTATAAAATGTTTCCGCAGTTCTGCTTGTGCGGCAGCGACTCCAATCGTACTTTCAGCGATGTAGGCTTGACAAATCATGCAGCGATGTGGGTCATAAGTCAAGAAACGCTCACCCTTCCCTTTTCTGTTTCTGGAGCCTTTGATGCAGCAGAGGGAGTGGCGAGGGCAGGGGTGAGTCTCCGAGCATCTCTTACAGTGTCCGTTTTCCATTGTGCCTGTGGAATGAAGGGGACATGTCGAAACTAATCTTAAAAGTCGCTAAAAATAGCTTACATAACACCTTACGGTGCCTATAGTTGACAGGAGTCCTAGAGGCCTAAAAATTCGTAGCGTTCCCCGGAGCATGGCGAGTAGCTGTGCCGAGTAGCTGGGTAACGTGGCTTGAATTGCTTGCTGTATCCTTAGTGAAGAAAGAACGTATGTTAGTTTTAGCTAGCATACTTCAGAAGAAGCTGTACTGGGTAGCCAGTTGGTCTGCGGTGCTGACTAGCGAGCTCGTCAGCTACTCAGCGAGCGGTAATAAGGTATTTCCGACTCTCGTCAGGAAACACCAGATTGGGGCATTCAACTACTCTGCTAGCTATGCGGTTAGTGGTGCTCATTCGCGAGCCCAGCTACTCAGCGAGTTCAGCTACTCAGCGAGTAAGGTAACAACGCTATTAACTAGGAATAGCTAAAGTAGCAACACCTTAGGTGTGCTGGCAAGCTCTAGGAGCTTGCCTTCCCAGGGCAAACCCTTTGGGAAGTGAGTTCTTACCTTACAGGAGCTCCACTTGGGGTCCGTTTCCTGCTGAGGTCAGTTTTGAACTGAAGGGCTCGCGGAGATGACGCTCCTTATATAGCGGACATGGCGAGTAGACTCGCTGAACTGGCCGACTCGCTGAGCCGGACTCGCTGACTCGCTGTGCCCCAGCAAGCTCTAGCATCTTCCACTAAAGGTCCTGTCCGAAACTATCTGAAAGCGAATAAATTGAATATTTTGAATATGAGGATCAGTTAGGGTACTTGTCCTAATGAGGCCGATATGACGAAATGCAGGAAAACAGAAGTAAGGCATCATCACCAGAGAAGAGTGAGCCAATTTTTAATACATCATTTCTGAAGCCTAAATCTTTTTCTTCTAAGGTTTTCATAATTTTACATGTCACCTTCTTAAACAGGGATGTCGATCTTGTAACTCCTTGTTGAATTCCAAGTCTTTCATTACAAAACGACATTTTTGTGTTGTACCGAAGGAGTCTGTCTTGGGGTCTCTCTCTTTTCTGTGAGCAAGTGTGCCCGTGTCTGCATCTCCAGATATAACCATGTCCCTGTGCCTGACTACTTCATAGCTAACCACCTTATTCACCCCAGTGCTCCTCTTGACTTAAGTCGCTGAAGTTAGGGTTGACAAGATCTGGACAGCATGTGGGTTATCTTCCGTCACTTAGTGATGGTTAAAAATTGCCAGCTGGCTGCGGCGGGACGCGAACGCATGTCTTTGGGGTCACCATCCCTCCCTCTTTAAGAAATAGTAACCTAAAATAGTAACCTAAAATTAGTAACCTATGTTTAACGCATCATCACTAAAGCCTTAGCACTGCTGGTAAATTAATAACCCATCACTATTAAGTTAGTCAGCCCCACCAGTTATATACAGCAGCTTGCTCTGCTTGCAGGAGCATTTATTGCAGATGCTGCAGAGGCCCTGACAGAGGAACATGGTGCCCTCTCACCAGTAAATATTATCCAGAAGTATTCATGGAGAAGTCAAGAAATATGTGAGACTAATGAGGGAAATATCAGTGAGGTAAAGAAAGAGGTGTGGAGCTACAGTGCACAGTAACCATAACCTAATAGTCCGTGGGCTGGAGGGGCCCACCTTGACCCCCCCCCCCACCACCACCAATTGACGAAACCAGTTTCATCTTGTTGCTAAATGCCTATATTTTGAAAATAGGAATGTTACCACTGAATAAACTGTTACTCAATAATGGTGCCGTGGTGTTATTTACTCAACATCTACAGACAAGTCAGTTACCAGGTTTTGGAGTAGATGAAAATGAAATGGTCACAACTCGGGAACCATTTGAGCTAGAGTAACATTCTACCCACCAAATTGCAGCTCTAGGAATGTACTTTCATGTGGTATGTAAAGCATCCAAACTGAATCAGTAATAAGGTCAGGAGGGGTCAAAAGGTCATGACATATTAACTTCATCTACAATCTGACACCTGGTTATTTACCAATACTGTACTTGCCGAAGAAAGGTCAGATGATACAATTATGGCCTAAAATAAATTAAAAACATATGTTCTGACTTTGCTGACCCATCCATGTTTAAGGATAACTCATTGGGAAAGAACAACAACAAACTAAATTCAGTCTTATAAAACTGTGAGAAAAACATATATATACACAACTGGCATTGAAAGTATCGTAGGTTTTCAACAGAGATCCCTATAAATTTTAACAGCCAGTAAAAGTTGCATTAACATACCTATTTTACTACTTCTACATGTTATTCTAATAATGTAGGTTATCGCATAGGTAATCAACAGCGAAAATATAATGAAATTTCCTTTCACCACAATGACATATCCAGTACAGACAGTGCTACTAGTATGTACAATTTTTTTCCATTGCAGCGCACAGACGTCTACCTGTATGGCACTCAAGATGACGAGGTTGGTGCATGTTGCATGTTAGTTTTAAGGTCATCATGCAAGGACTAGTTATAAGGTGTGTAATCAGTTCAGTTCTCCAATATTATTGGAGAACTGATTGTGGAGTATCCTATTTTATTTGAAATTTTAACTTTAAAGTAGACAGGGTTTAAAGAAGTTATGTAAGTGAGTTATTGCTGGAAAATAACTTTTGTTGGTCTTTTTTCGTGAATGAAACTGCATTGCTCTGCTGCGGATAGCTTGACAGCTTCCAGCCAGATTAGTAAAATGACCACCGTTTATACTTGCGCTATTGTTCACTGTGTGTAAGACATCCTCTGTTTATTCATTTGTTGCAGTTAAGCCACCATAATGCTGAAGCGCAAGGCGAGCTGTGAGAGAGACATGACTCAACGGCCTACGCAGGGCAACTGCATCATCCATACAGACAGCTCAAACTTCTCTAGTTTTGTCTTTTCAGCAGAAGTTGATGACCCTGACGGAAGATTTTCGTCGATATGCAGCATACGAGACCAGCGTCTGTCACAGCCCATTGGGTCGCCAAATCGCATGCAAGAGATATGTGACAGAATTCCAGATGAATTTGGAGAATTAGATGGATATCATCGTGAGCGTTATCAAAGGTTCACAATGAACCTTAGCCGGTTGAAACCTGGTGCTCACTCATCAAATCCAGAAGATCGGAGGTCGAGTCGAAAAAAGTGCACTGGTGATAACATTCTGTTTGAACCAACCTGTATATTTTGTCAACAGTTTGGTCGTAAAAAGGCGAAAAAGGGAAATGCATGGACAACTGAGGGTCTGTCTAGCTTGGAACATGGCGGAGGACCAACGATTGTTAAACCGGCAGAGGAACGGAAAGATGAGGACCTAGCTCGGCAAATTCGAGGAAAGGATCTCTTTGGATGTGAAGCAAAGTACCACAAAGCTTGTCGAATGAAGTACTGTGACCGTGGCAAATGGCGTAGTCCAGATCCACTGAGAAAAGAACAAGCACAATACATTGATGAAACACACTCAAACTGCTTCAATAAACTCTGTAAAGTCATTGACAAGAATATTGTACTTAACAAAGAAATAGTGAAAATGACAGATCTTAGGGATTTGCATGTTGAATACCTGTCTGAAACACCATTTTCAAACCCGAACTATGAGACACAAAAACTGAAATGTAGGCTGATGAATGATGATGTGTATGGTACCAAGATTGCCTTTATCGGGCTGGGTAGATCTGGAGGTAAACTTCAGACAGACCTTGAGTTTAGCACTGAGACGACAAGTCTTGCAGAAGCAGTGCGGAGTGGGTACCTTTTTGGATGTAGTGACAAAATTGATGACGCTGGCATTCTTCTAAGGAATATTATAAAGGACACGTTTGAAGAGGCTGATGAGCTTCCGTGGCCACCAACTGCATCTTACTTGCAACCAGTAGAAAACTCAGTACCGATCGAACTACAACGCTTTCTGAGCACACTGATCAGTGGACATGGGTCTGCACTGGGTTCAGAGAAATTAGAGACTTTTTTCTTCCCTTGGGCAAGATCTTTGCCGTGCTGTAACGAATGGTCAGTGGAAGTTGCCGAAGCACATTATGGTATGCATGACACTACGACACCTATACAGAAGTGCCCAGCTGAACACATTAATGAATAAACTTGGACGTGCAGAAAGCTATTCCTTTGGACTTGAGCTGGAAACAGCACTTGCTACAGCTTTAGAAGAAGCATCTAGCTTGTTGACAGCACAGATTATTCGCAACCCTTCTGTGCCATCCTTGTTTCATAGCGATTTCGATAACTTTGACCAGTACATAAATGACATCTCAGGCAGTGGGTCAGGCCACGTCACCCATAGTATAATGTTGCAAAACATTCCATCACTACTTGGTAGTGCTCATGATGATCACTCAGTTATTCCTGTAGTCCCAAAAACTGGTACTCGAAGTCTAAAAACGCTTCCAGATGATAGCCTTCCTCCACGTTACATCAGTGAAAG
>NZ_JBKDZH010000068.1:0-15876 GCF_047971185.1 Kluyvera sp.
AAAAGTCTGACGGATGCAGCTCAGCATGTTGATGCCGCAGTGGAGGGGAAATAATGTCAGTTGTAATTAATAAAGATACCCACGTTATCTGCCAGGGCTTCACCGGTAGCCAGGGGACATTCCACTCCGAACAGGCGATTGCTTACGGCACGCAGATGGTTGGCGGCGTAACGCCAGGTAAAGGCGGCACCACTCACCTGGGTCTGCCAGTGTTCAACACCGTGCGTGAAGCGGTAGAAGCAACTGGCGCAACCGCCACCGTTATCTACGTTCCGGCACCGTTCTGCAAAGACTCCATTCTGGAAGCGATCGACGCGGGCATCAAACTGATTATCACCATCACCGAAGGTATCCCGACGCTGGATATGCTGACCGTGAAGGTGAAGCTGGACGAAGCGGGCGTACGCATGATAGGCCCGAACTGCCCAGGCGTGATCACCCCGGGCGAATGCAAAATCGGCATCATGCCGGGCCACATTCACAAGCCGGGCAAAGTGGGCATCGTCTCCCGTTCCGGTACCCTGACCTATGAAGCGGTTAAGCAGACCACCGACTACGGCTTCGGCCAGTCTACCTGCGTCGGTATCGGCGGCGACCCGATCCCGGGCTCTAACTTCATCGATATCCTGAAGCTGTTCCAGGACGATCCGCAGACCGAAGCGATCGTGATGATCGGTGAGATCGGCGGTAGCGCGGAAGAAGAAGCGGCGGCTTACATTAAAGATCACGTCACCAAGCCGGTGGTTGGCTACATCGCGGGTGTCACCGCGCCGAAAGGCAAACGTATGGGCCACGCCGGTGCGATTATCGCCGGTGGTAAAGGTACCGCTGACGAGAAATTCGCGGCGCTGGAAGCGGCTGGCGTGAAAACCGTTCGCAGCCTGGCCGATATCGGCGAAGCGCTGAAGTCCGTTATTAAGTAATCCTCTCTGCTCCCTCATCGAATTCCCGCTGTATACAGGGAAAGAGGGAGCCTTATATGTCTAGTTTCGACATGGTTGGCCGCCCCTGGGCGGCCTTTTTTAATGGCGTCGTCTGGCGACCAGCGTGAATTTATAGTCGTCGCTCTTAAAGGTATTGCGGCTGTATTCGAAAATGCGCCCATCCTGCAGAAAGCCGCGCGAGATTTTTTCCAGCACCGGCTTACCGGGCGGCATTCCGAGCATGGCGACCGTCTCCTCGTCCGGGATCACCGGAATCAGCTCCTGCTCGCTGCGATCGATAACCATCTTTTTCACCGTCTCAATAAAGTGATACTTCGAATTCTCCATCACTTCCCAGGTGAGATCCGGAAACAGCACCAGCGGCATCCACGTCTCTTCCACGGTGACGGCTTTCTGCTTAATAAATCGAACGCGTTTGACGTGCCAGACTTTATCCTGCGGGGCGAGCTGTAGCTGCTCCGCCAGCGCCTCGCCTGCGGGGATCACTTCAAAAACCTTGACCTCGCTGTGAGTGTCCACCTGCCGGTCGGCCAGTTTCTCGTAGAAGCTGGTGAGCTGATAAATATCGTAATTGACGCGCTCTTCTTTCACGTACGAGCCGCTGCCCTGAATGCTCTCAATAATGCCCTGTTCCGTGAGTAGCTTGAGCGCCTGCCGGACGGTCACGCGGCTGACGTTAAAGGTGGTTTGCAGCGCCGACTCGGTGGGCAGCGCATCGCCGGGACTTAACGCGCCGCGCGCGATCTGCTCGCGTAGTGCGTCCGCTATCTGGCGATACATCGGTTTTTTACTCATCACTTTTCGCTTTTGTATGAATTGGTTAAGACCTTTTACGCTGATTATGCCGACATCTTTGCAATAGTAAATAATACAATTTAAATACAAATTATCATGAGTTAGTGAAAGTGATCACGCAAATGTATTATTTTGTCTGACACAATGCCCGCACATAACAATGACAATCCTGTGAGGATCATGATGAACCTGACGACCCTGTCCCATCCCCGTGCGGTCTGTTTGCAAGCGAGATTCACCGATCGTGACGATGCCATTCGTCAGCTCGCGCAGCGTCTGGCCGAGCTTGGCAAAATTACCGATGCTGACGCCTACCTGACGGAAGTCTTCCACCGTGAATCTCTGGGGCCGACGGCGCTGGGCGAGGGCCTGGCGGTGCCGCATGGCAAAAGTCACGCGGTAAAAGAGGCCGCTTTCGCCGTGGCGACGCTCTGCGAACCGCTGGCATGGGAAGGCGTAGACGGGCCGGAACCCGTCGAGATGATCTTCCTGCTGGCGATCCCGCCGGATGAAGCGGGCTCAACGCATATTCAGATCCTCACCACCTTGACGACGCGTCTGGCCGATGATGCGTTGCGCGAGCGCGTGATGGCGGCGTCCAGCGCAGAGGCGCTGCTCGCCGCGCTGGATGCGGAACCGCAGGCGCAGGCTAATAGCGCCAGTCGCGATGCGCCGACGATTGTGTGCGTTACCGCCTGCCCGGCGGGCATCGCCCACACCTATATGGCCGCGGAGTATCTGGAAAAGGCCGGGCGGCAGCTGGGCGTCAACGTGGTGGTGGAAAAGCAGGGGGCGAACGGCATTGAAGGGCGGCTAACCGTGGAGCAGCTGAACGCGGCCCACGCCTGCATTTTTGCCGCCGAGGTGGCGATTAAAGAGCGCGAGCGCTTTGACGGCATTCCGTCACTCTCCGTGCCGGTGGCGGAACCGCTGCGCCATGCTCAGGCGCTGATCAAACAGGCGCTGGCGCTGGAACCTATTGCCGGGCAGCGGCAAGCCCAGCCGCCGCAGGAGGTTAAAAAAGGGATAAAGGCCGAGCTAAAGCAGGCGCTGCTGAGCGGTATCTCCTTTGCCGTGCCGCTGATTGTCGCCGGAGGGACGGTGCTGGCGGTGGCGGTGCTGCTGGCGCAAATTTTTGGCCTGCAACACCTTTTCGACCTCGAAAATTCATGGCTGTGGATGTACCGCAAGCTCGGCGGCGGCATGCTTGGCACGCTGATGGTGCCGGTGCTGGCCGCCTACACCGCCTATTCGCTGGCCGATAAACCGGCGCTGGCGCCAGGCTTCGCCGCTGGCCTTGCCGCCAATATGATTGGCGCGGGTTTCTTAGGCGCGGTGGCGGGCGGCTTAATTGCCGGCTACCTGATGTGCTGGGTGAAAAACCACATTCGCCTGAGCAACCGCTTCAACGGTTTTCTCACCTATTACCTCTATCCGGTGATCGGCACGCTGGCGGCTGGCAGCCTGATGCTGTTTGTGATCGGCGAGCCGGTGGCGTGGATCAATAATTCGCTGACCGCCTGGCTCAACGGGCTGTCGGGCGCCAATGCGCTGCTGCTGGGCGTGATCCTCGGCTTTATGTGCTCGTTTGATTTAGGCGGCCCGGTGAACAAAGCCGCCTACGCCTTCTGCCTGGGGGCGATGGCCAACGGCGTGTACGGGCCGTATGCCATCTTCGCCTCGGTAAAAATGGTCTCGGCCTTTACCGTCACCGCCTCCACCCTGATCGCGCCGCAGCTGTTTAAAGCCTTTGAAATTGAAACCGGTAAATCCACCTGGCTGCTTGGCCTGGCGGGCATTACCGAAGGAGCCATTCCGATGGCGATTGAAGATCCGCTGCGGGTGATTGGCTCGTTTGTACTCGGTTCGATGGCAACCGGCGCGATTATCGGCGCGATGGGCATCGGTCTCTCCACGCCGGGGGCCGGGATTTTCTCCCTCTTTTTACTCCAGCATGCCGGAATGAACGCCTTCGTGGCGGCGGCGGGGTGGTTTGGCGCCGCGCTGGTGGGCACGCTGATTTCGACCGTGGTGCTGCTGCTGTGGCGTCGCCGGGCGGTAAAGCAGGGGAAGTACGTCACCGATAGCGTGATGCCGTAAGTCACAATGAAACAGGAAACGACGATGAAAGCAGTATCTCGCGTTCACATTACGCCGCATATGCACTGGGACCGTGAATGGTATTTCACGACCGAAGAGTCGCGTATTTTGCTGGTCAATAATATGGAGGAGATCCTCGCTCGCCTCGAGCAGGATACCGACTACAAATACTACGTGCTGGATGGGCAGACGGCGATTCTGGAGGATTATTTCGCCGTGAAGCCGGAAAACCGCCCGCGGGTGAAGGCGCTGGTAGAGGCGGGCAAATTGATTATCGGCCCCTGGTATACGCAGACCGACACCACCATCGTCTCCGGCGAGTCGATTGTTCGTAATCTGATGTACGGCCTTCGCGACTGCATGGCCTTCGGCGAGCCGATGAAAATCGGCTATCTGCCGGATTCCTTCGGCATGTCCGGGCAACTGCCGCACATCTATAACGGTTTCGGTATTACCCGCGCGCTGTTCTGGCGCGGCTGTTCGGAGCGCCACGGCAGCGATAAAACCGAATTTTTATGGCAAAGCCAGGACGGCAGCGAAGTCGCGACCCAGGTGCTGCCGCTGGGCTACGCGATTGGTAAGTACTTACCGGAGGACGAAGCCGGGCTGCGTAAACGGTTAGACAGCTACTTCGAGGTGCTGGAAAACGCGTCGGTAACCAAAGAGATTCTGCTGCCGAACGGCCATGACCAGATGCCGCTACAGCAAAATATCTTTGCCGTCATCGATAAGCTGCGGGAAATATACCCCCAGCGCCAGGTTGTGATGAGCCGCTTCGAAACGGTGTTTGCGCAGATTGAAGCGCAGCGTGACGTGCTGGCGACCCTGCAAGGGGAGTTTATCGACGGTAAATATATGCGCGTGCACCGCACCATTGGCTCAACGCGTATGGACATTAAAATCGCCCACGCCCGCATCGAGAACAAAATCGTTAACCTGCTGGAACCGCTCGCCACGCTGGCCTGGAGCTTAGGGTTTGAGTATCACCACGGCCTGCTGGAAAAAATGTGGAAAGAGATCTTAAAAAATCACGCCCACGACAGCATCGGCTGCTGCTGTAGCGATAAAGTGCATCAGGAAATCGTCTCGCGCTTTGTGCTGGCGGAAGACATGGCCGATAACCTGATTCGCTTCTACCTGCGCAAAATCACCGACAACATAACCCACAGCGATGCGGACAAATTGGTGATGTTTAACCTGATGCCGTGGCCGCGCGAAGAGGTGATCAACACCACGATTCGCCTGCGCGCAAGCCAGTTCCGGCTGCTGGACAATAAAGGCCATGAGATCCCTTGTTTTATTCGCGCGGCGCGGGAGCTCGACCCGGGGCTGATCGATCGCCAGATTGTCCATTACGGCAACTATGAACCGTTTATGGAGTACGACATCCAGCTTAAACAGATTCTGCCATCGATGGGCTACTGCACGTTGTATATCGAGCCGAATGTGGCGGGTAACCAGCTGCCGGCCGCCGCCCCAACCGAGGCGCTGCTGGAAAATGCCTTCTGGCAAATCGACCTCAACGACGACGGGACCTTGCAGCTGCGCGATAAAGACTCGGGCATTGTTTATCAACGCGTGCTGGAGATAGAAGAGGGGGCCGATGACGGCGATGAGTATGATTACTCCCCCTCACGAGAAGAGTGGCTGCTTACTTCGGCCGGGACGGCGTTTGCACATGAGGTGATTCACGACGCCTGGCAAAGCCGCGCCGTGATTCGTTATCGTATGTCGGTGCCCGCTAACCTGAGCGAACGCACGGCGCGTCAGCGTAACGGTGAACTGGGAGTCGAAATAGCGGTCACGCTCAGCCATAACACCCGCCGTATTGACGTGGAAGTCCGCCTCGATAACCAGGCTGACGACCACCGCGTGCGTGTGCTGATCCCAACGCCGTTCCGTACCAAAGAGGTGCTGGCCGATACCCAGTTTGGCACCGTCGTGCGCCCGGTACGCGATGAAGCGATGGCGAACTGGCAGGCGGAGGGCTGGAAGGAAGCGCCGGTGCCGGTCTGGAACCTGCTGAATTACGCGACCTTGCAGGAGGGGCGTAACGGTCTGGCGCTGTTTAGCGAAGGGCTACGGGAATTTGAGGTGATTGGCGAGGAGAAAAAAACCTTTGCTCTAACGCTGATGCGCGGCGTGGGGTTGTTGGGCAAGGAGGATTTATTACTGCGCCCTGGCCGCCCTTCAGGGATCAAACTACCGGTCCCGGATTCCCAGATGCGCGGTACGTTACATTGCCGCTTCAGCCTGTTCAGCTACAGCGGAACGCCGCTTAACGCCGGGGTGGCACAGCAGGCGCGCGCCTGGCTTACCCCCGTTCAGTGCTATAACAAAATTCCGTGGGATGCGATGAAGCTGAATAAGGCCGGGTTCACCGTACCCGATAGCTATAGCCTGTTGAGCATGTCGCCGGTGGGCTGCCAGCTTAGCGCGTTGAAAAAAGCGGAAGATCGTGACGAGGTGATTTTGCGGCTGTTCAACCCTTCCGATAGCGTATCCTGCGAGGCGGCGGTTTCGTATAGCCGCCGCGTTATCCAGTGCCATGAAACCGGAATGGATGAAAAACCGTACGGCGAGCAGGAGGCGGCCCCGGACAGCACCACCGTATTCCGGCCGTGTCAGTCCAGAACCTTCAGCCTTAAGCTAGCCTGATACTACGCAATAAGCGCCGGAGGGCGCTTATTGCGGGCCTATTTGAGCATGATGCTGAATCCTGCATACAGCGTAAACTCTGGCTGATAATCCCCTCTGTGCGCTACCGTCCACTGCGGCTCGATAAAACTGTTAACAATGTAGTCTCCGACCAGCATCGCCCGCCCGCCGCCTAGCCCGAGTGGGATCACATAGTCATCATTTTTGACGTTGTAGCTCCAGATCGCGGTGGAGCGTAAAAACCAGCCGCGGGACATTTTGTAGATAAGGAACGGTTGCAGCGTCGCCGTCTCAACATGCGCGCGGTCGTTATCGCCGGTAAAACTTTTTTGCCACTGCACCAGCGCCCCGGTCAGCCAGCGCGGCGAGGTATTGACCGCCACCGCCGACAGCCCGGCCTGCCATTGCCCGGTCCCCAGTTCATCCTTCGCCGCACTGTTGGCCGTTAGCAGTGGCCCGACGCCGAGTTTGACGCCATCCTGCTTGAGCAGAAAAATATCGAACAGGTTGATATCGCCGACTCCGCTGTTGTAGCCGCCGCTGCTTTGCGGGCGCGTCGCCATCGGCACCGTTACGCGCATAATTTGCGGCACCGGGATCAGGTCGTTACTGTCGATGGGGATAGTGGCGCGGAACAGCACGTCGTTGGTGTGCTGGTTGGTGCCATCGATTTCAGGCGTGTAGTAATCCTGCACCGCGAAAGAGCTGGCAAGGTGCAGGGGGTTATTGGCTTTGTCGACCGCATCTTCGGCGTAGGCGTGCAGGGTAACGGGCAATATCGTAAAGCAGGCAAGCAGGGCGGTAGTCAGTCGAGACAGCATGTGCGTTCCTTGGCAAAAGTGAGTGGAGTATCAGTTAGTTGGCATCTATTCTGACATCCTCTGTAAGGAAAACTGTGGCCTGCCTGAAAATAGTTTCATTGGTTATTATTTTTAACTCAATTATTTTTAACAATCATTTGAAGCATATCTGAATTAATAAATTGAATTAATGGGCGATTGGGATAAGCGGGAAGGGGAAAAACAACGCATTCGCTAGAAAATACCGAAATATGTGCTAGCGAAAAATAACTGTGAACCGATTAACATAATCACGTACTGGCACCGTTTTTTTATCAACGACGACGAGGTTAAATATTATTACCTATATTTCTCATATCAATCTTTTGGCTAACCATAAATTCCATTAGCGGAACATTAATTTAACATAATTGCTACATGGTTTGTTTGTGGAAACATATATTCAACATTAAGCGTAAATATTGATTTATATCAATACTTAAAACTTGGAAATATCGACAAAAAAGCGTTTAATTGCTCCACATCAAACTGGATGAAAAGTACCCCCTCCGCTATATATTGATCGACGTCGTAAATCGTAAAGATAGTTCAGCAAAAACCTGTTTATTGTAGGGTTATTACGGCGTAATATATTCGAGGGATCAATTTGGGTTTTTTATTAACGTATTTGTAACCTTTGCTGATGATGATTTCCTCTTAGGATGAAATCGCAACCAGGCAGGGCACAAATAAATTTGTATTGGGGCATGTGTTTGAATCCCGGGTAACGGGTTCAATCTCGGAGTCTTCATGCGATGAGCAAGGAGTCATGATGTTAGATATAGTCGAACTGTCGCGCTTACAGTTTGCCTTGACCGCGATGTACCACTTCCTGTTTGTACCGCTGACGCTGGGTATGGCGTTCCTGCTGGCAATCATGGAAACGGTCTACGTCCTTTCCGGCAAACAGATTTATAAAGATATGACCAAGTTCTGGGGCAAGTTGTTTGGTATCAACTTTGCGCTGGGTGTGGCTACCGGTCTGACCATGGAGTTCCAGTTCGGGACCAACTGGTCTTATTACTCCCACTACGTGGGCGATATCTTCGGTGCGCCGCTGGCCATCGAAGGTCTGATGGCCTTCTTCCTCGAATCTACCTTTGTAGGTCTGTTCTTCTTCGGTTGGGATCGTCTGGGTAAAGTCCAGCACATGGCTGTCACCTGGCTGGTGGCGCTTGGCTCCAACCTCTCCGCACTGTGGATTCTGGTGGCGAACGGTTGGATGCAGAACCCGATTGCCTCCGACTTCAACTTCGAAACCATGCGTATGGAAATGGTCAGCTTCTCTGAGCTGGTCCTGAACCCGGTTGCGCAGGTGAAATTCGTGCACACCGTCGCCTCTGGCTACGTGACGGGTGCGATGTTTATTCTTGCCATCAGCTCCTGGTATATGCTGAAAGGCCGCGACTTTGCTTTTGCTAAGCGCTCCTTTGCGATTGCCGCCAGCTTTGGTATGGCCGCCATCCTCTCCGTTATCGTACTGGGTGATGAATCCGGCTACGAAATGGGCGACGTACAGAAAACCAAACTCGCCGCGATTGAAGCCGAGTGGGAAACCCAGCCGGCACCTGCTGCCTTTACGCTGTTTGGTATTCCGGACCAGGATGCGCAGGAAAACCACTTCTCCATTCAGATTCCTTATGCGCTGGGCATCATCGCGACACGTTCCGTCGACAAGCAGGTTACCGGCCTGAAAGATCTGCTGGTGCAGCACGAAGAGCGTATCCGTAACGGGATGAAAGCGTACTCCCTGCTTGAACAGCTGCGCTCTGGCGCAACCGATCCGGCGGTACGCGCGCAATTCAACGACGTGAAAAAAGATCTGGGTTATGGCCTGCTGCTGAAACGCTATACGCCGAACGTGGCTGACGCGACGGAAGAGCAGATTCAGAAAGCGACGAAAGACTCTATCCCACGCGTTGCGCCGCTGTACTTCGCCTTCCGTATCATGGTGGCGTGTGGCGTACTGATGCTGTTGATTATCGGCGCGTCCTTCTGGACGGTGATTCGTAACCGTATCGGTGAGAAAAAATGGCTGCTGCGCGCGGCGTTCTACGGCCTGCCTCTGCCATGGATTGCCGTTGAAGCGGGCTGGTTTGTGGCCGAATATGGCCGTCAACCGTGGGCGATTGGTGAAGTATTGCCAACGGCAGTCGCCAACTCGTCGCTGACTGCTGGCGACCTGATCTTCTCGATGGTGCTGATCTGTGGTTTGTATACGCTGTTCCTGGTGGCTGAACTGTTCCTGATGTTCAAATTTGCCCGTAAAGGACCTAGCAGCCTGAAAACCGGTCGCTATCACTTTGAACAGTCGTCTGCGGCTATTCAGTCGGCACGCTAAGACAGGAGTCGTCAAATGATCGATTATGAAGTATTGCGTTTTATCTGGTGGCTACTGATTGGCATTCTGCTGATTGGTTTTGCCGTCGCCGATGGTTTCGACATGGGGGTGGGCATGCTCACCCGTTTCCTCGGTCGTAACGACACCGAGCGTCGAATCATGATTAACGCCATCGCTCCGCACTGGGACGGTAACCAGGTGTGGCTGATCACCGCCGGCGGCGCGCTGTTTGCTGCCTGGCCGATGGTCTATGCGGCTGCGTTTTCCGGCTTCTACGTGGCGATGATTCTGGTGCTGGCCTCTTTATTCTTCCGTCCGGTTGGTTTCGACTACCGCTCGAAGATTGAAGATACCCGCTGGCGCAACATGTGGGACTGGGGCATCTTTGTCGGCAGCTTCGTGCCGCCGCTGGTGATTGGCGTGGCCTTTGGTAACCTGCTGCAGGGCGTACCGTTCCACATTGATGAATATCTGCGTCTGTACTACACCGGTAACTTCTTCCAGCTGCTGAACCCGTTCGGCCTGCTGGCCGGTATCGTCAGCGTGGGGATGATCCTGACGCAAGGCGCAACCTATCTGCAGATGCGTACCGTGGGCGAACTGCACCTGCGTACCCGCTCCGTCTCGATGGTGGCTGCGCTGGTCACGCTGGTTTGCTTTGCACTGGCAGGCGTGTGGGTTTACTACGGCATCGACGGCTATGTGGTGAAATCGGTTCTGGATCACACCGGCCCGTCTAACCCGCTGACCAAAGAAGTGGCGCGTGAAGCGGGCGCATGGATGGTGAACTTCAACAACATGCCGGCGCTGTGGGCCATTCCTGCGCTGGGCGTGGTGCTGCCGCTGCTGACGATTGTTAGCACGAAGGCGGACAAAGGCGCGTGGGCGTTCTTGTTCTCCTCGCTGACGCTCGCTTGCATCATCCTGACCGCCGGTATTGCCATGTTCCCGTTCATTATGCCTTCCAGCACAATGATGAACGCGAGCCTGACCATGTGGGATGCGACTTCTAGCCAGTTGACGCTGAATCTGATGACCTATGTTGCGATTGTCTTCGTACCGATTATTCTGGCCTACACCACCTGGTGTTACTGGAAAATGTTCGGTCGCATTACCAAAGAAGACATTGAACGCAACACCCACTCTCTGTACTAAGTAAGGAGCTGAATATGTGGTATTTCGCATGGATTTTGGGAACGCTTCTTGCCTGTGCATTCGGCGTGATCACCGCGCTAGCGTTAGAGCACGTCGAAGCGACCAACGCGGGTGAAGAAAAGCACTAATGAAAAATGTTATCGCAATGTTGTACGCGATAATGGACAAGCGCCCCTTGCGGGCGCTTTCCCTTGTGATGGCCCTGCTGCTGGCAGGCTGCATTTTCTGGGATCCGTCGCGCTTTGCGGCGAAGACCAGCGAGCTGGAAATCTGGCATGGTTTTCTGCTGATGTGGTCGGTGTGCGCGGGCGTGATTCATGGCGTGGGCTTCCGCCTGCGGTCGATTCACTGGCAGGGGATTTTTTGTCCGCTTATCGCCGATCTGGTGTTACTCGCAGGGCTGATTTTCTTCTTTTACCGCTGAAAATTTTCATCCGAAGACGATGGGCTTGCATGAGCCCATAAAAATTTACTCTCCGTTTACTTCCCCCCATTCCAAACCATCATTCCCGCGCGTATAGTAGCGAAGTTCAAAAACCCAAAAATTTTTTTGCATTACTGGGACGTAAAGTGAATACAACGCTGTTTCGATGGCCGGTTCGTGTCTACTATGAAGATACCGACGCCGGTGGTGTGGTTTATCATGCCAGCTATGTCGCTTTCTATGAAAGAGCACGCACTGAGATGCTGCGTCACCATCACTTCAGTCAGCAGGTGCTGCTGGCTGAACGCGTGGCCTTTGTCGTGCGTAAAATGACGCTGGAGTATTTTGCGGCTGCCCGACTCGACGATATGCTCGAAGTCCAGACAGAAATTACATCAATGCGGGGTACCTCAATGGTGTTCACGCAGCGAATAGTCAACGCTGAGAATAAGGTTCTGAACGAAGCAGAAGTCCTGATTGTCTGTGTTGATCCACTCATCATGAAGCCTCGTGCGCTTCCCAAGTCTATTGTCGCGGAGTTTAAGCAGTGACTGACATGAACATCCTTGATTTGTTCCTGAAGGCTAGCCTTCTGGTTAAACTTATCATGTTGATTTGGATTGGTTTTTCACTCGCCTCCTGGGCCATCATCATCCAGAGAACGCGCATCCTTAACGCGGCGACCCGCGAGGCCGAAGCGTTTGAAGATAAGTTCTGGTCCGGTATCGAGCTGTCTCGTCTGTATCAGGAGAGCCAGGGGCGTCGTGAAAATCTGGCGGGATCCGAACAGATCTTCTACAGCGGTTTTAAAGAGTTCGCCCGTTTGCATCGCGCTAACAGCCATGCGCCGGAAGCGATCGTGGAAGGGGCGTCGCGTGCGATGCGTATCTCCATGAACCGTGAACTGGAAACGCTGGAAACGCACATTCCGTTCCTCGGCACCGTCGGCTCCATCAGCCCGTATATCGGTCTGTTTGGTACCGTCTGGGGGATCATGCACGCCTTTATCGCGCTGGGCGCGGTAAAACAGGCCACGCTGCAGATGGTTGCCCCGGGGATCGCCGAAGCGCTGATCGCCACCGCAATCGGTCTGTTCGCCGCTATCCCGGCCGTTATGGCCTATAACCGTCTGAACCAGCGCGTGAACAAGCTGGAGCTGAACTACGACAACTTTATGGAAGAGTTCACCGCGATTCTGCACCGTCAGGCTTTTACCGCCAGTACCGCTAGCGAGAGCAACAAGGGGTAAGCCATGGCCAGAGCACGTGGACGCGGACGTCGCGAACTGAAGTCCGAAATTAACATCGTTCCGCTGCTGGATGTGTTGTTGGTGCTGCTGCTGATCTTTATGGCGACAGCGCCGATCATTACGCAGAGCGTGGAAGTGGATCTTCCTGATGCCACCGAATCACAGGCTGTCAGCAGTAACGATGAACCCCCGGTCATTGTGGAAGTGTCCGGCGTGGGGCAATACAGCGTGAACGTTGGCCCGGAGAAGATGCCGCAGCTGCCGCCTGAACAGGTGGTCGCTGAAGCGCAGCGCCGTTTGCAGGCGAATCCGAAGACGGTGTTCTTAATTGGGGGCGCGAAAGACGTGCCTTACGATGAAATAATTAAAGCGCTTAACCTGTTACACAGCGCCGGGGTGAAATCGGTCGGGTTGATGACCCAGCCAATTTAATCGCCGGAGTAACGGGGGAACAGTTTTTGGGAACCGAGAGTGTCAAAGGCAACCGAACAAAACGACAAGCTTAAACGAGCGATAATTATTTCAGCAGTGCTGCACGTGATTCTGTTTGCAGCGCTGATCTGGAGTTCGTTCGATGAGCATTTAGACGCTGCGGCCGGCGGCGGTGGCGGTTCGTCCATCGACGCGGTCATGGTCGATCCGGGTGCGGTCGTCGACAACTATAATCGTCAACAGCAGCAGCAGGCCAGTTCGAAACGCGCACAGGAGCAGCGTGAAAAACAGGCCCAGCAGCAGGCGGAAGAGCTGCGTGAAAAGCAGGCTGCGGAACAGGAACGTTTAAAAGCGCTGGAAAAAGAGCGTTTACAGGCTCAGGAAGCGGCTAAGCAGGCGCAGGAACAGCAGAAACAGGCTGAAGAGGCGGCGGCGAAAGCGGCTGCCGACGCGAAGGCAAAAGCAGACGCTCAGGCAAAAGAGGCCGCAGAAGCGGCAGCGAAAGCCGCAGCGGACGCTAAAACGAAAGCCGATGCCCAGGCGAAAGCCGCGGCAGACGCCGCGAAGAAAGCCGCCGCCGACGCGCAGAAAAAAGCCGAAGCCGAGGCTGCCAAAGCCGCTGCCGACGCGAAAAAAGTTGCTGAGGCCGCTGCCGCCAAGGCCGCTGCTGACGCAGAGAAAAAAGCCGCTGCGGAAGCGGCGAAGAAGGCCGCCGCTGAAAAAGCCGCGGCACAGAAAGCCGCCGCCGCTGAAAAGGCCGCCGCTGAGAAAGCGGCTGCTGCTGCGGAAAAAGCCGCTGCCGACAAAGCTGCCGCTGCCGCGAAAGCGGCGGCAGACAAGAAAGCCGCTGCGGATAAAGCCGCCGCTGCGAAGAAGGCCGCTGCGGAAAAAGCCGCTGCTGCCTCCGGCGTCGACGACCTGCTGGGCGATCTCAGCTCCGGTAAGAATGCGCCGAAAGGCAACACCAGCGGTAGCGCCGGTGGCTCTTCTCCTGCTAAAGGTAACAAGCCGGGGCAGGGTGGGGCATCGCAGGCTGAAATTGCGTCCTATATTGCGCAGGTTCAGGCAGCGATTAAAGGTCACCTGTACGACTGGGATACCTATAAAGGGAAAACCTGTACGCTGCGCGTGAACCTTGCCGAAGACGGTACGGTGTTGAGCGTGAAGCAGGAAGGCGGCGATCCGGCGTTTTGTCAGCAGATGCTGGCGGCGACCAACCGGATGACCAAGTTCCCGAAACCGCCATCACAAGCGGTCTGGCAAACCTTTAAAAATGCGCCACTGGACTTCAAGCCGTAAAGAACATTTTTCGCCGCAGTACGCGAAAAATAAAGGCGGGATCGTCGCAGGGTTTTGGTAGTTTTGTGTATTTTAGTTTGTTAACATTCTGCTAAATTATCGTGGGCTTTCCGCCTGGTTAAGGGAGCAATGCTGAAGCAGGCATTACGAGTAGCATTTGGTTTTCTGATGCTGTGGGCAGCGGTGCTGCACGCAGAAGTACGTATCGAGATCACCCAGGGGGTGGACTCGGCGCGTCCGATTGGCGTCGTTCCGTTCCAGTGGGCCGGGCCGGGTGCTGCGCCTGAAGATATCGGCGGCATCGTTGGCGCCGACCTGCGTAACAGCGGGAAATTTAACCCATTAGACCGCTCTCGTCTGCCGCAGCAGCCGGGTAGCGCACAGGACGTTCAGCCAGCGGCATGGTCCGCGCTGGGCATCGATGCCGTGGTGGTGGGTCAGGTGAGCCCGAACGCTGACGGCAGCTATAATGTCTCGTACCAGCTGGTTGATACCGGCGGCGCGCCGGGCACCGTTCTGGCGCAGAACACCTATAAAGTGAACAAGCAGTGGCTGCGCTACGCGGGCCATACTGCCAGTGACGAAGTGTTCGAGAAGCTGACCAGCATTAAAGGCGCGTTCCGTACCCGTATCGCTTACGTGGTGCAGACCAACGGCGGCCAGTTCCCGTATGAACTGCGCGTGTCCGACTACGATGGCTACAACCAGTTCGTGGTACACCGTTCTCCGCAGCCGCTGATGTCTCCGGCGTGGTCTCCGGACGGTTCTAAACTGGCCTATGTAACCTTCGAAAGCGGTCGTTCAGCGCTGGTTATTCAGACGCTGTCTAACGGCGCGGTTCGTCAGGTGGCTTCCTTCCCGCGTCACAACGGCGCACCGGCGTTTTCTCCGGACGGCAGCAAACTGGCATTTGCCCTGTCTAAAACCGGTAGCCTGAACCTGTACGTGATGGACATTGGTTCTGGTCAGATCCGTCAGGTCACCGACGGTCGCAGCAACAACACCGAACCAACCTGGTTCCCGGACAGCCAGAATCTGGCCTTTACTTCTGACCAGGCCGGTCGTCCGCAGGTGTATAAAGTGAATGTTAACGGCGGTGCTCCGCAGCGTATTACCTGGGAAGGTTCGCAGAACCAGGATGCTGACGTCAGCAGCGACGGCAAGTTTATGGTAATGGTCAGCTCGGCCAACGGTCAGCAGCACATTGCCAAACAAGATCTGGTAGCGGGTGGCGTACAAGTTCTGTCGTCAACGTTCCTGGACGAACCGCCAAGTCTTGCACCTAACGGCACTATTGTAATCTACAGCTCTTCTCAGGGGATGTGATCCGTGCTGAATTTGGTTTCTACAGATGGGCGTTTCAAAGCGCGTCTTCCGGCAACTGATGGACAGGTTAAATTCCCTGCCTGGTCGCCGGACCTGTAATAATACTTACTGGAATACTATCGGAAGCAGAGCAATGCAACTGAACAACGTGCTGAAAGGGCTGATGATCGCTCTGCCTGTTATGGCAATCGCAGCGTGTTCTTCTAACAAGAACGCCAGCAACGACCAGAGCGGCGAAGGCATGATGGGTGCCGGCACCGGTATGGACGCAAACGGCAACGGCAATATGTCTTCTGAAGAGCAAGCGCGTCTTC
>NZ_JBKDZH010000069.1:0-22793 GCF_047971185.1 Kluyvera sp.
ATCGCCCACCGGCGCGCCGAGGATGTCTTTAATTGCACACACCAGCCAACCTACCTCGCCGCATTTCAGCTCGGTACGGTCAACCTGTTTCGGCGTAAAGATGCCCAGACGGTCGGCGTTATAGACCTGACCGGTGCTCATCACTTTAATTTTGTCGCCTTTACGCATGGTGCCGTTTTTAATACGCACCAGCGAAACCACGCCCAGATAGTTATCGAACCAGGAGTCGATAATCAGCGCCTGCAGCGGGCCTTCCGGATCGCCTTCCGGCGGCGGAATATCGCGCACCAGACGCTCCAGCACGTCGGTCACGCCCACGCCGGTTTTCGCCGAGCAGCGCACTGCGTCGGTGGCGTCGATGCCAACGATGTCTTCAATTTCTTCCGCTACGCGCTCAGGGTCAGCGGCCGGCAGGTCGATTTTGTTCAGTACCGGCACCACTTCCAGATCCATTTCCATGGCGGTGTAGCAGTTAGCCAGCGTCTGCGCTTCTACGCCCTGCCCGGCGTCAACCACCAGCAGTGCGCCTTCACAGGCCGCCAGAGAACGGGATACTTCATAAGAGAAGTCGACGTGGCCCGGAGTGTCGATAAAGTTCAGCTGATAGGTTTCCCCATCGGCCGCTTTAAAGTCCAGCGTCACGCTCTGCGCTTTAATGGTAATGCCACGCTCGCGTTCCAGATCCATTGAATCCAGAACCTGGGCTTCCATTTCGCGGTCAGAAAGGCCGCCGCAAATCTGAATAATACGGTCAGACAGCGTCGATTTACCGTGGTCGATATGTGCAATGATGGAGAAGTTACGTATATTCTTCATATATTAAAATATTTATGCCTTACGGATACTTTGAGGCCGCGGTACGGAGCCTGACGTTATTGTCGTTCGAAAACGCCGCATTCTACACTACAACCGCGTAACCAGGAAATGCTCTTCCCGCAAGCATAGCGCTTCCTGCGAGGAGCGTTCCAAAAAAATAAAGCCAGTGTAATCACTGGCTCATTTCAGATGAAGATGCCGTGCGAATCAGGTCGGGGGGAAGGCCCACGCTGATGATGACCGGCTGCCAGGTTTCCCGCGCGGCAAGCCGTGGCGAAAACCCCTTCGCGATAAGAAAACCACCGACGCCGCCCAGCACCGCGCCACACAGCGCGGCGATATCGGTCCCGAACAGCACCTGAAACAGCCCCGCGACCACGAACAGACCGAGCAACGGAGACATATACACCAGCAGCGCGGAACCCAGCAGGCTGCTTTCGGTAATGCCCAGCTCAACCTTTTGCCCGGCCACCAGCGGCTCCGCGCTTGGCACGGTAAGGGTGTGGGTGGTTTGCGGCCCTAGCTTATTCAGCACCCGGCTGCCGCAGCCGGCGCGCGAGGCGCAGCTGTTACAGGAGGCTTTGACGTCGCAGCTGACCAGCGCCACGCCGTTGTCCCACGCGATAACGGTGGCCCACTCTTTGATCATTGCGCGCCCTTGAATTGAATGCCGTCCGCCACGCGCTTCGCCGTTTGCGGCGGCAGCTCGCCGACGATGGTGATTTCAGCCTGGTTGCGCACCGAAGTGCTCACCGTCCGGCGACCGGTACGCAGCATTTGATCGCTGCTGTTGGCCGCCGCGCGGTTGATGTTAATAGAGAAGCTAAACAGACCATCGGAGAACAGGCGCGATTCTACCGGGCTATCGACGCTCGGCAGCGTCCGACGGCTGCTGGAGATTTCTTTAAAGCCCTGCGGCACCCAGCCCGCGGACCAGTTCAGGTTCGCATTATTACTGGTTGGCACAGAGAGCTGCGGCGGCAGGTTAGCCTTCGCCAGGCTTTGCATCGTGCCGCTGACCTGGTCGCCGGTAGTGACGGCAATCACCCGGAACTGCTCCAGCGTTTCGCCATCACGGTCGAGGAGATCGACGCGCATCGGCAGCTTGCTTTCAGAGTCTACCCAGACGATGTAGCTGTATCGTGTGCCGTCCCGCGCCACGACGCGAATCACGTCGCACATGCGATCGGCAATACGCGTACGCCCAACGGAGATAAAGTCGTAGTAAGGCGCCAGACGTTTGAAATCGGTATACACCAGCGACGGCAGGGAGTCGACAATGTAGTCGCCGTTCAGCGTGAAGGGATCGAGGCCCGGCTCAAAGTAGCTGATCTCGTTACCGCGCTGAACCACCGCGCGACGCGGGCCGTCCATTTGCAGCAGCTCCGCCAGCGGCTGGCCGTTCAGGCGCACGTGACGATAGCGTAACGATTCCACGCCGGATTTATTGATGCTGACGAACGACAGCTCGTAATTGAGTGACTGACTGGCCAGATTCATCTCCTGCAACAACGCCCCGGACGATACATCAGCCGAGGCGTTTGCGGAGAAGAACAGGCTACCAGCCACAAGTGACATGGCACACCAAAGTTGCTTCATTACTGCGATTGCGTTCCTAGAGTTTGATAGCCTGGCACCTGAACAGCAGCCTGCTGAGTTTGTGCCTGCTCAAACTGAAGCTGTTCTGAATGCAAGCGACGCTGCAATTCATAGTCCTGCAGCATAGCATTAATACGACGACGCTGTTCCTGAACCTGCTGCTGGCCGTTGCCCGCCGTTGCGTCCGAAGGAACGCCAAGGCTAACCGGGCTGGCTTTGCCCATCATCGGCAGCGTGTTGAATACCGGTGACTCAGGTTGAGAGGAATCTGGTTGCCCATTATAGTGCTGAACGCCGACAATAACAGCCAGTGATACGCAAGCCGCCACGCCCATTTGGGTGAGCGAGCTGGCCCATGGACGGACCTTGTTCCAGAACGGCATTTTTTGCCACTGGTGAGGTGCTGGCTGGGCTTCAGGAATGAGCGGCGCGGTCGGTATACGAACGGGCTCATTTTCGATGGCGGCCATCACGCGAGAGGAGATATCAAAGTGAAGCACTTCACTCGTTTCGCCGCGCAGCGAGTCACGAATGAGGTGATAGCTCTCCCAGGTTTTCTGCAACTCTGTCGAGCGTGTTAACTCGGTTAACAGCTCTTTATCCAGCGTTTCACCATCCATTAAGGCGGAAAGTTGTTCTTTCTGCATGCCTAATACCTTTTCCAGTATCCCGCTTCCGTCAACGCCTGATAAGCGGTTGAACTTTATTATCGATAGCCTCTCGCGCGCGGAAGATACGTGAACGAACCGTACCCACCGGGCAATCCATGATAGCCGCTATCTCTTCATAGCTTAGGCCATCGAGCTCCCGCAAGGTAATTGCCATGCGTAAATCTTCCGGAAGCGCTTCAATGGTGCGAAAAACTATCTGTCTCAGTTCTTCTGACAACATTAAGTTCTCAGGGTTCGAAATTTCTTTCAAAGCGCCGCCGCTTTCAAAGTTTTCGGCCTCGTTAGCGTCCACATCGCTGGACGGCGGACGACGCCCCTGAGCAACCAGGTAATTTTTAGCCGTATTCACCGCAATGCGGTACAGCCACGTATAGAAAGCACTATCTCCCCGGAAAGAATCCAGCGCACGATAGGCCTTAATAAAAGACTCTTGTACGACATCCGGCACGTCGCCAGATGGCACATAGCGGGAAACCAGGCTCGCAACCTTATGCTGGTAGCGAACTACCAGGAGGTTAAAAGCTTTCTGATCTCCTTTCTGGACCCGTTCAACCAGGACCTGGTCCGTTAACTGCTCGCTCATCCGAGGTAATGTCTCCCCAAACCCTATTCCCACGCGTAATCAGAATGCCACTCCCACACTGCATTATGAGCAAGCAGAAGCTTAGAGTGTACGGTGTTCGTAAAGTTCCGTTACGCTTTGTTTTTTGTTTCGCAGCAGGCCGTTCATTGTCTGTCATTATAAGTCTGCTGATGTTAACAGATGTGTAAGTTGCGAAATAAAAACGCAAATCCAGTGAAGAGTATCGTAACCCGGCCTTTATTTCACCATAAATAGCGGTGATAACCTTTAGCTTTAATCGGATTTTTCACCTTTTCCCACGACGTCTTTTTGCCGCTCATGTTTAGTCACTATAACCATAGCGCAAAAAAAACCCTGCACATGTCGCTCTTATAGTGCTAATCTGCGCTAACCGTGTTTAGTAAATTAAACAAAGATGATGAACTCACTTCCAGAACTTTCCTGTGATGTATTGATTATCGGTAGCGGTGCTGCCGGTCTGTCGCTGGCGCTGCGCCTTGCAGAGCACAGTTCCGTGATTGTGCTGAGTAAAGGGCCGATGAGCGAAGGCTCCACCTTTTATGCTCAAGGCGGTATTGCCGCCGTTTTTGATGAAACGGACAGCATCGAGTCGCACGTCGAGGATACGCTGATTGCCGGTGCGGGCATCTGCGATCGCCAGGC
The DNA here is from genome assembly GCF_047971185.1 of Kluyvera sp. Classification (GTDB taxonomy): domain Bacteria; phylum Pseudomonadota; class Gammaproteobacteria; order Enterobacterales; family Enterobacteriaceae; genus Kluyvera. The sequence goes on from NZ_JBKDZH010000069.1 coordinate 4,333, forward strand.
GGTGTCGTTTGTCGCCAGCAACGCCAGACACTGCGTGCAGTGGCTAATCGATCAGGGCGTTCTGTTTGATACCCAGATCCAGGCAAACGGGGAAGAGAGCTATCATCTGACGCGCGAAGGCGGCCATAGCCATCGCCGTATTCTGCACGCGGCGGACGCCACCGGGCGTGAAGTGGAGACCACGCTGGTCAGTAAAGCGCTGAACCACCCGAACATTCGCGTGCTGGAGCGCTGTAACGCCGTTGACCTGATCGTATCGGATAAAGTCGGCCTGCCGGGCACCCGCCGGGTGGTTGGCGCCTGGATCTGGGACCGCAATAAAGAGAAGGTGGAAACCTGCTCGGCGAAGTCCGTGGTGCTGGCTACCGGCGGCGCATCGAAAGTGTATCAATATACCACTAACCCGGATATCTCTTCCGGCGACGGTATCGCCATGGCCTGGCGCGCGGGCTGCCGCGTAGCCAACCTGGAGTTTAACCAGTTCCACCCTACCGCGCTGTATCACCCGCAGGCGCGTAACTTCCTGCTCACCGAAGCCCTGCGCGGCGAAGGCGCCCATCTTAAGCGCCCTGACGGCAGCCGTTTTATGCCGGACTTTGATGAGCGTGGCGAGCTTGCACCACGCGATATCGTGGCGCGCGCCATTGACCACGAGATGAAACGCCTCGGCGTTGATTGCATGTACCTCGACATCAGCCACAAACCGGAAGCCTTTGTACGCCAGCACTTCCCGATGATTTACGAGAAGCTGCTGGGGCTGGGTATCGATCTCACCAAAGAGCCGGTGCCGATTGTTCCGGCGGCACACTACACCTGCGGCGGCGTGATGGTTGACGACTATGGCCGTACCGATGTTGACGGGCTGTACGCCATCGGCGAAGTGAGCTACACCGGCCTGCACGGCGCCAACCGTATGGCGTCAAACTCGTTGCTGGAGTGCCTGGTGTACGGCTGGTCGGCGGCGGAAGATATTCACAAGCGCATGCCCTACGCCCGTCAGGTTGAGACGCTGCCGGCCTGGGACGAAAGCCGGGTGGAGAACTCCGATGAACTGGTGGTGATTCAGCATAACTGGCACGAACTGCGCCTGTTTATGTGGGACTACGTCGGTATTGTGCGTACCACCAAGCGGCTGGAGCGGGCGCTGCGCCGTATCACCATGCTGCAGCAGGAGCTGGACGAGTATTACTCCCGCTTCCGCGTCTCCAATAACCTGCTGGAACTGCGCAACCTGGTTCAGGTGGCCGAGCTGATCGTGCGCTGCGCGATGATGCGTAAAGAGAGTCGCGGCCTGCACTACACGCTGGATTACCCGGAGCTGCTCGCCGAATCCGGCCCGTCGGTGCTCTCGCCGCTGGTTCACATAAATAAATAGAACGCCTGGGTCAGCGCAGTGTAGCCTTCCGAGTACTGCTGCTCTGGCCCACGAATCGTTAGCCTGTCGCTATAGCACTCTCCCCCTTTCGGTGAAAAGGCCAGCAGCACGCGATGCGGCAGGCGCATCTCCGTTTCCGCCACGTCGGTGCGCAGGCGCAAATGCCAGCCCATCGATAGCGCCTGCTGCGTAAAGGTCTGGCCGATACTTTCCGGCAGCACCACGCAGAAGAAGCCGTCTTCGGTCACCGCATTCGCCGCGCAGGTCAGCAGCGCCGGGTGGTCGAGCGTGGTGGTATAGCGCGCCTGGTCGCGCTGCGGCGTGGCGCATTCCACGCCCTGCTCATAGTAAGGCGGGTTGCTGACGATCAGGTTATAGCGCGTGGTCAGCCCGGCGACCCACTGCTGGATATCCGCCGTATGTACCTGAATTCTCTCGGCCCACGGTGATTCAGCCACGTTTTCCCGCGCCTGATTCGCCGCCTCTTCGTCCAGCTCGACGGCATCGATCGTCACGTTTTCCTCAGTGCGCTGCGCCAGCATCAGCGCCAGCAGCCCGCTTCCGGTGCCGATATCAAGGATTCGATTCACCCGGACGATCGGCGACCAGGCACCGAGTAAAATGCCGTCGGTGCCGACTTTCATGGCACAGCGGTCGTGAGCGACAAAAAACTTTTTAAAGGTAAATCCGTTGCGACGCAGCGCGGATTTAGAATCAGACGTCATAAGTAACCTTGCAGGCCAATCCACATAAGCATTCGGCTATGAACAATACCCGAGAACAGATAGCCATACAAACAGATGAAGATTACAGCCGTAACGTCTATAATCAGCGCCTCACACAGAGGTAATCATGACTGTAACGACTTTTTCCGAACTTGAACTTGACGAAAGCCTGCTGGAAGCCCTCCAGAGTAAAGGCTTTACACGCCCGACTGCCATTCAGGCTGCCGCCATTCCGCCTGCGCTCGATGGACGTGATGTTCTCGGTTCTGCGCCAACCGGCACCGGTAAAACAGCGGCGTATTTGCTGCCTGCGTTGCAGCACCTGCTCGACTTTCCGCGCAAAAAATCCGGCCCGCCGCGTATCTTGATCCTCACGCCAACGCGTGAGCTGGCGATGCAGGTCGCAGACCATGCCCGCGAGCTGGCGAAAAACACCCACCTGGACATCGCCACCATCACCGGCGGCGTGGCGTATATGAACCACGCCGAAGTGTTCAGCGAAAACCAGGATATCGTGGTCGCCACCACCGGCCGTCTGCTGCAGTACATCAAAGAAGAAAACTTCGACTGCCGCGCCGTTGAGACGCTGATTCTCGATGAAGCCGACCGCATGCTGGACATGGGCTTCGCCCAGGATATCGAACATATTGCCGGTGAAACCCGCTGGCGCAAACAGACGCTGCTGTTCTCCGCCACCCTGGAAGGCCAGGCGATTAAAGACTTCGCCGAGCGTCTGCTGGAAGATCCGGTGGAAGTTTCCGCGACGCCGTCCACCCGCGAGCGTAAGAAGATCCACCAGTGGTATCACCGCGCCGACAACTACGAGCATAAGGTTGAGCTGCTTAAGCATCTGCTGAAGCAGGAAGACGCCACCCGCACCATCGTGTTTGTGCGTAAACGCGAGCGCGTTCATGAGCTGGCTGAAACCCTGCGTCAGGCCGGTATCAACAACTGCTATCTCGAAGGTGAGATGCCGCAGATTAAGCGTAACGAAGGTATCAAGCGTCTGACCGATGGCCGCGTGAACGTGCTGGTTGCCACCGACGTCGCCGCGCGCGGGATCGACATTCCCGACGTCAGCCACGTGATTAACTTCGATATGCCGCGCGGCGCCGATACCTATCTGCACCGCATTGGCCGTACCGGCCGCGCCGGTCGTAAAGGCACGGCGATTTCGCTGGTTGAGACTCACGATCACCTGCTGCTGCTGAAGATCGGCCGCTACATCGAAGAGCAGCTGAAAGCGCGCGTCATTGATGGGCTGCGCCCGACCACGCGTGCGCCAAGCGAGAAGATGACCGGCAAGCCGTCGAAGAAAGTGCTGGCGAAACGCGCCGAGAAGAAAAAAGAGAAAGACAAAGAAAAACCGCGTGTTAAGGTGCGCCACCGCGATGCCAAAAACGTTGGCAAGCGCCGCAAACCAAGCGGTACCGGTGCAACAGAACAGAGCACCGAAGAGTAAAACTAACGCCGGGACATGTTCCCGGCGTTTTTATATCGACGGGTAAGGGATAGCGGCCATGAAGAAAAAAGAGTTCGTGACTCAGGACCTCCTCAGCAAAATTTACCAGCAGCCGGGTGACGGGCCGCGGAAGCTACCGCCGGAGCGTCAGCTGGCTGAAGAGTACGGCGTATCGCGATTTACCATCCGCCAGGCGCTGGAAAAACTCGCCAGCATAGGCGTGGTGCGCATCGTGCAGGGCTCCGGCATCTGGATAAACGAGCACACGCGCGGCAATCCGCTGGTCTATAACTCGATTACCGAAAAACGCTTCGACCAGATGCGTTACCGGATGATCAGCCTGCACAAGAAACGCCCCGAGCGAGAAGACCGGCAGATTTTCGGCCTGACCGACGACGATTTTATCTGGCAGTTCTGCCGCCTGCGCTTTGTCGATGACGTCGCCACGCAGATTGAAGTCTCGCGAATGCCCGCAACGATGTTCAGCGACCTGAACCAGGAGGTTATTGAACGCTCGCTACAGCAGTACGTGCTGGAGAAGGGCTACCCGATTTCCCACCTGCTGACCAGCTATCGGGCGATCGGCGTCAGCCGCGAGCAGGCCGCCCTTCTTGGCTGTAAAAAAGGCAGCCCGGCGATGCACATCAATAACCGGGGGATCCTCGACGGCGGGCAGGTATATGAGATCAGCGACATCGTCGACATCAACTACTCCTGCACCTACGTTATCCCCCATAACCGCGACAACCTCGCTTTTCGCCAGCAGCCGCAGGGCTAGCTTACGGCGTATGCATTGTTCCGTCCGGGAGACGGCTTTGCGTCCACTCGTGCGGGCGATACACCAGCGGATGCGCCAGCGCCTGCGCTTCATCAAAGCCAACGCCAATACCCGGTTCCGTCGGCGGATAGATAAAGCCGTTTTTCACCACCGGCGCGCCGGGGAAGACCGCGTCCGTGGCGGTGGAGCGCGGAATAAATTCCTGAATCGCGGCGTTGTGCAGATGGATATTCAGATGCGTATTCACCGCCACGCCGATCGGCGTCATGTCGCCAGGGCCATGCCACGCCAGGCGTACGCCAAAAGCCTGACACAGCACCGCCAGCTTCAGCGCCGGGGTGATGCCGCCAATCTGCGAAATATGACAACGAATAAAATCAATCTGCCGGTTAACGATAAGGTCATGCCATTCCGCCGGATTATTAAACAGCTCCCCCATCGCCAGCGGCACGCAGGTTTGCTGGCGAATCTGCGTCAGCCACGCGCTCTGCTGCGGCGGTAAAATATCCTCGATAAACCACGGCTGATAAGGTTCCAGCTGCTTCGCCAGCTGGAGCGCCTGCTGCGGGAAGAGGCGCTCGTGGACATCGTGCAGAATATGGAAGCGGTGGCCGTAGCGCGCACGCAACAGGCGGAACATCTCTACCGTGTTGCGGATGTACTCATCCTGATCGAACCAGGCGCCCGGCGTCGGATTCTCCGGAGTCTGCATTTCACGCGGCGTGCCGCCGTAAAAGCCGAGCTGGCAGCGAATATAGCGATAGCCCTGCTCCAGCAGCTTATCCACCGAGATAAACAGTTCATCCGGCGTTTCGCCGCTGGCGTGAGTGTAGGCCGCGATGGCATCGCGTGATTTTCCACCCAGCAGCTGGTAGAGCGGCATGCCGGCCAGTTTGGCCTTGATGTCCCAAAGCGCCATATCCACGCCGGAGATGGCGTTGTTCATCACCGGGCCGTTGCGCCAGTAGGCGTTGACGTTCATCATCTGCCAAAGATCTTCGATGTTATTCGCATCGCGGCCCACCAGCAGCGGCTGTAGATATTCATCGACCATGGTTTTCACCGCCAGCGGGCGCTGCTGGAAGGTGGCGCAGCCGTAGCCGACGGTGCCGCGGTCGGTCGTCACCCGCACCGTCACCAGATTGTGACGGTCAGGACGTGTGATAAAACAGTCAATCGCAGTAATCAGCGTGGGTTTCACAGAAGGCTCCCTGGGAAAATAATAATAAGACTGACATTATCTTCACTCTATTTTAGCGGTTCGGTAAACCTTTTTATTAAATATATTTTTTGGTCTAAAAAGCGGTTTGTTTCTATTTAAAAAACGGACCAATTTAATCACAAACAGTGATTTAAGCACCTGATAAAGGCAAATTGTGATTGATATCATATTTTATTGGTTTGTTTTTATTGGTGTACTTACTTACCATTCAGCGAGACAAACAAAACAACAAACATACCGCAGGAGCCATTATGGGGACGCAAGAGGCTATCAGCAGGATTATTCGTCTGGTAGGTGGACAGGAGAATATCAATAAAGTCTGGCACTGTATGACCCGGCTGCGCTTTGATTTAATTGATGATAATAAAGTGGCGCAGGATGAAATTAAGCAACTGCCCGGCGTACTCGGCGCTCAGCTGCAAAGCGATCAGTTTCAGATCATTATCGGCCCGAAGGTGAATAGCTGGTATGAAGCGCTGCAGGAAGCCCTCGGCGGTAACAGCCAGGCAGCCACCAGTGGGCAAAGCAAAGAACGCAAAAGCCTGGTTTCGCTGTTTATGGATACCGTCTCCGGCGTATTCGGCCCGATAGTTCCCGCCATCGCTGGCGCCGGGATGATCAAAGGCCTGCTGGCGGGCCTGATTGCGCTAAAAGTGGTGTCGCCGAAAAGCGATACGGTCATGATCATCGATCTCATTGCCAGCGGCGTGTTTTATTTCCTGCCGTTCTTCCTTGCCGTCTCCGCGGCGAAGATCTTTAAAACCAACGAATATCTGGCCGCCGCCGTTGCCTCCTGCCTGATGTACCCGACGCTTATCGACGCCGCGAAAGCGCTGGCTGCGCATCAGGCCGATGCCGCCTCCGCGCTGTGGTTGTTTAACGCTATTCCAGTATCGGTATTCAACTACGCCTCCAGCGTGATCCCGGTAATTTTCTCCATCCTGGCGCTGAAGTACATTCATCAGGCGGTTGACCGGATCATGCCCGACGTATTGAAAACCGTCTTTACCCCCACGCTGACGCTGTTCCTCGCCGCGCTGGCGGCGCTGGTGGTGATTGGGCCTATCGGCATCTGGCTGGGTAAAATGCTGGCGTGGTTTATCGAAGGGCTGTTTGGCGTGTCGGCAAGCTTTGCCGGGCTGGTTGTTGGCGCTATTCGTCCGGTGGCGATCCTCACCGGGATGCACCACGCGATGACGCCCATCGCGCTGCAAAACTTCAGCGACCGCGGCTACGACATGCTGATGCCGATGATGTTCATGGCCAACATGGCCATTGCCGGTGCCACATTCGCCATCTGGCGTCTGAATAAAGACAACCGCACGGTCACGCTCTCCGCCGCGATCTCCGCGCTGCTGGGCATTACGGAACCGGCGCTGTTTGGCGTACTGACGCGCTACAAGAAAGCGTTTATCGCCGCCACGGTAGCAAGCTCACTGGCCTCCGCGTTTATCGCTTTCTTTGGCGTCCGGCTGTATGGCTATATTCTGTCGAGCATTTTCAGCCTGCCCGCCTATATTGGCCCGTACTTTATCTTTGCTATCTCCGGCGTCGCCATCGCGCTAGTGCTTTCGTTCACCCTCACCACCCTTCTGGTGGGACGCGAGCAGTCGAAATAAAAAATCCCCCGCAGGCACCCTGCGGGGGATTTGTCGTTAGTACCGGGTTACCCCAAGGCCACGTTTTCCCACCCCTGAGAAATTACAGGCTCTCGGTGAAAGTACGCGCGATAACGTCGCGCTGCTGTTCCGGAGTCAGGGAGTTAAAACGCACCGCGTAGCCAGAAACACGGATAGTCAGCTGCGGATATTTTTCCGGATGCTCAACCGCGTCCAGCAGGGTTTCACGACGCAGTACGTTAACGTTCAGGTGCTGACCGCCTTCTACGCGAACTTCTGGTTTCGCTTCAACCGGGATTTCACGGTATTCGATGTCGCCCAGCGCGCTTACGGCAACCACGTCATCTTCTTTGAAGCCGCCTTTTGCACACAGGCAGCGAGCTTCACCTTTCTCGCTGTCGAGCAGCCAGAATGAGTTCAGCAGGTCGTCGTTTGCAGCTTTAGTAATCTGGATACCAGTAATCATTTGATGCCTCCCTAGGCTCTTTATATTCGTTTTTAACCGGCCGCTCTCCGGCCAATTGGTAAAACCATTGTTGCTTGAGTGTATATATACCCCTCGAACACCCTTGATTCTTTGATTTAAATCAACAAAAACCACACCATAAAAGTGGTGATACGGGAAAATACTTGTTTTGCATCAAGTTACGCATGTCATGAGCACTAAAAATCTTTGTAAATATTCAACTTTTTTTATTCTACAGACTTCCCATTCCACGATCCGATTTTGTGATGGAGAAAGAAGCAGTTAAGCTATGACCAGAGAAAGTCGCAGGAGAGCGAGATGACAACCCCTTTAACCTGGCACGACGTGCTGGCCGCTGAAAAAGAGCAGCCCTATTTTGTTAACACGCTGGCGACCGTGGCCAGCGAGCGCCAGTCGGGCGTGACCATTTATCCGCCGCAGAAAGACGTTTTCAACGCATTTCGCTATACCGAACTGAGCGATGTGAAAGTGGTGATTCTGGGTCAGGATCCGTATCACGGCCCTAATCAGGCGCACGGTCTGGCGTTTTCCGTCCAGCCGGGCATCGCTACGCCGCCGTCGTTGCTGAACATGTATAAAGAGCTGGAAGGCACCATTCCCGGCTTTACCCGGCCGAATCACGGCTATCTCGAGAGCTGGGCGCGCCAGGGTGTGCTGTTACTCAACACCGTGCTCACCGTGCGCGCAGGTCAGGCGCATTCGCACGCCAGCCTGGGCTGGGAAACCTTTACCGATAAGGTGATTGCGTTAATTAATGAGCATCGCGAAGGCGTGGTCTTTTTACTGTGGGGATCGCACGCGCAGAAGAAAGGGGCGATTATTGACCCTCAGCGTCACCGCGTGCTGAAAGCGCCTCATCCATCGCCGCTGTCGGCGCATCGCGGGTTCTTCGGCAGTAATCACTTTGTGCAGGCCAACCAGTGGCTCGAACAGCGTGGCGAAACGCCGATTGACTGGATGCCGGTGCTGCCGGAGTCAGTCTAACGACAGCAGGCATAAAAAAACCGGTAGAGTCGCCTCTACCGGTTTTTTTTCATTCACGTTCTTAGGCTTTATGCTGACGCCACCATTCCGCCAGCAGCACGCCCGTCGCCACGGAGACGTTCAGGCCTTCAACAGCACGCGTCCCGTCGATAGACACGCTCATGTCAGCAATAGCTGCAGCCGCTTCGGACACGCCATCGCGGTCCTGACCCAGCGCCAGCACCATTTTCTTAGGCAGTTCTGATTTGAACAGCGGCAGACCGCGACCGTTGCTGCTGGTCGTGACGATGGTGTAGCCCGCATCGCGGAACTGCTCGAGCGCATCAATGAAGCTGTCGCCGGTAATCGGCTCAACGTGCTCAGCGCCACCCTCAGCGGTGCGAATGGCGGCACCGGATTCCAGCAGCGCCGCGTCCTGCAGTACCACGCCCTTCACGCCGAAGTGCGCGCAGCTGCGGATCATCGCACCGAGGTTGTGCGGGTTGCCCGCATCTTCCAGCGCCAGTACGCAATCATCTTCGCCGCTTTTCGCCACCCACTGCTGTACAGAAGTCCCGTTACGTTTTTTGATCAGGAAGCAAACACCGCCGTGATGTTCAGTACCGGAGGCTTTCGCCAGCTCAGCTTCATCCACAACGTGGTAAGCCTTGCGATTGGCGGCCATCCAGCGCAGCGCTTCTTTAAAGCGCGGGGTCACGCTCTGCACGAACCAGGCGCGGACAATCGCATCCGGGCGGCTCTGGAACAGCGCCTGGCAGGCATTTTCACCGTAGACGCGGGTTTCTTCTGCACGCTGACGGCGCAGCACTTCCGGATCGATAAAGCTTTTACCGCTGATACCGCCGTGATCGGGCTTAACGATGGTTTCGTCACCCGGTGCACGGGAAACCGTACGCCATGGGGAACCTTCACCACGCTCGCGATCGCGTTCAACATCCCGATCGCGACCACGCTCACGGCCACGATCGCTATTTTGACCCTTTCTCTCATCACGGGCAGGGCGACGACCGCCTTCGGCACGGGAAGTACCGGCACGGGATGTGCCTGGACGGCCCCCGCCTTTACCAGTACGTGGATTTTGGGTGCGTTTGTCCGAGTCATCGTCACTGCGGACGTACATCACTTTGACCTTGCCGTTTTTGTTTTTCAGTTCGTCGCTCATGTTTTTCTCCACCTGCGCTGCGCGAAGCGCGCAGATTACCTGATGTGCTAGCGCTTAGCTATGACTTCGTACAAAAGACCACGACTATTGTACCCATTGGATAAAACGCATTGTCGATTAATACGCTCTGAACGATAATGTGTAACATTACCGAAACATCCGGCAACATTGCCGTTCTGCAACACGACGACCCAGAGGTGAGTTATGAATACCGTTTGTGCCCACTGCCAGGCGCTTAATCGCATTCCCGAAGAACGCATTAACGAGGCGGCAAAATGTGGACGCTGTGGTGAAGACTTGTTTGATGGCGATGTTATCAACGCCACGGACAGCACGCTGGACAAACTGCTGAAGGACGATCTCCCGGTTGTGGTTGATTTCTGGGCGCCGTGGTGCGGCCCATGCCGCAACTTTGCGCCGATATTTGAAGACGTCGCCGAGGAGCGCAGCAGCACGATGCGCTTCGTCAAAGTGAATACCGAAGCCGAACGTGAACTGAGCGCCCGCTTCCGCATCCGCAGCATCCCGACCATTATGATTTTCAAAAATGGCGAAGTCGTCGACATGCTCAACGGCGCGGTCCCTAAAGCGCCGTTTGAAAGCTGGCTGAACGAGGCGCTGCAAGCCTGATCCTCACGGGGCACATCTTGTGCCCCGTATCCGCCTCTGCGACAATAGCGTTTTTGCCGTTTGAATCCCATGATTGATAACGCCGTTCTTCGGTTGCGCGCCGAGCGTCTAGCCCGCGCGACTCGTCCTTTTCTTGCCCGCGGTAACCGGGTTCGTCGCTGCCAGCGTTGCCTGCTGGTGCAGCGCTATTGTCTCTGTGACACCATCGCACCGCAGCCGGCCAAAAGCCGCTTTTGCCTCGTGATGTTCGATACCGAACCCATGAAGCCCAGCAATACCGGCCGCCTGATTGCCGACATTTTGCCGCAGACCGAAGCTTTCCAGTGGTCGCGCACCGAGCCGCCGCAGGCGCTGCTGGATCTGGTTCGCAACCCCGACTACCAACCGATGGTGGTTTTCCCGGCATCGTACGCCGATGCCGATCGCCAGGTGCTGAGCGCGCCTCCCGACGGGAAACCACCGCTCTTTATTATGTTAGACGGTACCTGGCCGGAAGCGCGTAAAATGTTCCGCAAAAGCCCGTGGCTGGACAACCTGCCGCTGATCTCCGTCGACCTCTCACGCGTGTCGGCCTATAGCCTGCGCGAAGTGCACGCCGAAGGGCAGTACTGCACCGCCGAGGTAGCCATCGCACTGCTCGATTTAGCGAACGATACCGGCGCCGCGTCGGCGCTTAGCCAGCATTTCACCCGCTTTCGTACCCGCTATCTGGCAGGAAAATCTCAGCATCAGGGGAGCGTCACAGCAGCCGAGGCGGAAAACGGTTAAACTCTTACCGTCATTGTCGCGTAAGGAAGACCGGTATGAGCCAACGTGGGCTGGAAGCACTGCTAAGACCCAAATCCATTGCAGTGATTGGCGCGTCAATGAAACCCCAGCGCGCCGGTTTCTTAATGATGCAAAACCTGCTGGCCGGCGGCTTCGCGGGCCCGGTGTTGCCGGTGACGCCCGCGTGGAAAGCGGTGTTGGGCGTGCTGGCCTGGCCAACGATTGAGAGCCTTCCCTTCTCTCCCGACCTCGCGGTGCTGTGCACCCATGCGCGACGCAATCTCGAGCTGCTGGAGTCGCTGGGCAAGAAAGGTTGCAAGACCTGCATTATTCTCTCTTCCACGCCGGACCAGTTCAGCGCCCTTAAAGCGTGCGCCGCGCGCTATCAGATGCGCCTGCTGGGGCCGAACAGCCTCGGGCTGCTGGCCCCGTGGCAGGGGCTGAATGCCAGCTTCTCGCCGGTCCCCATCCGTAAGGGCAAACTGGCCTTTATTTCGCAGTCCGCCGCCGTCTCCAATACCATCCTGGACTGGGCGCAGCAGCGCGAAATGGGCTTCTCCTACTTTATCGCGCTGGGCGATAGCCTGGACATCGACGTCGACGATCTGCTCGACTATCTGGCGCGCGATAGCAAAACCAGCGCCATTTTGCTGTATCTCGAGCAGCTCAGCGACGCGCGCCGTTTTGTCTCGGCCGCCCGTAGCGCCTCGCGCAATAAACCGATTCTGGTGATCAAAAGCGGCCGTAGCCCGGCGGCGCAGCGGCTGCTGCACGTCAATTCAGGGATGGATCCGGCCTGGGATGCGGCGATTCAGCGCGCCGGTTTGCTGCGCGTGCAGGATACCCACGAACTTTTTTCCGCCGTTGAAACGCTCAGCCATATGCGGCCGCTGCGCGGCGAACGGCTGATGATCATCAGCAACGGTGCTGCGCCCGCGGCGCTGGCGTTAGATGAACATTGGGCGCGCAACGGTAAGCTGGCCACGCTCAGCGACGAGACGCGCCAGCAGCTCCAGCAGCTGTTACCGGATACCGTCGAGGCCAATAACCCGCTGGATCTGCGCGATGACGCCAGCATTGGTCACTATCTGGCGGCGGTGAACGTGCTGCTCAATAGCCCCGACCTCGATGCGCTGATGGTCATCCATTCGCCAAGCGCCACCGCGCCGGGCAGCGAAAGCGCCGCGGCGCTGATTGACCTGATCAAGCAGCACCCGCGCGGTCACTACATCAGCGTGCTCACCAACTGGTGCGGCGAGTACTCATCAATAGAGGCGCGCAGGATGTTCAGCGACGCCGGGATCCCCACTTATCGCACGCCGGAAGGCACGATTACCGCGTTTATGCATATGGTGGAATATCGGCGTAACCAGAAGCAGCTGCGGGAAACCCCGGCGCTGCCGCACAGCCTGGCCGCCAACACCAGCCAGGCGCACGAACTGCTACAGCAGGCGATTGATAATGGCATCAGCGCGCTGGACACCCACGAAGTGCGGCCCATTTTAGCAGCCTATGGCCTGAACACGCTGCCCACCTGGATTGCCTCCGACAGCGCCGAAGCGGTGCATATCGCCGAGCAAATTGGCTATCCGGTGGCGCTTAAGCTCCGTTCGCCGGACATTCCGCATAAATCTGAAGTTCAGGGCGTTATGCTGTATCTGCGTACCGCCAGCGAAGTGCAGCAGGCGGCGGACGCCATCCTCGATCGCGTGAAAATGACCTGGCCGCAGGCGCGCATTCACGGCCTGCTGGTGCAAAGTATGGCGAACCGCGCCGGTGCTCAGGAGCTGCGCGTGGTAGTCGAGCACGATCCGGTTTTCGGCCCGCTGATCATGCTCGGTGAAGGGGGCGTGGAATGGCGTGCAGAAGATCAGGCCGCCGTCGCCCTGCCGCCACTGAATATGACGCTGGCGCGCTATCTGGTGATCCAGGCGATCAAAAGCAAGAAAATCCGCGGGCGTAGTGCGCTGCGTCCGCTGGACGTTGCGGGGCTGAGCCAGCTGCTGGTACAGGTGTCGAACCTGATTGTTGATTGCCCGGAGATTCAGCGTCTGGATATTCATCCGCTGCTCGCCTCCGGTAATGAATTTACCGCCCTGGACGTGACGCTGGATATTGCGCCGTTTAGCGGTTCCAGCGAAAGCCGGCTGGCGGTAAGGCCTTACCCCCAGCACCTCGAAGAGTGGGTGACGATGAAAAACGGCGAGCGCTGCCTGTTCCGCCCTATTCTGCCGGAAGATGAGCCGCTGTTGCAGCAGTTCATCGCTCGGGTGACCAAAGAAGATCTCTATTATCGCTACTTCAGCGAGATCAACGAATTTACCCACGACGATTTAGCCAATATGACGCAGATCGACTACGATCGAGAAATGGCTTTCGTCGCGGTCTATTCGGTTGACGATCGCACGGAGATCCTGGGGGTGACCCGCGCAATTTCCGATCCTGACAATATTGATGCGGAATTTGCCGTGCTGGTGCGCTCTGATTTAAAAGGTCTGGGGCTGGGCGGGCGTCTGCTGGATAAACTTATTGGCTATACCCGGGCCCACGGTTTACAGCGCCTGAACGGGATTACCATGCCGAACAATCGCGGGATGATTGCTCTGGCGAGAAAGCTCGGTTTTGACGTAGATATTCAGCTGGAAGATAGCATTGTCGGGCTATCATTAAGGCTAAGTGATGACTAAGTTGCTGGAAATGCTGCCCTTACTCAATAGAGGTGGTATCATTGACCGCTTACGTCGTCTGCCAGGTACAGAGGACCCTTCACTAAACCAGAGAAGAAACGCACTGTGATGTTGTCAAAATTTAAGCGTAATAAACATCAACAACACCTTGCCCAACTACCCAAGCTTTCACAGTCTGTTGATGATGTTGAGTTTTTTTATGCTCCAGCAGATTTTCGTGAAGCGTTGCTCGCAAAAATCGCCAGCGCCACGCGCCGAATCTGTATCGTCGCGTTGTACCTTGAGCAGGACGACGCCGGAAAGATGATTCTGCAAGCCCTGTACGATGCCAAACGTCAACGCCCGGAACTTGACGTCCGCGTGCTGGTTGACTGGCATCGCGCACAGCGTGGGCGCATTGGTGCTGCGGCATCCAATACCAACGCGGATTGGTACTGCCGCACCGCGAAAGAGCACCCTGGCGTAGAAGTCCCCGTTTATGGCGTGCCGGTGAATACTCGCGAAGCGCTCGGCGTACTGCATTTTAAAGGTTTCATCATTGATGACTGCGTGTTGTATAGCGGCGCCAGCATCAACGACGTCTACCTGCATCAGCACGATAAATATCGGTATGACCGCTATCAATGCATCCGCAACCCGCAAATGGCCGATATCATGTTTAACTGGGTGTCGGAGAATCTGGTCGAAGGGCGCGGCGTTAATCGCCTGGACAACACCGAGCGGCCAAAAAGCCCGGAAATCAAAAACGACATCCGCCAGTACCGTCAGGAGTTGCGTGATACCAGCTATCATTTCGCCGGCAATGCCGGAGATGATGAACTCACGGTGACGCCGTTGGTTGGGCTGGGGAAAACCAGCCAGCTGAATAAAACCATTTTCCACCTGATGCCGTGCACCGAAGAAAAGCTCACCATCTGCACACCTTACTTTAACCTGCCCGCGCTGCTGGTCCGCAGCATTATTCGTCTGCTGCGCGAAGGGAAGAAGGTGGAAATTATTGTTGGTGATAAAACGGCGAATGACTTCTATATTCCGGAAAATGAGCCGTTTAAGATTATCGGCGCGCTGCCGTATCTGTACGAGATTAACCTGCGCCGCTTCCTGAGCCGCCTGCAGTACTACATCAATACCGATCAGCTGACGGTGCGCCTGTGGAAAGACGGCGATAACAGCTATCACCTGAAAGGAATGTGGGTCGACAACGAGTGGATTTTGCTGACCGGCAATAACCTCAACCCACGTGCGTGGCGTCTGGACCTGGAAAACGCGGTGCTGATTCACGATCCGAAAAAGCAGCTGGCTTCAATGCGCCAGAAAGAGCTGGATTTGATTCGTCAGCACACGACGGTGGTCAATCACTTCCGCGATCTGCAAAGCATCGCGGACTATCCGGTAAAAGTGCGCAAGCTGATTCGCCGTCTGCGCCGGATCCGTATCGACAGGCTGATCAGCCGCATCCTGTAAACTGAAGCCCCGCACGCCGGGGCTTTTTTATGACTGGAGTCTTTATGCTACGTCCTCTTCTGATTTGCACAACGCTGGCGCTCAGCGGTTGCAGCCATATGGCGAACGATAGCTGGAGCGGGCAGGATAAAGCTCAGCACTTTATTGCGTCGGCGATGCTGTCAGCCGCCGGTAATGAATATGCGCAGCATCAGGGTCACAGCCGCGATCGCAGCGCGGCGATTGGCTTTTTGTTTTCCATTAGTCTGGGGGCGTCTAAGGAGCTATGGGACAGCCGCCCGGCGGGGAGCGGCTGGAGCTGGAAAGATTTTGCATGGGACGTTGCCGGCGCCACAACCGGCTATGCGGTGTGGCAGCTCGCGCAACATTAACCTACAGGCGTAAGCCTTTCCCTTTGCGATGCAGCTTGAGCGACACCAGGAAGGCGATCGCCGCCATCACCGTGACGTACCAGAAGAAGGCGGTTTCGACACCCGCTGATTTCATCGACAGCGCCACGTACTCCGCAGAGCCGCCGAATAAGGCGTTAGCCACCGCGTAAGATAACCCTACCCCCAATGCCCGCACCTGTGCCGGGAACATTTCTGCTTTCAGGATCCCACTGATAGAGGTATAGAAGCTGGTGATCAGCAGCGCGCACATCACTAACGCAAAGGCGGCATACGGTGACGTAACGTTTTGCAACGCGGACAGAATGGGCACGGTGAATAGGGTGGCCAGCGCGCCGAAGCACAGCATTGAGGTACGGCGCCCCACTTTATCCGACAGCAGGCCAAAGAACGGCTGAACCAGCATGTAGACGAACAGCGCGGCGGTCATAATGACGCTCGCCAGGTTGGCGCTCATGCCAGCGGTATTGACCAGGTATTTCTGCATGTAGGTGGTAAAGGTGTAGAAGCTCAGCGAGCCTGCGGCGGTGAAACCGAGCACCATGACAAACGCTTTCCGGTTACGCCACAGTCCCTTGAACGAACCGGCCTCTTTCAGCATGCGCGTCTCTTTCTGCGAGGTTTCATCCAGCTGACGACGAAGCCATAGCGCGACAATCGCCAGCACGGCCCCCATCGCAAACGGAATTCGCCAGCCCCAGGCATGGAGATCTTCGCTGCTGAGGACGTTTTGCAAAATCACCACCACCAGAACCGCCAGCAGCTGGCCGCCGATCAGCGTTACGTACTGGAACGAGGCGTAGAAACCTTTGCGCCCTTCAACCGCCACCTCACTCATATAGGTAGCGCTGGTACCATATTCACCACCAACGGAGAGCCCCTGGAACAAACGCGCCAGCAGCAGCAGCGCCGGAGCCCAGGTGCCAATCACGCTGTAGCCTGGCAGGCAGGCGATAACCAGCGAGCCAAAGCACATCATGCACACCGAGATGAGCATTGAGACTTTGCGCCCGCGACGGTCAGCGATGCGGCCAAATAGCCAGCCGCCGATTGGGCGCATCAGAAAGCCGGCGGCAAATACGCCAGCGGTTTGAAGTAGCTGGGTAGTGGTATTTCCTGACGGGAAAAAGATGTGAGCAAAATAGAGGGAACAGAACGAGTAGACGTAAAAATCAAACCACTCAACAAGGTTCCCTGATGATGCCCCGACGATTGCCATCACCCGACGGCGAGTGTCGCTGTCGGTCAGCGATCCTTCTGGGGTCACACTGGTTACGGCCATTTGTTAACTCCTGCCAAAAGCGCTCTCCTGCCTTACCGGGCGTACACGTCACGCAGGCAGATATTTTAGTAAATGAAATGTTATATAATTGTTATTTGAAAATTAGTGATGGATGTCACGTTTTTTATTAGCAGGATCACGATTTAGGATTAAGTGCAGCCGGAATAGAGGGAATTGCGAGGAGAATAAGTGGCATGATGTGCATCCAGTGCACGGGAGACGGTAGTGCTTCGGCTGGGCAGCCCCGGCGTCGCTGTGCTCGGCCGGGCTACGCGGGCGTTTCGCCCGCAATATGACCACCGTCATCACCGTCCGGTAGCCCGGGCGAGCGCCAGTGACCCCGGGATTTCACCGCGCCACAAACGCAAAAAAGCCCATCCGTCAGGATGGGCTTCTTCACTTATTTGATGCCTGGCAGTTCCCTACTCTCGCATGGGGAGACCCCACACTACCATCGGCGCTACGGCGTTTCACTTCTGAGTTCGGCATGGGGTCAGGTGGGACCACCGCGCTACAGCCGCCAGGCAAATTCTGTTTATTAACCCGCCTTTAGCCGGTTAATGTAATCTGTAATCAAGCTGAATATTGTGTCTGTCTTCGCCAAAACATCTTCGGCGTTGTAAGGTTAAGCCTCACGGTTCATTAGTATCGGTTAGCTCAATGTATCGCTACACTTACACACCCGACCTATCAACGTCATAGTCTTTAACGTTCCTTCAGGAGACTTATAGTCTCAGGGAGAACTCATCTCGGGGCAAGTTTCGTGCTTAGATGCTTTCAGCACTTATCTCTTCCGCTTTTAGCTACCGGGCAATGCCATTGGCATGACAACCCGAACACCAGTGATGCGTCCACTCCGGTCCTCTCGTACTAGGAGCAGCCCCCCTCAATTCTCCAGCGCCCACGGCTGATAGGGACAGAACTGTCTCACGACGTTCTAACCTCAGCTCGCGTACGACTTTATATGGCGTACATGCATACGCTTGTGAGCTACTTCTGCCCCAGGATGTGATGAGCCTTCATCGTGGTGCCATACACCGCCGTCGTTATGAACTCTTGGGCGGTATCAGCCTGTTATCCAAGGATTACCTTTTATCCGTTGAGCGATGGCCCTTCCATTCAGAACAACCGGATCACTATGACCTGCTTTCGAACCTGCTCGAATTGTCATTCTCGCAGTAAAGCGGGCTTATGCCATTGCACTAACCACACGATGTCCACCCGTGTTTAGCCCACCTTCATGCTCCTCCGTTACCCTGGGGGAGGAGACCGCCCCAGTCAAACGACCCCCCAGGCACCGTCCTCGACCCGGATAACGGGCCGAAGTTAGAACAACAACCATACCACGGTGGTATTTCAAGGACGGCTCCACGCACACTAGCGTCTGCGCTTCAACGCCTCCCACCTTTCCTACACATGTAGGTTCA
>NZ_JBKDZH010000070.1:0-2394 GCF_047971185.1 Kluyvera sp.
CACCTTTGCTGACCCCGGCTTCACGCGCGACGGCGTTTAATGAGAGTGCGGCAATGCCATCTCTGCCGGCAATCATCGCCGCGGACTCAAGCAGTTGGCGATGCAGGCGGACGGGATCTTTTTTGCGATGCTGAGCTTCCGTTTTCATGGACGAGATCATACCGACCAGACGGTATGATTATTCTTGATAGCGATCAAGATGAGGGCCAGCGTCATGAGGTGGATTGTCGTTATTGCGTGGAGGCTCACAATTAACATTATTCATGTTGGTGGTATTCGTTGTGCGCGAATACCACCATGAAAGATTCACATCGTGTTCAAATGGATTGCCAGCCCGCTTTCCCCGGCTGCCAGTTCCGGGCGAAGCGCCAGGGATGGGATTAGATAGTCGCCGTGATTTTGCCGACGGAACGGGATGGGCGTGTCTTCCCCCAGCGTATCTAGTCGCAGTCCCAGCTCTCGGCACTGTTGCGCAAAGCGCTGCTGGTCTGTTTTTTCCGTACGGTAAAACACCAGTGGTGGCAGCACCTCAAAGCCGGGGTAAAACAGCATTCCGTGCTGGATCGGAAACAGAATATCGTTAATCGGTCCGTTAATTCCCCGTGGGGCGTAATGTTCCTCCCATCCGCCGGTAGTGACAACCAGCATTGCCCGTTTACCGGTCAGGGTACCTTCGCCGTAACGGTCGCCCCAGTGGCGGTCGCTGTGTTCCCCGACACCATAGGCAAAACCATAGGCGTAAACCCGGTCAATCCAGCCCTTCATTATTGCCGGCATCGAGAACCACCACAGCGGAAACTGGAAAACCACCGTATCCGCCCACAGCAGCTTCTCTTGTTCCGCAACGATATCCGCGCTTTGGGTTCCCTGTTCAAAGGCCTGCTTTGAATCGAGCGTCGAGCGCCAGAACTCGCCGACCGGCGGAGCCGTGCTGTCGTCAGCATCAAAACCTGCTTTCCAGCGCATGGCGTAGAGATCGGAAACCTGCACCTCATGACCGGAATTTTGCAGGTGCTGGACGGCAAAATCTTTGAGCGCACCGTTCAGGGAGCGCGGCTCCGGATGGGCGTAAATCAGCAGTACTTTCATGATAATCACCTCTGAGTGATGGAAAGCTGCAGAGTAGGTGGTTGGTCGCTATAGTGGAAATTAATTACTTAAATCTCAGGTATAGCTGTGATTAATTTACATCGTCTGGATCTCAACCTGCTGCGCACGCTCGATGTGTTGCTGAGTGAGAATAACGTCACGCGCGCCGCGCAACGGCTCAATCTGTCGCAGCCGTCGGTCAGCATCCAGCTGGCGCGCCTGCGGGAAATTTTTGCCGACCCGCTACTATTACCAGGGCCACGTGGGATGCTGCCCACCGCCCGTGCCGATGCGCTACGCGGGCCGCTACGTGATGCACTACTGGCGCTGGAGTTGGCGGTAGCTCCCGCCGACATCTTCGAACCGCTGACGGCGACACAGACCTGGCGAATTGCGGCTACGGACTATATGGCCTCGGCGATTGTGCTGCCGGCGCTGAAAACCCTACGTAGCGCTTCCCCGTCAAGCCGACTGGCGATCTTCGAGCTCCAGCCTTCCCGTCTGGTCCAGCAGGCGGAGCGTGACGAGGTCGATCTGTTCTTTCATACCCGTGACGGTGCCCCGCAGGAGCTACATCAGCGGCTGTTGTTCAGCGAGCGTTACGTGCTGGCGGGCAGATCGGGACATCCCGCGCTGCAGGCGTCTTTGGATCTGGCGCAGTTTTGCCAGTTGGATCAGGTTATTGTCTCTCCGGACGGCGGTGGTTTCAGCGCCGCAACCGATACTGCACTGGCCAACCTTGGGTATTCGCGGCGGGTTGTCCTTTCAGTGCCACATTTCCTGTTTATGCTGGAAACGCTGCGTAGCAGCGATCTGGTTGCTATGTTGCCGGAGCGGCTGCTGCGCGGTATGAGCGGACTGACGGTTATCGAACCACCGCTGGCAATTGCCGGGTTTGATATGCTGATGCTGTGGCACGAGCGCTGGCACCGTGACCCGGCGCACCGCTGGCTGCGCCAGCAGATTGTGAGGTCATTAGAGGATAAGTCATGTTAAGCGGATTAAATCATCTGACCCTGGCGGTCAGCGAGCTGGCGTCGAGCGTCGTATTTTATCAGCAGCTGTTAGGGATGAAACTGCACGCCCGCTGGGACAACGGTGCCTATCTTTCCTGTGGCGATCTGTGGCTGTGTCTGTCGCTGGACCCGCAGCGGCGCGTGACCCCACCGGAAGAGAGCGACTACACCCACTACGCGTTTAGTGTTACCGAGGCCGATTTCGCCGGGTTTGCTGCGCGACTGGAGGTGGCCGGCGTGGCGGTGTGGAAGGTGAACCGCAGCGAAGGAGCATCGCATTACTTCCTCG
>NZ_JBKDZH010000071.1:0-2775 GCF_047971185.1 Kluyvera sp.
CCGACGCTACGCGCAGCTAGCGTACGCTCCCACTTTACCTTTACCTTCCTCTATATCTCCCTCAGCATCATTGAGTAGATTCGAGTATTTGCTCTGAATTTTTAAACTAAATTCTTCAGCCTTCTCCCTGACTGCAAGAGTACTGGAATGTTCCTTACTCATTAATTTTTCACTCTTTCTTCTTCAGTTTCAGCCTGTACTTCTCATCTTGACAAGCGGTTGTCAATTGCATTGAGCGTGTATAGGACTGTTATAACCATTACTCTGTTAGGATTTCCAAGAAGATGAAAATAAATTTCGTTCACCGTCTCTTCATTAGGACTTTTCCAGGTCCATTCCCTGTTCGCTCTTTTGTGATTAATGTGTTCATAACTCTAAGCCAGAACTACATCTTGTAATCTTATCTTCCCCAGAGAATTTGATCGACAAGGCCGTTCAAATGTATCAGCATTCGCGCGCGCGCGCGCGTGCGTGTGTGTGTGTGTGTGTGTGTGTGTGTGTGTGTGTGTGTGTGTGTGTGTGTGTAATTCACCACAGGTCTGTCTGAGAAAGAGCTAGACTGGTGACCGCCAACCCGTCCCCTCCCGGAAAGAGCTTGGAGCTCATTGTGACCGATCTACGGGCATGGCTGGGACCTTCACACACCACACCCCCCATCCCCCTTGCTCAAGGGGGGGTAGTAACCGCTCCTGCCAGCGAAACCTTGGCGACCAGTGCAAGGCGCTAACCTCAGCCCGCTTGCCCAGTGCTGGGTCAGAGGCGAGGACGTTATCCACTCTGTGTGTGTGTGTGTGTGTGTGTGTGTGTGTGTGTGTGTGTGGAGGGTTACAGTAAACGGCTACTCACAAACTTATGGCTGACAATGTTATTTAGATGGAGTCGCGCCCCACAATTTTAAGGAATACTGGTCTAGGGAATAAAATTACTTAATATCGGGGGAAAAATTAATAAAATTAAGAAGACAAAGGGCCTCGGATAGACAGATCATGCGTTAAGACGACAATAGCTAAAGACAGATTTTTTTTTCAAAGCAATCGAGTTGGCACTGCTGAGGTTAAGCTCTCTTCCACCGAAACGGAGCTCGTTAGAAAATTTCCAATAGTTCTATAAGTACGATCGGAATTATTCAATGAACAAAATATTGTATAAATTAATACTCGATTATAATTTATTTCTATGACAATATTAAGCCTCAATATAATTACGATGCACTATAAAATCAAGTGTTGTTTACGTCGAAATTAACGTCGACGCGTAGATTCCCGATAGGCTGGAAAAGTAGATTAAATTTAAGTTTATTTTCACTATATCCAGCATTATTCATTTACGAAAACAGGAGTAAAAATTACAGAAAATATTTCCTATGGTCACTTTATACTGTAATATACAGACTTCCATTTAAAGTGTTCTGGTTATTGCTCCGTCGAGATTAGACTACTCGCTCTCTTCACGATTAACTGGTGTACGTTAACATTAGCTACAATATCGTAAAAGTAACATTCTGTGTAAATCTGTGTAAAGTAACTGCAGGAAAGCTGCTATGACTGTAACTCATATTTTCGTGAGCGAATAATACTGAATATAGTGAAATAGATGTAAATCCAATCTGCTTTTCCAATCTCTTTCGAATCTACACGTCGTCCTCGACTTCAACGTAGACAATGCTTGATTTCATACCATAATAATATTTAGGCTTACTGTTAACTCATATAAAGTCGCCACTATAAAAAGCCGCCGAAAAAAAAAGTAAGAGGTTGTATCTTAATTCAGGGTTATTTTTAAATAATTTTCGAGACTTAAATAGTATAATACAACTCTGCTACTTTTCTCTCCATACCTATTACTTCCCCAGAACTCCTTTCATCGCGTCAGCAGACGATAATAAATTCAAGTAGTTAGTTATTCCCCGTGCGAATATTCAACCGACTCCACCTGCCATTACTTGAACGGCGCCACAAGTCGCCGTGGAGGCACATAACGAAGCCGATGAGCGGCTTGCATCGTCTGAGGATTTGTCAGAAGTGAGTGTATTGTCGTTTTTTTTCTCTGTGTATCATGATATTTGGTAAATCTTGGTGGAGAATTAATAATGAGGAAGCCGCAGTTTTTCACCAATAACGGCGACTGTTGCTGTACTACCTGGCGAGTTTGCCTGGCGACGTTACCATATAACTGCCGGTTTCTTTACATTGAGCGAGAACCAGACACGGGGTAATCGTAATCTGTAATCGTAATCGATTACAATCGATTACAGTTTTTCAAGTAATCGTAATCGTAATCGATTACCTTATTTTTTCGTAAGTAATCGTAATCGTAATCGAATACATTAAAAATGTAATCGTAATCGTGATTACTTTTGCGATTACATTAGCATCGTTGGTTATACAGTGAACCCCCCAACTTGCCGAGGGTTAGGAATCTACTGTATGTACCCTATGAACTACTAAAAATAGTAAATCAATAGTAGGTACAGAAATAATATAAGGTATGCATTCCTACAAGGTACGACCGTACGAGTATTTGAATGTTACCGTACGTGAACTAGACGTGTTGCGAGTCGCGAGTTGCGGACCCACGGCCTCAAGTGGCTTCCAGACTTTGCGCGGACCATGGTTTGCAGGCTGAATCTACGGGCCAGATAGGTGTCAGTTTAAGGATAAGAATTTCCAGAGTTTAGTTTTCATTCAATACAACAAAAAACCTAAAGTTTTAGTTAATAGTTTCTCGTACAGCAAGTATGTACTCTAAATATTTGTAGTAATTCAACCAATTAAA
>NZ_JBKDZH010000072.1:0-43525 GCF_047971185.1 Kluyvera sp.
CAGCTTATCAGGACTCTATCGAGCAGAGTACGCTAGCGGTCGTTTAATGGTTTAAGCAGCCTGAGATGGATCAGGTTAAAACCTTTGTGCAACTGCGTGAACGTATCAACCTGATTTTTTAGTCTCAGGGCCTGGGCAACCAGGCCGCTATTGAGAGTGCGGTTGAATACTTTCTCAAAGACAGCTTGTTGGTTCACCATGCGCAGTGCGTGGCGCATCTGCACTGCCCGAGCCTGGTGATTAGCCAGGCGGCGGAAGTGCTGATCAACGCCACTAATCAGAGCATGGACTCCTGGGACCAGAGCCCGTCGGCCACCATCATTGAGATCAAACTGATCGAATGGCTGCGCGAGCAGGTAGGCTACGGCGCGGGCGACGCGGGCGTGTTCACCAGCGGCGGCACTCAGAGCAACCTGATGGGCTTGATGCTGGCGCGTGACGCGTTCTTTGCGCGTCAGGGTCACTCCATTCAGCAGAATGGCCTGACCGGCGACCTGAGCAAAATCAAAGTGTTCTGCTCTGAAAGCGCGCACTTCTCCGTGCAGAAAAACATGGCGTTGATGGGGCTGGGCTACCGTTCCGTTACTCAGGTGAAGACCGATGCGTTCTCACGCATGGACCTGGCTGACCTGAAAGCCAAGCTGGCTCAGGCGCAAGCCAACGGCGAGCAGGTGATGGCGATTGTTGCCACGGCTGGCACCACCGATGCAGGCGCAATCGATCCGTTAGCGGACATCGCGGCGCTGGCGGCAGAACATCAGATCTGGATGCACGTGGATGCGGCATGGGGTGGGGCGTTACTGCTGTCTGAGAAGTATCGTCACTTCCTGAACGGCCTTGAGCTGGCGGATTCCGTTACCCTGGACTTCCATAAGCAGTTCTTCCAGACCATCAGCTGCGGCGCGTTCCTGCTGAAAGACGCACGCCACTATGAGCTGATGCGCTACCAGGCGGCGTACCTGAACTCTGATTTCGACGAAGAGCACGGCGTACCGAACCTGGTGTCGAAGTCGCTGCAGACCACGCGCCGTTTCGACGCGCTGAAGCTGTGGATGGGCCTCGAAGCGCTGGGCAAAAAGCAGTATGCCGAAATCATTGATAACGGCGTCACCCTGGCGCGTGATGTGGCTGAGTTTGTCAAAACCCAGCCGCATCTGGAGCTGGTGATGGAGCCGCAGCTGGCAAGCGTGCTGTTCCGCTTCCGCCCGGCAAGCGACGATATGGCGTTTGTTGCGCTGCTCAACCAGCGCATCGGCGACGTGCTGCTGGCTTCCGGTAGCGCCAACGTCGGCGTCACCGAAGCTGATGGCGTTACCTGCCTGAAGCTGACGCTGCTGAACCCGACCGTGTGCCTGGAGGATGTTAAAGTCCTGCTGGCGAGCGTGAAGGCGACGGCTGAGCAACTGCTGAAAGCCTGAATTTTCAGGCTTGCTCGCGAGCCCTGACGGGCCGACGAATCCGGAAGCGTTTGACGCTTCCGGATTTTTTTATCCTCGCGACCAGGCGTCCCGCGCTGGTTTTTGTGGTTCAGAGCACAAAAAATAAATTATGCGCCAACGCCGGGTCGATTTCCCGCATCATAAAAGCCTGTGATGGTGATGATGGGGGATGCGATGCGTAAAACGGAACTATTGGCTTTTCTACAAAATCAGACCGATTTCTTTGACCCCGATAACCTGAGCGACGTTTTTACCGCCAGCGACCTGGCTCAACGTTTTGCCATGCAGCGCAATACCGCCAGCCATTATCTCAACCAGCTGGTTGCTCAGGATGTCCTGGTGAAGATCAACACGCGCCCGGTTTACTTCCTGCATAAGAAGGCGTTCAGCCAGCAGTTCTTTCCCCTCTCCCGTAACGAGTACGCCAGCATGGCGGAACTGCTTGCTGAGAGCGATCGACAGCCGGAGCCGGTCGACCATTTTTCACTGCTGACCGGCCATGACGGTAGCCTGCGAAAGCCCATTGAACAGATGAAAACCGCGCTGTTTTATCCTGACGGCGGGCTGCCGCTGCTTATCACCGGCGACAGCGGCACCGGGAAAAGCTATATGGCGGAACTGATGCACGAATACGCTATCGCTCAGGGGTTGCTGGCCCCTGATGCTCCCTTTGTCAGCTTTAACTGCGCACAGTATGCCAACAACCCGGAACTGCTGGCTGCCAACCTGTTTGGCTATGTCAAAGGCGCTTTTACCGGCGCACAGGGTGATAAAGCGGGGGCCTTCGAGGCGGCGAACGGCGGGATGCTGTTTCTCGATGAAGTTCATCGTCTGAACGCGGAAGGGCAGGAAAAACTCTTTACCTGGCTGGATCGTAAAGAGATATACCGCGTTGGGGAGACCGCGCAGGGGCTGCCTGTCTCGCTGCGGCTGGTCTTTGCTACCACCGAAGACATTCACAGCACCTTCCTGACCACCTTCATTCGTCGTATCCCGATTCTCATCAGCCTGCCGGATTTACAGCATCGCAGCCGCCACGAGAAAGAGGCGCTGATGCAGCAATTTTTCTGGCAGGAAGCGCGCACGCTCAGCACACGCCTACAGCTGACGCCAAGATTGTTGCAGGGGCTGGCGCACTATGTTTACCGCGGCAATGTTGGCGAGATGAAGAATGTGATCAAATACGCGGTGGCTTCGGCCTGGGCCCGGCGGCCGGGCAGCGAAGTGCTTAACGTGACGCTGCACGATCTGCCGGAGAACATCGTGGCCGCCACGCCCGCGCTCAATGAGCCGCTCCCGCAGGAGGAGCCGCTGCTTGTTGAGCCCCAGACCAGCCTGCACTGGCTACAGCGCGCGCGCGACCCGGCGCAGAGCCTGATTTACGATACCCAGTGCCGAGTGCTGGCGCTGTACGAGGCGGTGCTGAGTCAAAAAAGCAGCTGGGAGGAGGCGCAAAAAAGCATGGGTGAAGAGATTGAAACGCTCTTTGACCGGCTGATTTTCGATAACCCGGACGCCCACAGTACCCACATGCTGCTGCTGGCCACGCAGCAGGTGCGGGAAGCGTTCTATCGGCTGGAAAAACGCTTCAATATTCAGTTTAACGGCAACTGTATTTATGCCCTGAGCCACTATCTTATCCATCGCTCCCGCCAGACGCTGTCCACTTTTAGCCGCGAGAAAAGCCGCCAGCTGGAGAATTTTCTCGCGCAGAAATTTCCGCTGCTGTACCGCTTCTGCGAGGCGATTCTCGCCGCGCTGGCGCTGAAGCTTGATATCGAACCGCGTCGCGTGGATCTGCTCTTGCTGGTGCTGTGGCTGCAAAAAAACGGTGCCGTCAGCCAGCAGCAGGTGACCCGGGCGATCGTCCTGGCCCACGGCTATGCGACCGCCAGCAGTATCGCCAACGTGGCGAATCGGCTGCTGAAAAGCCAACTGTTCGAGTCGTTTGATATGCCGCTCGATGTGACCCCGGAGGCGATCGCCAACCAGGTTCAGCACTACATTGAGAGCCATGCGCTGGGTTCCGGGCTGATTATTCTGGTCGATATGGGCTCGCTAAAGGCGATTCACAGCCACTTTAATCGCCGCCTGTCGACGCCGGTGGCCATCGTCAATAATGTCTCGACCAGCATGGCGATGTATGTGGGAGAACGCATACTGCAGGGGGATATGCTGGAAGATATTGTGCGGGAGATTGGCGGCGCGCTGGCCGTTGAGCATCAGCTGTATTACCCGCAAGCCGATAAACCGAAGGCCATTTTTACCACCTGCGCGACCGGTATGGGCGCGGCGGCTAACCTGTCGGCGCTATTAAGCGCCAGCATCCCGGCTGCGCTGGCGATTGAGATTGTGGCCTGCGATGTCGATACGCTGGCCTGCCCGGCACGTCGCGAGCCGCTGCTCAGCCGCTACGAGGTGCTGGCGGTGGTCGGCACTCTCGATCCTCATCTCGACGCGCTGCCGTGGATCTCGCTGGATTCGCTGATGTCCGGCGAGGGCAGCAGGCCGCTGATGCGCATTTTTGGCGAGCTGGCGACGGCTGAGCAGGTGAGCGAGATTAATAACCTGCTGCTCAAAAACTTCTCGCTGCGCCGGGTCATTGAGTCGGTAACGATCCTTGATACGGGGAAAGTGATAAACCAGGTAGAGCAGTTTTTACTGCGCTATGAGCACCTTGCCGGCTGCCAGGTGGCTAACGATCGCAAGGTGGCGCTGTATGTGCATATTAGCTGCTTGATTGAGCGGCTGATCCGTAATGCCTCGCCGACGCATGATGCCGGAAAACAGTGTCCGGAGAGCGAACTGGTTATTCTGCGAGAGGCCTTTAGTGTCATAGAAAGCGGATATAGTGTCAAAATCCCCCGCGTTGAGCTTTGTTACATTCACGATATCCTGACGCGCGAGACCGAATATATCCAGCAAGATCAAGAGTTTTAACACACTTCATCTTTTCATTCTGAGCCTGACCGGCGCGCCACTGTTTCTGGCATGCCGGTTGCAATAAGAGAAAGCAGTGGAATGCGCTTTCGAGGTAAGGATGAAACGACACTATATTTTTGCCAGCCATGGCACTTTCGCAAACGGCCTGTTGAACTCCGTGGAGCTGATTCTCGGTAAACAGCCGGATATTCACACCCTGTGCGCCTATGTAGAGGATGACGTTGACCTGACCCAACAGGTCGAATCACTGCTGGCGAGTTTTCCCGCCGACGATGAGCTGATTGTGATTACCGATATCTTCGCCGGCAGCGTGAATAATGAATTTGTCCGCTTTTTATCGCGCCCGCACTTTCATTTATTGTCCGGCCTGAATTTACCGCTAATTATCGACTTACTTATTTCCACGCAGGAAAGGGATACCGAGAAATTAATTTCTGAAGCATTAGCTAGCGCTAAAGAGAGCATTCAGTACTGCAATCATACCATTGCCAGTGCGACGACCATTGATAAAGACTTCTGAACACAGGAGGCATCATGATTAATTTTTTAAGGGTAGATCATCGTTTACTTCACGGTCAGGTAGCTTTTTCCTGGACGCAATATGTTGGTGCCGACTGTATTTTAATCGCTAACGACAATGTGCCCAACGATGAGCTGCGGAAAACCACGATCAAGCTCGCTAAACCGCCTTCGGTGAAGCTAGTGATTAAAAATATCGATGACTCAATCGAGTCGATAAAAAGCGGCGTCACGGACAAATACAAATTATTTATTGTCGTGGAATCGGTGACGGATGCCTGGCGCATCGTGAATGCCGTTGAGGGTATCAACAGTATTAATTTGGGTGGGATTAAAGCGAAAGAGGGCAGCCAGAATATCTCTAAGGCGATTAATTTATTGCCGGAAGAAATCGTGCAGCTGCAGCAGCTCATCGACAGCGGCGTTGAGGTCGAAATTCGCCAGGTCCCGAACGATCGCAAACAGCTTTTAGCGGAATGCCTTTAATTCCGGAGGACAGATTATGGTAGAGGCTCTGTTACTCGGTCTGGTGGCGTTTATCGCGCAATCAGAATACGCGATGGGAACATCGCTCATTTCGCGGCCCATCGTCACCGGCCTGCTGACCGGATTAGTGCTGGGGGATGTACAAACCGGCGTCATTATGGGGGCCACGCTGGAGCTGGCGTTTATTGGCTCTTTCTCGGTGGGCGCATCGATTCCGCCGGATGTGGTCACCGGCGGCATACTCGGCGTGGCGTTCGCGATTACCTCCGGTGCGGGCACGGAAACGGCGCTGCTGCTGGGCCTGCCGATTGCCACCCTGACCCTGATTTTGAAAAACGTCTACCTGGGGATGTTTATTCCCTGGCTTAGCCAGAAGGCCGATGGCTATGCCGAACAGGCGGATACGCGCGGTATTGAGCGTATGCACCTGATTGCCGGATTCGGGCTGTCGTTAATGCTGGCGACGGTGGTCACGGTATCGTTTCTGGTCGGCAGTAACGCGGTGAAATCGCTGCTGGATGCGATCCCGGAATTTATCAAACACGGCCTCAGCGTGGCGACCGGCATTATTCCGGCGCTTGGCTTCGCCATGCTCGCCAGACTGCTGATTAATAAGAAAGTCGCGCCGTACTTTTTCCTCGGCTTTGTGTTGATGGCCTATCTGAAAATCCCGGTCACCGGAATAGCCATTCTGGGCGCTATCGTGGCGGTGGTGATGGTCAACGTTACCGCGCTTCATTCACCCCGTACCACCACAGAACAAGGAGTCAGCGATGACGACGAAGATGATTTCTGAAGAATCCCTGCCGCCGCAGGTAGAGGACGAAACCCGCATAACGCCACGCGATCTGCGTCGAGTGTTCTGGCGCTCCTTTCAGATGGAGTTTTCATGGAACTATGAGCGGCAGATGAACCTCGCTTTTGTCTACGCGCTGATCCCGGTACTGAAAAAGCTCTATCCGCGGAAAGAGGAGCTGGCCGGGGCGCTGAAGCGGCATCTGGTGTTCTTCAATACCACGCCGCATATCGTCACCCTGCTGCTGGGTATTACCTCGGCGATGGAGGAGAAAAATAGCCAGCAGAACAATATGGACGCCAGCGCGATTGATAACGTCAAAGCGTCGCTGATGGGGCCGCTTGCCGGGCTGGGGGATTCTTTCTTCTGGGGCACGCTGCGGCTGATCGCCACCGGCATCGGCACCAGCCTGGCCCTGAAGGGCAATATTCTGGGGCCCATTCTGTTTCTGCTGGTGTTCAACGTGCCGCACATTCTGGTGCGCTGGCTGTTTACCCGCTGGGGATATGTGCTGGGTACCGGCGTACTCCAGCGGATCCAGAAAAGCGGAATGATGGAGAGCCTCACCTACGGCGCGTCGATTATCGGCCTGATGGTGGTGGGGGCGATGACGGCCTCAATGATTGATATCACCATCCCGATCGCTTTTGGCGCCGGCGAGGCGAAGACGCAGGTACAGGACATTATCAACGACATTATGCCCTGTCTGCTGCCGCTGGTGAGCTTCGGCATCGTCTACTGGCTGCTGGGGCGCAAGGTGAAACCGCTATCGATTATCGGCGGCATGGCGCTGGTCGGTATTGCGGGTTCGTGGATTGGATTGTTTTAACGGGAGAGGCATATGGTACCCACGATGATGACCTATATCGGCGAAGAGCCAGCCTGCCTGGCGCAGATCCTCCGCGACTACCGGCAGCATCTGGCGGCAATTGAAACGTTTGCCCGCCAGCATCCGGTACGCCGAATTCTGCTATTGGCAACCGGCTCCTCGCTTAACGCTGCGCTGTGCGCGCGCTATTTCTTTGAGCAGCGTTTCGGCGTGCTGGTGGAGATTAGGGAGCCGTATAACTTCACCCATTATGAAATGATTGACCCGCATACCGATCTGGTGGTGGCGATTTCACAGAGCGGGAAAAGCGCGTCAACGCTGGAGGCTATGCGCAAGGTGCAGGCGGCGAAACTGCCGGTATTTGCGCTAACCTCAGATCCGCAAAGCCCGATTGCGCAGGCGTGCGACGGGGTGCTGAATATCAATACCGGTATTGAACGCGTGGACTTCGTCACCCGCGGCTTTAGCGCCACGGTGCTGAATTTGCTGCTGATGGCGCTGCTGATTGCTCGCGGCCAGGGAAGGGCCAGCGAAGATGAAGAGCGGCATTACCTCGCGGAACTGCGGCGGCTGGCGGAGGCCATCCCGGCGGCGATAATCCGTACCTCGCGCTTTATCGAGCGGCACAGCGCGACGCTGCGCGACGGCGAGCGTTTTGTCGCTATCGGCTACGGGGCGCTGGTGGGCGTAGCCAAAGAGTGTGAAACCAAATTTACTGAGACGGTGCGCGTTCCCTCCAGCGGTTTCGAGCTTGAGGCCTATATGCACGGGCCTTATCTGGAGGCGAATGCCCGTCACATCATGCTGTTTATTGAAGACCAGCCGGATGAACGCAGCCGGGCGCTGCGCGACTACATGACGCCGTCTATCGCGAAGGCCTTCACGCTGACGCTCAGCGACGAGGAGGACGCGCATACGCTGGCGCTGAACTGCCCGTGTGAACACCATCTGGCGCCGCTGCTGCTGGTTGTCCCAATCCAGATGCTGGCCTGGCATATCGCCGGACTAAAAGGCATCGATCTGGGCAAACGTATTTTCAACGATTTCGATCGCGTATTAAAAAGTAAAATCTGATTATTCAGGAGATAACTATGTTGGGTTTTAATCAGGACGAGTACCTGACCAGTGCTCGCGAGATCATCGCTGCGCGTAAACAGGCTGAAGCCGTTGCCGACGATATTTATCAGAGTGGCTGTAGCGCCTTATTTTTTGCTTCAGTTGGCGGCTCCTTAGCGCCGATGATGGCGATTAATGAATTTGCGAAAGAATTAACCGATGTGCCGGTTTATCTTGAGCAGGCGGCGGAATTAATTCATCACGGACATAAAAAGTTAACCAAAGAGGCGGTGGTCGTGACGTTATCCAAGTCCGGCGACACCAAAGAGTCAGTCGCTATTGCCGAATGGTGCAAGGCTCAGGGCATTCGCGTCGTGGCCATTACCCGTCATGCCGATTCGCCGCTGGCAACGGCGGCAAGCTGGCATATTCCGATGTGCCACAAGAACGGCGTGGAATATGAATATATGCTGCTGTACTGGTTATTTTTCCGCGTTATTCACCGCCACGGAGAATTTGTCGATTATGCGAATTTTGCCCGCCAGCTGGAATTATTGCCGGAAAACCTGCTTCAGGCGAAGCGCCAGTTCGATCCGCTGGCGGATAAAATAGCTGCCCGGTATCATGACCGTGATTATATGATGTGGATTGGCGGCGCGGAGATGTGGGGGGAAGTCTATCTGTTCTCGATGTGTATTCTTGAGGAGATGCAGTGGAAACGGACCAAATCGGTAAGCTCGGCGGAGTTTTTCCACGGTACGCTGGAGCTGCTGGAGAAAGACGTTCCGCTATTTCTGGTTAAGGGGGAGGGGAAATGCCGGGCGCTGGACGAACGCGTTGAACGCTTTGCGCAGAAAATCACCGACCATCTGGTGGTCATTGACCCACGCGACTATCCGCTAAACGGCATTGATGATGCCTTCCGTTGGATAATGGCGCCGTGCGTCGCGTCAACGCTGCTGGTGGACAGACTGGCGGCCCACTTTGAACATCATACCGGGCATGACCTGAACATTCGCCGTTACTACCGGCAGTTCGATTACTAATGTGTCTGCGGCGACCAGCGCGCTGGCCGCCGCAAAAGTGGCTCAGCGCGGTGTGACGTCCGCCAGCGCCGCGTCTTTATTCGGGAAGAACGCCAGGCGGCCAGGGATCGGCTGTACGCCAGCGCGCGCCATGGTGCGCAGCGGCTGGAACTCGAGGTTAGAGACCCGCAGTTCGCAGCCTTCAGGCAGCTTTTTCACGAAGCGCTGGAAGGCATCCAGACCACCGGCATCCAGTACCGGCACCGCGTCCCATTTCAACACCACAATTCGCTTACCCGCAATCCGCGACTCCAGGTCGGTAAATAGCCCTTCGGCGGCGGCAAAGAACAGCGGGCCAATCACGCGCAGCACCAGCACATCGTCCGGTACGGTGACGTTAACCGCCGACAGGCGCGTCATGCGCGCGATGCGGCGCATAAACAGCAGCGAGGCCAGCACGATACCGACGCTAATAGCAATCACCATATCAAACAGCACGGTCAGCGACATACAGATCAGCATCACGATAATGTCGTCTTTGGGCGCTTTACGCAGCAGATAGATGACTTTGTGCGCCTCGCTCATGTTCCACGCCACCATCAGCAGCAGGGCGGCCATCGCCGACAGCGGCAGCCAGGAGAGCACCGGCGCGAGGATCAGCAGCGCCAGAATCACCAGAATCGCGTGGATCACCGCGGAGACCGGCGAGGTAGCGCCCGCGCGCACGTTGGCGGCAGAGCGGGCAATCGCGGCGGTGGCGGTAATGCCGCCGAAGAACGGCGCAACGATATTGCCGAGACCCTGACCAATCAGCTCGCTGTTGGCTTTATGCTTGGTGCCGGTCATGCCGTCGAGCACCACCGCGCACAGCAGCGATTCAATCGCCCCCAGCATCGCCATGGAGAAGGCGGCGGGCAGCAGGGCGTGCAGCGATTCCCAGCTCAGGGTGAAGCTGGAGCCGGGAAGATCCCACGGCAGTACGAACTGCGGCAGCAGCTGCGGGATGCCGTTGCCCTGGGTGCCGTCGGCCAGAATATAGTGGAACTGGGAACCGATGGTGGCCACATTGCCGCCCAGCAGGTTGACGAGCAGCATCACGATGCAGCCAGCGATCAGCGCGGGCAGGTGGCCCGGCAGGCGCAGACCGAGGCGCGGCCAGAGGATCAGCGTGCCGAGCGTGACGATGCCAATGGCCGCATCGCCAACGTTAATGGTCGGCAGCGCCATCACCAGCGCGCCCACCTTCTGTAAATAGTGTTCCGGGACGTGCGCCATCTGCAGACCGAGGAAGTCTTTAATCTGCATGGTCCCGATGGTAATACCAATCCCCGAGGTGAAGCCGAGGGTCACCGACAGCGGAATGTATTCAATCAGGCGGCCAAAGCGGGCCAGGCCAAAAAGGATTAAAAACAGACCGGAAAGCAGGGTGGCGACCAGCAACCCGGCCAGGCCAAACTGCTGTGATACCGGATAGAGGATCACCACAAAGGCCGCGGTTGGCCCGGAAACGCTAAAGCGCGAGCCGCCGGTCAGGGCGATCACGATCCCGGCGACGGCGGAGGTGTACAGGCCGTATTGCGGTGCGACGCCGCTGCCAATCGCCAGCGCCATTGCCAGCGGAATGGCGATAATACCGACGGTGATCCCGGCGATAAGGTCGCGCATAAAGCGGGCCGAGGTGTACTTCTCCTTCCAGCAGGCGTCGATCAGCGCGCGGAAAGGCATCACTTGGGGAGAGAGGAACTTATTCACAATACTGTTTCATCCATGAGCGCATCATCAGTCACGCAAATGACAGGTGAAGTTGGCATATATCATACAAATAAACACTATAGACAAAAAAACCCGCCGCAGCGGGTTTTTTAACCAAATCCGATTAGTGTTCGAACATGGCGGAGATGGATTCTTCGTTGCTGATACGACGAATCGCTTCGGCCAGCATCCCGGACAGGGTCAGGGTACGAACGTTCGGCAGCGCTTTGATCTCATCGCTTAACGGGATGGTATCGCAGACAACTACTTCGTCGATGACGGAGTTACGCAGGTTATTGACTGCGTTGCCGGAGAAGATCGGGTGGGTTGCGTAGGCGAATACGCGTTTTGCACCGCGTTCTTTCAGCGCTTCTGCTGCTTTGCACAGCGTGCCGCCGGTGTCGATCATGTCATCCACCAGTACGCAGTCACGACCGGCAACGTCACCGATAATGTGCATAACCTGGGAAACGTTCGCGCGCGGGCGACGTTTGTCGATGATAGCCATGTCGGTATCGTTCAGCAGTTTAGCGATAGCGCGAGCGCGAACCACGCCGCCGATGTCCGGAGAAACCACGATCGGGTTGTCCAGGTTCAGCTGCAGCATATCTTCAAGCAGGATTGGGCTACCGAATACGTTATCCACCGGAACCTCGAAGAAGCCCTGGATCTGTTCAGCGTGCAGGTCTACGGTCAGTACGCGGTCAACGCCAACGCTGGACAGGAAGTCAGCGACAACTTTAGCGGTGATAGGTACACGAGCAGAGCGAACGCGACGGTCCTGGCGAGCATAACCGAAGTAAGGGATAACGGCGGTGATACGGCCTGCGGAAGCACGGCGCAGGGCATCAACCATAACGACTAATTCCATCAGGTTGTCGTTAGTAGGGGCACAAGTGGACTGGATGATGAAAATATCACCACCGCGTACGTTTTCGTTAATTTGTACGCTGACTTCGCCGTCGCTAAAGCGACCTACAGCGGCGTCGCCGAGAGAAGTGTACAGGCGGTTGGCAATACGTTGTGCTAGTTCCGGGGTGGCGTTACCAGCAAAAAGCTTCATATCAGGCACGAGAAGAACCTCAGGCATGCGTCCAGTGGTGGATGAAACGGGCCAAAAACTGTGCGGGCCAGGCCGATTTCATCCAGGCGGTGTATTAAAGAGCGCGATGCAACGTCTGGAACAGGGTGACGTTGTCACCGGAGCTCAGTTTGCCCGGCAGGTTACTCATCACCATTCTTCTTTCGTCAGCAGAACTGACGGAAACCGAATGATTCAGAGCAGGGCTTGCTTCAATGGAGAGAGGTTAACACCTTTCGCCACAAAGCCTTGCAACCATTCCGGGGCTTGCTCAAGCACCTGGCGGGCAGCGAGTTCCGTGTCGAATTCAGCAAAGACACAGGCTCCTGTTCCAGTCAGGCGCGACGGCGCGTATTCTAACAGCCAGGAAAGCACATCATCAACCTCGCGAAAACGTTTTCTTGAGATAACCTCGCAATCATTGCCGAATTCACATTTTAATAACGTTTCTATTGACCTGACCGGGGTATTTCGCGGCAGTTCCGGATCGCGAAAAATGATCGGCGTCGGAATACTGACGCCCGGGTGGGCGACCAGATACCATTTTTCCGCAACCTCGACCGGCGTGAGTACTTCTCCCACGCCTTCGGCGAACGCCGCATGGCCGCGAACAAACACCGGCACGTCGGCGCCCAGCGTCAGGCCGAGCGTCGCAAGCTCGTCTTCCGACAGCCCGCACTGCCACAGATGGTTAAGCGCCACCAGCACGGTCGCCGCATTAGAAGAACCCCCGCCGAGCCCGCCGCCCATCGGCAGGCGTTTCTCAATGCTAATATCAGCGCCGCTCCCGGCGGGCAGGCGCTGTGACGCGGCTGCGGCTTTCATCAACAGCCGCGCGGCGCGGATGATCAGGTTCTCTTCATCCGGTACGCCCTCGACCGGCGTAAGCAGCCGCAGCTGCCCGTCGCTGCGCGGTTTAATCGTCAGCGTGTCGCCGTAGTCGAGGAACTGGAACAGCGTTTGCAGCGTGTGATAGCCGTCAGGACGCTGCCCGGTGATGTACAAAAACAGGTTCAGCTTAGCGGGAGAGGGCCAGGTCGACGTCATTTGGCGATCCAGTTATCCATCTTCAGCTTGATGCGCTGGGAACCTTCGGTCAGCTCCATATTGGACGGCAGCGCCGGCTGGGTTTTGCTGTCGTAGCCGCTGTACACTACTTTCCAGGTCTTACCGTTCTGAGTGTAGTGCAGCTCGCTCAGGTGATACTGGTCGTCCAGCGTATAGTCGGTGGCGTCACCCGGCAGGCCGAGGATCCACTGGCGCAGGCTATTTAGCGGAATCGGCATACCGGTCAATTTGCCAATCATCTCTTCGCCGTCGGTGGCGGTATAGCGCTGGCCTTTGTTATCGGTCAGCTGCGCGACGCCCGGCTTGCCAATCAGCTCCATCTCGGTGCTGCCTAGCGGGTTAGTCAGTAATAGGCGGTAGTTGTCCTGGCCGGTTTGCTGCCAGAAGAAGCGGGCATAGACTTTTTGCTGGTCCGACAGATAGGCAAACGCGCCGCGCGTCTGGTACTGGCTCAGCTGGCGCACTTCCTGCTGGTGCTGTTGCCACTGCGGTGAGGTCGGGCTTTTGCCGGGGCCTTTCGGGGCATTAACGGTACAGGCGGTAAGAACCAGAGCTGCTAAAGGCAGCAGGCGAATCAGGCGAGGCAGGGCCATGATGACAATCCTTGATGTGCGTTGCGATTATAACGCTTAATGCTAGCGTCGCCGATGGGCAGCGTCTACGCTCAAGTTGTCTTAAATCATAAAATTAACCCGTAATACCTATTACTCCAAAAGGGGGCCGTCCCTTTTATTGATCTCGCGCATCCTGTATGATGCGCTCAGACTAACCTTATCAACGCTGGTACTACTCCCGCACAATGACCCTTTTAGCACTTGGCATTAACCACAAGACAGCCCCGGTAGCGCTGCGAGAACGCGTCACGTTTTCGCCAGATACGCTTGACCAGGCGCTGGAGAGCCTGCTGGCTCAGCCAATGGTGCAGGGGGGAGTGGTCCTGTCGACCTGTAACCGCACCGAACTTTATCTCAGCGTCGAAGAGCAGGATAACCTGCACGACGCCATCGTCCGCTGGCTGTGTGAATACCACGGGCTGAATGAAGACGATCTGCGCCAGAGCCTGTACTGGCACCAGGATAACGACGCCGTCAGCCACCTGATGCGCGTCGCCAGCGGCCTGGACTCGCTGGTGCTTGGCGAGCCGCAGATTTTAGGTCAGGTCAAAAAAGCGTTTGCCGATTCCAGCCGCGGCCATCTGCACGCCAGCGAGCTGGAACGTATGTTCCAGAAATCGTTCTCCGTTGCCAAGCGCGTGCGTACCGAAACCGACATCGGCGCCAGCGCTGTGTCGGTGGCGTTTGCCGCCTGTACCCTGGCGCGACAGATTTTCGAATCCCTCTCGACGGTCACCGTGCTGCTGGTTGGCGCGGGGGAAACCATCGAGCTGGTGGCGCGCCATTTGCGCGAACACCACGTGAAAAAAATGGTGATTGCCAACCGCACCCGCGAACGTGCGCAGCTGTTGGCCGATGAAGTGGGCGCAGAAGTCATTGCGCTCAGCGACGTTGACGAGCGCCTGAAAGAGGCCGATATCATTATCAGCTCCACCGCCAGCCCGCTGCCGATTATCGGTAAAGGCATGGTTGAGCGTGCGCTGAAGGCGCGTCGCAACCAGCCGATGCTGCTGGTGGATATTGCCGTACCGCGCGACGTCGAGCCGGAGGTGGGGAAACTCGCCAACGCCTATCTCTACAGCGTGGACGATCTGCAAAACATCATTCAGCATAACCTCGCGCAGCGTAAAGCCGCCGCGGTGCAGGCTGAAACCATCGTCGAGCAGGAAACCAGTGAGTTTATGGCCTGGCTGCGCGCGCAAAGCGCCAGCGAAATCATTCGTGATTATCGCTCCCAGGCGGAAACGGCGCGTGAAGAACTCACCGCTAAAGCGATGGCCGCGCTTGAACAGGGCGGCGATCCGCAGATCATCATGCAGGATCTGGCGCGTAAATTAACCAACCGCCTGATCCACGCGCCAACCAAATCTCTTCAGCAGGCCGCCCGTGACGGGGATGACGAACGCCTGCATATTCTGCGCAACAGCCTCGGGCTGGAGTAGCAAAACTCTATTTATAACAAGGTGCATTTACGCCAATGAAGCCTTCTATTGTTGCTAAACTGGAAGCTCTCTACGAGCGCCATGAAGAAGTTCAGGCGCTGCTTGGAGATGCAGCAACTATCGCCGATCAGGACCGTTTCCGCGCGCTGTCGCGTGAATACGCGCAGCTTGGCGATGTCGCGCGCTGCTATACCGACTGGCGCCAGGTTCAGGAAGATATTGAAACCGCCCAGATGATGCTCGACGACCCGGAAATGCGCGACATGGCGCAGGAAGAGTTGCAGGAAGCCAAAGCGAAAGAAGAAGATCTGGAGCAGCAGCTACAGGTGCTGCTGCTGCCGCGCGACCCGGACGATGAACGTAACGCCTTTATCGAAGTGCGCGCCGGGACCGGCGGCGACGAGGCGGCGCTGTTTGCCGGCGATCTGTTCCGTATGTACAGCCGCTATGCGGAATCGCGCCGCTGGCGCGTGGAAATTATGAACGCCAGCGAAGGCGAACATGGTGGCTTCAAAGAAGTGGTCGCCAAAATCAGCGGCGAGGGCGTCTATGGCCGCCTGAAGTTTGAGTCCGGCGGTCACCGCGTGCAGCGCGTACCGGCCACCGAATCTCAGGGACGTATCCACACCTCCGCCTGTACCGTCGCGGTGCTGCCAGAGGTGCCGGAAGCCGAACTGCCGGACATCAACCCGGCAGACCTGCGTATTGACACCTTCCGCTCCTCCGGCGCGGGCGGTCAGCACGTTAACACCACCGACTCCGCGATCCGTATTACCCACTTGCCCACCGGTATTGTGGTGGAGTGTCAGGACGAACGTTCGCAGCACAAAAACAAAGCCAAGGCGATGTCGGTGCTGGGCTCGCGTATTCGCGCGGCGGAAATTGCCCGCCGTCAGCAGGCGGAAGCCTCCGAGCGTCGTAACCTGCTGGGCAGCGGCGATCGCAGTGACCGCAACCGTACCTATAACTTCCCGCAGGGGCGCGTCACCGACCACCGCATCAACCTGACGCTCTACCGTCTGGACGAAGCGATGGAAGGCAAGCTCGATATGCTGATTGAGCCTATCGTGCAGGAATACCAGGCCGACCAGCTGGCGGCGCTGTCCGAGCAGGAATGATGAGCTGGAAAGAGTGGCTGCAGCAGGCGATCGCGGCGCTTCAGGGGGGCGAAAGTCCTCGTCGCGACGCGGAGATCCTGCTGGGGCATGTGACCGGTAAATCGCGCACCCAGATTCTGGCGTTCGACGAAACCACATTAAGCGCTGCGCAGGTAGAGACGCTGGCGGAACTGCTGGCGCGCCGTCAACGCGGCGAGCCGGTTGCCCACCTGGTGGGCACGCGGGAGTTCTGGTCGCTGCCGCTGTTTGTCTCCCCGGCGACGCTGATCCCGCGCCCGGATACCGAATGTCTGGTGGAGCAGGCGCTGGCCCGTTTGCCGCAAACGCCGTGCCGTATTCTCGATTTGGGCACCGGCACCGGCGCGGTCGCGCTGGCGCTGGCCAGCGAACGCCCGGACTGCCAGCTGACCGCCGTCGACTTTATTGCCGATGCCGTAGCGCTGGCGCAGCGCAACGCCGCTCATCTGGGTATCAACAATATTTCGATTGTGCAGAGCGACTGGTTCAGCGCGCTGGAGGGGCAGCGTTTCGCGATGATCGTCAGCAATCCACCGTATATCGATGAGCAGGACGAACACCTGGCTCAGGGCGACGTGCGTTTTGAACCTAAAACCGCGCTGGTGGCGGCCGATCAGGGGCTCGCCGACCTGGCACACATTATTCGCCAGGGCCGAGCGTGGCTGGAGCCGGGCGGTTTTATGCTGCTGGAACACGGCTGGAAGCAGGGCGCGGCGGTTCGCGAATTGTTTACCGCAGCGGGCTATCAGCAGGCGCAAACCTGTCGCGACTATGGCGACAACGATCGTCTGACGCTTGCGCAATGGCCGGGTGAACCGGAGGCGCAGGCGTGAATTTGTTCCAGTTTGTGCTCTATTTACATATCGCGTCGGCGATTTTTTCCGTCTCATTTTTTGCGCTCCGCTACTGGTGGATGCACCACCGCAGCCCGCTGTTTGACGCGCGTTGGGTGCGTGTACTGCCGCATGGTATCGACACTACGCTGCTGCTGAGCGGCGTGGCGCTAATGGTGATGACGCGCTATTACCCCTTCACCGAAGAAGGGGGATGGCTGACGGAGAAACTGTTTGGCGTTATCATTTACATCTTTTTAGGGTTTGTTGCGCTTGGACGTCGTCGTCCGCGCAGCCAGCAAAGCGGCTTTGTCGCGTTTTTGCTGGCGCTGATGGTGTTGTGCATCATCGTTAAACTCGCCATCACTAAAGTTCCGCTGTTGGGGTAAGGTATGAAGTCACTGGCTGATTTTGAATTTAATAAAGCGCCGCTGTGCGATGGCATGATCCTTATCTCTGAAGTCATTCGCGATGATTTCCCGTCGCAGAAAGTGCGCGAGCAGCTGGATTGTCTGCTGTCGCTGGCGCGGGAAGAGATCAGCCCGTCGTGGACGCTGACGCGTCAGATGGAGCGCCTGATTGAACTGTTTTATCACGAGTGGAATTTTGGTGATTCCTCCGGCGTGTACCGTTTGTCGGACGCGCTATGGCTAGACCAGGTGCTGAAAAATCGTCAGGGCAGCGCGGTGGCGCTGGGGGCGATAGTGCTGTGGCTCGCCGGCCAGCTCGATATTCCGGTGGTGCCGGTGATTTTCCCTACCCAGCTGCTGCTGCGCGCCGATGTCGACAGCGAAGAGCTGTGGCTGATCAACCCGTTTAACGGCGACACCCTCGACGAGCACACGCTCGACGTCTGGCTGAAGGGCAATATCAGCCCGATGGCGGAGCTTTTCAACGAAGATCTTGATGAAGCGGATAACGCCGAAGTGGTGCGTAAACTGCTCGATACCCTGAAATCGGCGCTGATGGAAGAGCGGCAGATGGAGCTGGCGCTGCGTACCAGCGAAGCGCTGCTGCAGTTTAATCCGGAAGACCCGTACGAAATTCGCGATCGTGGGCTGATCTATGCGCAGCTCGAATGTGAGCATATCGCACTGAACGATTTGAACTATTTCGTTGAGCAATGCCCGGAAGATCCGATTAGCGAAATGATTCGCGCGCAGATTAATACCATCTCGCATAAACAAATTACTCTTCACTAAACGGTAATAACCTCGGTTATAATCGCGGAAATACCCTAACAAGGCGATCTTATGAAAGAAAAAGTGGTTAGCATTGGTGATATCAAGGTAGCAAACGACCTGCCGTTTGTTCTGTTCGGCGGCATGAACGTGCTGGAGTCACGCGACCTGGCGATGCGTATTTGCGAACACTACGTGACCGTGACCCAGAAGCTGGGCATCCCTTACGTATTCAAAGCTTCATTTGATAAAGCCAACCGTTCTTCTATCCACTCCTACCGTGGTCCAGGTCTGGAAGAGGGGATGAAGATTTTCCAGGAGCTGAAGCAAACCTTCGGCGTGAAAATCATCACCGACGTTCACGAAGCCAGCCAGGCGCAGCCGGTTGCCGACGTGGTTGACGTAATCCAGCTGCCAGCGTTCCTCGCGCGCCAGACCGATCTGGTCGAAGCGATGGCGAAAACCGGCGCGGTCATTAACGTTAAGAAGCCGCAGTTCGTTAGCCCGGGCCAGATGGGTAATATCGTTGATAAGTTCATCGAAGGCGGCAACGACAAGGTGATCCTGTGCGACCGTGGCTCTAATTTCGGCTACGACAACCTGGTTGTGGATATGCTGGGCTTTGGCGTGATGAAAAAAGCAACGAACAACTCGCCGGTCATCTTCGACGTGACCCACTCTCTGCAGTGCCGCGACCCGTTCGGCGCAGCAAGCGGCGGCCGTCGCGCGCAGGTTGCCGAACTGGCCCGCGCCGGTATGGCTGTGGGTATCGCCGGTCTGTTCATCGAAGCGCATCCGGATCCGGACAACGCTCGCTGTGACGGCCCGTCCGCGCTGCCGCTGGACAAACTCGAACCCTTCCTCAAGCAGATGAAAGCTATCGACGATCTGGTGAAAGGCTTCGACGAGCTGGATACCAGCAAGTAAGTTCAGCCCCTGCATGCAAAAGCCGGCCCGTTTATCGCGGTCCGGCTTTTTTTATCGGCGCAAAAAAGGCCGCAGGCTGTGACCCCTGCGGCCCGTTTCGGGCGCACGTTGCCATTGCGGCAGCCTGACGCCCTCAGCGCGTTACTTCCGGTTACGCCACCAGCTCACAATCGCTGCGGTGATGATTCCCGCAACGACAGGAGCGGCAAGATCGTGCCAGAAAGCGACGCCAAACTGCGCGAGCGTCATATAGCCGCCTCTATTGCAACAACAACGGTTCGCGGCTATTCTTGAAGGGTCAGGTTTCAAGATAGCCCCCCGTTATGTTGTCAGGTTTACGCCTCTCAACGTGCGGGGGTTTTCTCTATCCAGCAACCTATGCCGCCAGGGATCAAGCCCCCGCAACATTGCGCCTCACCGGAGAAGCTCCGGCTTAGCGCAGATTCTACGTGGACATCCTGAGCCATTTCACTTAGTGAACGCGTGCGATGCGTGAGGCATTCCAGCTTTTCTGCGCGCGTTACATTCTATGAGCCGTGTTCTCGCGTCGGCTCGCAATATCAGGCAAATATCGTCATCAGATAAGCGGCAAACAGCGCCAGGTGCGCCGCGCCGTTCAGCACGTTGGTCCGCCCGGTAGAGAACGAGATATGGCACAGAATTAACGATGCGACCATGACGATCATCTCCGGCATGCCCAGACCAAACATCAGATCGTTGCCGGTCATCCAGGCAATCAGCGTCACGACCGGTACGGTCAGTGAGATGGTCGCCAGCACCGAACCAAAGAACAGATTCATCGCGCGCTGGACCTGATTATTCAGCACCGCTTTCAGCGCCCCCAGCCCTTCCGGCGAGAGGATCAGCA
The DNA here is from genome assembly GCF_047971185.1 of Kluyvera sp. Lineage (GTDB taxonomy): Bacteria > Pseudomonadota > Gammaproteobacteria > Enterobacterales > Enterobacteriaceae > Kluyvera. The sequence goes on from NZ_JBKDZH010000072.1 coordinate 19,996, forward strand.
GTGCCACCAGGAAGCCGGTAAAGGCCACCGGTGCGTTCGCGGCAGTCAGTAGCGTCTCCAGCGGGTTGGCGTTCATCTTGGTGACCGCAATCACCGCCACCAGATGGATGACCAGCCAGGCCGCGTGCCACAGGCTGCTGTGCGCCGACGGTTTACCGTGGTGCGGGTCGTCATCGTCGCCGTCATCTTCGTGCTCATAGACAAACAGACTCTGGTGGGTTTTGGTTTGAATTAACAGGAATACGCCGTACATGGCGGCGGAGATCAGCGCCACCAGCAGCGATTGACCGATTGTAAAATTAGCGCCCGGCAGCGATGTCGGGAACACCAGCACAATAATAGCCAGCGGAAACAGGGCAATTAAATACTGCTTAATGCCAAACAGATTCATATATTGCGTGGCGAATTTACGCCCGCCGAGCAATAAAGAAAAGCCGACCAGACCGCCGGTGACAATCATAATGATGGAATAGAGCGTATCGCGCATCAGCGTTGGCGCGGCGTCGCCGGTGGCCATCAGGGCGGAAATCAGGCTGACTTCCAGAATCACCACCGACAGGCTTAATATCAGGGAACCATACGGCTCGCCGAGACGGTGGGCTAACACGTCCGCGTGGCGAACCACGCTAAATGCGCTGCTAAGAATACCGACCAGCGCTAACGCGTTGATGGCAATAACCACTGGCAATGACTGACTGCTTCCCCAGAAGAACAGGATTGCCAGTGCCACTACCGGGAAAATGAGCGACGTCTCCTTGTGGCGAGTTTTCACCGCCTCATGTGCGTGAGTCATGTGTTTCTCCATGTATGCAGGTATTTATAATTATAGAAAAAATCAGCTGTGTAAATTAACAAATTTTTCCACACTGGATGTAAACTTTTACTAAAATTTACCCATCCGGCCATTTTTTTCTGAAGATGGCTATAATATAGAGTATTGGCTAAATATATTTTAAATAACAGTATATTAAGATGCTGTTATTCCTATTTTTATCATCGAATAAACGCGCAGGCATAATATGAATGTCGTGGGAGACAAATTGCATCTCAGGGCATAAAGCTGGATAATATTTCGTCAACGACAGCTCCGGAGGTCGCCATTCGTTCCCGTGAGGACGCGTGTGTTGCAGGGAAGAGAAGTGGTGGTGGAGGTTTAACGTGTTAACCCGTGATTTCTTAATGAAGGCGGATTGTACAACGGCGTTTGGCGCCATTGAGGAATCGCTGCTGTGGTCCGCTGAACAGCGCGCGGCATCGCTGGCGGCGACGCTGGCCTGTCGCCCGGACAGCGGTCCGGTGTGGATTTTTGGCTACGGTTCGCTGATGTGGAACCCGGCGCTCAACTACAGCGAGTCGGTCACCGGTACCCTGGTCGGCTGGCACCGTGCATTCTGTTTACGGCTGACGGCCGGGCGCGGTAGCGCCTGCCAGCCGGGCCGTATGCTGGCGCTGAAGGAGGGCGGGCGTACCACCGGGGTGGCCTATCGGCTGCCGGATGATGAAATTGAAAACGAGCTGTCGCTGCTGTGGAAGCGCGAGATGATTACCGGCTGTTACCTGCCAACCTGGTGCAAGCTGAGCCTGGACGACGGCCGTACGGTCAATGCGCTGGTGTTTATTATGGATCCGCGCCATGCGCTGTATGAGTCGGACACCAGCGTGCAGGTGATTGCGCCGCTGATTGCGCAGGCCAGCGGGCCGTTAGGCACTAACGCGCAGTATCTGTTCTCGCTTGAGCAAGAGTTACAAAAGCTCGGCATGCCGGATGATGGCCTGAATGAACTGATTCATCGGGTGCGTCTGCTGGTGGGCGGCGTGAATCCGCCTGGGCTGGCGTAAGCCACAGTAGAAACCCCGGAAGTGCGTGCTTCCGGGGAGAACGATCAGGCCGCGACGAAGCTGATAGAGTGCTCGAGCGACTGGCTGTGGCTATCAATCAGTACGTTCCAGGTGCCGCTGTAGGGCACGGTCAGATACGCTTTTTCTTCGTTTTGTACGCTCAGAATATCGGCGCCGTGATTGCTGGCGCTCTTTTGGGTGCTCATTAAATGAATGTGGCAACGCTCAGAGCAACGCACCACCACCGTATCCCCGCCAAATAACGTCAAACTTGCCTTAACCATCACCAAAATACCCCGCTGCCATGAGTCAATGCGCTCCCTGCGACGAAATCCTGCTTGTGATGTTGTTCACAATTCAATAATCGCAAAACACCAGAGACGCAGTACGTGGATGCTGATATTGATCAAAAATTGCCGTAACGCTGCTACAAAAATGACAATATTCCTGAATCCTTTCAGCGCTCATGACATTCCTGCGCGGAATGTGGCAGAGGTAACACAATATCCTTTAAAAGCGGGATAAAGGCGACGAAATCAGAAGGTCAGCACTTTATCTGCGGCCAGCGTCCACTGCGCCAGCTCAACCAGGGTGCCAATCTCCACGCCGTCGATCAGCGGCAGGGTGGTCACGCCGCGGCCGTCGGTGCAGGTTTTACACAGCTTCACCGGCACGCCCTGGGCGGTGAGGATCTCCAGCATCTGCTGGATGTTGTAGCCTTCAGTCGGCTTTTGCCCTCGCAGGCCAGCGGTAACGGCGTCGGACATTAAAAACAGCTGGAGATGAAGGTCGCCCTGCTGTTCGCGCAGCGCGATGGCAAGGCGCAGGCTGTTAAACAGTGATTCGCTGCCGTAGGCAGCCCCGTTGGCGATAATGACGATACGTTGCATCTGAACTCCTTAATTAAGGCACGGTTATTGCTTCAGGAAGATATAGGTAAATCCTCTACCGGGAGTGCGTATGATAAACCGTGAAGATGATACACCCGGCGCTATCGAGTGGTTTCGTTATGCGCGCCAGGTGCAGAAAGAACAGCTTCAGCAGCTGGCGCAGCAGGGGCAACTGGTCAGCCAGCTTAGCCACGTGGTGCATATGTTACAGTGTGAGCGGGGGGCATCCAACATCTGGTTATGCTCGCAGGGCCGATTATATAGCGCAGAGCGGCGCGCCAGCGCCGCGCTGGTGGATGAACAGGCCCGCACGCTGCTGCTGCATTTATCGCCGCGCGATCTTCCCTCCGCCAGCGGCCTGTGCCAGCGTATTGCCCGCGCGGTGTGGTCGCTTGAACAGCTGCCTGCCCTGCGCGAAAACGTCATCAGTCAGCAGGTGACCGCCGAAACGGCCACCAGCCAGTTCAGCCGCACCATTCGCCATCTGCTTAATATCATTCCTCAGCTCAACGACAGCATTGATGACCCGACGCTGGCCGGGCGGCTGGTGGCGCTTTACAGCTTTATGCAGGGTAAAGAACTGGTGGGGCAAGAGCGTGCGCTGGGTGCGCAGGGGTTTGCGCAGGGGAACTTTAGCCACGAGCTACGCCAGCGGCTGGTCGACCGTATCGACGGCCAGCAGCCCTGCTTTGACGGTTTTTTGTCGCTGGCGACCAGTCCGCTGAAAATGCTGTTCTACACCGAATGCCAGGCGGGCATCGCCATTGAGCAGCTCAGGCGTATCGCCTGTACTCGCCAGCCCGGCGAAGACGGCGGCCAGACGGCGCTGCGCTGGTTCGCGCTACAGACCCAGCGCCTGGAGCAGATGCGCGGGCTGGAAGAGCTGTTGATCGGCGAGCTGATGACCGTGGTGGACGGGCTACTCGCCGATGATGACAGGCCTGACGCGCCCGACCCGCAGCATGACGACCCCGCCAGCGACAGCATGCAGCTACACCTCGACCGGCAGCTTCTGCCGCTGGTGCGCCAGCAGGCGCGCGAGCTGGAGCAGCTTTCCGGCCAGCTGGCGTCGCTGAAGGACACCCTGGAGGAGCGGCGGCTGATTGATAAAGCCAAAAGCGTGCTGATGACCCACCGGCAGATGAACGAGGAGCAGGCCTGGCACTGCCTGCGCAAAATGGCGATGGAGAAGAATCAGCGAATGGTGGAGATCGCCCGCGCGCTGCTGGCGGTGAAAACCCTGTGGCAGCACGATGCGCCGTCGCCGTTGCACAATGAACGGGCATAAATGCTTTCCGTCGGTGCAAAAAAGGTGATGCGGTTGGCATTTTTCCGCGCTGACGCGGCGATCGCGACCTGGCATTCAAATTGCATTAGTTAACCCCAGAGAACACAGAGTGGGTGGCGGGCCAACGGCGGTTCGTGCACCACGAGGATAAAGGCGTCCTGCAATGCGTAAGCATTGCCGGGCGCTTTTTTTTTGCATTCAGGAGCGAGTATGGGCGAGACGTTTTCACTTTCACGGCGGCGGTTTCTTCAGGCCGGTGCGGTGCTGGGCGGTACGATGCTGCTGCCGGGGATCATGTCATCGGCGTGGGCGGCCGGATCCGACACGCCGGAGCAGCAGACGGTCAAGGTGGGTTTTATCCCGCTGACCGACTGCGCCCCGCTGGCGATCGCGTCGCTAAAAGGCTTCGATAAAAAATACGGCATTACCCTGGTGCCCAGCAAAGAGGCGAGCTGGGCGGCGGTGCGCGACAAGCTGGTGAACGGCGAGCTGGATGCGGCGCATGTGCTGTACGGCCTGCTGTATGGCCTGGAATTGGGCGTCGCCGGTAAACCGCAGGCGATGGCGAACCTGATGACCCTGAACCGCAACGGGCAGGGGATCACGCTGTCAGCCGATCTTCAGGCGCAGGGCGTTACCGATTTGGCCGCGCTGAAAAAACACGTCGGCAATAGCGCGCCGGGCAGCTACACCTTCGCCCACACCTTTCCCACCGGCACTCACGCCATGTGGCTCTATTACTGGCTCGCCAGCGGCGGTATTCATCCCTTTGACGATGTGCGCACCGTGGTGGTGCCGCCGCCACAGATGGTCATGAACATGCGGATTGGCAATATGGTCGGCTTTTGCGTCGGTGAGCCGTGGAACGCGCGGGCCATCAACGACCGCATCGGCTTTACCGCCGCCACCAGCCAGGATATCTGGCCGGAGCATCCGGAAAAGGTATTGGGAACGCGCCGTGAATGGGTAGAGCAGCATCCGAATACCAGCCGGGCGCTGGTGGCGGCGCTGCTGGATGCCGCGCGTTGGATTGACGCTTCCGACGATAACAAACGGGAAACCGCGAAGATCCTCGCCCAGCGCGGCTGGCTGAATACCAAAGAACAATACCTTACCGGCCGTATGCTCGGCGCTTACGACAACGGCCTCGGTCGCCGCTGGCAGGACGCGCATCCGATTCGCTTCTTCGACCAGGGGGAAGTCAGCTTCCCGTGGCTGTCCGACGGCATGTGGTTCCTGACCCAGTTCCGCCGCTGGGGCCTGCTGAAGAGCGACCCGGATTATCTGGCCATCGCCCAGCGCATTAACCGCATTGACGTCTGGAAAGAGGCCGCGCAGGCGGTGGGCGGCATGACCGCGCCCACGCAAACCCTGCGCAGCAGCACCTTGATTGACGGATCGGTCTGGACCGGGGCTGACCCTGCCGGATACGCCCGCAGTTTCGCTATTCAACACCTGGGAGCATGAGATGAACACGAAACCCAAAACCGTTAACGCGCCTGCGCCCGCAGGTGAAGTCATCACCCTACCGCCGGTGCAGGTCCGTCGTCAGGCGCCCGCCGTTGGTCGCGCGATGCGTCATCTTGCCGAACGGGCCATTCCGGCGCTGCTGGGCTTAGGCCTGCTGGTGCTGGTGTGGCAGCTGGCGGCAATCAACAGCAAAGGCTTTCCGACGCCGCTCAGCACGCTGGACTCGGCGCTGACGCTGTTCGCCGACCCGTTCTACAACAACGGCCCTAACGACGTTGGCGTGGGCTGGAACGTGCTGGCATCGCTGCAGCGCGTGGCGGTGGGCTTTGGCCTGGCGGCGCTGGCGGGGATCCCGCTGGGCTTTCTGATTGGCCGCTTCACCTTTTTCTCGCGCATGTTTACGCCGCTAATCGCGCTGCTGCGCCCGGTCAGCCCGCTGGCGTGGCTGCCGATTGGTCTGCTGCTGTTTCAGAAGGCGGAGCCCGCGTCCAGCTGGACCATTTTTATCTGCTCGATCTGGCCGATGGTGATCAACACCGCCGAAGGGGTGCGACGGATCCCGCAGGACTACCTCAACGTGGCGCGCGTATTGCAGCTCTCCGAGTGGACGGTGATGCGCAAAATCCTTTTCCCGGCGGTGCTGCCGTCGGTCCTCACGGGGGTGCGGTTGTCGATTGGCATCGCGTGGCTGGTGATCGTCGCGGCGGAGATGCTGACCGGCGGCCTGGGGATTGGCTTCTGGATCTGGAACGAGTGGAACAACCTCAACGTGGAAAACATCCTCATCGCCATCGTCATTATCGGCGTGGTGGGGCTTCTTCTGGAGCAGGGGCTGATGCTCATTGCGCGTCGTTTTAGCTGGCAAGAAAAGTAAGGAGAACACCATGAAACCATTAATTCAGGTCCAGGCCGTGAGCCAGCGTTTCCATACCGCCAGCGGCGAGTTTCTGGCCTTGCAGAACGTCTCGTTTGATATTCACGAAGGGGAGACGGTGAGCCTGATTGGCCACTCCGGCTGCGGTAAGTCGACGCTGCTCAACCTGATCGCTGGCATTACGTTACCGACCGAAGGCGGACTTATCTGTGACAACCGGGAGATTGCCGGGCCGGGGCCGGAGCGCGCGGTGGTGTTTCAGAACCACTCGCTGCTGCCGTGGCTGACCTGCTTCGATAACGTTGCGCTGGCGGTAGACCACGTCTTTCGTCGCAGCATGAGTAAAGCCGAGCGTCAGGAGTGGATTGAGCACAACCTCGATCGCGTGCAGATGGGCCACGCGATGCATAAGCGTCCCGGTGAAATCTCCGGCGGCATGAAGCAGCGTGTTGGCATTGCCCGCGCGCTGGCGATGAAGCCGAAAGTGCTGTTGTTGGATGAGCCGTTCGGCGCGCTGGATGCGCTGACCCGCGCGCATTTGCAGGATTCGGTGATGCAGATCCAGCAGGCGCTGAACACCACCATCGTGCTGATCACCCACGACGTAGACGAAGCGGTGCTGCTCTCGGACCGGGTGCTGATGATGACCAACGGCCCGGCGGCCACCGTCGGTGAAATTCTCGACGTTAACCTGCCGCACCCGCGTAACCGGGTGCAGCTGGCGGAGGATAGCCGCTATCACCATCTGCGCCAGCAGATCCTGCATTTCCTCTACGAAAAACAGCCGAAAGCGGCGTAAGGCGGATCTATGCGGAAACTGGTGATGATCGGCAACGGCATGGCGGCAACCCGGCTGGCGGAAAAGCTGGTCTCTATGGCGCCGCACAGATTTGCGATAACGATTGTTGGCGATGAACCGCACCCGGCCTATAACCGCATTCAGCTGTCGCCGGTGCTGGGCGGTGAAAAATCATTTAACCAGACGCGGCTTCAGCCCGAAGGCTGGTATGCCGAGCATGGGATTACGCTGTGCTGCGGCGAGACGGCGCTGGCGGTGAATGTTGAGACGCGGCAGGTGATCACCGACACGCGCACGCTGGCGTGGGATGAACTGGTCTTCGCCTGTGGCTCATCGCCGTTCCTGCCGCCGCTGCCGGGTATTGATTTGCCGCATGTTTTTGCCTTTCGCACCCAGGCAGACGTCGAGGCCATTCTGGCCGCGCCGGGGGAGGCGGTGGTGATTGGCGGCGGCGTGCTGGGCGTGGAAGCGGCGGCGGCGCTCCGACAAAGAGGTGACAACGTCACGTTAGTGCATCGCAGCGACCGCTTGATGGAGCAACAGCTCGACCCGCCGGCGGCTGCGCTGTTAACGCAGCGCCTGATGGAACGCGGCATTGCCTGTGAGTTGAACGCCGGCATCGCCAGGATTGACCCGCAGGCGGTGGTACTCAACGACGGCCGACGCATCGCTGCTCGCCGGGTGGTGATGGCGACCGGCGTACGGCCAAATATCGCGCTGGCGCAGCGCGCCGGGCTGGCCTGCCAGCGCGGCATCGTGGTGGACCGGCAGTTGGCAACGGCGATTCCGGGCGTCAGCGCCATTGGTGAATGCTGCGAAGTGGACGGGCAAACCTTTGGCCTGGTCGCCCCCTGTATGCAGCAGGCTGAGGTGCTGGCGGCGCGGCTGTGCGGCCAGCCGATGACCGATTTTCACTGGCAGGACGCCGGCACGCGCCTCAAGGTCACCGGTATTGACCTGTTCAGCGCCGGAAAGGTCCACGCCGAGGAGGGCGACGAGCAGTGGACTTCATTCGACCCTCAAACCGGCCACTACCGCCGCCTGCTGGTACGCGACGGCCAGCTCACTGGCGTACTGCTCTTCGGGGACTGCGCCAGCGCCGCCGCCTTTAGCGATTTATTGCACTCCACGCAGCCTGCGCAAGCGGGTTGGATCTTCGACCCCTTCACGACGCAGCCGTCGGCTGCAGGAACGCAAACAATGACCAAATCAACATTAGCAGTGGTGGGCCACGGCATGGTCGGCCACCATTTTCTTGAGCAGTGCGTCAGCCGTAATTTGCATCAGCAGTATCAGATTGTGGTGTTTGGCGAAGAGCGCTACGCCGCCTACGACCGCGTGCACCTGTCAGAGTACTTTGCCGGGCGCAGCGCCGAGTCGCTGTCGCTGGTGGACGGCGATTTCTTTGCCGAGCATGGTATCGAGCTGCGTCTGTCGCAGCAGATCGCGGCGATTGATACCGAGGCGCACCTGATTCGCGATGCCGACGGCCACGAGCTGCATTGGGATAAACTGGTGCTGGCGACCGGCTCGTACCCGTTTGTGCCGCCGATTCCCGGCAACGCGCTGCCCGGTTGCTTTGTTTACCGCACGCTGGACGATCTCGACGCCATTGCCGCCCGCGCGAAAACCGCCGCCCGCGGCGTGGTTATCGGCGGCGGTCTGCTCGGGCTGGAAGCGGCGAATGCGCTGCGTCAGCTGGGGCTGGAGACCCACGTCGTGGAATTTGCGCCCAACCTGATGGCGGTACAGCTTGATAACGGCGGTGCGGCGATGCTGCGCGAGAAAATTACCGCGCTGGGGGTGAGTGTCCACACCAGTAAAGCCACCACCGCTATCGTCGAATCGGAGCACGGCCTGACGCTGAACTTTGCCGACGGCGATAGCCTGACCACCGACATGGTGGTGTTTTCGGCGGGGATCCGCCCGCAGGACAGCCTGGCGCGCAGCGGCGGGCTGCGCCTCGGCGAGCGCGGCGGGATTGTGATTAACAACCAGTGCCGCACCTCCAGCGACGATATCTACGCCATTGGTGAATGCGCGCTGTGGGACAATAAAATCTATGGTCTGGTCGCGCCGGGCTACCAGATGGCCCGCGTGACGGCCGCCGCGCTCGCCGGTGAGGCGAGTGAATTTACCGGCGCGGACATGAGTACCAAACTCAAGCTGCTGGGCGTCGACGTGGCCTCGTTTGGCGACGCGCAGGGCCGCACCCCAGGTAGCCAGAGCTATCAGTGGATCCACGGCCCGGAGCAGATCTACAAAAAGATTGTTGTCAGCGGCGATGGAAAAACGCTGCTTGGCGGCGTGCTGGTCGGCGACGCCAGCGATTACGCCACGCTGTTGCAAATGATGCTGAACGCCATGCCGCTGCCTTCGCGCACGGAATCGCTGATCCTGCCCGCGCTGGAAGGCAGCGCGCCAAAAGCGCTGGGCGTGGCGGCATTACCTGATAGCGCGCAAATCTGCTCGTGCCATAACGTCAGCAAAGGCGACATCTGCCAGGCGGTCAGCAACGGCGCGACCCACATCGGCGCGATCAAAAGCTGCACCAAAGCGGCCACCGGCTGCGGCGGCTGTAGCGCGCTGGTTAAACAGGTGATGGAGTACCAGCTGGCGCAGCAGGGCGTCGAAGTGAAGAAGGATATCTGCGAACACTTTGCCTATTCGCGCCAGGAGATTTATCACCTTGTGCGGGTTAACCGCATTCATACCTTCGAACAGCTGATTGCCCGCTACGGCCACGGCGACGGCTGTGAAATCTGCAAACCGCTGGTGGGGTCGGTGCTGGCGTCATGCTGGAATGACTATCTGCTGAAACCGGCGCATCTGCCGCTACAGGACACCAACGATCGCTACTTCGCCAATATTCAGAAGGACGGCAGCTACTCTGTCGTACCGCGGATGCCCGCCGGTGAAGTAACCCCGGACGGGCTGATTGCCATCGGCCAGATTGCCAAACGCTACGCGCTGTACAGCAAAATTACCGGCGGCCAGCGGATTGACCTGTTCGGCGCGCGGCTGGAACAGCTGCCGGAAATCTGGCGTGAGCTGCGCGATGCCGGTTTTGAGACCGGCCACGCCTACGGCAAATCGCTCCGGACGGTGAAATCCTGCGTTGGCTCAACCTGGTGCCGCTACGGCGTGCAGGACTCTACCGCTCTGGCGGTGACGCTGGAACACCGCTACAAAGGGCTGCGCGCGCCGCACAAAATCAAAATGGCGGTCTCCGGCTGCACCCGGGAATGCGCCGAAGCGCAGGGGAAAGATGTGGGTGTGATTGCCACCGACAAGGGCTGGAATCTGTATCTGTGCGGTAACGGCGGGATGAAGCCGCGCCATGCGGATCTGTTCGCCAGCGACCTCGATGACGCCACGCTGCTGCGGACCATCGACCGCTTCCTGATGTTTTATATCCGCACCGCCGATCGTTTACAGCGGACCAGCACCTGGATGGATAATCTGGAAGGCGGGATCGACTATTTACGCCGCGTGATTCTCGAGGATTCGCTGGGGATTGGCGAGGAGCTGGAGCAGGAGATGGCACGGGTGATCGACAGCTACCAGTGCGAGTGGCAAACCACCCTCAGCGATCCGCAGCGTCTGGCGCTGTTCCGCTCCTTCGTTAACAGCGATACGCCGGACGAAGCGGTGCAGCGTCAGGCGGTGCGCGGCCAGCCGCAGCTGGCGGTGGTGGCCGAGTTGCCATCGCTGCCGGGCAGCCGCAAACCGTGGCAGGCCATTTGCTCGCTGGAGGATATTCCGCCGCAGGCCGGAATCGGCGCGCGGCTGGGGGATATGCAGATTGCGCTGTTCCGCCTCAACGACAAGGTTTACGCGCTGGATAACCAGGAGCCAGGCAGCCAGGCCAACGTGCTGTCGCGTGGGCTGCTGGGCGACGCGAGCGGCGAGCCGATCGTTATCTCGCCGCTGTATAAACAGCGTATTCGCCTGCGCGACGGGCGGCAGTGCGAGAGCGGCGAGCAGGTGGTGCGCGCCTGGCCGGTGAAAATCGAGGACGGCACGGTGTGGGTGGGTAATCAGGCGCTGGTGATGCGCGCGGAGGCCTCATGACGGAAACCAAAACCACCTGTCCGTATTGCGGCGTAGGCTGCGGCGTGCTGGCGCGGGTCGAGAACGGTATGGTCAGCGTGCAGGGCGATGAGCATCATCCGGCGAACTTTGGCCGACTGTGCGTAAAAGGCGCGTCGCTGGCCGAAACCATCGGGCTGGAAGGGCGCTTATTGTCTCCGCAGCTGGATGGCGAGCGGGTTAGCTGGCCGCAGGCGCTGGCGGCGGCGGGCGAACGTCTGCAAGCAATCATTGACCGCTATGGCCCGCAGGCGGTGGCCTTTTATGCCTCCGGGCAGCTGCTCACCGAAGACTATTATGCCGCCAATAAGCTGATGAAAGGGTTTATCGGTGCGGGCAATATCGATACCAACTCCCGGCTGTGTATGTCCTCGGCGGTGACGGGCTATAAACGCGCTTTTGGCGCCGACGTGGTGCCGTGCAGCTATGAGGACGTTGAGCGCAGCGATCTGGTGATTCTGGTGGGATCAAACGCCGCCTGGGCGCATCCGGTGCTGTATCAACGGCTGGTGCAGGCCAAACAGAATCGCCCGCAGATGAAGGTGGTGGTGATCGACCCCCGACGCACCGCGACCTGCGATATTGCCGACCATCATCTGGCGATTGCCCCGGGTACCGACGGCGGGCTGTTTGTCGGCCTGTTACAGGCGCTGGCCCAGGCCGGTGCCGTCGATGACCGCTATGCCGATGCGCCGGCCGCGCTGGCCGCCGCCGAGGGCTGGACGGTCGAGAAAGTGGCCGAGTTTTGTGGGCTGTCACAGGAGGAGGTGCAGGCATTTTATCAGGCGTTTATTGCCGCGCCGCGCGCTATCACGCTCTACACCATGGGGATTAACCAGTCATCGAGCGGCAGCGATAAGTGTAACGCCATCATTAACGTCCATCTGGCCAGCGGTAAATTCGCCCGCGAGGGCTGCGGGCCGTTTTCGCTGACCGGACAGCCAAATGCGATGGGCGGGCGCGAGGTCGGCGGCCTGGCGACCATGCTGGCGGCGCAGATGAACTTCGAACCGGCAGATCTGGCCCGCGTCGCGCGCTTCTGGGGGACTGAGCGTCTGGCGCAGACGCCGGGGCTGATGGCGGTGGATCTGTTTACCGCCATCGCGCGCGGCGAAGTAAAGGCGGTGTGGATTATGGGCACCAACCCGGCGGTGTCGCTGCCGGATAGCCACGCGGTTAGCCAGGCGCTGGCGGCCTGCCCGCTGGTGATGGTTTCTGACGTCGCCGCCGATACCGACACGTCGCGGTATGCCGATATTCGCTTTCCGGCGCTGGCCTGGGGGGAGAAAAACGGTACCGTCACCAATTCCGAACGGCGTATTTCCCGCCAGCGGGCTTTCTTGCCCGCGCCGGGAGAAGCCCGCGCCGACTGGTGGATTATCGCCCAGGTGGCGGGGCAGCTGGGTTTCGCCGAGGCGTTCAGCTGGCAGCATCCGCATGAGGTGTTCAGTGAACATGCGGCGCTCTCCGGCTTTGAAAATGATGGCGAGCGGGCTTTTGATATCAGCGGCTTAGCGGAATTGACCCGAGCACAGTGGGATCAACTGGCCCCCGTACGCTGGCCGGTGACGCGACGCGGTAACGGGCTGGATCTGTTGCGTGGCTGGCGGGCCGACGGCCAGCTACGCATGGTGCCGGTGACGCCCAGCGGGATGCAGGCGCGCCGCCAGCCGCTGTATCCGCTGATCCTTAACAGCGGACGGGTTCGCGACCAGTGGCACACCATGACCCGCACCGGCAGCGTGCCACGCCTGATGCAGCACATTGCGCAGCCCATTGTTGAAGTGGCGCCGCAGGACGCCACCCATTTTGCGCTACAGGACGGCGGGCTGGCACGCGTTAGCTCACCGCGCGGCGTGATGGTTGCGCGGGTGGTCGTCTCTGAAGCACAGCGTCCGGGCTCGCTGTTTACCCCGATGCACTGGAATGACTGCTTTGCTCGCCAGGGGAAGGTCAACAGTCTGGTTGCGCCGGTAGTCGACCCGTACTCCGGGCAGCCAGAGAGTAAACAAACGGCGGTGCGAATTGCGCCGTGGCGGCCGCAGTGGCAGGGCGAACTGTTCTCGCGTGCGCCGCTCACGCTGCCGCGGCATCTGCACTGGTGGCGAAAAGCCGCGCCGGGGCTACATCATCTGACGCTGTGCGGCGATCGCGCCATTCAGGCGGAACTGCTGGCGGTGTGCCAGCAGCAGGGCTGGCAGATTCAGGTGGCCAGCCTCGGCGAGACCTGGCATCTGCTGGCGTGGCAGGAGGGACGATTGATGCTCGGCTTCTGGAGTAGCCGAACGCTGCCGGAGATTGACGCTGCGCTGATCTTACGCGCCTTTGCCGAAGCGCCGCAGACCCTCGCGGAACGCCATGCACTGCTGTGCGGGCGCGATTTGGCACGCCCGGCGATGGGGAAAATTGTGTGTAGCTGTTTCAGCGTTGGCGAAAAAATCATCACTGAAGCCATTGAAAAACAAGGCTGTTTAACGGTCGACGAGCTGGGCAATCGCCTGAAATGCGGGACGAACTGCGGTTCCTGCATCCCTGAGCTGAAAGCGTTGCTGGCCTGCGCGGCACATAAAACGGTGGTTTTGTAGCCTTTCAGTCTATTCCTGGAATGGGGCGCGAAGGCTGAAGGATGGGGGTAAAGGGGGTAAACTAAAGACTTTGGGGTGGGTGACTTCCGACCTCAGTTTGTCGCTGGCTATGAGGTTGTGCTTTTGTCTTTGCGTTTTTATTCGTCATTTCTCGTCCTGCTGGTACTGACCAGCGGCAGCGCGCGGGCGCGGCAGAACTTTGTTGAAGAGGCGAAACACCCTTTCGATAATCTGCCGGATCTCGGTATCGCGCCGGAAAGTCACGATGGCGAAAAGCAGTTTGCCGAAATGGTGAAGTCTTTTGGTGAAGCGAGCATGACCGATAACGGCCTGGATACCGGTGAGCAGGCGCGGCTTTTCGCGCTGACGCAGGTGCAGGAAAAGCTGAACAGTGAGCTCAATCAACAGCTGGACAGCTGGCTGTCGCCGTGGGGAAACACCGATTTTCAGATGCTGGTGGATAAAGAGGGCAAGCTGACCGGTAGCCACGGCAGCTGGTTTGTACCGCTGCAGGACAATACGCGTTATCTCACCTGGACCCAGGTTGGGCTTAGCCAGCAGGATGAAGGCACGGTGGGTAACCTGGGCGTGGGCCAGCGCTGGGTCGCCGGGCGCTGGCTGTTGGGCTATAACACCTTTTACGATAGCCTGCTGGGTGATGACCTCAACCGAGGCGGCGTTGGCGCGGAGGCATGGGGGGAAAACCTGCGTTTCTCGGCCAACTACTACCATCCGCTTCACGCCTGGGAAAACAGCGGCACCACGCTGCAACAGCGTATGGCGCGCGGCTACGACGTGACCGCGCAGGCCTGGATCCCCGCCTGGAATCACATTAATACCAGCCTGAGCGTAGAACAGTACTTTGGCGAGAGCGTCGATCTGTTCCGCAGCGGCACCGGCTACCATAACCCGGTCGCGGTTTCGCTCGGCCTCAACTATACCCCCATTCCGCTTCTCACCTTTAGCGCCCAGCACAAGCAGGGCGAGAGCGGGGTGAACCAGAACAACCTCGGCATGAAGGTTAACTTCCGCTTCGGCGTGCCGCTGAAGAAGCAGCTGGCGGCGGATGAAGTGGCGCAAACCCGTACTCTGCGCGGTAGCCGTTACGACGCGCCGGAACGTAACAGTTTGCCGGTGATGGAGTATCGCCAGCGTAAGAGCCTGACGGTGTATCTGGCGACGCCGCCGTGGAACCTGACTAGCAACGAAACGGTAGAACTGAAAATGCAGGTGCGCGACCAGTACGGCGTGAAATCGCTGACCTGGCAGGGGGATACGACCGCGCTCAGCCTGACGCCGCCGCCGTCCAATAGCAGTACGGAAGGGTGGAGCATCATTATGCCGACGTGGGATCCTACGCCTGGAGCCAGCAATACCTGGCATCTGTCAGTGGTGGTGGAAGATAAAAAAGGGCAGCGCGTCACCTCCAATGAGATCACGCTGGCGTTGACCGAACCGGTCGTCAGCTTTACGCCGATGGAAAACGGCTGGTCGAGCATGACGCCTTAATTGTGCGTGACAGGGGCTGCCACGACAATTAAGAGGCGGGCAGTCAGAAAATACGTTCCTGATGGACCCAGACCGCGGCTTCAACGCGAGACTTCAGCTTCATTTTCTTCAGCATATGCTTCACGTGTACCTTCACGGTACTTTCGGTGATGTCCAGACGGCGGGCGATCATTTTATTCGGCAGCCCCTGGGCAATCAGCTTCAGGATATCGCGCTCGCGCGGCGTTAACTGGTTGATGTCGCGATCCGATGTTGCGCGGTTAGCGCGCAGGCTGGCGGCCAGTACCGGGGTTAAGGCTTCGCTCAGCACCATTTCGCCGGCGGCGGCCTGTTGCAGCGCTTTCAGCAGATCTTCCGGTTCCATATCTTTCAGCAGATAGCCGTCCGCGCCGCGTTTCAGGGCGGTGACAACATCTTCTTCATGGTTAGAGACGCTGAACACCACGACGCGGCCGGAGAGCGACTTTTCGCGCAGCTTGTCGAGGGTTTCCAGGCCGTTCATGCCGGGCATATTGAGATCGAGCAAAATCAGATCCGGATCGAGCGTTTCTGCCAGTTCAATGCCTTGCTCGCCGTTGCTGGCTTCGCCCACGACCTGAATATCCGATGCCATACTGACCAGCTGTTTCACCCCGGTGCGCAGCATCGGATGATCGTCAATTAGCAGGATAGTAGCCCGTTCCTGATTACTCATGGATTTCTCCTTGGAAAGTTGAAAGCGATTTTTCGGGGATAAACGAGACCACGACTTCAGTACCGCCGCTTTCGCGACGACGAACCTGGCAATCGCCACGCAGGCTCTGTGCGCGGTCGCGCATAATAATAAGACCATAATGGTTGCTGCGTTCAGCGTGCTGCGGCACGCCGCAGCCGTTATCCGCCACCACCAGCTTGACCTGGTTACCCTGCTGGGTCACGGTCACTTTGACTTCCGTGGCCTGAGAGTGCTTCAGCGCATTGCTGAGCGCTTCACGGGCGATTTGCAGCACGTGGATCGCCTGATGCGACGGTACATGGCGCGGCGGCAGCTGGTAATCCAGCAACACCGGGAAACCAAAGTGTTTGCTGTACTCCTGGCAGCTGCCCTCCAGCGCCGGGCGCAGGCCCGACTCAGTCAGCTTCAGGCGGAAGGTGGTCAGCAGTTCGCGCAGCTGCGCCCACGAGGTGTTCAGCTCGTTGCGCACCTGACCCAGCAGTTCGCGGCTTTCCGCGGACGACTGTTCGTTCTGCATCATCTGCAGGCAGCTGACCTGCATTTTCATGCATGAGAGCGACTGGGCGATGGAGTCATGCAGCTCGCGGGCAATGGTCGCGCGCTCTTCCATGACGATCAGCTGCTGCTGGCGCTCGAGCTGTTTATCCAGCGCCAGCGTTGAGGTTAACTGCTCCAGCAGCGTGTCGACCAGCTGCTGCTGATCGTGACTCAGTTCGCGCCCGTGGGGCAGGGTTGCCAGCAGGATGCCGTACTGGTTACGCGGGTCGGTAAGACGCCATTTCAGCGTTGCGCCGTCTGCCGCCGACATGTCGACATCGCGCGGGCAGAGGTAGCAGCCCTTATCATCGCATTCCCAGCCTGAATGGCAGCTAAATTCCTGGTGATTTTCTTCATCTTCGGTGTCGTACACCCGCACTTCAATTTCACGCAGCGGCGTCAGCTCCTGCAGCCCGTTCAATACCGGCGAGATGCGCTCGCACAGCGGGGCGCTCGAGTGCAGGCGACGGTTGGCCTGCCACAGGAAGGAGAGAATGGCGTTTTTTTGCTCCAGGCCCGCGGTCTTTTCCTGCACCCGGCGTTCCAGCGAGGCGTAGCTTTCCGCTAATTCAGCGGACATGTTGTTTAACGCCATGCCCAGCGTCGCCATCTCGTTGCGCCCGCTGATTTGCGCGCGGTAGGTGAAGTCGCGATGGCTAATGGCTTCCGCCATGCGCAGCAGCTGACGCCACGGATGCAGCAGGCGGGTGCGCAGCCAGAACACGGTAAAGAGAAACAGCAGCGCCATAAAGAAAGCCATCAGGCGGTGCATCCAGACCACATGAGAGATCCGTTCTTCGGTGGTATGGTCGAAGACCGTCACCAGCTGGTTAATTCGGTTTACGAAGCCGGAAACATCGTGCTGCACTTCATCCTGACTGCTGGCGTCGCGAATATCGGGGGCCAGATGCGCAAGCCAGTACTGCTGCAATGCTCTGAGCTGTGGCACCTGGCCATCGCGCTCGGCCGCCAGCTGCAGTTCCGGGCTGAACACGGTTTTCTGCATTTCATCAAACAATGGCTGGTCGCTCTCCTGCACCGGAATAGCCGCCAGCAGGCGGTAGCTCTGCATGCGCAGTGACCCCGCCTGGTTAATGGCGTGCGCGCTGCCCTGGACGCCGTTGACCAGGCGTGCGGAAATCATCATGCTCGCCACCCCGATGAGGGTAGACAGCAGGACGATGAGGGCCAGTTGATTCACCAGCGTGAGTGGTGTAAAAAAACGTCTAAACATTGTGTGATACGGCTCCTGGCGGAAGACTCTCCGGCGAGTGGCGTTATTTTCGGCTATCGCCTGGAGTATACCCATACCTATAAAGAGTTACTCCTTTATTTCCGGAATGGTCAGGGTGTCGGGGGTAGAGGGGTAGCAACGTAACAGCCACGTGATAAAACAGGTTTTTTTAGGCAAAAAAGACTACTCCCTAAGGGTGATGCTGTTTTTTTGCGCATTCCACAGCCAACTTTTCCTTTGATTTATATCAACTTACCTCGCGGTGTAAACCCTAATGTGGCGAGGGTTGATATTAATAATCAGAGGTGTCTATGAGTCACTCCACTGCCCCCGAAAGGGCAACCGGCGCTGTCATTACCGACTGGCGTCCGGAAGATCCGGCATTCTGGCAGGAACGCGGCCATCGCGTCGCGAGCCGGAACCTGTGGATTTCAGTACCGTGCTTGCTGCTGGCTTTCTGCGTATGGATGCTGTTCAGCGCCGTTGCGGTCAATTTACCAAAAGTGGGCTTCCAGTTTACCACCGACCAGCTGTTCATGCTGACGGCGCTGCCGTCGGTGTCAGGGGCGCTGCTGCGCGTACCGTATTCCTTTATGGTGCCGATGTTCGGCGGCCGTCGCTGGACGGCGTTCAGCACCGGGATCTTAATCATTCCTTGCGTGTGGCTGGGCTTCGCGGTTCAGGATACCACTACGCCGTTTAGCACCTTCATCATCATCTCTCTGCTGTGCGGTTTCGCCGGCGCGAACTTTGCCTCCAGCATGGCGAACATCAGCTTCTTCTTCCCGAAACAGAAGCAGGGTGGCGCGCTGGGCCTTAACGGCGGGCTGGGCAACATGGGCGTGAGCGTGATGCAGCTGGTGGCTCCACTGGCGATTTCGCTGTCTATCTTTGCCGCCTTTGGCAGCCAGGGCGTACAGCAGCCGGACGGCTCTGAGCTGTTCCTGGCGAACGCCGCGTGGATTTGGGTGCCGTTCCTGGCCATCTTCACTATTGCCGCCTGGTTTGGTATGAACGAACTGGCCACTTCTAAAGCGTCGCTGAAAGAGCAGCTGCCGGTTCTGAAGCGTGGTCACCTGTGGATCATGAGCCTGCTGTATCTGGCGACCTTCGGCTCGTTCATCGGTTTCTCTGCCGGGTTTGCGATGCTGTCGAAAACCCAGTTCCCGGATATCCAGATTTTGCACTACGCCTTCTTCGGGCCGTTCATCGGCGCGCTGGCGCGTTCCGCAGGCGGGGCGATCTCTGACCGTCTGGGCGGGACTCGCGTTACGCTGATTAACTTTATCCTGATGGCGCTGTTCAGCGCGCTGCTGTTTATGACGCTGCCGAGCAACGGTGAGGGCGGCAACTTTATCGCCTTCTACGGGGTGTTCCTGGCGCTGTTCCTGACCGCCGGGCTGGGCAGTGGCTCGACCTTCCAGATGATTTCGGTGATTTTCCGTAAGCTGACCATGGACCGCGTGAAAGCAGAAGGCGGCTCCGACGAGAAAGCGATGCGTGAAGCGGCAACCGATACGGCGGCGGCGCTGGGCTTTATTTCGGCGATTGGCGCGATCGGCGGCTTCTTTATTCCGAAGGCGTTTGGTACTTCGCTGGATTTAACCGGTTCACCGGCTGGCGCAATGAAAGTGTTCCTCGTGTTCTACATTGTTTGCGTTATCGTGACGTGGGCCGTGTATGGGCGTAAAGCGAAGAAATAACGGCTATCGTCGTTGATAAATAAAGGCGCGATTATTCGCGCCTTTATTATTTTATTCATTTAGTTACAACATACTACTGGTATTACTCACTCTGTCGGCAGCGTGCCGGTGAGGCTTAGTTGTAGCAGGAATGTTTCTACCCCTTAATACCGCCCGCGCTGTTTTTTACACCTGGAAATATTATATTTTCCATAAATCCCCTTATTTTACAGTGGGTTGAAAAATAAGAGATAATACCACCTTGGTGGTATGTGATATTTTTGCGGTGGTTGTTAAGCAAGTCCTCCTTGATCGTTATCAATTCCCTCCATCTTTCAGCGCGTTACCTTCGCTGCAAATTCAGCAATGTCGATTTATCAGAGAGCCGTGAGGCTCCAAACAGGAGAGACCCGATGAGTAAATTCCTGGACCGGTTTCGCTACTTTAAACAAAAGGGTGAAACATTTGCCGATGGGCACGGACAGATTCTAGATACCAACCGGGATTGGGAAGATGGATACCGCCAGCGCTGGCAGCATGACAAGGTTGTGCGTTCAACGCACGGCGTAAACTGCACCGGTTCCTGCAGCTGGAAAATCTACGTTAAAAACGGTCTGGTCACCTGGGAAACCCAGCAGACTGACTACCCGCGCACCCGTCCGGACCTGCCTAACCACGAACCTCGCGGCTGCCCGCGCGGTGCGAGCTATTCCTGGTACCTCTACAGCGCCAACCGCCTGAAATACCCGCTGATGCGTAAACGCCTGATGAAAATGTGGCGTGATGCGAAAAAACTGCACAGCGATCCGGTTGATGCCTGGGCCTCCATTATTGAAGATGCGGATAAAGCCAAAAGCTTCAAGCAGGCGCGTGGCCGTGGCGGCTTTGTGCGTTCTTCCTGGCAGGAAGTGAATGAGCTGATTGCCGCATCTAACGTCTATACCGTGAAAACCTACGGCCCGGACCGCGTGGCGGGCTTCTCGCCGATCCCGGCGATGTCGATGGTCTCTTACGCGTCCGGCGCACGTTATCTGTCGCTGATTGGCGGTACCTGCCTGAGCTTCTACGACTGGTACTGCGACCTGCCGCCAGCGTCTCCGCAGACCTGGGGCGAACAGACCGACGTGCCGGAATCCGCCGACTGGTACAACTCCAGCTACATCATCGCCTGGGGTTCTAACGTTCCGCAGACCCGTACCCCGGACGCCCACTTCTTCACTGAAGTGCGCTATAAAGGCACTAAAACCGTTGCTATCACCCCGGACTACGCAGAAATCGCTAAGCTGTGCGACCTGTGGCTGGCACCGAAGCAGGGTACCGATGCGGCGATGGCGCTGGCGATGGGTCACGTGATGCTGCGTGAATTCCACCTCGACAAACCGAGCCAGTACTTCACCGACTACGTACGTCGCTATACCGACATGCCGATGCTGGTGATGCTGGAAGAGCGCGATGGCTACTACGCTGCGGGCCGTATGCTGCGCGCTGCGGATCTGGTTGATGGCCTGGGCCAGGAAGAACACCCGGAATGGAAAACCGTCGCGTTTGATGAAAAAGGCGAAATGATTGCGCCGAACGGCTCTATCGGTTACCGCTGGGGCGACAAAGGCAAGTGGAACCTCGAACAGCGTGATGGCAAAACCGGCGAAGAAGTTGAGCTGCGCCTCAGCCTGCTGGGCAGCCAGGACGACGTCGCCCAGGTAGGCTTCCCGTACTTTGGCGGTGACGGTACCGAGCACTTCGCCAGCGTCGAACTGGAAAATATCCTGCTGCACAAACTGCCGGTGAAACGCCTGCAGCTGGCCGACGGCTCTACCGCGCTGGTCACCACCGTTTACGACCTGACCATGGCCAACTACGGCCTGGAACGCGGCCTGAACGACGAAAACTGCGCAACCAGCTACGAAGATATTAAAGCGTATACCCCTGCGTGGGCAGAAAAAATCACCGGTGTTTCCAGCGCGCACATCATCCGTACCGCACGCGAGTTTGCCGATAACGCCGATAAAACCCACGGTCGCTCGATGATCATCGTCGGTGCCGGTCTGAACCACTGGTATCACCTCGATATGAACTATCGCGGCCTGATCAATATGCTGGTGTTCTGCGGCTGCGTCGGCCAGAGCGGCGGCGGCTGGGCGCACTATGTGGGCCAGGAAAAACTGCGTCCGCAGACCGGCTGGCAGCCGCTGGCGTTTGCTCTTGACTGGCAGCGTCCGGCGCGTCACATGAACAGCACTTCCTACTTCTATAACCACTCCAGCCAATGGCGCTACGAGTCGGTTACCGCGCAGGAACTGCTGTCGCCGCTGGCGGATAAATCACGCTACACCGGCCATCTGCTGGACTTCAACGTCCGTGCAGAACGCATGGGCTGGCTGCCGTCCGCGCCGCAGCTGGGCACCAACCCGCTACGCATCGCCGACGAAGCGAAAAAAGCCGGTATGACCCCGGTCGATTACACCGTGAAGGCGCTGAAAGAAGGCACCATCCGCTTTGCCGCGGAGCAGCCGGAAAACGGTAAAAACCATCCGCGAAACCTGTTCATCTGGCGTTCGAACCTGCTGGGCTCCTCCGGTAAAGGCCACGAATACATGCTGAAGTACCTGCTGGGTACCGAGCACGGCATTCAGGGGCTGGATCTTGGCAAGCAGGGCGGCGTGAAGCCGGAAGAAGTGGAATGGCAGGATAACGGCCTCGACGGCAAGCTGGATCTGGTGGTGACGCTGGACTTCCGTCTGTCGAGCACCTGTCTGTATTCCGACATCGTGCTGCCAACCGCGACCTGGTATGAAAAAGACGACATGAATACCTCGGATATGCATCCGTTTATTCACCCGCTGTCTGCCGCCGTTGACCCGGCCTGGGAATCGAAAAGCGACTGGGAAATCTATAAAGGCATCGCGAAGAAATTCTCTGAAGTGTGCGTTGGCCACCTCGGTAAAGAAACCGACGTTGTCACGCTGCCAATCCAGCACGACTCCGCCGCCGAACTGGCGCAGCCGTTAGACGTGAAGGACTGGAAAAAAGGCGAATGCGACCTGATCCCGGGCAAAACCGCACCGCACATTATCCCGGTTGAACGTGATTACCCGGCGACCTACGAGCGCTTTACCTCTATCGGTCCGCTGATGGAGAAAATCGGCAACGGCGGTAAAGGCATTGCCTGGAACACCCAGAGCGAGATGGATCTGCTGCGCAAGCTCAACTACACCAAGGCGGAAGGCCCGGCCAAAGGCCAGCCGATGCTAGATACGGCGATTGACGCCGCGGAGATGATCCTCACCCTGGCGCCGGAAACCAACGGCCAGGTGGCGGTGAAAGCCTGGGCGGCGCTGAGCGAATTTACCGGTCGCGACCATACCCATCTGGCGCTCAATAAAGAAGACGAAAAAATTCGCTTCCGTGATATTCAGGCGCAGCCGCGCAAGATTATCTCCAGCCCGACCTGGTCTGGCCTGGAAGACGAGCATGTCTCCTATAACGCGGGCTATACCAACGTTCACGAGCTGATCCCATGGCGTACGCTCTCGGGTCGTCAGTCGCTGTATCAGGATCACCAGTGGATGCGTGACTTCGGTGAAAGCCTGCTGGTTTACCGTCCGCCAATCGACACCCGCTCGGTGAAAGAGGTGATGGGCCGTAAATCGAACGGTAACCCGGAGAAGGCGCTGAACTTCCTGACGCCGCACCAGAAATGGGGCATTCACTCCACCTACAGCGACAACCTGCTGATGCTGACCTTAGGCCGCGGCGGCCCGGTAGTGTGGATGAGCGAAGAAGATGCCAAAGAGATCGGTATTGAAGACAACGACTGGATTGAAGTCTTCAACAACAACGGTGCGCTGACCGCGCGTGCGGTAGTGAGCCAGCGTGTACCGGCCGGGATGACCATGATGTACCACGCGCAGGAACGTATTGTGAACCTGCCGGGTTCAGAAATTACCGGCCAGCGCGGCGGTATCCATAACTCGGTGACTCGGATTACGCCGACACCGACCCATAGGCTCGGCGGC
>NZ_JBKDZH010000073.1:0-3468 GCF_047971185.1 Kluyvera sp.
AGACATCCAGTGCGTTAAATCCATGCAAAACTAACTACATTATTTTATATAAGCTAAGAGAAGAGCATAGCTTGGCAACATAGGAAGTTCTCTTACTATCGCAGGAGTGTAGCTACTGGTAAGACAAAAAAAAAAACGAATAAAATGTAGCAGCATATGAAATGATGACAAGACAGTAACAGACTTCGTGTTCGGTGCCCTGCTCACGGGCTGAGGCAACTGCCGGGTGCTGTTCTTGCTGATGTTGAAGGCCTGTAACTGTCTATATATCTAACCCTACTCGCCCTGGTGATGTCTTGCGGGGTGATCGCAGGCGCGGCAGCCGGTCGGTCTTCCTCAGGAAGGCACAGGCGAGGCTGGCGACGGAGCATTGTGGTGGATAGAGGCCGGCCCGATGTTGTTTTGAACTGAGGCGGGGAGGGGTTCCGGGGGGGAAGGACAGCGCAACGTTACTAGATTATCGTCCTCGGCACCTCATAATTTTCGGTATGACTAAAAAACTTATCGCACACACAGAAAACAACATTCAACCAAATTTATTGCTCAAAACTAAGTATTGATATGCCTTACAAGTGTGGACAGGATAAATCAACGATACTAAAGCTATATTTGATTATCGTATGTAGAAATAATTATCGCACATATCACAACGCTGGAGCCGCGCATGACGTCACGGAGGTGGACGGAGCACCAACCAATCGTGTGTTAGCGGCTCGTGACGTCACTGGAGTGTGCTGGGTTAGCGTCCGAAGGACAAAATCCTAGCTACTTTTTGGCAATACGCCGCCGGGACGACAACAAAGACCGGTGCTGCCATCTCGGGGAACCGCGAAGCGAACCCACTGTCTTCCAGAACCCAGGATCAATCCCAACCTCCTTTTATACAGTATCTTCGTGGTATACTATTTTGGGGTATTCCATCCCGCAAGGCGACGCGCCCCCCGGCGTATGATCCCCTTGATTGATTGATAATCCCGCTCCCTCCCCCGGGTTCCAGTCTGGTGTAAGTCTCGGGGGTGAATATATCGGGCAATGACGCACACGTTTTGTGTTCCCATATATCAATTAGGTGTGGCCAACCCCCTCCCACTAGGTCTAAAGTCTTTCACAGCAGGACAGTCAACGATATAGTGCACAAGAGCTTTGCTCTGTGGTGCACTGCAGTCTGCACCCAGCAAAAGGCATGAAATAATATGATAGTCTCCGTTCTGTTACATTTGCTTTAATCTCTGTTCAATAACATTGTCTTCCACAACTCCAAGTGACATCACAGCTCTACGCTTGACGGGACCTGTTCTTATATACACATATTCTTATATAGACATTGCATTTACCGTCACCACAACTTGGACCGAGTACACATTCACTGGTGTCCACTACCGGCATACCACAAAACTTTCTCCCCTCTTCTCCCACTCCTCTGCCGCTGCTGTCTGCCTATGAGCAAGGTTCGTCGTCCCGGCTAATTTTCTAATCTCGCCCCTCTATCTGTGTCTTGGGGGAAGAAACCAGAAAATTACCAAAGGAGAACTGGAATTGGCGAACTTTGGCAGTACAAGAATTCTAATAACCCTGAGCCGCTTTTATTATTGCAACTCGGATAACATTTTTGGTATTTATTTTCTTTGGCTATTTTCCCCGTCTGACCGTGTGTAGCCCACCACTGTTATTTTTGTTTCTTTGTTCAAGATAATGTCATCGTTTGCTATTGTTTTAATTAGTCATGTAAAATCATACATTTGAGTATACGTTATCAAGATTAGAACAGTTACAACTGTTTCTAATCAACCCAGACAAAATTAGCAGTAATGCTTCATTAACCAAAATTTTGCTGTATTTTGAATGTGAAATTAACTGAAGCATAAGTTGCCTTAACCAACACTAAAAAACAACAAGCTGGCAAGGACGAGCGCAGCAGCTGTAAAGGTTGTAGATGTCAGCGCTGCGTGCATGAATGCTGTAGATATTACTGTAGACAGAGGTTTATTTGTTACACTTTTTGATAGACTTCTTACAGGAAGTTAAATGGACGAGGCACTGATGAGGCATTCTGAGTACATAACGAAGCAGTTCACACACTTTCTATCCATCTTTTGAAAAACAAAAAATCTTAATTATAATTCAACAGTAGTTTGCACTATATCTTTTCCTTAACAGCTTCACCTTTTAAGCATAACCACTTCACAAATTAGCAGAGGACGCATAGCTACAGCTGTGACCTAACAAAGAACACAAGATTTTAAGAAACACACACGCACATACACACACATAAAATTGTCTGTCCAACACAAAACTCCAAAACCAACTGGAGTAGACCAAAAGTGACATCTGTGGCCTAATGGGAAACACGGGATTTTATGAAATGAAACAGAATAGCCCTACTAGAGCAGGTCTTTAGAAGCAGTGATACTATTTCTGAAGCATAGTGAAGTAAGCTTAACTCCACTCCATCAAATGAATTTATCCCCCAACTCGGCAACGTTACCTAGGCTCCAGCAACAGGCCCGACTGGTACGTATGACCACTTCACAAACAAGTACAGGATGCACCTTTAGGGGAATCTGTCACCTAACGTAGCATACATGATCGTATGAAATGTAATCAAATCAAATAACACGAAAAAATCTTTGAATGTCTCACAAAAAAAAATTCAAAACCTACTAAAACAGACATTACAAGTAATATCGTCTCTGAAGCATATTTAAGTGTCCTTAATTGCATCCCACCCCCTCCCGTACTCTAAACCCGCAACAGACAGCGAAAACAACTTGTGTCTTTACAAAAAAAAATCCAACACCTACAAAAGCGGACTTGTAGAAGCGGCGATATCGTCTCTGAGACGGGGTAAAGTATACTCAACCCCTCCCGCCACCGCACACACCCAACTAACAGCGTCAAACGAATTTGTCCCCCAGCCGGCGGCGCTACAAAGGCGCCGGCGACGAGCGTTCTTCGGCCGGTAATTGAATGAAAAAGTTTACATTTCCTTTCATCATTGGCAGCCAATTTAGCTGACGCACGTTCACTGAAGGGCAAGATTACGAAATACGAGGAAAAGCGATCTTTGTGAGCAAATGGTAACCTGTAAAGGTGAGGCGGAGGAAGATGAGGATAATAAAGAAGAAGATGATGATTAAGATGATGATGATGATAGTGATGATACTACAGTTGTTTTATTTTATACTGACGAACTTGTACTAAGGCGGCTCCGTCCCCTGCACCGATAAGCTCCCCCGCCTTCTACCTGCTTGGCTGAGCTATGCCCGTATCCTCCATATAGGCTATGTACTATTATAATTATTTCCCACGTTGTTCAACCACATAAATATAATAAAAAGTCACAAAAAAAAATTTTTTACAACCACTTTATACAGGGATACATTTAATATTGCATTAAAAAGTATTATAGTCATTGCTATTGTAGCTTGGAGGGGAAAGTACACTCGACGGAACAGCCGAGGGCGGGAG
>NZ_JBKDZH010000074.1:0-25103 GCF_047971185.1 Kluyvera sp.
CGCTAATGAATTAAAAAAGGTCCAGACAGATGGAAACCACCCCTGCACAACAGGCCGAGCGCGGCAGTAAGCGCAAACGCAACTTTATTATTTTACTCATTATTCTGCTGCTGGCGGCAGGAGGAAGCCTGGCGTGGTATCTGCTGTATGCCCGTTACTATGAGTCCACCGATGATGCCTATGTTAATGGCAACCAGGTGACGCTGACGCCGCAGATTGGCGGGACGGTCACCCAGGTAACGGTAGACGAAGGCGACTTCGTGGAAAAAGGCCAGCCGCTGGTGCTGCTCGACCCGAGTGATACCGCCATTGCGCTGCAGCAGGCCGAGGCCAATCTGGCGAATACGGTACGCCAGGTACGCGGGCTGTACAGCACCGCCGATAACTATCGGGCGCAGGTGGCAGCGAAAAAAGTGGCCCTGCAGACGGCGCAAAATGACTACGCGCGTCGGCAGAAAATCTTCCAGAGCGGGGCGATAGCGGCCGAGGATCTGTCGCACTACCGCGATGCGGTCACCAGCGCGCAGAGCGATCTGCTGGCGGCGCAGGAAGCCTTACGTACCAATATTGCGATGGTCGATGACACCGTTATCGACAGCCATCCGGAAATTAAAAGCGCGGTGGCCACGCTGCGCCAGCGCTATCTGGAGAATTCACGCAGCACCATTGTTGCTCCGGTCAGCGGCTATGTGGCGAAGCGGGCGGTGCAGCTCGGGATGCGCGTCGATTCGGGGACCACGCTGATGGCTATCGTGCCGCTGAACGAAGTCTGGGTGGATGCCAACTTCAAAGAGAGCCAGATGAACGCGATGCGTCTGGGGCAGAAAGTGACCCTCAACGCCGATCTGTACGGCGATGACGTGACCTACCACGGCACCATTGAAAGCCTGGGAATTGGTACCGGTAGCGCCTTCTCGCTGCTGCCCGCGCAGAACGCCAGCGGGAACTGGATCAAAATCGTCCAGCGTCTGCCGGTACGCATCACCCTGGATCCTCATGATATGCAGAAACACCCGCTGCGCGTGGGCTTGTCGATGAACGTCAGCGTTGATATTCGCGATGGCGCAGGGCATCTGCTGCCGCAGCAAACCGTTAGCACCCCGCGTTTCACCACGGATGTGTATCAAAACCCGCTGGAAGAAGCGGACCAACTGGTGGCTAAAATCCTTCATGACAACAGCAAAACGGTAGCCGTGGGCAGCCGTTAAGAGAGACGTTATGCAAGATAAGGCCGCCTTTACACCGCCCAATATGTGGCTGGCGGTGCTCGCGCTGTCGTTGGCCACCTTTATGCAGGTGCTGGACTCCACCATCGCGAACGTGGCTATCCCCACCATCGCCGGTAACCTTGGCTCATCGCTGAGCCAGGGGACGTGGGTTATCACCTCATTCGGTGTCGCCAACGCCATCTCCATCCCGATTACCGGCTGGCTGGCGAAGCGCGTCGGTGAGGTGAAGCTGTTCCTGTGGTCGACCGTCGCCTTTGTTATTGCGTCCTGGGCGTGCGGGATGTCCAACAGCCTGAGCATGCTGATTTTCTTCCGCGTGATTCAGGGTATCGTCGCCGGGCCGCTGATCCCGCTGTCGCAGAGTCTGCTGCTCAGCAACTACCCGCCGGCCAAGCGCTCTATTGCGCTGGCGCTGTGGTCGATGACGGTCATCGTAGCCCCTATCTGCGGGCCGATCCTCGGCGGCTACATCAGCGATAACTACCACTGGGGCTGGATCTTCTTTATCAACGTGCCGATTGGCGCGGTGGTGGTGCTGTTAAGCCTCCAGACCCTGCGCGGGCGTGAAACCCGCACCGAGCAGAGGCGTATCGACGGCATTGGCCTGGCGCTGCTGGTGCTGGGGATTGGTAGCCTGCAGGTGATGCTCGACCAGGGGAAAGAACTCGACTGGTTCAACTCCACTGAGATCATCGTGCTGACCATCGTGGCGGTAGTCTCCCTGAGCTTCCTGATCGTCTGGGAGTTGACCGACGATAACCCGATAGTCGATCTATCGTTGTTTAAGTCGCGAAACTTTACCATCGGCTGTCTGTGTATCAGCCTGGCCTACATGCTCTACTTCGGCGCGATCGTTCTGCTGCCGCAGCTATTGCAGGAGGTCTACGGTTATACCGCGACCTGGGCCGGCCTGGCGTCGGCACCGGTGGGGGTCATTCCGGTGATCCTGTCGCCGATTATCGGCCGCTTTGCCCACAAGCTGGATATGCGCCGTCTGGTGACCTTCAGCTTTATTATGTATGCCGTGTGCTTCTACTGGCGCGCCTACACCTTCGAACCGGGAATGGACTTCGGTGCCTCGGCGTGGCCGCAGTTTATTCAGGGCTTCGCCGTCGCGTGCTTCTTCATGCCGTTGACCACCATCACGCTCTCCGGGCTACCGCCTGAGCGTCTGGCGGCCGCGTCGAGCCTGTCGAACTTTACCCGTACGCTGGCAGGTTCCATCGGTACGTCGATTACCACCACGCTGTGGACCAACCGTGAGGCGATGCACCACGCGCAGCTGACGGAGTCGGTCACGCCGTTCAACCCTAACGCCCAACAGATGTACGATCAGCTACAGGGTATGGGGATGACGCAGCAGCAGGCTTCCGGCTGGATAGCCCAGCAGATAACCAACCAGGGGCTGATTGTCTCGGCCAATGAAATCTTCTGGATTTCAGCGGGGATCTTCCTGGTGCTGCTGGGGCTGGTGTGGTTTGCCAGACCGCCGTTTGGCGCAGGCAGCGGGGGCGGAGGCGCCCACTAGTTAAAAGCCAGCTCAAGCGAGCTGGCTTTTTTTATGCTGATACCCGCTCCCACAACGAAGCGCTTACGCCGACGCCACAATAGACTTAAACTCCAGCCAGTCTATTTCCAGCCCCACCTTAATCACTTCGGTTTCCACCCGGTAGTATCCTGACTGTAGCTGCACGCGGCACAGCTTTTGCGTCACCTTCTGCCCCATCGTGCCGCGCGTCTGTACTGTTGCCACAAACTTGCCGTTGAACAACAGGTTAGTTGCCGTTTGCGCCAGCGGCATCGCCGCCGCGCTTACGCTCACCAGTAGGTCGTATACCCCTTCATGCTGAATATAAATCGCCAGCGGCTCAGCGTAACGTAGCCGCGACTCCGGCGCGATTTTGATCGCATCTTCGATATACACCGTGTTGTCCGGGATAATCGTCGGCACCACCACTTTCGGCACCTCCCCCCGCTTCACCACCTGGGTATGCAGCATAAACGAAAGAATATTACTGGCGCAGCGCTGAAGCTCACCGAGCGTCAGCGTCCCGTCGGCCAGCGCCGCCAGGGTGTTATCCTCGCCAGCATTGATCTCCGCACCGTTGTTGTTAATCACCATGTACAGATCGTTTTGCGCGCGAATCATCGCCGCCGTGTTGTTGACCGTCGCCTCGCCACCGGCGATCGCATCGTTCATCTTTGCCCACCAGTCGGTCATCACGATACCGCGAAAGCCCCAGTCGTCGCGTAAAATAGTGGTGTTCAGACAGTAGTTTGATGCGGACCAGTGCCCATTAATCGGGTTATAGGCCGTCATCACCGCCATCGCGCCCCCTTGCTTCACCGCATACTCAAAGCCCCGCAGGTAAATCTCGCGCAGCGCGCGGGCGGAAACAACAGCGTCAGCCTGCGCCCGCGCCAGTTCCTGGCTATTGCAGGCAAAGTGCTTCAGCGTGGCGATACCGCCGCCGCTGCGAATACCGCGCACCATGGCCGCCGCCATTATCCCTGTCAGCAGCGGATCTTCCGAGAAGTACTCAAAGTTTCTGCCATTAAGCGGGTGACGATGAATATTCATCCCCGGCCCCAGCAGCAGATCGATCTGATTACGCTGGAGTTCGTTGCCTTCCATCACGTACAGACGCTCAACCAGCGCCGGATCCCAGGTCGAAGCCAGCAGTATGCCGCTGGGCATCAGCGTCGCCTGTGCGCCGTTGTCCATACGGATACCGGAAGGACCGTCCGCCGTGGCCGCCAGCGGGATGCCTTTTTCCAGCAGACTGTCGCCGGTACCGCCGAACGCCGAGGCGACGCCGGGTGTGACTTTGTGGCTGCACATTCCCTCGCCGCGCACCAGACAGGCCAGCTCCTCCGGGCTGAGCTGAGCGATAAATTCCGCCATATCGGCACGCCCCTGCACCACGTCGGCAAAGCGAATACCGCGATCGCCGGTCAGCGACAGCGCCGGAGGCAGACGGGAGTGTATGCGCTCACGCAGAGAAACCTTACGCTTCGGCGTCTCTTCCCACTCCTCCAGCCATGCGCCAGTCTGCAGACGTTTACCGGGACGCAGCCGTGAAAACGCGACGGTCGGCGCCAGCGCCTGCTCGTGGCAGGAGATCACCCGCAGCATAGGCTGCACGTAGCCCTCTTCACCGTGAACGCTAATCGGCTGCAAATTGCGCACCTGATTACCGCCCCAGAAACGATAGGTTCCCGCTTCCAGTACCCAGCAGTTAGGGTTACCCGTGGCACCGCTATCATCCCACGATGCCAGCCGTTCCAGCGGCACCACCAGCATCAGCGTTTCGCTTTCGCCCGGCGCTAACACGCGAGTTTTCGCAAACGCGACCAGTTGGCGTGACGGCTTACCCAGCACGCCCTGCGGCGCTTCAAGGTAGATTTGCACCACCTCGCTACCGGCAAACTGCTCACCCACGTTGTCGACCTTCGCCGTAAACCGCAACACCAGCGAGGTATCGACAATCAGTTCCGCCTTTAAAGAATGGATGGCAAAACGGGTGTAGGACAATCCAAAACCAAACGGATACAGTACCGCCTGTGGCCGAAAGGTTTCGAAGTAGCGATAGCCCACGTAAATATCTTCCTGATAGATATTCTGCACGCTATCGCCCCAGCAGGCGGCAGAAGGGTACTCTTCCAGCGAGCTGGCGAGCGTATCAGTCAGCTTGCCAGAGGGCGTCACGTCGCCGCACAGCAGCGAGGCTACCGCCCTGCTGCCGTCCGGGCCGCCGTGCCAGGCGTAGAGAATCGCCCCAATATGCGGACGCAGCGCCGGATCTTCCGACCAGGACATGTCGATTATCGACGACACGTTGAGCACCACAATCACGTTATTGAAGCGTTGGCATACCGCCGTTAGCATCGCGTATTCCGCGTCGCTCAGGCGATAGCCGCCCGGCACATCGGCATTGTCTTTATCTTCACCGGCGGTGCGGCCAATCACTACCACCGCTTTGTCCGACACGCGGCTGGCCTGCGCGACAACCTCATCGCTAAGCGGCATTTCCTGCTGAAACCAGGGCTCCTGCGCCCAGCCTCCGCCGCCGTTATCAAACGGATGCGTCATCACCCACTGCTCGTAACGCTGCGCGAGCCCGCCGTTGACCCGCGCGCCGCAGCGTTCACGCATCGCATCCAGCAAGGTGCAGCTTGCTACGACGTTAACGGCTCCGCCGGAGCCAGTGCCGCTGCGATAGTAATTAATCTGGGTACGGCCAAAGATAGCCACCGTATCCTGCGGCTCCAGCGGCAGCGTTTGCGGCCTGTTTTTAAGTAGCACCGCACCCTGTGCCGCGACGGCCATTGCGAATTCGGCAAATCCCTCCAGGGGCTGACCCCTTCGTTGCTGATGCATAGGTGATGACTCCTTACCGGTTAATTCGCAAAAGTGCCGTTTTTCAAATCCGCGACCACGTTATACATACGACCTTCGTTTAAGCCGTAGAACTTAATGGCGAACGCCGTGAGAATATAAAAGACCGCCGGAACCAGCGTGAATAACAGCATAACACCCTGCGCCGCTGAAGCAGACTGCACCGCCACGCCCGATTCATAATGAAAATAAGCCAGCACCCAGCCGAGAATTGCGCCGCCGACGGCAACGCCCAGCTTAATGACAAATATATTGGCCGCGACATTCATGCCTGTAATGCGTCGCTGCGTTTTCCATTCACCATAATTATTTGCATCGGTAATCATTGACCACTGCAATGCACCGTTACCGCCCTGAATAATAGAAATAATAATGTGAATAATAAATATCGCGATCCATGCCTGCGGCGGGACAAAGAAACAAATTGCACAAAACGCGGCGGTCAGCAGGTTAATCCAGAATGAGAGCTTCACCTTGCAAAAACGGGTGCCGAACGGCTTCGCCAGCACCGAGCCGGCCATCGAGGCAAACATGCCGCCGAGCATAAACAGCGTGATAATATCGGCACCTTTATTCAGCACGGTATTGATGTAATACACCACCGCACCGCCGCGCAGCACCACGGCGACCAGCATCATAAAGTTGTATACCGACAGGATCAGCCACTGGTCGTTTTTGAACAGAATCTTCACGTCGCGGGCAATATTGAGGTTTTCTTCTTTTACCGGCTGCACGCGCTCTTTGGTGGTGAAGAAGCAGGTAATAAACATCAGGCAGCCAATCACACCGAACAGCGCCATTGAGACCTGAATACCGGTGGCGCGGTCACCGGGATAGAGGAAGTCCGCCAGCGGCAGGATAAACGCGGTACCCAGCGCGCCGCCAATCGGCGTGATCGCAAAGCGCCAGGACTGCAACGACAGGCTTTCACGTGGGTCGGAGGTTAGCGCCGCCCCCAGCGAGCAGTAAGGAATATTAATGGCGGTGTACATCAGCGTCATAAAGATATACGCCGCGACCGCGTAAACCACCTTGCCGGTATCGGAGAACGAAGGAATGGAGTACACCAGCACGCAGCTGACGGCAAACGGCACGCAAATCGCCAGCAGCCACGGACGGAAACGCCCCCAGCGCGTAGAGGTGGCGTCGGCAATCGCCCCCATGATCGGGTCGGTAACGGCATCCAGCAGGCGAACCAGCAGGAACATGGTGCCCATCACCGCGGGCGGCAGTCCGTAAATATCAGTGTAGAAATAGGCAAGAATCGCCACCGATGAGTCGAAAACAATATGACTGGCCGCATCCCCAAGGCTATAGCCAATCTTTTCCCGAATAGAAACTCTATCCCCTGTAGACATATAAACTCCCGTTTGTAATTTTTCGCAATGAAACCGGTTTCTCTGCGGGTATTTTTGACGGTAACGGGGGAAGGATTCTATTATGTTTTTCGACTATCCAATTACGTTTTTCATTTTATGTGATCGACAAAAGAATTAATATCACGCCACAATTTTATTTTGTTTTATCGCTCACAAAATAAAAATAGAAATGTTTATTTAAGATATATATCACCTTGAATCATACAAACAATAAATGAATTAATAGCCGTACTGAAAATAAAAAACCCGAGGCAGTCCTCGGGTTTTATGCATGACGAGATCGCCTCAGCGAACTAGATGTGCAGTTCTTTCAGCGTCTCTTTCGGCAGCGCCAGTTCATCGTTGCTGTTGATGCGTACACCACGATCAATAATATGGCGCGCAATCTCCTGCGCTTCGCTCAGCGAGTGCATCTCGTAGGTACCGCACTGGTAGACGTTCAGTTCCGGGATCTGCTTTTGATCCTGCACTTTCAGCACGTCGGCCATCGCCGCTTTCCAGGCGTCCGCAACGCGCTGCTCGTCCGGCGTACCGATCAGGCTCATGTAAAAGCCGGTACGGCAGCCCATCGGGGAGATGTCGATAATCTCAACGCCGTTACCGTTCAGATGGTCGCGCATAAAGCCCGCGAACAGATGCTCAAGCGTATGGATCCCTCTTTCCGGCATCACTTCTTTGTTCGGTACGCAAAAACGCAGGTCAAAAACCGTGATCGCATCGCCGTGCGGGGTGTTCATTTTTTTCGCGACGCGAACGGCTGGGGCTTCCATACGGGTATGGTCGACTGTGAAGCTATCTAACAACGGCATTTCGTAACCTCCGATATCACCTTCTTGCTCCCGGGCGCTGCATTTTTTCATTAAGATAAAAAAATTTAACTTATTGAATAAACTATGTTTTATGCAATCCACCACGTTCTGCTTCAGGGTAATGTGATTTTTTTAAAAATAAACTGAACTCTTTGTTCCCATGCCAGTCTTACTATATGAAAGACGCGCATTTGTTATCATCATCCCTGATTCAGAGATGTATATTTTGGCCACAGTGATGTGGCCTTTTTCTTTTGTATCAGGCGTGTCTCGCCAGCAGCGCTTCAAACGATTCGTTATCCGCCTCTTCAATCTGACGCTGACGCGCTCTTGAAGCATCCCGCTCCTTCGCAAAATCCTCTTCGCTGAGAATCTCCAGCGGCTCTTCACGCAGCATTGTCCGATACTGTTCCGCCAGCGCCTTGCCGGTTCCGCCAATCCCCTGATCAAGCATAGAACGCAGAATGCGTGCGGAGAAGGTTAACTCCGGATTATCGAAGCTGGCGACCAGCTCATCGCATACCGTCTGATACGCCGTATCGCCGTTCATGCCGTCCATGGTCTGCGCCACGCGCTTCAGATCGTGGAACAGATCTTTACCCACTTTGGTCAGCGGGAACTGCGCGGTTTCACAGCCAATGCCCAGCGTCAGACCCGGCTTGCGCCCTTCCAGAATCACGCGATTCCAGTTGGTACGGGTACACAGCAGCTCTTTGCTGCTCATCTCCGGCGCATCGGCCAGCACGCACCAGACCATAAACAGGTCGAGGAAGCGAATCTGCTGCTCATCCACGCCAATCGGCGAGAACGGGTTGATGTCCAGCGAGCGTACTTCGATATATTCGATACCGCCGCGCAGCAGCGCATCGGACGGGGTTTCACCGTCACGAGTCACGCGTTTTGGACGAATCGGCGCGTACAGTTCGTTTTCAATCTGCAGGATGTTACTGTTGATTTGCAGATGCTTACCGTCTTTCTCCAGGCCAATCCGCGCATATTCTTCCGACGGTGTTTTAATCGCGCGCTTCAATCCTGCCACATACTCGTGCAATTCGTTAAACGTAATTCCGAGATTGCTTTGCGATTTATTGGTATAGCCAAGGTCGCTCAGACGCAGCGAGGTCGCGTACGGCAGGTAGTACATGCCGCAGTCGGTTTTCTCAAACGGCAGCGTCGTCGGTTTGCCCTGCAGGAAGGAGGAACAGATTGCCGGCGAAGCGCCGAACAGATACGGGATCACCCAGCCAAAACGATAGTAGTTACGAATCAGGCGGAAATAACCGGCTGAAATCGCTTCTTTATCGTCGGTGCCGCATTTTGCCTGCCAGAAAGCCATCGGCAGAGAGAAGTTGTAGTGAACGCCGGAGATTGTCTGCATCAGCGCGCCGTAGCGGTTTTTCAACCCTTCGCGGTACAGCGTTTTCAGGCGGCCGATGTTCGACGAGCCATACTGCGCCAGCTCAATATCCTGACCCGGTGCGATGTAGCACGGCATGCTCAGCGGCCACATCCGCTCATCGCCAAGCTGTCGCGCGGTGTGACGATGCACGTCGCGCAGGAACGTCAGCATGTGGTTGATATCGCCATCCACCGGAGTAATAAACTCCAGCAGCGCTTCGGCAAAATCGGTAGTAATCCATTTATGGGTCAGCGTGGCGCCCAGCGCCTCCGGATGACCGGTTGTTGCCAGAGAACCATCTGCATTAACGCGTAGGGTTTCGCGCTCAAGACCACGCTGGATCCCGTCAAGAGCCTGAGGGTGTTTTTCCAGCCAGGACAGCGCCTGTGATACGTCCGGGATCAAATTGACCTCCCGCCTGTCGAATTCATTTTATTAAGCATAATTGTCATCGTGGAGATAAGGACTCTTCCACAAGCCATCCAATTAGTGCCACCACGTCATGCCTTGCAGCGTCAGCGCCGCGACTGCGATATAGCGCAGCGCTTTACCCAGGCATAAAAAAAAGAGTACCGGTCCCCAGGAAATGCGCATCCAGCCTGCGAGCAGGCACAGCAAATCACCGATAACGGGCATCCAGCTCAGCAGCAGCGTGGCCGCGCCATAGCGACGCAGCCAGCCCACCGCTTTTTCCTGCCAACGCGATGTTTTGCGTAATGGAAAAAAACGACCAAGAATAACGTTTGTAGCCCCGCCAAGGCTATTACCTATTGTTGCTATTACTACCAGAAGCCAGGGCTTACTTACGCCCGCTAACAGCAGGCCAACCAGCACGGCTTCGGAGTTACCCGGCAGCAGCGTTGCGCTGAGAAAGCTGCTTGCAAACAGCGATCCCAGCGCCAGAAGTTCATTCACAGTAATCGAACGTCGACGGCGTCCATTCCGGCAGCGGCGGCGGCCTGAAGGCCGAAATCGGCATCTTCAAACACCACGCAGCGTTCCGGCGCCACGCCCATACGTTCAGCGCACAGTAAGAAGGTATCCGGCGCAGGCTTATGCTGTTTAACGTGATCGGCGGCGACAACGGCCGCAAAATAGTGGCGCAGGCCCAGGTGCGCCAGCAGCGCCTCGGCGACCGCGCTTTCGCTGCCGGTACCGACGGCCATCGGTCGGCGACCGTGCCATGCCTTCACCACCTCAATCAGCGGCAGCGGGGTCACGGAATCCAGCAGCATCGACTTCACGGCGTCGGTCTTTTCACGCGCCAGAAGATGGGGGTCCAGATCGGCCTCATGGCTTTCAATGATCGCCTGCGCAATACGCCAGGTTGGCGAACCGTTAAGCGCCACCATGGCCTGTTCGTCAAAACGCATGCCGTAGCGGCCCAAAACCTCACGCCACGCCTTACGATGCGTCGGTTCCGTATCAAGGATGGTGCCATCCATATCAAAAATCAATCCAGCATAGCGTTCGTACATCGTCTTCCCACCCATCGGATAATGTGACGTTACTTTATCGTAAATGGGGATGATTGTCGCTGTCAGCCGCAGAGACAACAAAGGCGCCTTTCAGCGCCTTGTCATTCCCCGCATGACGCGGATTATTTAATTTGCATATCGTTTTCAACGACGCGCACGCCCTGCACCTTACGGGTTACCTCGACGGCACGCTTAGCATCCGCAGAGGAGGACACAAAGCCGCTCAGCTGTACGCGGCCTTTAAAGGTCTGCACGTTAATCTCGCTGGACTTGATATCTTTGTCGCTGAACAGCGCCGTTTTCACTTTGGTGGTAACGACCGTGTCGTCAATGTAACCACCGGTGCTCTCTTTCGTTGACGAGCCAGCACAGCCGGACAGCGAGATAGCCATCAGAAGCGCAGCGCAAAACGCAGACGTTGCTTTGAACCATTTCATGGATTTCTCTCCTTGCAGTCATGTCACCAGAATAAGGGTGTATACAAGGATAAATTATAGAGGAAAGAATGAGTTGCCAATGGGAAAAGTGTGAAGAAGATTTTTTGGATGAAAAGACTAATTCGAGGAAAGGTAGGGAATATCGAGAAGATGGTGCATTCGGGAGGATTACTCGGCTGCGCCTTGCCCTGCGGGTCGTTGCACCAGCAACGCTATCCTCCCTGGTGCTGGCGATTATCTCGCAGACCTTAAAACAACAGTTTAGCTGTTATCTCGGAGAATATGGTGCATCCGGGAGGATTCGAACCTCCGACCGCTCGGTTCGTAGCCGAGTACTCTATCCAGCTGAGCTACGGATGCATCGGTGAAACTTGCTTTACTGCCGACATTGATATCGCTACTAAAGCCACATCAAGTAATATGGTGCATCCGGGAGGATTCGAACCTCCGACCGCTCGGTTCGTAGCCGAGTACTCTATCCAGCTGAGCTACGGATGCAAATGGCGGTGAGGCGGGGATTCGAACCCCGGATGCAGCTTTTGACCGCATACTCCCTTAGCAGGGGAGCGCCTTCAGCCTCTCGGCCACCTCACCAACAACACCTCTTGCGAGTGCTTCGAAGAACTTGTTTCTGCTCATCGTCGCTGTGTGGCGCACATATTACTTTCTGAGACTTATAAGTCAAACAATTTTCCGCAGATTTTTTTCGTTTGCACATTTCACAGACAATCAGGTGTTAAAAAAAGCAGAACGTGCGTTTTATCAACAGATAAATTGCGATTACGGCCGCAAAACAGCAGGAAGAAAAAAGGGCATAAAGAGAATGGGCAGCAGAAAAAATGGCGGATGCAGAGGTTAAAGCGGGACAACGGGCGGGATTTTGCGTCTCACCCGCTGGGTGAGACGCGAGAACTTAGTAACTGGACTGCTGGGATTTTTCAGCCTGGATACGCTGGTAGATCTCTTCACGGTGAACAGAGACTTCTTTAGGGGCATTTACGCCGATGCGCACCTGGTTACCCTTCACCCCTAAAACTGTCACAGTGACCTCATCTCCAATCATGAGGGTCTCACCAACTCGACGAGTCAGAATCAGCATTCTTTGCTCCTTGAAAGATTAAAAGAGTCGGGTCTCTCTGTATCCCGGCATTCTCCATCATATAACGCCAAAAGGTCAGCGATGACAAACACCTTACGTGTAAGCAGTCACGGCATCACATTCTGTTAAATGTAAGTCTAGCCGATCTACATGACTTCAACCTGACTTTATCGTTATCAGTACCGCATATGCAAGACGCCGTAACAGATAACGTTAAGGCGTCCGCATGCGTTTATTGTTATTACAGTTTAGCGCTTACCCAGCCTTTCACGCTGGCCAGTGCAGCAGGGAGAGCAGACGCGTCGGTACCGCCAGCTTGCGCCATATCCGGACGACCGCCCCCTTTGCCGCCCACCTGCTGAGCGACCATACCAATCAGTTCCCCTGCTTTCACACGGTCGGTCACATCCTTAGACACACCGGCAATCAGAGAAACCTTACCTTCCGCAACCGTCGCCAGCACGATAACCGCAGAACCCAGCTGGTTCTTCAGATCGTCGACCATGGTACGCAGCATTTTCGGCTCAACGCCAGCGAGCTCGCTCACCAGCAGGTTAACGCCGTTAATCGTCTCAGCTTTACTGGAAAGATTCGCGCTTTCTTGTGCGGCGGCCTGCTCTTTCAGCTGCTGCAGCTCTTTTTCCAGCTGTCGAGTACGTTCGAGAACGGTACGCACTTTCTCAGTCAGGTTGTGGCTATCGCCCTTCAGCAGCTGGGCGATATCGCTTAAGCGATCGCTTTCTGCATGCAGAGAGGCAATGGCACCCTCACCGGTCACCGCTTCAATACGACGCACGCCAGCCGCAGTACCGGATTCGGACACAATGCGGAACAGGCCGATATCACCGGTACGGGACGCGTGGGTACCGCCGCACAGTTCGGTAGAGAAGTCGCCCATGCTCAGTACGCGCACGTGGTCGTCATATTTCTCGCCAAACAGCGCCATCGCGCCCTTCGCTTTCGCCGCTTCCAGATCCATGATGTTGGTTTCGATCGGCAGGTTGCGACGAATCTGGGCGTTGACCAGATCTTCAACCGCGCGGATCTCTTCCGGCTTCATCGCTTCGAAGTGAGAGAAGTCGAAGCGCAGCACTTTGTCGTTGACCAGCGAACCTTTCTGCGCAACGTGCGTGCCCAGAACCTGGCGCAGCGCCGCGTGCATCAGGTGCGTCGCGGAGTGGTTCAGACGGATGCGCGCACGGCGTGCCACATCGACGTCAGCCTGCACCGCATCACCCACTTTCAGCGCGCCGGAGGCCAGCTTGCCGAGGTGGCCGATGGCCTGACCGTATTTCTGGGTGTCGCTCACGGTGAAGCTAAAGGCCGCGCCTTTCAGCTCGCCCTTATCGCCAACCTGGCCGCCGGATTCCGCATAGAACGGCGTCTGGTCTAGCACGACAACCGCTTCCTGGCCCGCAGCGATAGACTCTACCGCTTTACCATCAACAAACAGCGCGGTGACTTTACCGTTCAGTTCCAGATGATCGTAGCCTTTAAATTCAGATTCGCCGTCAACGCGGATCATCGCGTTGTAGTCGGCGCCAAAGCCGCTGGATTCACGCGCGCGACGGCGCTGTTCTTCCATCGCCGCTTCAAAGCCGGCTTCGTCAACCTTGATATTGCGCTCACGGCAAACGTCCGCCGTCAGGTCAACCGGGAAGCCGTAGGTGTCGTACAGACGGAAAGCGGTTTCACCGTCCAGCGTATCGCCGGTCAGTTTAGCCAGCTCTTCATCGAGCAGGGCCAGGCCGCGCTCCAGGGTACGAGCGAACTGCTCTTCTTCGGTTTTCAGAACCTGTTCAACCTGCGCCTGCTGGCGTTTCAGCTCTTCGCCTGCGGCACCCATGACTTCCACCAGCGGGCCAACCAGCTTGTAGAAGAAGGTATCTTTCGCGCCCAGCATGTTGCCGTGACGGATCGCGCGACGAATGATACGACGCAGCACGTAGCCGCGGCTTTCGTTGGACGGCATCACGCCGTCGGCAATCAGAAACGCACAGGAACGAATGTGGTCGGCGATCACGCGCAGCGATTTGTTGCTCAGATCGGTCGCGCCGGTCACTTTCGCAACGGCGTCAATCAGCGTACGGAACAGGTCAATCTCGTAGTTGGAGTTAACGTGCTGCAGGACAGCAGTAATACGCTCCAGACCCATACCGGTGTCCACGGACGGCTTCGGCAGAGGTTCCATGGTGCCGTCAGCCTGACGGTTGAACTG
This sequence comes from Kluyvera sp., assembly GCF_047971185.1. GTDB lineage: Bacteria > Pseudomonadota > Gammaproteobacteria > Enterobacterales > Enterobacteriaceae > Kluyvera. The sequence goes on from NZ_JBKDZH010000074.1 coordinate 14,448, forward strand.
CATGAAGACGATGTTCCAGATCTCAATGTAACGGTCGCCGTCTTCTTCCGGGGATCCCGGAGGCCCGCCCCAGATGTGGTCGCCGTGGTCGTAGAAAATCTCGGTGCACGGGCCGCAAGGACCGGTGTCGCCCATCTGCCAGAAGTTATCGGATGCGTACGGCGCGCCTTTGTTGTCGCCGATACGGATAATGCGCTCACGCGGGATGCCGACTTCTTTTTCCCAGATTTCGTAAGCTTCATCATCGGTTTCATACACGGTAACCCACAGACGGTCTTTCGGCAGGGCGAACCAGTTTTCACCGGTCAGCAGTTCCCACGCGTACTGGATAGCGTCGTGTTTGAAGTAGTCGCCGAAGCTGAAGTTACCCAGCATTTCGAAGAAGGTATGGTGACGCGCGGTGTAGCCGACATTTTCCAGGTCGTTGTGTTTACCGCCCGCACGCACGCAACGCTGCGCAGTGGTCGCGCGAGAATAATTACGCTTGTCGAGACCGAGGAACACGTCTTTGAACTGGTTCATCCCGGCGTTGGTAAACAACAGTGTGGGGTCGTTATTCGGCACCAGGGAGCTGCTGGCAACTACCTGATGGCCTTTACTATGGAAAAAGTCGAGAAACGCCTGACGGATCTCAGCGGTGCTCTTGCTCATAATTATCCTGAAATCAAGCTACACTTCATCCTTCAAACCGCCTCTGAGTTGGCTGCGCTCGTTCGTCCCAGTCACCTACCGATGTACGCTCAGGGGATTCACTCACCTGCCGCCTTGATGCGGCTTGAATGATTTTGTGTATTTAAGGAATATTCGTCGTAGACGCTCGTCGCGATAAAACAACCTGCGCCTGGACGGAAAAAGTGGGAATAAGATAAGTTTTCTTAAGAGGGAAGTAAAATCCCGAGTGGGGTCAATCCGCAAAATTTCGCCATATTTCCTGGATATCTTCCATTAGATAGCCGCGGTAGAGCAAAAAGCGCTGGATTTTGACCTTCTCTGCAAAGACGGTCGGCAGCGGTTCACCATATTTTCGCTGCGCCTGTTCACGCGCCTGCGCGGCCCAGTCGATATCGCATTCGCGCATCGCCTGTTCGATGGTCTCACGGGCAATCCCCTTCTGCCCCAGCTCCTGGCGAATACGCGCCGGGCCATAGCCTTTGCGGCTGCGTCCGGCCATAAACTGCTGAACGAAGCGGCCGTCGTCGAGATAGCGGTTTTCAAAGCACCATGCCACCACCTTTTCGACCTCTTCCGGCGGCGCATCGATAGGTTCCGGGCCATTTTTCCCCATCACCGGGGCGGTAAGCTTGCGCCGCAGCTCCTGTTCGCTGTGGTCACGCATCGCCAGAATGCGGATAGCGCGGTCCAGCAGCCGGGCATAGGCGGAACGGCGCGGTGAGTTTTCGGTCATCGTTATCCTGCCATCGTGATAAATGCAAAAGGGCTGCATAAGCAGCCCCTGGTGTCGATTCTGAGGTTATCAGAAGTCTTCGTTGGTTTCTTCAACGTTGTTGTTATCAACAACGAAGTCAGGTTTATCGTCCTGGTTATTGAGCAGCAGTTCGCGCACTTTCTTCTCAATTTCCTTCGCCGCAGCCGGGTTCTCTTTCAGCCAGGAGATAGCGTTCGCTTTACCCTGACCGATTTTGTCGCCGTTGTAGCTGTACCAGGCACCCGCTTTCTCAATCAGCTTCTCTTTCACGCCGAGATCAACCAGCTCGCCGAAGAAGTTGATACCTTCGCCGTAGAGGATCTGGAATTCCGCCTGCTTGAACGGCGCCGCGATTTTGTTTTTCACGACCTTCACGCGGGTTTCGCTGCCGACAACGTTGTCACCCTCTTTCACCGCGCCGATACGACGGATGTCCAGACGCACAGAGGCGTAGAACTTCAGCGCGTTACCGCCGGTGGTGGTTTCCGGGTTACCGAACATGACGCCAATTTTCATACGGATCTGGTTGATGAAGATCAGCAGGGTATTGGACTGCTTCAGGTTACCCGCCAGCTTACGCATCGCCTGGCTCATCATACGCGCCGCCAGGCCCATGTGAGAGTCGCCGATTTCGCCTTCGATTTCCGCTTTCGGCGTCAGCGCCGCTACGGAGTCGACCACGATAACGTCTACCGCGCCGGAACGCGCCAGCGCGTCACAGATTTCCAGCGCCTGCTCGCCGGTGTCCGGCTGGGAGCACAGCAGGTTGTCGATATCGACGCCCAGCTTACGCGCATAAACCGGATCCAGCGCGTGTTCAGCATCGATGAACGCACAGGTTTTGCCTTCACGCTGCGCCGCGGCGATAACCTGCAGCGTCAGGGTGGTTTTACCGGAAGATTCTGGCCCGTAGATTTCGACGATACGGCCCATTGGCAGGCCGCCAGCGCCCAGCGCGATATCCAGTGAAAGCGAGCCGGTGGAGATCGTTTCTACATCCATGGTACGGTCTTCACCCAGACGCATGATGGAGCCTTTACCGAATTGCTTTTCGATCTGGCCCAGCGCTGCCGCCAACGCTTTCTGTTTGTTTTCGTCGATAGCCATTTTTACTCCTGTCATACCGGGTGTTACCGGATAGTGAATTCTGTTCTGTTGAGGCAATTATACTGTATGGTCATACAGTATCAAGTGTTTTGTAGAAATTGTTGCCAGAGGAGTTTGAGCGCGTAAGCCGTCGCCTGACGACGCACCGATTCACGGTCGCCGGAGAAGCATTCGCGCTGGGTCACGCCCTGCCCGCTGGCGCTGGCAACGCCAAACCACACGGTGCCCACCGGCTTATCCGCGCTGCCGCCGTCCGGCCCGGCGATGCCGCTAACCGAGACCGCGAAGTCGGCCCGGGCCGCGCGCAGCGCGCCAATCGCCATTTCGACCACGACCGGCTCGCTGACCGCGCCGTTCTGCTCCAGCGTCACTTCGCGTACGCCAATCATCTGCGATTTCGCTTCGTTGCTGTAGGTGACAAAACCGCGCTCAAACCACGCGGAGCTGCCCGCCACGTCGGTAAGGGTTTTAGCAATCCAGCCGCCGGTGCAGGACTCGGCGGTGGTCACGGTCGCGCCGCGTGCTTTCAGCGCCAGGCCGACCTGCTCGCTTAGCTGCAGTAATTCTGAATCTGTCATTGTCGCTCCGCTTAAGCCCGATAAAGAGGCCATCAAAGATAGCACTTTCAGCAGAGATGTGGGGACGGGATGGCGATTTTACGAGGGGGCTTCAGAAAATGAATCGCCCCGGAAAACCGGGGCCGATGGTTAACGCATGCTGGCGGCAATCAGCTGCACGTTATGCCGCAGCATCTTCACGTAGCTGTCCGCCACGCCGCCCGGCGCAGACAGCGCTTCCGGGTACAGTTCACCGCCCGGTTGGGAACCCGTGGCGGCGGCGATCTGTTTCACCAGCCGCGGGTCAAGCTGGTTTTCCATAAACCAGGTATGCACGCCGTCGGCCTTAATTTGCTTAATCAGCTCTGCTACCTGCGCCGCGCTGGCCTCGCTTTCCGACGACAGCCCCTGCGGGGCGAGGAAGGTGACGCCGTAAGCGCGTGAGAAGTAGCCAAAAGCATCGTGGCTGGTCAGCACTTTGCGCTTCGCCGGCGGGATCCCGTCAAACGCTTTTTGCGCCCAGCGGTGAATTTCGTTTAACTGAGCAATATAGCGTTCGCCCGAGGCCCGCAGCGCCGCACTGTCTTCCGGGTCAGCTTTCAGCAGCCCATTCATGATATTTTTTGCATATAGGGCACCGTTGGCGGCGCTGTTCCAGGCGTGGGGATCGGTCACGGTTTTACCGTCCTCATCCAGCGTGTGCGTCTTCACGCCGGTAGACGCCACTACCAGCTGGCCTTTAAAACCGGAGGCTTTAATCAGCCTGTCGATCCACCCTTCCAGCCCCAGTCCGTTCACCACCACCACGTCAGCCTTGCTGAGCAGCGCGCTGTCCTTGGGCGACGGCTCGAAGGTATGTGGATCGCCGTCCGGGCCGACCAACGTGTCGACGAGCACGTGCTCGCCGCCCACCTGCTGCACCATATCGCCCAGCACCGAGAAGCTGCTGACCACGTTCAGCGTTTTCGCCATCGCGCCCTGCGCCATTAGCCCCAACGCCAGCGCTACAATCACCGCAGTACGTTTCATGTTTTCCCCTATCTGATGAGTTTTTGCCAGCTGACGGTCAGCCGGCTTCGCTTGCCAAAAAATACCGACACAAAAAAGACGCCGCTGGCGGTCAGAACGATCGACGGCCCGGCGGGCAGATTGGCGGCCCACGACAGGCTCAGCCCCAGCCACGCGCAGAGGCTGCCAATCAGCGCCGCCAGCAGCAGAATTCCCGGCAGGGTTTTCGCCCAGCAGCGCGCCGCCACGGCGGGCAGCATCATCACCCCCACTGCCATCAGCGTGCCGAGCACCTGGAAACCGGCCACCAGGTTGAGCACCAGCAGCGCCAGAAACAGGCCGTGCAGCAGCACCGGCAGCCAGCGGGCGTTCACCTGAAGCCACGCGCTGTCGAAGGCTTCACTCACCAGCCCGCGGTAGAACAGCGCAATGCTGATAAGCGTGAGGCTGGCCACGCCCGCGACAAACAGCGCCGCGTCGTTATCGACCGCCAGAATCGAGCCAAACAGCAGATGCAGCAGATCAACGTTCGAGCCACGCAGCGACACCAGCGTGACGCCCAGCGCCAGCGAGCCCAGCGTGACGCCCAGCGCCAGCGAGCCCAGGTAGAATCCGGCGAAGCTGGCGTCCTCCTTCAACGGCGTGCGGCGGCTGACCCAACCGGCGATCAGCGCCACCGCAATGCCGGCGATAAAGCCGCCGACGGTCATCGCCAGCAGCGACATGCCGTTCACCAGATAGCCCACCGCCACACCGGGAAGAATGGCGTGTGATAGTGCATCGCCCATCAGGCTCATACGCCGTAGCAGTAGAAATACGCCGAGGATCGTGGTGCTCAGCGATAGCGCCAGGCACACCACCAGCGCGCGGCGCATAAAGCCGAACTCAATAAACGGTTGAAAAAAGGTATGCCAGATCATGCACGCCTCCCCGCTTGAAACGCGGGCAGCACCTCGTGGGTTGGCCCCCAGCAGGCGTTCTGCGGTGCCAGCAGCAGTGTTTCCGGGAAATAGTCCGCCACCCGCTGGTTATCGTGCAGCACCGCCAGCACGGTTTGCCCCTGCTGATGCATCTCCTGAATCACCCCCATCAGGTCATGGGTGGTGGCCTCATCGATACCGGTAAACGGTTCATCAAGCATCACCAGCGGCGCGCGCTGTACCCATACGCGGGCAAACAGCATGCGCTGAAACTGCCCGCCGGAGAGTTCTTCAATCGGCGTTTTCGCCATCTCCGTTAGCCCCACGCGCGCCAGCGAGGCCTGGATGCAACGCCGCACGTCGTTACGCAGTCCGCGCAGCAGCGAAATACGCGGCCACGCCCCCTGGCTCACCACGTCCAGCACCGTCAACGGAAACTGTGATTCCAGCGCGTGCCGCTGCGCCAGCCAGCCGATCGTCGGGCGCGACGGTGACCAGTGCACCACGCCGCTCACCGGCGGAATAAACCCGGCCAGCGTTTTCAGCAGGGTTGATTTACCACAGCCGTTCAGGCCGACGATGGCCGTCATGCTGCCTTTGCGAATCACGCCGCTCAGCGAGGGGGTAATCGCCATCCCCTCATAGCCTGCAACCAGGTTGTCGAGTTCAATCATGGCAGCGCGACCGCCCACCAGACCGCCAGCCACAGCGCGGCGAGCAGCGCGCAGGCCAGTAACAGCCGCGTCGCGCTGGACGCCATAAAAACAGGAGTCAACATCTTTGCCTCATTGCATTATGTTATAACGTAACAATATGAGATTAGACCTAAGATGTAAACGACAGGAAGTGATGCAAAATGTAACAAGCGCCTCCCCGGATGGAGAGGCGCAAGAAAGACAGGTTACTGAACGCGAGCCTGAGACACCGCCAGCCCCAGCTGCCAGACCGCCATCGCGTAATGGGTGCTGTGGTTATAGCGGGTGATGGTGTAGAAGTTCGGCAGACCGTACCAGTACTGGTAACCGGTGCCAATATCCAGCCGCAGCAGGCTGGCCTGCTGATGGTTGCCCAGCGGCTGCATCGGCGTTAAGCCCGCTGCCGCCAGCTGCGACACGCTGTATTTGGTCTTGAAGCCGTTATCCAGCCCCGGGGCCTGGCCCATCGCCTGCACCGCCACCGTATCGCCGGTCACCCAACCGTGCTGTTTAAAGTAGTTGGCCACGCTGCCGATCGCATCTTCCGGATCCCACAGGTTGATGTGGCCATCGCCGTTGAAGTCCACCGCGTACTGGCGATATGACGACGGCATAAACTGCCCGTAGCCCATCGCCCCGGCGAACGACCCTTTCAGATCCAGCGGATCGTCTTTTTCATCACGCGCCATCAGCAGGAAGGTTTCCAGCTCGCCGGAGAAGTAGGCGGCGCGGCGCGGGTAGTTGAAGGAGAGCGTCGCCAGCGCGTCAAGAATGCGGGTTTTGCCCATCACGCGGCCCCAGCGGGTTTCGACGCCGATAATCCCGACGATGATCTCCGGCGGTACGCCATACACCTGCTGCGCGCGCTGTAGCGCTTCCTGATACTGGTTCCAGAAGGCCACGCCATTCTGCACGTTATCCGGGGTAATAAACTGTTTGCGATAGCGCAGCCATGCGCCGTTCGGGCCGGTTGGCGGCAGGCCGGTCGGGGCCTGTCGGTCCATCAGGCGCAGCACGTAGTCCAGGCGCTTGGCCTGAGAGAGAATTTCGTGCAGCTGCTGACGGTCAAACCCGTGCTTGCTCACCATCTTGTCGATGAACTGCTCCGCCGCCGGGTTATTGGCGAAATCACCGGCCGGCATCAGCGCGTTATGCTGGGGTTCAAGGAGAAAACCGCCGGAGGGAGTTGCCGGTGATTCAGCCGTTTTCGGCTTGCTGCTACAGGCAGCGAGCAGGAGACACAGGGGGAGTACAGCCAGAACGCGACGCTTCAACATGGGACTTCCATTTAACAATATCAGCAAGAGTTAAATATGGTAAAGCATCCGCCGCGCTGCAAGGAAGCGCCATCGGGCCCGGCGGGAAAAAAAAACGCCGAGTCCGAACAATCATGATGCAATCGATGATCTCACCGGCCGTAATGTTTTATCATCGCCGCGCAAAACTGGACCGTGTGACGCGCTAATTATCGGAGAAAGTCATGAGTGATTTTTTGTTAGACGCCGGGCGTAAGGCCCTGTTACTGGAATTACAGGAAGCCAGCCGCCTGCCCGACCGTCTTGACGAGACCTTTGTTCAGGCCGCAAAAGCCATTCTCGACTGCAAAGGCAAACTGATCGTATCCGGGATGGGCAAATCCGGCCATATCGGCAAAAAACTGGCCGCCACCTTTGCCAGCACCGGTACCCCCGCCTTTTTCGTCCACCCGGCGGAAGCGCTGCACGGCGATCTGGGGATGGTTGAAAGCCGCGACGTGATGCTGTTTATCTCCTATTCCGGCAGCGCCAAAGAGCTGGATTACCTCATTCCTCGCCTGCAGGAAAAATCGGTCGTGCTGCTGGCGATGACCGGCAAAGCCAACTCGCCGCTGGCGCTGGCGGCGGACGCGGTGCTGGATATTTCCGTTGAACGCGAAGCCTGCCCGATGCATCTGGCCCCCACCTCCAGCACCGTCAACACGCTGATGATGGGCGACGCGCTGGCCATCGCCGTGATGCAGGCGCGCGGGTTTAATGAAGAAGATTTTGCCCGCTCGCATCCGGCCGGCGCGCTCGGCGCGCGTCTGCTCAACCGCGTGCATCATCTGATGCGGAAAGACGCGGATATTCCGCAGATCAACGTGCACGCCAGCGTGATGGACGCCATGCTTGAGCTGAGCCGCACCGGAATGGGCATGGTGGCGGTCTGCGACGATGTGATGCAGGTACACGGCGTGTTTACCGACGGCGACCTGCGTCGCTGGCTGGTGAGCGGCGGTTCGCTGGCCGACTGCGTCAACGAAGCGATGACCAAAGGCGGCGTGACGCTCCACGACCGGGCACGCGCCATCGACGCCAAAGAGAAGCTGATGAAGCTGAAAATCAGCGCCGCGCCGGTGGTCGATGAAAATCACCGTCTGGTCGGCGCGATTAACCTGCAAAACTTCTATCAGGCCGGGATTCTTTAATCCTTCAGGCCCAGACGCTTCGCCAGCCGGTGCAGGTTGGCGACGTCTGTTTCCAGCGCCCGGGCGCTCGCCGCCCAGTTATTCTGATGCGCGTCCAGCGCCTGGCGAATCATCTGCCGTTGAAAATGCTCGGTCGCGTCGCGCAGGTTGTGCGCAGCCATCTGCGGTGCGGGTGAGATCGTCTCAACAGCCGCAGGGGCGCTCTCCTGAAACGCAAAATGCTGCGCTTCCAGCACCACCTCGCCGCTGCTGCGGGCGGCCCGCGCCAGCACTACCGCGCGGTGTACCGCATGTTCCAGTTCGCGTACGTTACCCGGCCAGCCGTAGCTTTGCAGGTGTGCCCGCGCGCCGCTGCTTAACACCACGCGGGACAGCCCCAGCCGCAGCCGACACTGTTCGCAAAAATAGCCCGCCAGCAGCACCACATCATCGCCGCGCTCGCGCAGCGGCGGCACTGAGAGCGGAAACACGCTCAGACGATGGAACAGGTCGGCGCGGAAGTTGCCCGCCAGCACCTCTTCGCGCAGATCGCGGTTGGTCGCCGCCAGCACGCGCACGTCAACCCGCAGGCTGCGATCGTCGCCGACGCGCTGAATATCACCGTATTGCAGCACGCGCAGCAGCTTAGCCTGTAGCGCCAGCGACAGCTCGCCGATTTCGTCTAAAAACAGCGTGCCGTTGTCCGCCATTTCAAACTTGCCGCTGCGGTTGCTGATGGCCCCGGTAAACGCGCCCTTCACGTGGCCGAACAGCTCGCTCTCGGCCACGCTCTCCGGCAGCGCGGCGCAGTTCAGGTAGACCAGCGGGCTAACCGCGCGCGGCGAACCTTCGTGAATCGCCTTCGCCACCAGCTCTTTACCGGTGCCGGTTTCGCCGCTGATCAGCACGTTGAGGTCCGACGCCGCGACAATCTCAATCTCTTTTTTCAGCTGCGTCATGCCCGGCGACAGGCCGATCATCTGGGTCTCTTTGACCTGCTCAAAGTCGCTCGGCGAACCGGGCAGCATATTCTGACTTTCCAATTGTTCAATCAGCAGCGCGTTGCTGAGCGCCCCTGCCGCCAGCGCGGCAATCAGCCGCAGCTCTTCATCGCTGAAGACGTCGAACTGATCCGGCGACATGCCGTCGAGGGTTAATGCGCCAATCAGGTTCTGCCCGGCAAACAGCGGCAGGCCGATGCAGGCGTGCACTTTCAGGCTCTCCTGGCCGGGGATCAGGCCATCGTAGGGATCCGGCAAATCACTGTCGGCCGGGAAGCGCACCACGTCGCCCGCACGGGCGATAGCCTCCAGCCGCGGGTGCCCTTCCAGCGTAAAGCGGCGGCCCAGCACGTCTTTCGCCAGGCCATCGATAGCGAGCGGAATAAACTGCCGCGCGTCGTAGCGCAACAGCGCCGAGGCGTCGCACTCCAGCACCTGGCGCAGCGTGGTAATCAGCCGCTGGAAGCGGTCCTGATGGCCGACGCCGCGCTGGAGTTCAATGGCGATGCCCGCCAGTACGTCAACGGAAAAGCTCATGGCAACCTCAAATAGTCATTTCGACAATGCATGATGTCATATTGACAATTTTATGCATAGTCATTTTGACTAACAACAAAAGAGTAAAAATTAACTAAATCAATAAAATCAACAAATTAAAAAGTTGGCACACAACCTGCAATAAGCAATACATCTTTTTTGAAAAACGCTGAATTAATTGAGGTTGCTATGTCTATTCTGGTTAAAAATAACATTCATTGGGTTGGCCAACGTGACTGGGAAGTGCGTGATTTCCACGGGACTGAATACAAAACCCTGCGCGGCAGCAGCTACAACAGCTACCTGATTCGCGAAGGCAAAAATGTCCTGATCGATACCGTTGACCATAAATTCAGTCGTGAATTCGTCCAGAACCTGCGCAGCGAAATCGACCTTGCCGATATCGACTACATCATCATTAACCACGCGGAAGAAGACCACGCCGGGGCGCTGACCGAGCTGATGACCCAGATCCCGGACACCCCAATCTACTGCACTGCCAACGCCATTGACTCGATTACTGGCCACCACCACCACCCTGAGTGGAACTTCAACGTGGTGAAAACCGGTGATTCTCTGGACATCGGCAACGGCAAACAGCTGATCTTCGTGGAAACCCCGATGCTGCACTGGCCGGACAGCATGATGACCTACATGACCGGCGACGCAGTGCTGTTCAGCAACGATGCCTTCGGCCAGCACTACTGCGACGAGCACCTGTTTAATGATGAAGTGGACCAGACCGAGCTGTTCGAACAGTGCCAGCGTTACTACGCTAACATCCTGACGCCGTTCAGCCGCCTGGTGACGCCGAAAATTACCGAAATCCTCGGGTTCAACCTGCCCGTCGATATGATTGCCACCTCCCACGGCGTGGTCTGGCGCGATAACCCGACGCAAATCGTCGAAATGTACCTGAAATGGGCGGCGGATTATCAGGAAGATCGCATCACCATCTTCTACGACACTATGTCCAACAA
>NZ_JBKDZH010000076.1:0-1559 GCF_047971185.1 Kluyvera sp.
CACAAGCCGCTGGTCTCTGTTTGCGCTCTTTACAACGGGATCACAAATTTACGGCAATGAATAATCATTTTTTGGGCAAAGTTAATTGATTTTTCTCTTTGATATAGTGATCTTTGAGTAACATAAAAAAAACTAGTGTTTTAATGTTGATGATCTAAGTATGAAATCTCTTCACCGAAGATATTTCATACCCCGAAGTTTTTTCATACAACACCGGGCGCCTGGGCCACGCATGCGCAGTAGGGAGACAATGGTTTTTTTTTCTGAGAGGCGGAAAAAAGCAGCGATTATCGCTAGTTTGGTTACAAAAGTAACGAAGATACCGATATATATATAAATAAGTAGCGGATGGCCGATAACACAATTTTGTTATCAGCGATAAGGTATCGCGATAAGTTATCGCGATAACGCCCAGCTATGGTGCCAACACGATTGGCACCTTCAAAAACATGTTAGATCAATTCATGGATAGAGAGGATAGGTGGTACGTGTGTTAGGTCTACAGGAGCTGCCCTGTGTAGGTCTTGCAGACTCCTTACGTTCTTATGGTTCCTAAGGAGATCTCCGATTTTAATTATATGAATGTACAACAACATGCCCCGCGGCCCTGTCTGCATACAATTGCTTCCCGGTACATAATCTGTTATTTCTCAAGAAGGAGACAATTTCCAAATTTTCGGTTGGATGTTTTTGATCCTAAACGTAATGACCTAGACTGAAAGTTATATATAATATCAAGAACATACAGGAACTGGTCACATTGATAACAGAAACCTAATTACTTCAGAGAGAGAGAGAGAAAGAGAGAGAGAGAGAGAGAGAGAGAGAGAGAGAGAGAGAGAGAGAGAGAGAGAGAGAGAGAGAAAAAAAAAAAAATGTGTTTAAGGCGCCCCTCTCACAAAGATCCCCCGTGGTTCCGCTGGCGAACGGGGAACCCATGCTGTCTCATTTTCATTAACTTTCGTCTCCGTTATATGTTTTATCTATTCCCTGAGGTGAACTTCACATTAAAATCAGAGGTATTTAAGTATACTTATTGACCAATCGAGCTGTCAGGTGCAACATCTCCTGACCGCTAGCCAAAGGCTTGACACGTGGCGAATAAGGAATAGTTTTATGCAAAGAAAGACGTGTGCTGGGCTGTCTCTATTCGATTAGAAGTGATACGTATTTAGTAACGAGTCAAAACAATGCAAAGTTAACTCGAACAGCATTTCCAGTGAATACTTATCGCCACCGATATTGACGAAATCCTCATGTGCCTCCATCGACGGGGAATCCATTGCAGTCTCTCGGTCCTCATTAATATCTCTCAGGGTTGCAGTGATTTTAAGGCCACTGTCGGAAACCTATCAGGAAATCCTTTCCCGAACTTAATACGTTTGTAAGGGTTGGGCTACGTTAGTGTTACTATGGTTACCTGTGGGGATGGGTTGGGTTGGGTTAAGGTTAGTTTAGAGTAGCTGAGTTGAGTTTAGCTTTGCTTTGTTGTCGTTTGCTTTGCTTGCGTTGATTTTGGTTAGGTCTGGTTTCCCAGTGTTAGGTTAGGTGGAGTGAGC
>NZ_JBKDZH010000077.1:0-2139 GCF_047971185.1 Kluyvera sp.
AGAGAGAGAGAGAGAGAGAGAGAGAGAGAGAGAGAGAGAGAGTTCTGTTTACTCATTCGCTTTCTTATTCGCCGAGGAGACGCACCCCTGACTTAAGAAAAATAGATATCAAGCAGTTTTGAAGTAGAATATCTACCTGACTAACGGCTTGCGAACTCTTGCATTAATAAGCTGGACAGCACAGGCAATCAGTGTGGGGAAAGGACAGTGTTAGGAAGATGCACTGTTTCAAAAGGTAAAGTAAAGTAAAGCTGGGAGCATACGCTATAGCTGCGCGTAGCATCGGCGCTCATCTCCGTCCCATCAGCCCTTGAGCCTGTGGTGGGCTCTTAGCAACCCATTACCCTGGGAAACAGGGCCAGAATGACATCCGGGTTACCACAGTTTACCTTCCCCAGGTTTCCCCAGGTACCCATTTATCGACCAACCCGAGAGGGAGGATGAACAGCTGGGTGGGCTGCGCGCCGACTGCCCAGGCCGGGATTCGAACCCGGGCACGCGGATTCGTAGCTAGGCATGCTAACCACTACACCACGGAGGCTTATAGCTGACCGCAAATTATTATGCTGAATTAATCCAACTGGCGCTAATAGGCATCTTTGAGTGTTGTTGTGGCGAGCCTAATTAAAAGAATGATGCATGCAAGAAGGGGCATATCGTAAAAGTGAAGATCTGAAGAGAAAAAACAAAGTAAATAAAAAGTGGATACGGAGAGAGGGGAAGATGCATATATGTAGAAACAACAGTAAAAAAAAATGACACGTATAAGAAGAAATGCACAGGGAAAAAGACGAACTAAGGCCCCAAAGAATGATAGAAAGAATAAAGAACAGACGTTAAGGATAATGCATATGAATAGATGGAGAGAAGGGAAAATATTATATAGGTAGAAGGAACAGACAATAAAGATGATACATATAAGGAGTATATAGTCAGAAGGGAAAACTGAAGACGCCAAAGAATGGAAGAAAAAAAAATGCTAAGAATAAGGCATATGAGTAGATGGAGAGAAAGGAGGATGTTATTTTAGCAGCAAGAGGAAACAACGATGATACGTATCAGAAGAGGTATGTAGTAAGTGGTAGGAATCCCACGGAGTCGCAGGAGATCCCAGATTGCCACACGATGCACTGAATCAAACGCCTTCTTGAGATCGACATAGGCTGCAAGCATCCCCTGCCGAAACTCACGTCGGCGCTCCATCAGTACGCGAAGGGCTAGGATACCGTCAGTTGTTGACTTACCAGACGTGAACCCTGACTGCTCAGGTCTCTGTAACTTCAGCAGCTGATTGCAGATCCGCATTAGCAACAGATGGGCAAGCACCTTGCCTGGCACACTGAGCAGTGTAATACCGCAGTAGTTGTTGCAATCCTGATGGTTCCCTTTCCCTTTCCAGATAGGGACGACCAACCCCCTTTTCCAGTCAGGAGGAATGGCACCTGACTGCCATACGGCAGACAAGACTGCACGCAACCCACGGATCATGGCCTCACCTCCAGCTTTAAGCAGCTCCCCACTGATGTTACACACACCAGCTGCCTTTCCACCTCTCAACCTTGCCACAGCCTCTCTGACCTCGTCAAAAGAGGGCGGGGCTTCGTCAATGGGAGGATCAGCATCCACCATCTGTAACCCAGCAGTTGGGAGCTGCCTGCTCGGAGGGTCTGCCCTGTACAACTGCTCAAAGTACTCAGCCCAACGAGCCCTCTGCCCATTCATGTCTGATACGAGACAACCATCTTCTGTTCGGATAGCACTCACCCGAGAGGGAGATTTGGAGCGAAGCTTCTTCAGGGCTCGGTAGGCAGGTCGGAGGTCATTAGCATTAAAATGACCCTCGACGTCCTCGGCGAGACTCCTGACATATCTCTCCTTGTCTCTCCTCAGGAGAGCTCTAGTCCTACGTGACAGCAACCTATATTGGTCCTGATTCCCAGCAAGCCTGGCAGTGCGACTCCTCTCAATATTCTCCAGCGTCTCCTCTGAGGCAAAACCACCCCTAGACCTTGGACGCTCTCCAATACACTCCTTTGCAGCTTGCATGGTTTCACGTTTGAAGGTATCCCACAGTTCTACAGGGTCCTCAAGGGTGCCAAGCACATTGAACCGATTTGAGACAGTCACTGCATACTCATG
>NZ_JBKDZH010000078.1:0-20749 GCF_047971185.1 Kluyvera sp.
AGATAGACGATCGTCAGAACCATGAAGATAAAGGCTTGCAGCGTAATGATCAGGATGTGGAAAATGGCCCATGGCACATTCAGAACCCACTGTGACCACCACGGCAGAAGACCCGCGATCAGAATGAAAATCAGCTCACCCGCATACATGTTGCCGAACAGTCGCAGACCGAGGGAAATCGGTTTGGACAGCAGGCTAACGCCTTCCAGGATCAGGTTGACCGGAATAAACGCCCAGTGGTTGAACGGCTGCAAGGTAAGCTCTTTCACGAAGCCGCCTACGCCTTTCATTTTGATGCTGTAGAAAAGAATCAGGATGAATACGCCCAGTGCCATAGACAGGGTGATGTTCACGTCAGCAGACGGCACCACACGCAGGGCAGGCAGACCGAAGATATGCTCGCCGATAAACGGCAGCAGGTCGATCGGCAGCAGGTCCATCAGGTTCATCAGGAAGACCCAGACAAAGACGGTCAGCGCCAGCGGTGCAATCACCTTGCTCTTGCCGTGGTACATGTCTTTGACGCTACCGTGGACGAAGCCAATGATCATTTCGATGAACGTCTGGAATTTCCCTGGAACGCCGCTGGTCGCACGTTTCGCAACGCCGCGGAAAATGGCCAGGAACAACAGACCCAGTACCACCGAGAAGAACATGGAGTCGATATTGATCGTCCAGAAGGTGGCTGGGGGGTTATGCGGATCCACCAGCGAGAATGTACGCAGGTCCAGCTGAAGGTTATTCAGGTGGTGTCCTATGTAATCCTGCGGCGTCATATTTTCAGAAGCCATGATGCCTTTTACCCTTTGTTGTTAATTACAGCGGGCGCCAGTATCTGAACCACTAGCACCAAAATCCATGTAACGATCAGCGGTAAGAATACCGCCTTTAAAACCGCCAGCGCCACAATCAGTAACACCAGCATCGCTAACACCTTGAACGCTTCGCCGAAGGCGAACGTCCAGGCCACTTTGCCCTTCACGGGTGTATGCACCTGGTGACGCCAGGCAAAAATCATAAACAACATATTAGGCAGTAACACTGCCAGGCCTCCACACGCGGCGGAGATGCCCCAGAAGGGGTCTTTTAGGCTGAACAGCAATCCACTTGCTATCACTGCCAGAAGCTGAATGAACAGAAGCTTACGAGCAACGTTTCGACTCACGAGCGACATAGACATCACGTTTCTACTCCTGCTCCCTTTGAGGTATGCCGCGTGTCGTATAAAACGTTCTTTAAAGCTCGGAGTCAAGCATCAAAAAGCGGTCAAATTATACGGTGACGCCCCGTGATTTCAAACAATAAGTAGCCAAAACGTGAATAAATATTTAAATATTTTTCATTCGCGCTATTTTCCTACTTTTCGTCAAAGTGTGAACGATCGTACAAAAGTGCAAATACAGCGAAAACAGTGGTGACAAAGCGTGCACAAGATCACACATTAAACATTTTAGCGCTCATCTTCTGTATCAACGTCGCAAAAGATGACAAGTCATCATTTTGATATCTAAGACGAAATCAGAGCACTCTTTTAAAAACACGTCGAAACAGAACAAAAACCATTCATTGACATTCATAATAACTTATTAACATGACAAAATGGCTAACGTGCTGACTTATAGCAAGCTGATATTTTCCATGTTTACTATTTTCATCATTAACAAAAAAAGCTTGGTTAGTAAGAAGATAAAAACACGTTAAGTACGAGTTAAATCAAGCCGGTCTCTGGCAGGGAGTGTCGCTAATTTGTTAACACCAGAGACCGCATTTTTTCTCTACTTTTTTTGATAAATATTAAATTTTATTTGGTGCAATAATAACCAGATGGCGCTCCCCTTCCAGCTGAGGAACCCGTAGTTTAACGATGGATTCGACGCTGAACCGTGGCGGAAGCTGCGTTATTTCGTCTTCCGGCAGCTGCCCTTTCAGTGCATAAAAACGCCCTTCCTCGCCCGGCAGGTGATGGCACCAGCTCACCATGTCCGTCAGCGATGCGAACGCGCGGCTGATGACGCCATCAAACGGCGGCTCGGCAGGAAACTCTTCAACGCGGCTCTGCACCGGCGTGATGTTCGTCAGCCCAAGCTCGTGCTGAACCTGGCGCAGGAAGCGAACGCGCTTACCCAGGCTATCGAGCAGCGTAAAGTGCGCATCCGGACGCACGATAGACAGCGGGATGCCCGGCAGGCCCGGACCGGTGCCGACATCGATAAAACGTTCGCCTTTCAGCGACGGAGCGACCACGATGCTGTCGAGGATATGGCGCACCAGCATCTCGTTAGGGTCGCGCACCGACGTCAGGTTGTAGGCTTTGTTCCACTTGTGCAGCATATCGACATAGCCAACAAGCTGATTTTTCTGGTGATCGGTGAGCGAAATCCCTGCTTCATCCAGCAGACGAGAAAGT
This sequence comes from Kluyvera sp., assembly GCF_047971185.1. GTDB lineage: Bacteria > Pseudomonadota > Gammaproteobacteria > Enterobacterales > Enterobacteriaceae > Kluyvera. Next base: position 2,408 of record NZ_JBKDZH010000078.1, read on the forward strand.
TTGTTGAGCACGTTGATGACCCTATCAGAAAATAACTGCCCGGTAGCATGACGCGTACCGGGCCGATGAATCAAGTCGGCGAACGCATGACGTTCGCCAGAAGCGCCGCCGAAGCGGTAATCAGGCGCTGCGGCGCAGCAGACCCTGTTTTTTCAGCCATACCAGCAGAATCGAGATCGCCGCCGGGGTGATCCCGGAGATACGCGACGCCTGGCCGATCGACACCGGTTTGTGATCGTTCAGCTTGGCGATAACTTCGTTCGACAGCCCGTTCACCTGGCGGTAATCCAGCGTTGCCGGCAGCAGCGTGTTTTCGTTGCGCTGCTGTTTTTCAATCTCATCCTGCTGGCGTGCGATGTAGCCTTCGTATTTCACCTGAATTTCGACCTGCTCCGCCGCCTGGGAATCTTCCAGCGCAGGCGAGAACGGCGTCAGGGAAGTCAGCTGCTGGTAGGTCATCTCCGGACGACGCAGCAGATCTTCGCCGTTAGCTTCACGGGACAACGGCGCAGTCAGGTGAGCATTCACTTCGGCTGCTGATTCCGCCGATGGCGTTACCCAGGTCGATTTCAGACGCTGACGTTCGCGCTCGATATTCTCCAGCTTCTCGTTGAAGCGCGCCCAGCGCACATCGTCCACCATCCCCAGCTCGCGGCCGATTTCGGTCAGGCGCAGGTCGGCGTTGTCTTCACGCAGCATCAGGCGATATTCGGCGCGGGAGGTGAACATACGGTACGGTTCTTTGGTACCCAACGTGCAGAGGTCGTCCACCAGCACGCCGAGGTATGCCTGATCGCGACGCGGCGCCCAGCCGTCTTTCTCGGCGGACAGACGCGCGGCGTTGAGTCCCGCCAGCAGCCCCTGCGCCGCGGCTTCTTCGTAGCCGGTAGTGCCGTTGATCTGGCCAGCAAAGAACAGACCGTGGATAAATTTGCTCTCCAGCGTCGGTTTCAGGTCGCGCGGATCGAAGAAATCGTACTCAATGGCGTAGCCAGGGCGAACGATACGGGCGTTTTCCATCCCCTGCATCGAGCGGACGATCTGCATCTGCACGTCAAACGGCAGGCTGGTGGAGATGCCGTTCGGGTAAATTTCGTTGGAGGTCAGCCCTTCCGGCTCCAGGAAGATCTGGTGCTGGTTACGATCGGCGAAGCGCATCACTTTGTCTTCGATCGACGGGCAGTAGCGTGGGCCGATACCTTCGATCACGCCGGCATACATCGGGCTACGATCGAGGTTATTGCGGATCACGTCATGGGTTTTCTCGTTGGTGTGCGTGACGTAGCACGGCATCTGGCGCGGGTGCTGGGAAGCATTGCCCAGGAACGAGAAGACCGGCATTGGATCGTCGCTGTTCTGCTGGCCAAGCACGCTGAAGTCGATGGTGCGCGCGTCAATGCGCGGCGGCGTACCGGTTTTCAGGCGGCTGACGCGCAGCGGCAGTTCACGCAGGCGACGAGACAGCGGGATGGACGGCGGATCGCCGGCGCGGCCAGCGCTGTAGTTATCCAGAACGATGTGAATTTTGCCGTCCAGGAAGGTCGCGACTGTCAGCACGACCGCTTTCGCGCGGAATTTGAGCCCCATCTGGGTGACGGCGCCGACCACACGATCGTTCTCGACAATCAGATCTTCAACCGCCTGCTGGAAGATCATCAGGTTCGGCTGGTTCTCCAGTGCGGTGCGTACCGCCTGACGGTAGAGCACGCGATCCGCCTGAGCACGGGTGGCGCGAACCGCTGGCCCTTTGCTGGCGTTTAGTATCCTAAACTGGATGCCGGCATGGTCGATCGCCGTTGCCATCAGGCCGCCAAGTGCATCCACTTCTTTTACCAGGTGTCCTTTCCCAATGCCGCCAATCGCCGGGTTGCAGCTCATCTGCCCCAGGGTGTCGATATTGTGTGTCAAAAGCAGGGTCTGTTGGCCCATTCGCGCTGCGGCCATCGCGGCCTCAGTGCCTGCATGACCCCCGCCAATGATGATGACGTCAAAAGGATCCTGATAAAACATGGTGGTTTGCCTCGCGTACTGCGGTTTTTAAATGGATTGAAGTCCGGGCGTGGATTCTACTCAACTTTAGTCGATGGAGAAAGCGTCTGGATCCTGGGTATTAAAAAGAAGATCTTTTTATTTAGAGATCTGTTCTATTGTGATCTCTTATTAGGATCGCCAATCTCTGTGGATAAGTGCGATCCAGACATTGAGATCAACCGTTTAAGCCGGATCATTATCTGTGAATGATCGGTGATCCTGGTCCGTATAAGCTGGGATCAAAATGAAGGGTTATACACAACTCAAAAACTAGCCAACGGTTATTCTTTGGATAACTACCGGTTGATCCAAGCTTTTAACCAGAGTTATCCACATAAAAAAAGGAGATCTTTACAAATCTCTGAGCAATGGATGCCACGATCCCAGCCAAATTTCAGCCGGATCTTCCGGAATCTCATGTTCCAGCACGTTGATCTTCAGCGTTTCGCCGATCTGTCTGGCGCCACAGGCTTTGAGTTTGGCTTCCAGCTTGTCGATCGCGCCGCAGAACGTGTCGTATTCACGGCTACCGATGCCGATTGCGCCAAAGCGTACCTGAGAGAGATCCGGTTTCTGTTCGCTTAATGCTTCATATAAAGGCAGCAGGTTGTCAGGAATGTCTCCTGCACCGTGCGTGGAGCTGATCACCAGCCAGATCCCTTCGGTTGGAACCTCATCCAGCATCGGGCCGTGCAGCATTTCGCTGGAAAAACCAGCATCGTCCAGCTTTTCCGCCAGATGTTCTGCCACATATTCCGCACTGCCAAGCGTGCTGCCGCTGATAAGAGTGATGTCTGCCATGCTCGCCCACCTTTATAAAGAAGGCGCATTGTACGCTGTGAGCGAGCTGGGATCTACCTGTGGAAAAATGTGGGATTAAAAAAAGCGATCACGGCTTGATGGTACGCATGATCGGGTTTTGCAGCACGATCAGCGTTTCGGTGGACTGAATTTCATCAATTGTTTGGATCTTGTTGATAAGTACCTGCTGTAACGCGTCGATCGATTTGCACATCACCTTAATAAAGATGCTGTAGTGCCCGGTGGTGTAGTACGCCTCGGTCACTTCATCCAGGCTTTCCAGCCGCGCCAGCGCCGACGGATAGTCTTTCGCGCTCTTCAGAATAATGCCGATAAAGCAGCCCACGTCATAACCCAACTGTTTGGGGCTGACGTCGACGTGCGCACCGGTGATGATCCCGGCCTGCTTCATTTTCTCTACGCGCACGTGAATGGTGCCGGGGCTAACGGCAAACTGCTTGGCCAATTCGGCGTAGGCGGTACGGGCATTCGCCATTAAGGCCTCAAGAATGCCGCGGTCCAGATTGTCGATCTGATAATTTTCCATAGGTTTTTCTTATGAAGATTAATGATTCCCTCTATTTTAGCCTCTTATTTTAATGAATCAAAAGTCGAACAGGCTTTTTATTGTTTGATTATTGAATTGATGGCCGGTTTTGTTGCTTAATCAATGGCAACAGGACGCAGGAGTAAAAATAATGAAAACCGCATACATCGCAAAACAACGCCAGATCAGTTTCGTTAAATCCTATTTTTCCCGTCAGCTGGAAGAGAAGCTAGGGCTCGTAGAAGTCCAGGCACCAATTCTGAGCCGCGTGGGAGATGGGACGCAGGACAACCTATCTGGTTGCGAGAAGGCGGTTCAGGTGAAAGTGAAAACACTGCCAGATGCCCAGTTCGAAGTGGTTCATTCCCTTGCGAAATGGAAGCGTCAAACCCTGGGACAACACGACTTCAGCGCGGGCGAAGGGCTGTACACGCACATGAAGGCCCTTCGCCCCGATGAAGACCGACTTTCTCCGATTCACTCCGTTTACGTTGACCAGTGGGACTGGGAGCGCGTAATGGGTGATGACGAACGCCACGCCGGCACGCTGGAAAGCACCGTAAAGGCGATTTGGGCGGGCATTAAAGAAACCGAAGCTGCCGTGAGCAAAGAATTTGGGCTGACACCGTTCCTGCCAGAACAGATTCACTTTGTGCACAGCGAAACGCTGCTGAGCCTCTATCCGGGCCTTGACGCAAAAGGCCGCGAGCGCGCCATCGCTAAAGAGCTGGGGGCGGTGTTCCTGATTGGCATCGGCGGTAAACTCTCCGACGGCCAGCGCCACGACGTTCGCGCCCCGGACTACGATGACTGGAGTACCCAGACCGCATCCGGTTTTGCCGGCCTGAACGGTGATATTCTGGTGTGGAACCCGGTGCTGGAAGACGCGTTTGAGCTCTCTTCTATGGGGATCCGCGTGGATGCGAAAGCGCTGAAGCATCAGCTGCAGATCACCGGCGATGAAGATCGTTTACAGCTGGAGTGGCACCAGGCGCTGCTGCGCGGCGAGATGCCGCAGACTATCGGCGGCGGTATTGGTCAGTCTCGTCTGACGATGCTGCTACTGCAACTGTCCCATATCGGTCAGGTTCAGTGCGGCGTATGGCCAACTCAGGTACGTGAAAGCGTCTCCGCGCTGCTGTAACTCTGCCTAACGCCGCCAGCGTCTCAGCAGGCGGCTTCTCAACCCGGTATCAAAGCGCCAGATATGATCGAAAATGCGCATGATCCCGGGTTTGCCATGAGCGGACATCGCTACCGCGTGAAAACGATGCTGATGTTTATGCTGCAGATCCCCCACCTTTTTGACCACCTCATCCGGTAGCCGCTGGGCGATAAAATCGGAAATCACCACCGCGTCGGCATCCCGCCACTGCGGGTTTTCCAGATGCTCAATAATAGCGCGGAAGCAGCTGGCCATATCGGTACCGCCGCGAAAGCGCTGGCTTAAAAAGCGGATCGCCTGCTCCAGCCCCTGACGGCCGGTCAGCTCGTAGCGCACCACTTCGCTGGAGAACAGCATGATGTAGCAGCGACGGTTATCCGCCAGCGCCACGCGCATCAGCGCCAGGCAGAACGCTTTGGCGCACTGTTCGTTGAAACCGCCCATCGAACCGGACGTATCCACGCAGACAATAAACGGCCCGCGCGGCTGCTCGTCAACGTCCTGGTGCACCACCGGGCGTTCGGTCACTTTCTCGCGCCAGGCGTCGCCGTGCAGGCGATAGGTCAGCAGCTGTTTTTCCACCAGCCGCCGGTAAAACTCATATTCCAGCTCGGTGATCCCGAGCGTGGCCAGCTCCGGCGGCAGCAGGCGCAGGATATCGTCGCTTTGCTGGATGCCATCGACCTGCTCGGGGACGGTGGATGGCTCGCGCACCAGCGAACGGAAAGTCTCCATCGGGGAATCTTTCTTCGGTACCGATTTGGCTTCGCGCGAACGACCCAGCTGTTCAGCCAGGCGCAGCAGCTCCGGCTGCTGGCTAAGAAAATCACCGTATTTGACGATCAGCTGATAGTCGCCGCGATTAAGCTGCCCGGCGCTCATGTCCCACAAACGGCCGCCGGCGCTGTCGTTCTCCACCAGCACCGGATCCAGCTGGCCGCTTAACGTCATCCGCTCCTGCACTTCGCTCAGCAGCTGTTCGCGCTCTTCTTCCAGCAGCTGCTGATTGATTGAGGTGACCTGCACCACCAGGCTTAAGCGCCAGCGTTGCAGAAAAAGGGTATGCAGCGCGGGGGTAAAAGTTGCGTTATTCGCCACCAGCTGCTGGGCCTGGGCGGCAAAAGGTGACTGGACGCGAAGGAGCAGCGCCACAATCTGCGGCAGCTGCACGATAAACTGGCTGGTGGAGAGAAGCTGGCTCTGCTGATAGCAGATCACCTCCTCTTCCAGCTCGTGCGGCACCGGCGCGCCCTTTAGCCGGTTTCTGAAGGTTTCACGCCAGCGGGGAAGATCGTCGGTAATAGCGCTTTTCAGGCGCGGAAATTTTTCAAAGAACACGGCCAGCTGCGGCGAGGCCAGCAGGGCGATGATCATCTCTTCGATCATCCCCTCTTCGCTGACCGCCAGCATGACGTTGAGCGTGTCGATGGTCAGCATTAACTCTGCGCCTGCTTAATTTGCGCGGCCACGTCCTGGAGGCTGGCTTCGATACGCCCCAACCACTCTTCATGAATAAACAGACATTTTTGCTGCTCGCTAAAGCGGTTGTGCTGCTGGTGCCACTCTTCATCTAAGGCGAGCAGCTGCTGGCGGATCTCCGTCGGCATACTCTCTGTGGCGCCCGACCCCGGCAGCGACAGGCGCGTGCCCTGAAGGCTGACGTCGCGCACCACCAGATGCTGTGCAGCATCGACTTCCATATTCAGCGTCTGCGCAAAGCCGATGCCGTTGAGCTTGCCGCGAATTTCGCCGCCCTTCTCCAGCCAGTTTTCCAGCGCCTGGCGCTCGAAGGTAATGTGAATAACCTCGATATCGTGGAGCTTGAGCGGCTGCTGGAGCAGCAGGGTTATCGTCGGCGACTGAATCTCGGACGGCAGCTCATAGTGCGGCTTGCGGCTAAACATGCCGCCCAGGCGTGTGACTTTGAGCGCGGTTTTGTCGCTCTGCTGCTGTTGAATTTGCAGCCGCTGCTGGGTAATCGCGCCCAGCTTATTGAGCATGGCCTGCTGCTGCCACGCGTGTCCGGTCATCAATATATCGATTTGTTGTTGCAGCAGATTTCGGCTTTCCGCATCGTGCCACAGGCACTCTTTCAGCAGGATCAGATCGATAGGCGCGATCGCATCGCGGCCGCTAAAGAACGCGCAGGCCTGCAGCAGACGGATCGCTTTTTTCCAGCGACGATCGGAAACGTACGGCGCGTTCGGCAGATTATCCAGCTGCTGGCGCAGGGTGAAAATCAGCTCAAACACCGCATCCGGCAGTTTCACGTTGCCGATATCTTTCTGCCACTGGAAGTACTCTTCGTCGGTAACCTGGAGATTCGCTGGAATCGGGTTGTCGTTTTCGTCCTGCTGGCTAATCAGCATCGAGCGGAAATTGCCCTTATCCTGCACTTTATCGAGCCACAGGCGAATCAGCATACGGTCATATAGCGCTTCAAGACTGCTTTCCGCTTCAGGCAGTTCGTTTGAGGCGGTAACCAGCAGACGCATGGGAATTTTTTCGACGCTGGCGCCGTTGCGGAAGTGACGTTCGTTAATAGCGGTCAGCAGGGTGTTAAGGATTGCCGGGCCGGCTTTCCAGATTTCATCCAGAAAGACAATTTCGGCCTCTGGCAGGTAGCCGGCGGTCAGACGCTCGTAGCGGCCTTCATCTTTTAGCGCCTGGATGGAGAGCGGCCCAAACACCTCTTCCGGCGTGGAGAAACGGGTCATCAGATATTCAAACGCCCGGGCGTGCTGGAAGGCGAACTTCAGGCGGCGGGCAATCAGGCTCTTGGCGATCCCCGGCGGGCCGAGTAAAAAGACGCTTTCACCGCTGAGTGCGGCCAGCAGGCAGAGGCGAATCGCATGACTACGTTCAAATAGCCCTTTCTCCAGTGCGCTGCTCAGCCGCGAAATTCTTTCTGCTAATAAATGTGGTTGGGCCATAATTAACTTGCGTCCTTTCGCCGTTTAATCAGCTAACTGGCTGAGTATAGACGTTTAAGTCTTTAGGTGAATAGCCTGAATAGTACCTCGCCATTTCTTGAGGCAGGTTAATATGACGTGATTAAGGGGTACGATTTTGACGCTAATCGTGCATACTGTGCGCTTTTCGTGGGCCAAGGGACTAGGCACACATTTGTTTCATAAACGAAAGACTAGTCTATGAGCACTGATAAGAAACAATCTTTATCAGCGATTACACTCGCTGCAATTGGCGTGGTATACGGCGATATTGGTACCAGCCCTCTTTATACGCTTCGTGAATGTTTATCTGGCCAGTTTGGTTTTGGCGTTGAACGTGACGCGGTTTTTGGCTTTCTGTCATTAATCTTCTGGCTATTGCTGTTAACGGTATCCCTCAAATACATCACCTTCGTGATGCGGGCGGACAACGCCGGCGAAGGGGGGATTCTAACGTTGATGTCCCTGGCGGGGCGCAATACGTCCGCGCGCACAACCTCCGTACTGGTGATCCTCGGGCTGATCGGCGGTAGCTTCTTCTATGGTGAAGTGGTTATCACCCCGGCGATTTCGGTGATGTCGGCGATTGAAGGTCTGGAAATCATCGCCCCCCAGCTCGATACCTGGGTGGTTCCCATCTCGATTATTGTCCTGACGCTGCTGTTTGCTATCCAGAAGCACGGTACCAGCATGGTCGGTAAACTGTTCGCGCCGATTATGCTTATCTGGTTCCTGCTGCTGGCGGGGCTTGGCGCACGCAGCATTATTGCCAACCCGGAAGTGTTGCAGGCGTTGAACCCCTACTGGGCGGTCAATTTCTTCCTGCAATACAAAACCGTTTCCTTTATTGCGCTGGGCGCGGTGGTGCTGTCGATTACCGGCGTGGAAGCGCTGTATGCCGATATGGGCCACTTCGGCAAGCTGCCGATTCGTTTGGCCTGGTTCTCGGTGGTGCTACCTTCGCTGGTACTGAACTACTTCGGCCAGGGCGCGCTGCTGCTCAAGCATCCGGAAGCGATTAAGAACCCGTTCTTCCTGCTGGCGCCGGAGTGGGCGCTGATCCCGATGCTGATTATCGCCGCGCTGGCGACGGTTATCGCCTCTCAGGCGGTGATCTCCGGCGTCTTCTCGCTGACCCGCCAGGCGGTGCGCCTGGGCTATCTGTCGCCGATGCGCATTATCCATACCTCAGAGATGGAGTCCGGGCAGATTTATATCCCGTTCATCAACTGGCTGCTGTATATCTCGGTAGTGATCGTCATCGTGAGCTTTGAGCACTCCTCAAACCTGGCGGCGGCGTACGGGATTGCGGTGACCGGGACGATGGTGCTGACGACCATTCTGTTCACCACCGTGGCGCGTAAGAACTGGCACTGGAATAAGTTCTTTGTGGCGCTGCTGTTCGTGGCGTTTATGTGCATCGATATTCCGCTGTTCTCGGCGAACCTCGATAAAATTGTCTCCGGTGGTTGGCTGCCGCTGACGCTGGCGCTGATCATGCTCACTATCATGACCACCTGGAAGAGCGAGCGCTTCCGCCTGCTGCGCCGTATGCACGAACACGGCAACTCTCTGGAGGCGATGATCGCCTCGCTGGAGAAATCGCCGCCGGTCCGCGTGCCGGGTACCGCGGTGTATATGTCGCGCGCGCTGAACGTGATTCCGTTCGCCATGCTGCATAACCTCAAGCACAACAAGGTGCTGCACGAGCGCGTCATTCTGCTGACGCTGCGTACCGAAGATGCGCCGTACGTACACAACGTGCGTCGTGTACAGATCGAGCAGCTGTCGCCGACCTTCTGGCGCGTGGTCGCCAGCTACGGCTGGCGCGAAACGCCGAACGTGGAAGAGGTGTTCCACCGCTGTGGTCTGGAAGGCTTAAGCTGCCGGATGATGGAGACCTCGTTCTTTATGTCGCACGAGTCGCTGATTGTCGGCAAACGGCCGTGGTATCTGCGCCTGCGTGGCAAGCTGTACCTGCTGCTCCAGCGCAACGCCCTGCGCGCGCCGGACCAGTTCGAGATCCCGCCAAACCGCGTTATCGAGCTGGGCACCCAGGTCGAAATCTAACGCCATCAACGCCCTCCCTCATTGAGACGGAGGGCGTTTTTTTATCTTGTCTTCCCCGTTCGCGAAACGTTTCGATGGCGATCACAATTTTATAACCTGGTGATGGTTTTCTGCGCGTTCTTCGGTCTACACTTACGACAGCGAAACGTTTCGCTAGTGGAGCAAGAAAACAAAATGAAGAAAGGCACGGTACTCAACTCTGAAATCTCGTCGGTCATTTCCCGTCTGGGTCATACCGATACGCTGGTGGTGTGCGACGCGGGTTTACCCATCCCTCGCAGCACGGCGCGCATTGATATGGCGCTAACCCAGGGCGTTCCCACCTTTATGCAGGTGCTGGGCGTGGTCACGCAGGAGATGCAGGTCGAGTCCGCCATTCTCGCCGCGGAAATTCAACACCATAATCCGCAGCTTCACGAAACGTTGCTCAAACACCTTGAGCAGCTGCAGCAACACCAGGGAAATTGCATTGACGTTCGTTACGTCTCACATGAGCAGTTCAAACAACAAACCGCAGACAGTCAGGCGGTGATTCGCAGCGGGGAATGTTCCCCGTTTGCGAATATCATTCTCTGTGCTGGCGTCACCTTCTGAGGCCATCATGGACGCACTCTTACAACTCAAAGGGATCGATAAATCGTTCCCGGGCGTGAAGGCGCTTGCCGGCGCCGCGCTGAACGTTTACGCCGGCCGCGTGATGGCGCTGGTGGGTGAAAACGGAGCGGGTAAATCCACTATGATGAAAGTGCTGACCGGGATCTACACCCGCGACGCCGGTTCGTTATTGTGGCTGGGCAAAGAAACTACCTTTAACGGCCCAAAATCCTCCCAGGAAGCCGGTATTGGTATCATCCACCAGGAGCTGAACCTGATCCCACAGCTGACGATCGCCGAGAATATTTTCCTCGGCCGTGAGTTCGTGAACCGCTTTGGCAAAATCGACTGGAAGAAGATGTACGCGGAAGCCGATGTGCTGCTGGCGAAGCTGAATCTGCGCTTTAAGAGCGACCGTCTGGTGGGCGACCTGTCGATTGGCGACCAGCAGATGGTGGAAATCGCCAAGGTGCTCAGCTTCGAGTCGAAGGTCATCATTATGGATGAACCGACCGATGCGCTGACCGATACCGAAACCGAATCCCTGTTCCGCGTTATCCGCGAGTTGAAATCGCAGGGGCGCGGCATTGTCTATATCTCCCACCGTATGAAAGAGATCTTCGAAATTTGCGATGACGTGACCGTCTTCCGCGACGGGCAGTTTATTGCCGAGCGTGAAGTGGCCAGCCTGACCGAAGATCTGCTGATTGAGATGATGGTGGGACGCAAACTCGAAGATCAGTACCCGCATCTGGATAAAGAACCGGGAGAGATCCGCCTGAAGGTCGACGCGCTGTGCGGCCCGGGCGTGGAGAACGTCTCCTTCACTCTGCGCAAAGGCGAAATTCTCGGCGTGGCGGGGCTGATGGGCGCCGGGCGCACCGAATTAATGAAAGTGCTGTACGGCGCGCTGCCGCGTAGCAGCGGCTACGTCACCCTTGATGGTCATGAAGTGGTGACCCGCTCGCCGCAGGATGGCCTGGCGAACGGCATCGTTTATATCTCCGAAGACCGTAAGCGCGATGGTTTAGTGTTGGGCATGTCGGTCAAAGAAAACATGTCGCTGACCGCGCTGCGCTACTTCAGCCGCAGCGGCGGCGGGCTGAAGCACAAAGATGAGCAGCAGGCGGTGGGCGACTTTATCCGCCTGTTCAACGTGAAAACCCCGTCGATGGAACAGGCGATCGGCCTGCTGTCCGGCGGTAACCAACAGAAAGTCGCCATCGCGCGCGGCCTGATGACCCGTCCGAAGGTACTGATCCTCGATGAACCGACGCGCGGCGTCGACGTCGGGGCGAAAAAAGAGATTTACCAGCTTATCAACCAGTTCAAGGCCGACGGCCTGAGCATCATTCTGGTCTCTTCCGAGATGCCGGAAGTACTGGGGATGAGCGATCGCATTATTGTGATGCATGAAGGGCATCTCGGCGGTGAGTTCTCACGCGAGCAGGCCACCCAGGAAGTATTAATGGCTGCCGCAGTGGGCAAGCTTAACCGCGTGAATCAGGAGTAAAAAAGATGACAACCCAGTCTGTGGCGAGTCGCCGCTATTTCACTAAAGCCTGGCTGCTGGAGCAAAAATCGCTGATTGCCCTGCTGGTGCTGATAGCGATTGTGTCGACCATGAGCCCGAACTTTTTTACCGTCAATAACCTGTTCAACATCCTGCAGCAAACCTCCGTGAATGCGATCATGGCGGTCGGGATGACGCTGGTCATTCTAACGTCGGGGATCGATCTGTCCGTCGGTTCCCTGTTGGCGTTGACCGGCGCGGTCGCCGCGTCGATTGTCGGCATCGAAGTCAATGCGCTGGTGGCGGTTGCTGCCGCACTCGCATTGGGTGCCGCAATCGGGGCTGTTACCGGCGTGATCGTGGCTAAAGGCCGGGTACAGGCGTTTATCGCCACTCTGGTGATGATGCTGCTGCTGCGCGGTGTGACCATGGTGTACACCAACGGTAGCCCGGTGAATACCGGCTTTACCGACAACGCCGACGTGTTCGGCTGGTTCGGGATTGGCCGCCCGCTGGGCATCCCGACGCCGGTGTGGATCATGGCGATTGTCTTCCTCGCGGCGTGGTACATGCTGCACCATACGCGTCTGGGCCGCTATATCTATGCGCTGGGCGGTAACGAGGCGGCAACGCGTCTTTCCGGTATCAGCGTCAATAAAGTCAAAATTATCGTCTACTCTTTGTGCGGGTTACTGTCGGCGCTGGCGGGTATTATCGAAGTGGCGCGTCTCTCCTCTGCACAGCCAACGGCGGGTACCGGCTATGAGCTGGATGCCATCGCGGCGGTGGTGCTGGGCGGTACCAGCCTGGCGGGCGGTAAAGGTCGTATCGTCGGCACGCTTATCGGTGCGCTGATTCTTGGGTTCTTGAACAACGGTTTGAATTTGTTAGGTGTTTCTTCTTATTACCAGATGATCGTTAAAGCAGTGGTGATTTTGCTGGCGGTGCTGGTGGACAACAAAAAGCAGTAACTAACGACACTACAGGACATCTTAGATATGAACATGAAAAAACTGGCTACCCTGGTTTCCGCGGTTGCGCTGAGCGCCACCGTCAGTGCGAACGCGATGGCGAAAGATACCATTGCGCTGGTTATCTCTACCCTGAATAACCCGTTCTTCGTCTCCCTGAAGGATGGCGCGCAGAAAGAAGCCGACAAACTGGGTTACAACCTGGTGGTTCTGGATTCGCAGAACAACCCGGCGAAAGAGCTGGCGAACGTTCAGGATTTAACGGTTCGTGGCACCAAAATTCTGCTGATCAACCCGACGGACTCCGATGCCGTGGGTAACGCCATCAAGATGGCTAACCAGGCCAAAATTCCGGTCATCACCCTCGACCGCGTAGCTTCTAAAGGCGAGGTTGTCAGCCATATCGCGTCCGATAACGTACTGGGCGGCAAAATCGCCGGTGACTACATCGCGAAGAAAGCCGGTGAAGGCGCTAAAGTGATTGAACTGCAGGGTATTGCCGGGACTTCCGCGGCGCGCGAGCGTGGCGAAGGCTTCCAGCAGGCCGTGGCAGCGCATAAATTCAACGTGCTGGCCAGCCAGCCTGCCGACTTCGACCGTACTAAAGGTCTGAACGTCATGCAGAACCTGCTGACCGCGCATCCGGACGTGAAGGCCGTGTTCGCGCAGAACGACGAAATGGCGCTGGGCGCGCTGCGTGCGCTGCAAACCGCCGGTAAATCCGATGTGATGGTGGTCGGCTTTGACGGCACGCCGGATGGCGAAAAAGCGGTAAATGATGGCAAACTGGCGGCGACCATCGCGCAGCTGCCGGACCAGATCGGTGCGAAAGGCGTGGAAACCGCCGACAAAGTGCTGAAAGGCGAAAAGGTGCAGGCAAAATATCCTGTTGACCTGAAGCTGGTAATTAAGCAGTAATAACGTGAATGCGATTCAGGCTCTCACAGCCTGAGGGACTACATCTATAAAAGAAAAGCAGGGCACGCGCCACCGGGATACCGGTGGCGCATCTTACCGGACACTCTGAAAATGAAAACCGCAGGCAAACTCGTCGTCCTTGGCAGCATCAATGCCGATCACATTCTCAATCTTGAATCATTCCCGACGCCGGGCGAAACCGTCACCGGTAGCCATTATCAGGTCGCTTTCGGCGGCAAAGGCGCAAACCAGGCGGTTGCCGCCGGGCGTAGCGGCGCGGATATCGCGTTTATCGCCTGTACCGGCGACGATGATATCGGCGAGCGTATTCGTAAACAGCTGCAGGTTGACCGCATTGACGTTGCGCCAGTGAGCGCCATTGCGGGCGAGTCAACCGGCGTGGCGCTGATCTTCGTGAACGGCGAAGGTGAGAACGTGATCGGCATTCACGCAGGGGCTAACGCGGCGCTGTCTACCGCGCTGGTGGAGGCGCAACGTGAGCGTATTGCCGAGGCGGATGCGCTGCTGATGCAGCTCGAGTCCCCGCTCGACAGCGTCGTGCTGGCCGCCGAGATTGCCCATCAGAATCAGACGACCGTGGTATTGAACCCAGCCCCCGCTCGCGCGCTGCCGGATACGCTGCTGTCGCTGGTGGATATTATTACCCCGAACGAAACCGAAGCTGAAAAGCTCACCGGCGTACGGGTGGAAAACGATGACGATGCCGCGAAGGCCGCGCAGGTACTGCATGCCAAAGGTATCGACACGGTCATTATTACCCTTGGCAGCCGTGGCGTATGGGCCAGCGTTAAAGGAGAAGGCCGTCGCGTTCCGGGCTTTAAAGTGCAGGCGATCGATACCATCGCCGCGGGCGATACCTTTAACGGCGCGCTGATGACAGCGCTGCTGGAGAATACGCCGCTGGCGGATGCGCTGCGTTTTGCTCACGCTGCCGCGGCCATTGCCGTCACGCGTAAAGGCGCGCAGCCTTCTGTGCCCTGGCGTGAAGAGATCGACGAATTTTTACGTCAGCAGGGGTAATGCTTGGCCACGATGAAGGATGTTGCTCGCCTGGCGGGCGTTTCCACCTCGACGGTGTCTCACGTCATCAATAAAGATCGGTTTGTCAGCGAGGCCATCACCGAGAAGGTTGATGCGGCCATCAAAACGCTGAACTACGCGCCGTCGGCGCTGGCGCGTAGCCTCAAGCTTAATCAAACGCGTACCATCGGTATGCTGATTACCGCCAGTACCAACCCGTTTTACTCCGAACTGGTGCGCGGCGTCGAGCGTAGCTGCTTTGAGCGCGGCTACAGCCTGGTGCTGTGCAATACCGAAGGCGACGAACAGCGGATGAATCGCAACCTGGAGACGCTGATGCAAAAGCGCGTCGACGGGCTGCTGTTGCTGTGCACCGAAACGCACCAGCCCTCGCTGGAAATTATGCAGCGCTATCCTTCTATCCCCTCCGTGATGATGGACTGGGCGCCGTTCGATGGCGACAGCGATCTGATTCAGGACAACTCGCTGCTCGGCGGCGATATGGCGACGCGTTACCTTATTGAGCGTGGGCATACGCGGATTGCCTGTATTTCGGGCCCGCTGGATAAAACCCCGGCGCGACTGCGTCTGGAAGGGTATCGGGAAGCCATGCTCAACGCGCGTCTGCCGATCCCGGACGGCTATGAAATTACCAGCAATTTTGAGTTTGGCGGCGGATTCGACGCGATGCAGAAACTGCTGGCGCATCCTCAGCGTCCGGATGCGGTCTTTGTTGGTAACGATGCGATGGCGGTGGGGGCATACCAGGCGCTGTATCAGGCTGGGCTGCGTATCCCGCAGGATATGGCGGTGATTGGCTATGACGACATCGAGCTGGCGCGCTATATGACGCCGCCGCTGACCACCATTCACCAACCAAAAGACGAGCTGGGCGAGCTGGCGATTGATGTGTTGATTCACCGTATCGCACAGCCCGGGCAAAAACAGCAGCGTATGCAGCTGACGCCCGAGCTGGTGGTGCGCGGATCCGTCTAAGATTAGTGCTTTTCTTTAATCAGGTTGCGGCCATCCTTCGGCCGCAGCAGCATAAACATCAGCGCTGACACCGCCGTTATCACCCCCATGGTAATAAAGGTGTAGTGGAACTGCTCAATCGTCGAACCCACGATACTTTGATACGAGCGCAGTACCGCGGCGCTGATCGCCACCCCCAGGCTGATCGACAATTGCTGGGTGACGGCCAGCAGGCTGTTGCCGCCGCTGGCATTGTCGTCGGTAAGATCCGCAAGCGTGATGGTGTTCATTGAGGTGAACTGCGTCGACATCGCCATCCCCAGCACGAACAGCGGCAGAATCAGCATCCACACCGGCATCGACGGCGACTGCAGTGAGAACTGCGCGATCATCAGGCCAATAAACAGCGTTACGCCAACCAATGTTTTCCGATAACCCAACCTGCGCAATACCTGGGTGACGGTCGATTTCGCCACGATCGAGCCAATTGCCGTGGGCGCCATCATGATGCCGGCAATCAGCGCCGGATAGCCGAAGCCGACCTGCAGCATCAGCGGCATCAGGAACGGCACGCAGCCGGTGCCCAGGCGTGTGGCCAGGTTGCCCGCAATACCGACTGAGAAGGTTCGCGTTTTAAATAAGCCCAGAGAGATCAGCGGCGTTGGGTGTTTTCGCGCGTGGCGGATGTAGGCTAGCAGCAGAATAATGCTGAATAGCACCACCATCAGGGCGACCCAGCCCGACACAATCTGCTCGCCGAGCAGTTCCATGCCGATGGAGAACAGCACCAGGCTTAACCCAAACAGCAGGAATCCTGAGAGATCGAAACGTCGTCGCGGCGTGGTGAAGTTCGGCATGTATTTCCGCGCGTACAGCATGCCGATAACGCCAATCGGAATATTAATGAGGAAAATCCAGTGCCAGGTAGCCCAGGTCACAAAAACGCCGCCGAGTACCGGGCCAAGAATAGGCCCGATCAGCCCCGGCATGGTGACAAAGTTAAGCACCGGCAGCAGCTCGCTGCGCGGATAGGCGCGCAGTAAAGCCAGGCGGGCGACGGGCATCATCATGGCGCCGCCTACCCCTTGAATAATTCGGAACACGACCAGTTCGCCAAGCGAAGTGGACAGTGCGCACGCCAGCGAGCCCAGCGTAAACAGGCTGACCGCCAGCATAAAGATGCGTCGGGTGCCGAAGCGGTCGGCCAGCCAGCCACTCACCGGGATCAGCATCGCCACGGTGAGGGTATAGCTGATAATCGCCGATTGCATCGCCAGCGGCGAGCGGTTGAGGCTGTGGGCGATTGCGGGTAGCGCCGTGTTGAGGATGGTGGCGTCCAGCGCCTGCATAAAGAAGGCCATCGCGGCTATCCACGGTAGCCCGGCCATACTCCGCGCTTTCTTCTCAGTCATTCGCTGTCCTTTATACGGCGGCCAGAATATGCGGCGCGTTTAATAAAGCCTGGCAGGCCTGAAACGCCAGCGGGCCATCGCCTTCCTGTATTGCATCGACAATCGCCTGGTGGCTGGCCAGTTCAATCACCTCATCTTCGGTAATCGAGGTGAAATAGATGTGGTACACCGAATGGAATAGTTTAGCGAAGGATGTCAGGAATGGGTTGGCGCTCATTTCATAGATGTGTTCATGCCAGGAGGTATCAATATCGATCCAGCGCTCGCGGTCGAACGCTTTCTCCAGCGTCGCCATCTCTTCCATTAAGGTATTGAGCTGTGCTTTCTGCTCGGCGGTACCGAGCGTGGCGGCCAGCATGCAGGCCTGCGGCTCCAGGCTGCGGCGTAGTACCAGGAAGTGTTTCATGACGGCCTGAAAGTTATCGGTCGTTAGCCACCAGGAGATCAGCTCGGTATCGAGGAAGTTCCAGTGGGCCTGAGGCATCACGCGGGTGCCAATGCGCGGGCGAGGAAGCAGCATGCCTTTGGCTGAGAGGGTTTTTACCGCCTCGCGAACGGCGGTTCGGCTGACGCCGAAGATGTCACCCAGCTCCATCTCGCCGGGGAGGATGCTTTCCGGCGGATACTCGCCGGTTAATATCTTCTGGGCTATCTTTTCGGCCAGGACCCAGGAGATGTTCTTTTGAGCGGCCAGTTGCTGTGCGCTTAGAGACATAAATGCCATTCCTGTTATTTATCTTTCTTTAGTATGCCATTTGACGTGCTGAATCGGTGTTAAAAACAGCAGTCTGGGCTTTTTACGGCGTATTCATAAGCAATTTGATGAAAAAAATAGCGAGCGATAAAATAATTCAAATTTCCCCTTGTCAGGCAGAATAAACTCCCTATAATGCGGCCCCACTGAGACGGACAACGGCAAGCAAGCCGCCGGTTCAGAGAGGTTCTCTCGAGAATCTCGACGGAGAAAAGCGAAATTAAACGCTTGACTCTGAAAGAGGAAAGCGTAATATACGCCACCTCGCGACGGTGAGCTGTAAGCCGCGTCGCAACTGCTCTTTAACAATTTATCAGACAATCTGTGTGGGCACTCGAAGATACGGATTCTTAACGTCGTAAGACGATAAATGAATACCAAGTCTCTGAGTGAACACGTAATTCATTACGAAGTTTAATTCACGAGCATCAAACTTAAATTGAAGAGTTTGATCATGGCTCAGATTGAACGCTGGCGGCAGGCCTAACACATGCAAGTCGAACGGTAGCACAGAGAGCTTGCTCTCGGGTGACGAGTGGCGGACGGGTGAGTAATGTCTGGGAAACTGCCCGATGGAGGGGGATAACTACTGGAAACGG
>NZ_JBKDZH010000079.1:0-26580 GCF_047971185.1 Kluyvera sp.
CGGTCACCGGTTGCCGCCGCCAGGGCGGAGGCGGTACAGGGTGAGAGGACCATCGGGAGGGCAAGACGAACCGATTTTTTATCCATGGTGATGAGTTCCCAGAGTTCGAGTAGCCCGGCCGAGCGAAGCGACGCCGGGATTATGCACTGAGTCAAACCCGGCGTCGCTTCGCTCGGCCGGGCTACAGGCTTAATACGCCGCCACCTCTCGCGCCATTTCGCGCGTGTACTGGCGGCTGGCGTTGACCAGCATCTGGGTATACGGCGTTTGCGCTTCGCCGTTCACCAGTGAGTCCACCGTCAGCGTTTCGAGAATTTTGCCATACTGCATCACCGCCACCTTCTGGCATAAATGGGCAATCACGCCCAGATCGTGGGTCACCATCAGGTAGGTCAGGTTCGACTCTTTTTGCAGCTCCGCCAGCAGGTTGAGGATCTCCGCCTGCACCGAGACGTCCAGCGCCGAGGTAGGTTCGTCGAGCAGCAGCACCTGCGGCTCGAGGATCAGCGCACGAGCAATCGCCACGCGCTGACGCTGGCCGCCGGAGAGCTGGTGCGGATAGCGGTCGCGAAACGCGCGGTTCAGCCCCACGCGATCGAGCAGCGTGTTGATGCGCCGGTCGCGCTCGCCGATACCGTGAATTTGCAGCGGTTCCTCGAGAATATCGCCAATGGTATGGCGCGGATGCAGCGAACCGTACGGGTCCTGAAACACCATCTGCACCTTACGGCAACGCTCGCGGCTGATGTTGTGATCCAGCCGCTGGCCGTTGATCGCCAGCTCGCCCTGCCAGTGGTTAAACAGCCCGGCCAGGCACTTCAGCACCGTGGTTTTGCCGGAACCGGACTCCCCCACCAGGCCGTAAATCTCGCCCGGCTGGACGTGGAAATTGACGTCATACAGCACCTGGTTGCGCTTTTCGCCCTCACCAAACACCAGATTCAGATTCTTCACTTCGATCATGATGCGCTCCTTAGTCCGTCAGCCAGCAGGCCTGACGCTGTAGCACCGGCAGTACCGGGCGGCGATGCTGCATATCCGGCAGCGCGCTGATTAAGCCCTGCGTGTACGGATGCTTCGCGTTGTCGAGGTCGCAGGCGGCGATGGATTCCACCACTCGCCCCGCGTACATCACCAGCACGCGGTCGCAGAAGCTGCGCACCAGGTTAATGTCGTGGCTGATGAAGATCAGCCCCAGACCGCGCGACTTCACCAGATCGTCGAGCAGACCCAGCACCTGCAAACGTACGGACACGTCCAGCGCTGAAGTCGGTTCATCGGCAATCACCAGCTCCGGGTCGGTGATCAGCATCATCGCAATCATGATGCGCTGCCCCTGCCCGCCGGAGATCTCGTGCGGATACAGGCTGTAGACACGCTCAGGGTCACGGATGCGCACCACATCAAGCATCTCCAGCGCTTTGGCTTTCGCTTCCGCTTTGTGTCCCGGATGGTGCGTGAGCCAGGCTTCGGCAATCTGGTCGCCCACCCGCACCACCGGGTTCAGGGAGTATTTCGGGTCCTGCATAATCATCGAAATCCGCTTGCCGCGAATGGCGCGCATCTGCGCCTCGCTGGCGTTAAGCAGGTCGATATCGCCAAACTGCATGCAGCTGGCGTCAATGCGCGCCTTTTTCGGGTGCAGATGCAGCAGCGCCCGCCCGACGGTGGATTTGCCGGAGCCGGATTCGCCGACGATCGCCAGCTTCTCCTGCCCCAACTGGAAGGAGACGCCGCGCACCGCGTGGGTGACCGCGCCGCCGTTCACGAAGTCGACGCACAGGTCGCGCACGTCGAGCAGCGGTGCAGCGTTATTCGCTGCGAGGATCGAGGATGTCACGTAAGCCATCTCCTAAGAAGTTGAACGCTAAGCTGTTGATCAGAATCGCCAGCCCCGGAATCGTCACCACCCACCAGCACTCCATCATGTAGGTGCGGCCGCTGGAGATCATCGCCCCCCATTCCGGCTCCGGCGGCTGTGCGCCAAGGCCAAGGAAGCCGAGCCCGGCGGCGGTCAGGATGATCCCCGCCATGTTCATGGTGATGCGGATAATCACCGACGGCAGGCACAGCGGCACGATATGGCGCCACAGCACCCGCGCCGGAGAGGCCCCCTGTAAGCGCACGGCGGAGATAAAATCCGCCTGGCGCAGCGACAGCGTTTCCGCACGCGCCAGACGCGCAATCGGCGGCCAGGCGGTGAGCGTAATGGCGATCACCACATGCTCAAGCCCTGGGCCTAACGCGGCGACAAACGCCAGCGCCAGCACCAGGCTCGGGAAGGAGATAAAGATATCGGTGACGCGCATCAGCACCATGTCGACCTTGCCGCCGAAGTAACCGGCGCAGACGCCGAGCAGCAGCCCCAGCGGGCCAACGGTCACCGACACCAGCAGCACGATGTACAGGGTGATGCGTGAGCCGTACACCAGGCGGCTAAAGATGTCGCGGCCAAACTCATCGGTGCCGAACCAGTGCTGGGCATTGGGCGCGGTCAGCGCGTTGCTTAAGTCCTGCACCAGCGGGTTATAGGGGGCAATCAGCGGCGCGAAAATCGCCACCACCAGCAGCAGAAAGATAATCCCGCCGCCAATCGCCGTTAACGGGTTACGCGCCATTTTGCCGATAAAGCCACCGGCGCGGGCCAGCGCGCGTTGCAGCCGCTGGCGGCCTTCGCCAGCGCCGCCGCGCAGAGACGTATCCAGAGAAACCGTCATGATTTTGTCCTCGGATCGAAGAATTGATACAGCATGTCGGAGAGCAGGTTGAGCATCACGAAGATCACCCCAACCAGCAGCACGCAGCCCATCACCGCGTTCATATCGCCCAGCAGCAGGCTGCCGGTGAGATAGGAACCAAAGCCCGGCCAGGAGAAGACGGTTTCAATTAACACCGCCCCTTCCAGCAGCGAACCGTAGGCCAGCGCCACCACCGTCAGCAGCTGCACGAGGATGTTGCGAAACGCGTGGTTCCAGATCACCTGACGCTCGGTTAAGCCTTTTACACGGGCGGTGATAATGAACTCCTGCGACAGCTGCGCCAGCATAAAGCTGCGGGTCATACGGCTGATGTAGGCCAGCGAGTGGAAGCCGAGCAGCGCGGCGGGCAGAATCAGGTGGTTGATGGCGTTCCAGAACACCTCGCTGTTGCCCGCCAGCAGCGCGTCGACGGTCATCAGCCCGGTGCGACGCGGCACGATGCCATCCAGCCCCAGATCCACGCGCCCGGCGCCGCCCACCCAGCCAAGCCAGGCGTAGAACACCAGCAGCCCCATCATCCCCACCCAGAAAATCGGCGTGGAATAACCGGCAAGGCTGATAATGCGCACCACGTAGTCGGAAATACTGTTACGACGCGCCGCCGCCAGCACGCCCAGCGGAATGCCGAGGCCCGCGCCGACGATAATCGCCATCGTCGCCAGCTCCATGGTGGCCGGGAAGACGCGAATAATATCGTCGGTCACCGGTTTGCCGGTCAGCAGCGCGTTGCCCAGATCGCCGTGCAGCAGGTTGACGAAATAAATGCCAAACTGGGTCATCAGCGACTGGTCAAAGCCCAGCTGGTGATAGACCTGCTGATAGGTGCTCTGATCAGCGTCCGGGCCGACAATCGCCAGCACCGGATCGATGGGCATCACGCGGCCAATGAAAAAGGTCAGCAGCAGCAGGCCAAACAGCGTAATCGCCACCTGCATCAGCCGTTTTGAAAAGCGCCGGGTCCGGGAGCCGGGCGCGAGAATTGCCGTACTCATCCTTTATCTCCTTCGCTCACTTTGTAGACGTCACGCAGGAACGTGGTCGCCGACGGGTGGGGTTGGTAGTCTTTCACTTCGTTACGCACCACCACGGAATCGACCATCTGCGAGACAGGGATCATCGCCGGGATCAGCGCGTCGAAGCGGGTCTGAATCGCCTGATAGTCGGCAATCTGCTTCTGCGGATTACGTTCCAGCAGCGCGCCGTCGATCATCTCGTTCAACTGCTTGTCGTAAAAACCGGTACGCCAGCCCTGGAAGTTGGTGAGCCGCGCTTCGTCGCTGTTGTCCGGGTTATAGACCAGCGCGCGCAGGCTGGAGTGCGGATGCGGCTCCATACCGCTGCCGCCGCGCCCGACCAGCATGTCAAACTTGCGTTCACGCATCGCGCCGTAAATCTGGTTGCCGGTGCCGGTGATAATTTTGGCGTTGATGCCCGCCTGCATCAGCGTCGACTGCACGGCAATGGCGATATTGAGGAACGGCTGGTCCGAGAGCACTCGCAGGGTGGTATCGAAACCGTCCGGGTAGCCCGCTTCCGCCAGTAGTTTTTTGGCTTTCGCCAGATCGAAGCGGTAGCCGGGGTCCGGCAGCGTCGACGGCATCCCCGCTTTGATTGGCCGCTGGTGCAGCACGCCGTAGCCCGGCATCAGCGCTTTGTTAATGCCCTGATAATCAATCAGGTAGCGCACCGCCTCGCGCACTTTCGGGTTGGCGAAGTGCGCCTCTTTCATGCTCATCGCCACGTAGTACATGGTGCCGCGCTGCACCGCATCGACGGTGAGCGCCGGGTCTTTGCGCAGGGCGTTGATGTCCGATACCGCCATGTTGTTGGCAATATCGAGATCGCCCTTTTCAATCATCAGACGCAGGGTTTGTGACTCCTGGAAGTGGCGCAGCACCACGCGGCTCATCTTCGGCTCGCCGCGCCAGTAGTCCGGGTTACGCTTCATGCGCAGCACGTCTTTAGCCTGCCAGGTTTCCAGCATAAACGGCCCGGAACCGGCTTCGTGAGTGGTCAGCCACTTGTTGCCCCAGTCGTTATTCTGTTCATGGCTCTGCACGGTTTTGCTGTCGAGCACGCCGAGGTTGCCGAGCGCGCCAAGTGAGTAAATCACCAGCTGCGGATCGTTCGGCTTCGGCAGCACAATCTGCACCGTGTAGTCGTCCAGCGCGGTCACCTGCTGGTCGACGTTCTTTTTGCTGAAGCCGTACGACTTCCATACCGACGCCTGCGCGAGGTTGAGGTGCAGAATGCGGCGCATCGACCACACCACGTCGGCGGCGGTCAGCGGGTTGCCGGAGTGAAACTTAACGTTGTTTTGCAGATGGAAGGTCAGCGTTTTGCCGTCCGGGCTGATATCCCAGGATTTGGCGAGCGCCGGTTTCACGTTGGTCAGCTGTTCAGGATCCAGCTCAACCAGCGAATCATAGAGATTGACGACAATACCGACCACTTCGTTACCGGTCATCGCCGCCGGGTCGAGGGTCAGCAGGTTGTTCATATTCATGCCGATGATGAGCTGATCCGGCGGCGTTTTGGCCAACGCCGCCCCGCTCCCCATCGTCATGGTGAGCGCGAGCAAACACGCTCCCAGTAAGGAGGATTTTTTCATCTATCTATCGCCTGTAGGGTACGGCAGGCTACGAATCCGTACGCGCCTGCCTTGTATTTGTTATGTGTCAGTCGTGGCTGACGGTGTTGGCTTCGATAAAGGCAAAATTGATGTCTTCACCCAGTCCCGGGCGTTGAGACAGGTGAACAAAACCATCGGCGTCCATCGGGTCGATGATGCTGTTCAGGTAGGCCGCCGGCTGGTCGTAATCGAGGAACGGATGCAGCAGGCCGCGCTCGTACCAGCGGCAGTTGCGGATCGCGCCAATCACCGCCAGGCTTGCCGCGCCGTTGCCGTGCACTTCGCAGTCCATGCCGAAGGATTCCGCCAGCGCCGCCACCTTCATGGTTGGCGTAATGCCGCCCACGCCGTTGGCGCCCGCGCGCAGAATGTCGCATGCCCCGGCCTTCACCCAATCCGCACGGCTGTGGTGTTTACCGCCAAAGCTTTCCGGCCCGATGATCGGAATAGAGAGGTTTTCCGCCAGCCATGCGTAGGAGGACATGCTGTCCTCTTCCATCGGCTCTTCAAACCACGCGAAGTTGAGTTTCTCCAGCTCCTTACCGATCCACAGCGCTTCGGTGCGGCTGTACCAGTGGTAGCCGTCAATCATCAGGTCGATATCCGGGCCGACCGCTTCACGCACTGCGGCGCAGGCTTTGATGTCCATTTTCGGGTTCGGCGCGAAGGAGACCGGCGGCATCCAGGTGTGCAGCTTGATGGCCTTATAGCCGCGCGCCACCAGGGTTTCGGCAAATGCCGCGTACTCTTCCGGGGTGGACAGACCGCCTTCCAAGTCGTCGCCGCACATGGTGCTGCCGTAGGCCGGTACTTTGTCACGATAGCCGCCAAGCAGCTTGTAGACCGGCATATTGAGCTTACGCCCAATCAGATCCCACAGCGCCTGTTCCACGAACGACAGCGCGCGTTCGGTCAGCTGATGCGCGCTGCCGCGCTGCCAGTGCACCAGGTCCTGCCAGATGCGCTCGCGGTCAAACGGATCCTGCCCCACCAGCACTTTACGGAAGAAGGTGTTCACCACGAACGGGCGCACGATTTCCGGCGGGGCAAACGAGTAGCCCTTGCTGCCATCGTCCGCGGTGATCGTCAGCATCGCCATTTTGGCCATGCTTTCTGGCCCCGGATGAGAGTGCCCGGCGCTATCGGAAACGCGGCGGGTGGGATGCTGAAAAACGGTGACATTTACAGATTCAATTTTCATTTTGTGTCCTTAGTACAACATGCGATATGGCGCTTTTTGCGCCACAATCCTGTGTCCAACACTGATCCGATAAAACGGTTTTAGGGAATTGAAAAGGCGTTTCATGACTAATCTAAGCACAAATTTACACCGCTTCCACGGACAAATTCCGCTAACACCGGACTGTTTTTTGGGCATGCGCACAAGGGGACGTGATGTTTTTCACAAAAGGGAAGCGAAGTGTGAAGAGGATCGGCCTCCCCACCTGACGCGGTGAGGAGGCGAATATTCAGGCGAAAGTAATCTTCGTATCGAGGTAGACATCCTGCACAGCGTTAATCAGCTGCACGCCGTCGGCCATCGATTTTTTAAACGCTTTGCGGCCCAGAATCAGCCCCATGCCGCCCGCGCGTTTATTGATCACCGCGGTACGTACCGCATCGGACAGGTCGGTTTCACCGCCCGCCGCTCCGCCGGAGTTGATCAGCCCCGCGCGGCCCATATAGCAGTTCGCCAGCTGGTAACGCACCAGGTCAATCGGGTTGTCAGTGGTCAATTTGCTGTACACGCGATCGTCGGTATAGCCAAAATTCACCGCTTTATAGCCGCCGTTATTTTCGGCCATCTTCTGTTTCACGATATCCGCACCGATGGTCGCCGCCAGATGGTTGGCCTGGCCGGTCAAATCCGCAGAGACATGATAATCGACGCCGTCTTTTTTAAACGCCGGGTTACGCAGATAGGCCCACAGGACCGTCACCATGCCCAGCTCGTGCGCCCGCTCAAAGGCCGCCGAAATTTCTTCAATCTGGCGACGCGACTCTTCCGAGCCAAAGTAGATGGTTGCCCCCACCGCCACGGCGCCCAGGTTGAAGGCTTGTTCAACGCTGGCGTACAGGGTCTGGTCGAAGGTGTTCGGATAGCTCAGGGTTTCGTTATGGTTGAGCTTGACGAGGAACGGAATGCGGTGCGCGTAGCGACGTGACACCGAGGCCAGCACGCCGTAGGTGGAGGCGACGCAGTTACAGCCCGCTTCAATCGCCAGTTCAACGATGTTCTTCGGATCAAAATAGCGCGGATTGGCGGCAAACGAGGCCCCGGCCGAGTGCTCAACGCCCTGATCGACCGGCAGAATCGACAGATAGCCGGTACCGGCTAAACGGCCGGTGTTATAGAGCGTCTGCATATTTCGCAATACGGCGGGGGGACGATTGTTATCCATCATCACCCGGTCAACGTAGTCGTGGCCGGGCAGATAGAGCTGGTCGGCTGGAATGGTCATACAACGATGCTGTAAAAGGCTGTCGGCGTCTTTGCCAAGCAACTGCGCAATATCAGTCATAGCTATGCTCCCGTAAACGCCGACATCGTGTCGGCTGGATGTCCTGCTCAAATTTTTTGAGCAGGATAAGCCTGGTACCGGGGGCGCAGAATGTCCAACTTTTGCCGGTTTTCGCGCACCGGCGACTGGCACGCTGACGGGACAGCTACCACCATTCGTGGAAATGGTGCACCGGGCCAATTCCCTCGCCCACTTCCAGCGTATCGGCCTGCGCCAGCGCCTGTGACAGCCACGTTTTCGCCCGCGGAACGGTCTCCTGCCAGCTGGCGTAACGCGGCCTTAACGCCGCCAGCGCCGCCGACAGCGTACAGCCGGTACCGTGGGTGTTTTTAGTCACCACCCGCGGCGCAGTGAAGCGCATTTCACCCTCGGCGGTAAACAGCCAGTCCGGGCTTTCGGCATCATCGAGATGGCCGCCTTTCATCAGCACCGCCTCGCAGCCCAGCGCCCGCAGCGCCCGGCCCTGCTCCAGCATTTCGCGCTCGTTACGGGCGTGCGGCGCATCGAGCAGCGCCGCCGCTTCCGGCAGGTTTGGCGTAATCAACGACACCTGCGGCAGCAGACGCTCACGCAGCGTGGCCACCGCCGACGCGGACAGCAGCGGATCGCCGCTTTTCGCCAGCATTACCGTGTCGAGCACCACGTTCTGAATGCGATAGCGCGCCAGACGCTCGGCCACCGCTTCAACGATATCCGTCTCGGCCAGCATACCGATTTTCGTGGTATCAATGCGGACATCGCTGAACACCGAATCCAGCTGAGCGGCGACAAAATCCGGCTCAATGCGGTACACCGACTGTACGCCGCGGGTATTTTGCGCCACCAGCGCGGTCATCACCGAGCAGCCATACGCCCCCAGCGCGGAGAAAGTTTTCAGGTCGGCCTGTACGCCCGCGCCGCCGCTTGGGTCGGTACCGGCAATGGTTAACGCGTTAATGCGCTTCATGCTGTCACCTCCGCACTCATCGCGTACAAGACATCCAGGAAGGCAGGAATAAAGCTGCCCGGCCCGCGGCCCTCGGCGGCCTGCTGCCCGGCAAATTTCATCAGCGCACAGGCGCCCGCCACATTTTCCAGACGGCTTCCCGGCAGCGCACAGCTTGCCGCCACCACCACCGACAGCGCGCAGCCGGTGCCGACTACCCGCGTCATCAGCGGGTCTCCTCCGTCTATCG
Organism: Kluyvera sp.; assembly: GCF_047971185.1. Lineage (GTDB taxonomy): Bacteria > Pseudomonadota > Gammaproteobacteria > Enterobacterales > Enterobacteriaceae > Kluyvera. The sequence continues at coordinate 9,089 of NZ_JBKDZH010000079.1, forward strand.
CCAGCGTATGCTGGCCATCGGTGATGTAATCCACCTCGCCGGTTACCGCCACGATCGCGCCGTATTCACGCGCCAGCCTTTGCGCCGCCGGCAGCGCGGCAGCAGCGGCGTCGGTGGTATCCACTCCGCGCCCGCCGCGGCTTTCGCCCGCCAGCGCCATAATTTCAGAGGCGTTGCCGCGAATCGCGGCCGGATGCCGTTGCAGCAGCTCACGGCAGAATTCCGTGCGCAGCGTTAGCGCGCCCACCGCGACCGGGTCCAGCGTCCACGGCGTATTCGCCGTATTCGCGCTTGCCACCGCGGCGCGCATCGCCTGCGCGCGCGGCTGGGTTAAGGTGCCGACGTTGATTAATAGCGCACCGGCGATAGCGGAAAACTGCGCGGCCTCCCCGGCATCAATCACCATCGCGGGGGATGCGCCAAGGGCTAACAAGACGTTGGCGGTAAAGGTCTGCACGACATCGTTGGTCATACAGTGAACAAGGGGGGCATGCTGATGGAGAAGATGGGCAGTGTGCGCAGATTGCGCGGGATTCAGCAGGTCAACGTGCATGGTTTGCTCCTGCCATAACGCGAAGAAGCAATGACCTGACGGCCTCTGACTTCCCTACGCTGGCATTATCCAGATCAGGTGGTACGGGTTTTTCTCAGCCTTCACCAGGAAGGGCACCCCGAGTCATTTACAGCAAATTTTTAGCGATTAACGTTTCATTCATCGCTGTTCAGCAATAATGCCAGCCGCAGGCCAGATAAACAAGCCCGGGCATTGAGCGCACCATAGACCTTCTTACGTATAAAAGTTAGAGACTCCTTATTCATAATAAAACCACAAAACTATTATTTAAAAATTAGTTAACAACGGTAATTTAAGAATTATCTTGTCACCAGATAAATTGTTTCGTATGAAACACAAAATTCCCCTTCAATTAGTGAGCAAATAAAAGGCGGGAAAATAAATTATGAATAAAATCATTAAATTCCGTCACAAAAGTCCCTGTCCACTCTTTTTATTAAGATTAATTATCATTAACAAACACCAGGCCAGCATTACACAAACCATTGTTTATTATGAATAATAACAATATTTATCATTACTAGCAGCCGCTTTTCTCATTCGATTCCATGTATGATCTACGTCAATATTCGCATAGTCATCTTGCCTGATAGTTGCGCCGCGTTATAAAAAAGCAATCTTATTAAGGTTGCCACGCCGTGAGATAGCCAATGACCAAATGCATTATTGAGCCTGCGACAGTTATCACTAATAACCCTGACTACAATAATGAAATACGTCAATAATCATTCTGGATTTGTTCAGAAATAAACAAGGTTAATGATGAAAGCAAAAATGATGATGTTCGCAGGGGTGTTCAGCGCCATGTTTCTTGCTGGCTGCACTTCCCCAGCACAACGTATGGCAGCGTGTGAAGCACAGGGTATTTCTAAAGATACATGCTATTTGTCTGAACAAAATAGACAACAGGGTATTAACAATGCCGCCATGGCCGCAGCCTATGCCAACGCAGCAAACGCCACTCGCACTCACGAAGCCGAGCAGCACGCCCAGGCCGCACACGTAGCGGACCCGATGCGCGAAGCCACGCTCTATTCCAACGTGCTGAAAGCCACGCTGTCGAACGGCTTCTTCACCGCCACCGTCAACGGGAAAAAAGCGACGGTGAAACGCATTAACGAGAACTTCTTTGAAATTCACGGCGGCGGTTACGTCATTTCCGTTAGCATGAATGGGGACGGTATCGACAGCGCATCGTGGAATAAAACCCACGGCCGGGATAATGGGATACTCACGGTTAAGCAGTAAGGTAAAGGGAGGCGCAGTGCCTCCCTTTTTTATGGGCCTGCCGACGCCACGTTGCTCTCGCGTAGCTGTTTCAACAGCAGTGCAAAGCAGGACTCAATCAGCGGCGGCAGCGTCTGCGGGCCGCGCATCAGCGCCACGGTACGGCTCAGCGCCGGCTGTTGCAGCTGCGCCACGCGCAGGGCCGGGTCCTGTAAATGAGTGGTATACAGCTGCGGTAAAATCGCCACCGCCAGCCGCGAACGCACCAGGCCATACAGCGTTTCGATGAAATCCACCTGATAACGCGTATGCAGCGTCAGACGCTGGCTTTCCACCAGCGCTCCCACCAGCCGCTGCACGTTACCTTTTGAGAACACCGCAATATCGCGCTCCGCCAGCAGTTTCCACGGCAGATGCGGCTGCCCGGCGAGCGGATCATCTGCATGCAGCACCGCCACCAGCGGGTCTTCGCGCAGCGGGAACACCTGCAAATCAGCCGGCAGCGAGCTGTCGATAGCGCCGACGCCAAAATCAATCTGCCCGCTTTGCAGGTCGCCGACCATCTCATCGTTGGTGCGATCGTGGAACTCAACCCGCAGACGCGGAAACGCCTGCGCCAGCACGTTTGGCAGCAGCGGAAACAGCAGCGAACTGACCGACGGCACCAGCCCGATACGCACCGTACCGTCGCCGCCGGCTTCAACAATCTGCTGCATATCCTGAAACGCCATCTGCGCCACGCTCAGCACCCGCTGGGCATGGGGAAGGATCGCCGCGCCCAGTTCGGTCAGCGTCACCGACGATGCGGTACGGTTCACCAGCTTGCCGCCGAGCACCGTTTCGGTCTGCCGCAGCGCGCTACTCAACGCCGGCTGGCTGATGGCCAGACGATTCGCGGTGTCGGTAAAGTGACGAAGCTGGGCCAGCGTGACAAAATACTGCAATTGTTTCAGCGAGAGCGCGGGCAGTCGCTGCCAGGGTTCGGTCATGGTGTGCTTCACTCGAGACGATCACGCAGAATAAGCCGAAGTTATCAGGTGATAAGTTTTTTCATCTGGGCAACCGTTTGCTCTGCCCCTAAAGTAGCGCACATTATCCCTGTGCCGGAGTTGTTATGTCCAGCAATGCTGAAAACCGCCGTCGCGCCGTGCAGGCCGCTCGCGGTGAAGTTCCGTTCGATCTGCTGCTTACCGACGCGAACGTCGTCGATATGGCGACCGGTGAAATTCGTGAAGCCGACGTCGGTATCGTCGGCGATATGATCGCCAGCGTCCACCCGCGCGGCAGCCGCAGCGATGCCCTTGAACGCCACTCCCTGCCGGGCGTGTTCCTCTCCCCCGGCCTGATGGACACCCACGTGCATCTGGAAAGCTCGCATCTGCCGCCGGAACGCTATGCCGAAATCGTGCTGGCGCAGGGGACCACCGCCGTCTTCTGGGATCCGCATGAGCTGGCTAACGTGCTGGGCGTGGCGGGCGTGCGCTACGCCGTGGAGGCCAGCCGCCATCTGCCGTTGCAGGTGATGGTCGCCGCGCCGTCCAGCGTCCCGTCGACGCCGGGGCTGGAAATGTCGGGTGCCGAGTTTGCCGGGGCGGAGATGGAGACCATGCTCGGCTGGCCGGAAGTGCGAGGCGTGGCGGAGGTGATGGATATGCACGGCGTGCTGCACGGCAGCTGCCGGATGCAGGAAATTGTGCAGGCCGGGCTGAACAGCGGCAAGCTGATTGAAGGCCACGCGCGCGGGCTGAGCGGCGCGGACCTGCAGGCCTATCTGGCGGCGGGCGTCACCTCCGACCATGAACTGACCTCCGCCGACGACGCGCTGGAAAAGCTGCGCGCCGGGCTGACCCTTGAAATCCGCGGCTCGCACCCGTACCTGCTGCCGGATATCGTCAACGCGCTCAAAACGCTGCCGCACCTCTCATCGCAAATTACCGTCTGCACCGACGACGTGCCGCCGGATATGCTGCTGGAAAAAGGCGGCATCATCGCCCTGCTCAACCTGCTGATTGAACACGGCCTGGCGGCCACCGACGCGCTGCGTTTCGCGACCCTGAACGCCGCGATCCGTCTTCAGCGCAACGATCTGGGGCTGATTGCCGCCGGTCGCCGCGCGGATCTGGTGGTCTTTGACTCGCTGGATAAACTCTCCGCCCGCGCGGTGTACGTCGCCGGAAAACAAATTGCCCGCGACGGCAGGCTGCTGGCCCCCATTGCCGCCGCCCCCGGCGTTACCCCGCCGCGCGATACGCTGCGTCTTGCGCCGCTCAGCGCCGAGGACTTTGTGCTGCGCGTTGGCGACATCCATCACGGCGTTGCGCGTCTGCGCCACATTCGCGGCGCACGCTTTACCCAATGGGGAGAAGTCGACGTTGAAATCCGCGACGGCAAGGTTCAGGTTCCTGACGGGTTTAGCCTGATCTGGGTTAAACACCGTCATGGCCGCCACGATGCGCAGCCGCAGATTGCGCTGCTGGAAGGCTGGGGCGAGCTGCGCGGCGCGATCGCCACCAGCTACTCGCACGACTCACACAACCTGGTGGTTCTGGGCCGCAACCCGGATGACATGGCGCAGGCGGCAAATCAGCTGATCGCCTCCGGCGGCGGCATGGCGCTGGCGCAAAACGGCAGCATTCTGGCCCACGTGGCGATGCCGATCGCCGGGATGCTCTCCGACAAGCCCGCCGAGGCGCTGGCCGCAGAGTTTCGGCAGCTGCGCGCGCTGAGTGCGGAAGTGGCCGACTGGGAGCCGCCCTACCGCGTCTTTAAGGCGATTGAAGGCACCTGCCTGGCCTGCAATGCCGGGCCGCACTTAACCGATTTAGGTCTGACCGACGGCACCACGCGACAAATTGTCGATCCGGTCATTTCGTCACAACACACAGCACAACAATAATCATGGGAGCGCCACACAATGGCCGATAATACCCTTCAATCGCCAACATCAGGGAGTTGGCTGGAGCGACGCTTTGCGTTGCATTCCCGCGGCAGTTCGCTACGCACCGAGTGCCTGGCGGGCGTCACCGGTTTTCTTGCCGCGGCGTATCTTCTGGTCGTCATTCCGGGCCTGCTGGCAGTGGGCGGAATGGATAAAGGCGCGGCAACCACCGGCACGATTCTGGTGTTCGTCGGCGGCACGCTGCTGATGGCGTTCTATGCCAACCTGCCGTTTATCGTCGGGCCCGGCATCGGCGGCTCGGTGCTGGTCGGCGTCACACTGGCGGGCAGCGAAGGGATCGGCTGGCAGATTGGCCTCGGCATCGCCTGCTGGTCCGGGATTCTCTTTTTCCTGCTCACCCGCTTTGGCCTGCGTGAAGTGGTGACGCGATCGGTGCCGCAGTCGATTAAGCTGGGGCTGACCGCCTCGATCGGCCTGTTCGTGGCGGTACTCGGTTTTCGCAACGCCGGGCTGGTGCTGGCGAACGCCAAAACCAACTCCCTGATGCTCGGCGACTTCCTCGCCCCCGGCGCGCTGGTCGCGCTATGCGGCCTGTTTCTGGCCATTGCGCTTCAGTCCCGCCGTATTCCCGGCGCCATTTTGTGGGCGATTCTGGTCGCTACGCTGGTCGGCATTCCGGCGGGCGTGACGCACCTGCCGGCGAGCTTTATCGATATGCCGCACTCGCTGACGCCGGTGCTGGGCCACGTTGATATGCTCGGCGCGTTAAATATTGCCTTCCTGCCGTTCCTGTTCGTGTTCTTTGCCTCAGAGTTCTTCTCCACCATGGGCACTACGCTGGCGGTAGGCGGCGAAGCCGGGCTGCTGGACGAAGAAGGCAATATGCCGCACATTAACCGGCCGTTTATGGTCGACTCCATTGCTGCCGCCGTCGGCCCGTGGCTGGGCATTCCTGCCGCTACCGCGCTGATTGAATCCTCCGCGGCCGCCGAAGCGGGCGGCAAAACGGGGCTAACGGCGCTGTCCGCGGCGGTGATGTTCCTGCTGATGCTGCTGTTCACCCCGGTGGCGCTGATGATCCCGAAAGAAGCGACCGCTCCGGCGCTGATTCTGATTGGCCTGAACATGTTCAGCGGCCTGCGTAAAGTCGACCTGGCGAACTTCACCGACGGCCTGCCGGTGCTGATGATGGTGATGATCACGCTGATTGCCAACAGCTTCGGTACCGGCATCGCCGGCGGCCTGCTGTTCTACATTGTGATTAAAGCGATCGCCGGTAAATGGCGCGAGATCCCGATCGGTCTGTGGGTGCTGGCGGTGCCGCTGGTGTATTACTTCGCGACGCTGGTGAGGCACTAGTCTGCCTGTTCCCCATCAGGCGCGCCTGGTGGGGAATACCTCTGCCATACTGGCAGCTAAGCCACTGATTTATTAAGCAGTATTGATTGTAATCTTATTCAAATCTTGATGACGCCCACCCCAGGCAGATACTATATTTTCAGTTTACCAGGAGGCTGAAAAGAGTATGCCAGAACCATCAGACATTAAATTAAGACCCCTTGAACGCGAAGATTTACGCTTTGTTCACCAACTCGATAATAACGCGAGCGTGATGCGCTATTGGTTCGAAGAACCCTATGAAGCCTTTGTTGAACTCAGCGATCTTTACGATAAACACATCCACGATCAGAGCGAGCGCCGATTTGTCATTTCGTTTAATGGCAATAATGCTGGCCTGGTAGAGCTGGTTGAAATAAACCACATTCATCGGCGGGCTGAGTTTCAGATTATCATTTCACCGGAATATCAGGGTAAAGGGCTGGCGTCGCGCGCCGCTAAGCTGGCCATGGATTACGGCTTTACCGTCCTGAACCTCTATAAGCTGTACCTTATCGTCGATAAAGAGAACGAGAAGGCGATTCATATTTACCGCAAGCTGGGGTTTATCCAGGAAGGCGAGTTAATACATGAATTCTTCGTTAACGGCGAGTACCGCAACACGATACGGATGTGTATTTTCCAGCATCAATATCTGGAAAATAATAAATCGACCGGCGGCCTGCTGAAACCGACGGCGCAATGAGGGTAGCTGCTCGCGGATATCGGCTACCCGCACCGGCGGTCCCCGGTGCGGGTGAATCCAGCGATCGTTCCGCTGATTGATCAGCAGGCGTAACCTCGCTGAAGGCTACTGACCCACACACTCCGCCTTCACCGCCTCGTACAGCAACCGTACCGCAGCGGAGAGCTGCTTACGGTGTGGGCAAATCATGTTCAGCGGCACCACGTCGCCCTGATACTCCGGCAGCAGCACCTTCAGCCGCCCGGCGTTGAGATCGTCTTTCACATCCAGCGCCGATTTAAACGCAATACCCTCACCGGCCACCGCCAGGCGGCGGATCACCTCGGCGTCGTCGCTGGTGATATTGCCGGAAACCTGCACGCTGTGCTCCACGCCGTCGCGCCACAGCGGCCAGCGGTCAAACGGACGTCCGCGCAGCACGTAGGTCAGCGCATTGCACCGTTCAAGGTCGGCCAGCGTTTGCGGTTCGCCGTGGTGGGCAATCCACGCCGGTGACGCCACCAGCATCCGGCGGTTTTCCGGCGCCACCGGCAGCGAGACAAACGAGGCGTCGTCGTTGTCGCCGTAGCGGAAAGCCACGTCCACCGGATCTTTAAACACGTCGGTGCGATGATCGGAGAACAGTATCCGCAGCCGCAGCGCCGGGTGGCGCGTGCGGAACTCGCGGAAGATATTCAGCAGCAGGTTGCGCCCGAGATCGGACGGTACCGCAATTTGCAGCGTGCCGCTCACCTCATCATCTGGCGTATGAATTTGCCGTAGCCCGTTTTGTAGCGCGTCGAGCATTTGCAGGGCGTAAGGCAGCCAGGTCTCCCCTTCTACCGTCAGCCGCAGGCTGCGGGTTGAACGGGCGAACAGGCGAATATTGAGCGCGGTCTCCAGGCGCTTGATCGCCGAACTGACCTGCGCGGGCGGAATACCGGCTTCACGCGCCGCATCGCTAAAGCTGCCGAGCGCCGCCGCGCGCACGAACAGTGATAAATCTTCCAGCCTGAACATGGGGGTTCCTCACAGAATAATTCTCAAAACGCGCATCACCGCTGTTTGCTTACACTTTTTAAGAAAGCAGCGCTTGCCATTCAGCCCGCGCATCAGGAATCATACGGAGCTGCAATTTTATATCCAGGATAATGTGGGGATAGTATGCGTAAAACAAAAATGATGCTTCTGGGCGTACTGTTGGCAACGGCAGGTGCGGCATGGGCGGCTCCGGCCACCGGCATCAAGCAGTATGAATTGAAAGAGTTCACCGCCGATTTCACGCAATTCAAAATTGGCGACAACGCCCCTGCGATGTACCTGACGCCGGAGTACAACATCAAGCAGTGGCAGCAGCGTAATCTGCCCGCGCCGGACGCCGGTTCACACTGGACGTACATGGGCGGCAACTACGTGCAGATTGGCGACACCGACGGTAAAATCAGCAAAATTTACGACGGCGAAATTTTCTATCACCGTTAATCTTCAGCCAGCGGTGAGGGTTTCACCGCTGGCCTGATTCTTGCGTTAATAATAATGCGCGCCGTGCTGCGTCATATATTGACTCACGGCAACCTCCCCCGCTAGCCGCTCGTATAATAACAAGACGCCTAATAATAAATCGCCGCCGCTGCGTAAAAGATCGTCCGGGGCGAAATGGTTATTTTGGTCGGCCAACTCGTGCAGATGGTCCATTATTTCCCGGTATTCGCCATAGCAGTTCATCGGTATCTCTTTTTCACGAATATGCTCGCGGCAGTATCGCAGCGCATCGGCCGACTTGTCGCCTGGCGATCGGCTCTGCATCAGTAGCACCAGCAGTTCGCGCAACTTTATGATCAACGTATCACTATTCATATTATCCTCCATTATCGCAATAATCATAATTACAACGAATAATCGAAACGCTTACTGCTTTTACCTCACTCGTGGTTATTTCCTGCAAATTCCCACACCGTGAGATAAAAAACAATGTTATTAAATTGTTTGATTGATTAACATCAAAATAACGTAACGACGGAGAAAAACATATTTAAGAGAGAAATAAAGAATAATAGATAAATAATAAATAAGGATACGTTGAACAATAAAAAACGGGCAACAGCGTACTGCCGCCCGCTCCTTTCAGGCGTTACACCGCGCGGAATGCAATCTCGCCTGGGATCACTTCCCCCTGCCAGTAGAGCTGCGCCGCAACGCGCCCGGCCAGCTGGCGATAGATCTCGGTGAACTCGCTCTCCGGACGCGCAATGACCGTCGGCGTACCGTTATCGAGGTCTTCACGCAGCGCGATATGCAGCGGCATCTGGCCCAGCAGCTGGGTGTGATATTGCTCGGCCAGCTTCTCGGCGCCGCCGGTGCCAAAAATAGGCTCGTGGTGGCCACAGTTGCTACAAATATGCATGCTCATGTTTTCCACGATGCCCAGCACCGGCACTTCGACCTTCTCGAACATCACGATGCCTTTTTTGGCATCGATCAGCGCGATATCCTGCGGCGTGGTCACCACCACCGCCCCGGTCACCGGGATGTTCTGCGCCAGCGTCAGCTGGATGTCGCCGGTACCCGGCGGCATGTCGAGAACCAGATAGTCCAGATCGGGCCACAGGGTCTCTTGCAGCATCTGCATCAGCGCTTTGCTGGCCATCGGGCCACGCCAAACCATGGCGTTGTCATCGGTCACCAGGTAACCAATGGAGTTGGTCGCCAGGCCATGGGCCATAATCGGCGCCATGTGGGTGCCGTCCGGCGAGGTGGGACGCTGATTTTCCGCGCCCAGCATATTCGGAATGGACGGACCATAGATATCGGCGTCGAGGATGCCGACTTTCGCCCCTTCAGCGGCCAGCGCCAGCGCCAGGTTCACGGCGGTGGAGGATTTCCCCACTCCACCTTTGCCGGAGCTGACGGCAATAATATTCTTCACGCCGTTAATACCCGGCTGATTTTTCACGCGCTTCAGCGTGGCGATGCTATGCGACAGCTTCCAGTCGATGGCTTTTGCCCCGGTTACCCGCAGCAGCTCCGCGCTGGTTTCTTCCTTTAACGTTTCAAAAGCGCTGTGCCAGACGAACGGCATCTGTAATTCGATGTGCACGGTGTCATCCAGCCACGCTACGTGGTGCAGCGCTTTCAGCGTGGTTAAGTTGTGCTTGAGGGTGGGGTGCTGGAAATTCGCCAGCGTGCCGGCCACCATCGCACGTAAACGCTCAGGGGATTTGGCCTGGGATTGTGAGTTCATCCCGACTCCTTTGTTCTTGTGAATGAATGCGTCCTATCTAGTTTACCTGAAAGGGCTACGTTCCCCCACTACAAGCGCATTTCAGGGCAAAAAAGCGCGCTATTCGTAGTTCACAAAAATCAGCGCCGTTGCCTGCAGCGCGCCGGGCTGCACCTTACGCCGATCGTAAACGTAGTAGCTGGCGGTCAGCGGAATCGTCAACGTTGAGGCGTTAAGCGTCTGCCCCGCGCTGGCGCGCCACAGGTTATCGGCGCCGTCCTTCGCGCCCTTTACCGTCGACAGCGACACGAGCTTGCCGCCGCTCTCCAGCACAAAGCCCACGCCGTTTGACTCGCTGCCCTTCAGGACCGTACGGCTGCCGCTCAGCAGGTCGGCGCTATACAGATAAACCGCCATTGCGCGCGAAGTTTGCAGCCCGGTGCCCAGCAGATCGCGACACTGAAGCGCGATCGTGCCGGTGCGGCTCTTTGTCGGGACAATACCGCTTGTCGGCAGTTCAGACATCGCCACCTCCGGCAGGGTCAGGGTCAGGTCATCAGGCCGACAGGTGCTTTTTTTCGGGCGATAGGTCACGGTCAGATTTTCGACATACGAGTCGCCCTTCAGGTTGTTGGTGATGTAATTCACGCAGCCCGACCAGCTCAGGGTTTTACAGACGCCAAGAATGAGGTCAATCAAAAAGTTTGAGTTCCCCCCGGTGTTCGCCACCAGCACGCCCGGAATATTGATAGACTCCACGCTGCCCGGCGTTGCCTCATAGCCCGCGTGGCTGAGCGTGACCGTATAGTTCAGCGTTTTCGTCGTCGTACTGGTAGTGCCGATGGCCTCCGAGGTCTTCGCGAGCTGCACCGTCATCTTTAGCATCTGCCCGTTGCTAAACGGCCCGATAACCGTCTCTTTGACCAGCGGAATGTAGGTAATGGTGTCTTTTGCCGAATCGCACTTGATGCCCGAAAACGTCACGCTGACGACGTTCAACAGCGGCTGCGTGAGCGCTGATGGTTCATCAATAACCACCTCCGACGTATGCGATAGCGTGCCGCCCGTCGCCTGACAGACTGCCCAGCCGCTGCTGATATCGCCACAAAATAGCGCGGCGGCAATAAGGCATCTCTTCATGGCTCGCTTCCTTTCTCAATGGCAAATATAGATTTTCTGTTCATCAACCGGCGGCTCAAAGGCCACCACGCAGCGCTGGCCCGCTGATTTACCCCGCGCCACCGTCACGCTGGGCGGCAGCTCATCCGTACGGATAAATAAGCGGCTCCCCTGCCCCACCAGGCCGACGTTATGGCCACGCTCATCCTCAACGTCATCGCCAAAGGTCAGCGGCGTACCGTCTGCCCGCTGCGCCTTAATAAACCAGGGTCTGCGCGTATCGGTATCGAAATGCGCCAGCACCACCGCGCCGCGCACCGGGGCGACGCTTTTACGGTTGCCGAGAAGCTCGGTGTGGGTCGCGCTGTCGGACACATCCAGCGTGAGGTGGTTTTCCCGGTACGGCGACAAGTTATCGTACACCACCGTGCCATGACGGTTAGTGGTGCGGTATTTCTGCCCGTTGACGTAGGCCCCTTCCAGCCCCGGCGCGTCAAGAATCGCCACCGTTTCAGTCAGCCGATTGGCCAGGTTCAGCCCGCCGGACCACAGCACCATGCCCCCCGACAGGTTGCCGCTCATTTGCCGATACTGGGAAGACTGACTATAGCTACCGCCCAGCATCGCCACCGGCGTGTTCCAGCTCATGTTGGCGCCGGCGGTCGTCTCCTGATGCTGCCGCTGATGGCTCAGATTGACGCCGTAGTTGAACTGGTCGCGTTGGCCGAACGTGCCGGAAACGCCGGTATTATTCGCCGCAAAGCCGTCGTTATCGAAGGTGGTGGAATTGGATAACGACAGCTGTCGACGCGCGCTGGTGATGCCGTCGCCCCACGTAAAGGGGATGGAGATGAAAATGTTAAAACGCTTGTCTTCGTGACGGTCGTCGGCGTACGTCTGGCTCGCGGAGAAGGTCCAGGCGACGCGCTGCCAGCTGTTGGAGTAGCTGAGCTGATAATCTTCGCTGTGGCCGCCGCGCTGCCAGTAGTCGCGCCACAGTAAGCTTAAGGAGAACGCCCCCCATCCCGCCGCCAGCGGCTGGCTGACGTTGGCGGAGACGCTATTTTTGCGCCCGAAATCGTTCTGATAATAGTCGCCAATATCGTAGACATCGTGGCGCTCACGCGTGTAGCTGTCTTTGTTGTTGGCCCACACGTGGTCGTTAAAGGTGCGGTAATCCCGCGACGAATAGCGATAGGCCGCAAGGCCAAAATGGGTGGCGGTGCGGTTGATGTATTTATTGTATGCCAGCTGATAGCTCTGACCATCGAAAGTCCCGTTATCCTGACGGCTATGCGAGCGCACGGCATCCAGGGAAAACGCGCCCCAGCGGGTATTCCAGCCGGAGCCGAGCGTAAAGGCGTTATAGCTGTCCGCCAGCATTGCGCCGCCGTACAGCGTCAGCAGGCTATTCAGCCCATACTGGTAGCTCAGCTGGCTAAAATCGCTCTGCCGGCTGGCCCCTTCAATCTGGCTGCGCCCGGCCACAACATCATACTTTGCTACGCCGGGCTGAAGCATGTTCGGCACCGCGCCGTAGGGCACCAGATACTGCGTCAGCGTACCGTCGGCCTCTTTCACCGTCACGTCGAGATCGCCACCGCCGCCCGCCAGCTGGAGATCGGCAATCGCAAACGGCCCGGGCGGCACCTCCTTCTGATAGACCACAAAGCCGTTCTGCTCGACCGTCACCAGCGCGTTGCTCTGCGCAATGCCCTGCACCAGCGGCGCAAAATTCTGCTTTGAGTTTGGCTGCATCTGTAAATCGTGGAACAGCCGCACGCCGCGAAAACGCACCGCATCGAAGAGATCCGCCGAGGTATACATCTCGCCCGCGCGAAATACGCCCAGAATGGAAGCGAAGCTGCGCTCGAGGTACAGGGTATTGCTTTTCCAGACGCCCGCATCGTTGTCGGCCTGGCTAAAGCTGGCGTCGGAATGCAGCTGCCAACCGAGTAGATTAAGCCCGCTGTTAAATCGCACGAAGCTGTTTTTACTGCTCCCCGCGTTATGATAATCGCTATAATATTGGCTGGCATAATAAGACGTATAAAAGGCGTTAATACCGCGCTGCCAGTTTTCTGGCACCACGTACCCCTCTTCAAGCTGATTAACATAGGCCTGCGGCACGCGCAGGTCGAGGCGAAAAACGCTAATATCGAACGTATAGCTGCCGCCCTGCACCGCCTGCGCTAATGGAATAGTATTCACATCGCCAAAAGCCTTGACGTTAATGCCCATTTGCTGAAGTTGAGAAAGAGTGAGTTGAGTATCTTCGGTAATATTCAGCGTGTACTTGCCACGCCATTGCTGATTAACATAAACGTCCAGCTCATATTCACCGGCAATGGGACGGTCGCCATTAAGTTGAAAGCTGTCGGTTTTAACACCCTGCATTCCGCCCATCATAAAATGAGTATCGAAGGTTTCCTCTTCAGCCTGCACACCGCTAACGAATAATGAGAATACTATTGTCGAAACGAAAGGGGCCATCCTTAACATAATCGGCTCCTGTTATTTTACGTTAATCCTATCGCTGATATAGTTACCGTGGTCGTCAATAATCGTCAGTGAATATTGGCGGGCATTATTATTTTTCAGCGTTAACACCTCGTTGGCGTGGGGCGGCAACATGATGGTATGGGCATTTACCTTAACATCATTGAATTTAATATCGGTTAGGGTAATCCAATTGGCGTTATCATTTTTAATCGTCACCCCCCGTCCACTATTGCTTAACGAGATCTGGCGAAAACTCGCGCGATCGATCGGCGCAATGCCCGCCGGCCGCCAGAACAGCTTGATGCGATTTTGCATCGCAAATTTAATCACATTTTTACCGCTATTCTGTGCATCGTTAGGGGGAATACTCAGCACGTTTAAAAAGAACAGGCTCTCTCTGTCCTGCGCCAGCGAATTGGGCATTTTTTTGATTTTTATCTGCTGCCCGGAGTTCCCCGCCACCCGCACGACCGGGGGCGTTAGCATAAACGGCACATCGATTTTTTCCGGCGGTAGCGACGTATCGCCATCATCAATCCATGACTGAACCAGCGAGGCGCGCTCACCCTGGTTCATAATCTGTACCACCACATCTTGTTTTTCTGCGGGATAAATAACCCGAGTCCCATAAACCACCACGCCAGCCTGAGCCGATAAACTCACTACCGCTAATGTTAAGGCTATTATTTTTTGCATAATCGTCCGGGATTAAACGGCGGTATTAACCGCCGTTTGTCTAAAATTTAATTAATCAGAGAAAACCTGCATGGTAATACTAGAATCAACTTCACCACTGGTTACCGTGCCAGTACTACGGGCATAATAGGCAGAGAAATCCAGCGTATAAATCCCATCAGCCTGTTTTACCAGCGTGATTGATTTCTGTGGGCTAATGGCCTCTGTCGAGTTATTCATATGTACTTTAAAGCCCACGCCATTGTCACCGGAGGTGTTGCGAGTAATATCGCTACCGCTGCCGTTAAAACCATCAACACCAAATGAAATACGCGGCGTTACGTTCGGGTCACATTTAAATTTAATATTGCCGACCGCGCTGCTGGAATAGGCTTTCAGCTCCTGTCCCGCGCTCAGAGTACTAAAGGCATCGACGCTGACATCCGGCATAGTAATAGTGGCCTGGTTTTTCCCGTCTTCAATCTGGCAGGTGGTGCCCAGGACTTTGCCATTAATATGCAATACCGCTTCATCGTCTGCAGCCATCGCGCCAGCACTCATCATTACTGCTGATAATACCGAAACAGACAGAATTGAATATCTCATAATGATGTCCTTATTTGTATTTATTTGATTGTTGTTAAGGGTTATTTCCCTTGAAGTAAAATTCTCACATTAGAAAAGTGGTAGCAATGTAATACTTTTGTTTTATTGATTAAAAACAAATTACACATAGCACTATAATTACAACAAATATCTAACGATGATTATTATTTCTCAATGCGTTAATTAAGCGCAAAAATCGGCCATCCAGATCATTAAAATAAATAATAAACAAAACAACATTCATAAAAATGATCTTTATATTTCGCTAGCATCCGCGTTGATGCAAAAAGCGGGAACACTGCGCCGGTCGGCGTTAACACGCCTGCAAAATCGACGTTTTTCTGCACGACTCTTTCGCAGGCTTGATTTAGCTCGGTATGAGGCACGCTTTGGGCTTATCAAAGGAAAGCCTTTCAGGTAACATCAAAAGCCCTTTTCACTACATAAGAAGTAACGTTCACTATGACTCAAGTCGCGAAGAAAATTCTGGTAACGTGCGCACTGCCGTACGCCAACGGTTCCATCCACCTCGGCCATATGCTGGAGCACATCCAGGCTGATGTCTGGGTCCGTTACCAGCGAATGCGCGGCCACGAGGTTAACTTCATCTGCGCGGACGACGCCCACGGCACGCCGATCATGCTGAAAGCTCAGCAGCTAGGCATTACGCCAGAGCAGATGATTGCCGAAATGAGTCAGGAACATCAGACGGACTTTGCTGGCTTTAACATCAGCTACAACAACTATCACTCCACGCACAGCGATGAGAACCGCGAGCTGTCCGAGCTGATTTACGGTCGCCTGAAAGAGAATGGTTTTATTAAAAACCGCACTATCTCTCAGCTGTACGATCCGGAAAAAGGCATGTTCCTTCCGGACCGTTTCGTGAAAGGCACCTGCCCGAAATGTAAATCGCCGGATCAGTACGGCGATAACTGCGAAGTGTGCGGCGCGACCTACAGCCCGACCGAGCTTATCGAGCCGAAATCCGTGGTGTCCGGCGCTACGCCGGTGATGCGTGAATCTGAACACTTCTTCTTTGACCTGCCGTCCTTTAGCGAAATGCTGCAGGCGTGGACCCGCAGCGGCGCGCTGCAGGAGCAGGTGGCGAACAAAATGCAGGAGTGGTTCGAATCCGGCCTGCA
The DNA here is from genome assembly GCF_047971185.1 of Kluyvera sp. Taxonomy (GTDB): domain Bacteria; phylum Pseudomonadota; class Gammaproteobacteria; order Enterobacterales; family Enterobacteriaceae; genus Kluyvera. The sequence continues at coordinate 25,118 of NZ_JBKDZH010000079.1, forward strand.
GCAGTGGGATATCTCCCGCGACGCGCCGTACTTCGGCTTTGAAATCCCGAACGCGCCGGGCAAATACTTCTACGTCTGGCTGGACGCACCGATCGGCTACATGGGCTCTTTCAAGAACCTGTGCGACAAGCGCGGCGACACCACCAGCTTCGACGAATACTGGAACAAAGACTCTAGCGCCGAGCTGTATCACTTTATCGGGAAAGACATTGTCTACTTCCATAGCCTGTTCTGGCCAGCGATGCTGGAAGGCAGCAACTTCCGCAAGCCGACCAACCTGTTCGTGCACGGCTACGTGACGGTGAACGGCGCGAAGATGTCCAAATCGCGCGGCACCTTCATTAAAGCCAGCACCTGGCTGAACCACTTCGACGCCGACAGCCTGCGCTACTACTACACCGCCAAGCTCTCTTCCCGCATCGACGACATCGACCTGAACCTGGAAGACTTTATCCAGCGCGTTAACGCCGACATCGTCAATAAAGTGGTCAACCTGGCCTCCCGTAACGCCGGCTTTATCGCCAAGCGTTTCGACGGCGTGCTGTCCGCCGAGCTGGCTGACCCGGCGCTGTACAAAACCTTCACCGACGCGGCCGCCGCGATTGGCGAAGCGTGGGAAAGCCGCGAGTTCGGCAAAGCCATCCGTGAAATCATGGCGCTGGCCGACGTGGCAAACCGCTACGTTGACGAGCAGGCACCGTGGGTTGTCGCCAAACAGGAAGGCCGCGACGCCGACCTGCAGGCAATCTGCACCATGGGCCTGAACATGTTCCGCGTGCTGATGACCTGGCTGAAGCCGGTGCTGCCGCAGCTGGCCGAGCGCACCGAAGCGTTCCTTAACACCGAACTGACCTGGGACGCAATTAACCAGCCGCTGGTCGGCCACAAAATCAACACCTTCAAGGCGCTGTATAACCGCATTGAAATGAAACAGGTAGAAGCACTGGTGGAAGCATCAAAAGAAGAAGTGAAAGCGGCGGCAGCGCCGGTGACCGGTCCGCTGGCGGACGATCCGATTCAGGAAACCATCACCTTTGACGATTTCGCCAAAATTGACCTGCGCGTAGCGCTGATTGAAAACGCCGAGTTCGTGGAAGGCTCCGACAAGCTGCTGCGCCTGACGCTGGATCTCGGCGGTGAGAAGCGCAATGTCTTCTCCGGCATCCGTTCCGCCTACCCGGACCCGCAGCCGCTGATCGGTCGCCTGACCGTGATGGTGGCCAACCTGGCGCCGCGTAAAATGCGCTTCGGTATCTCGGAAGGGATGGTGATGGCGGCAGGCCCTGGCGGTAAGGATATCTTCCTGTTAAGCCCGGACGACGGTGCGAAACCTGGCCAGCAGGTGAAATAAACGGCATAAAAAACGCTGCTTCGGCAGCGTTTTTTATTGGTCTTTCGTGCATTCCCGGCGGCGCTGCGCTTGGCCGGGCTACCAATATGCGAGAAACGTAGCCCGGCCAAGC